>CAJUCZ010000016.1 GCA_910585375.1 uncultured Alphaproteobacteria bacterium | reverse complement strand
TCTCCTTCCCTCTCCTTCCCTCTCCTTCCCTCTCCTTCCTTTCTCTTATCTCCCCTTTTGTCCCGTTTTCTCTCCTCTCTCTTTCCGCCCCATTTTTTCGTTGTTTTTCTTTTTTTATTTTCGGGTTTTGGTTTCTTCATAGAGTTGGTTTTTCTTCTTTCTTACTTTTGCTTGACCAAAAGTAAGCAAAAGTCAAGCCCAACCTCATTTTCTAAGCTTTCAGCCCAAAGTTAAAGTCGCTACGCTCCAAGGCTTAGTGCTTAATATTCGCCTCTTTGGGCCAAAAGCTAAGAAATCATTCGGTAATCGGGCGGGGCTATCTCCCCCTGCCCCCTCTTATCAAAGAGGGGGAATGGTGCCGGATGAGGGAGAGGGGCTTTGTTTTGGTCATTCGCAAAGGGCGCCCAAACCGTACCGGATGGGGAGGATGTGTTTCAGAAGAAAAATAAAAAAGCGGGAGATTAATCCCGCTTTTTTGTTACTGCCAAGGATAATCTTTGGCATCGACAAGTTTTATTTCAAATACCTTATCCAGAAAGGAAAAAAGATAAACATATTCTTCCATTCTCACATGGCTGGTATTTCTTTTTAATTTTTCTATCCGACCTTCAAAAAAATCTATATGGTCCGCCAGTTCCGTACTTGTTAAACCCTGTTCCGTCATCATCCGGTTTAATTCTTTATTGCAATAACTCCGGAAGGTTTTATACCACTCTTTTCTATATTTTCTTGATAGCATTTATTTTTAGCTCCACTATTTTGTTAAAACAAAATCCGCCTAAAAAAATAGGCGGATGGAGCTGAAAAACTGCTTAGATACAGTCGCGCTTATTCGTCCGCGAAGCGGCTTATATCACGCACCCCACCCAAAAGTGGAATAATCTAAGAGATGTTTTTCAGACACCACAGCCCGTCTCCGGACTGCGGGTGTTATCATAAAGTATTACCAGAAATTTGCAAGAAATAATTTACAAAACAGCTTTAACCGCACGGCGGGCGGAGAGGACCGCACCGTTCAGACAGCAGGGATAATTTTTCAATGTCCAGTCTCCGGCCAACATCATATTGGCATATTCGGTTCGGCAATTTCGCGGGCGTTTGGCATTATTTTTTTTATCCTGTGCAATCGTAGCAAATTTATAATCCCTGACCCGATAAGCCGGCAGAAAAAACGGCGTCTGGTTGCGCAAGGCATTGATTTCCAGCCATATCCGGCGGGCAAACTCTTCTTTATTGCTGATTTTGCCCTGAAAATTACTGATTGTAACCGCCAGTGTGTTTTTGTTCACAAAAGCCCAGTCGGCCTGAGCATTCACCAGTCCCAGCACGCCTTTTTCCCCCGGCAGCCACAGGCAGGTGCTGACATGGTAAAAAACGTTGACAATGCGGTTATACTCAAAAATCTCGCCGCCGAAAATTTTATGATAAGCTCGGGAATCCAGCGCCGAAATAACTTTTTCATCTGAACCGACCGTAATTTCTCCCTGATTAAAAACCAGTTTTTCAATCCTGTCTTTTCCCTCCGCCCGTTTCAGCCGCCAGCCGGTTTTCAGCTCGTCAATAAACGGCAGAAAAGAATCCACCAAATCCGGCGTCAGATTGTTACCGGAATAAAACAGACGGGTTTGGAGCGGCGTATACGGGAACAACGCCGCCGCAACCGTCCACAAGCTGTGCCGGTCAATTTTTTCCGCAGCGGTATTAAACAACGAAAGCAAAATATGGCGGACAAAACGCAGCGGATTATAACTTAACTTTTGTTCGGCAAAATCATAAAAAGGAATCCGGCAGACCTTTTCCCTCCCGCGATAAAAACGCCGGACTTCACGGTTGGCACCGAGAATGCCGTGCGCGGCGTTGTCCAGTTCAGTGTTCCATTCTTTGTCATACCGGCTGAAAGCCCGACCGCCGGCATGCGGTGCAGCTTCATAAACGATTGTTTTTATGTGCGGGGATTTTTGTTTGAGATAATAGGCGCAGGCCAGCCCGGCAATGCCGCCGCCGAGGATATGAACTTTTTGTACCTCGTTTCGCCTCATTTTTTGAAATAAGCCCGCAAAGCCAGTGACAGTTTTTTGAACTTGCCGAGCGACGGCTTCGGAGAGATGACTTCCCAGCCGCGGTTTTCCATCATATCAAAATAGCGGCGGTAGATACTTTCTATCATACGGACATGGCGGCTGATTTTTTTATCCAGCTGCGGAATCAGCCTGTCGGCTTTGGCATAGTTGTCTTTGGCCTGACGCGCCAGTTCCTCGCGGGCAACCACCAGATTTTTATCCACGACGACGCTCATCGGGTCAGTCACCGTTATTTGCGCTTTTTCCAGATATTCTCTGGGGATGTACAGGCGGTTGTTGAGGGCGTCTTCCTTAACGTCACGCAAGATATTGGTAATTTGCAGCGCATTGCCCAGAGAGGTGGCAAGGTCATTGATAACCTGCTCGTCCTTGCAGCCGAGAATCCGCAGGGTCAGGCTTCCGGGAACTCCGGCAACGCCGCGGCAGTAGCGGTAAAACTTGTTCAAATCCGGCGCCTGAACCGGATTGGGAACATCCATGCCGATACTGTCAATCAGGTGCAGAAATTCTTCTTTCGGCAGCTTAAAGCGCATACAGTTTTTATAAATTTTGCGGCCGATTTCGGTGGTCGGGACTTTCTTGTCAAAGATATTGTCCATTTCTTCGCGCCAGGCTTGCAGCAAATCTATCTTCTCGGCCATCGGAGAATCGCCGTCGACAATATCGTCAATATGGCGGCAAAAAGCATAAATCGTATACATGGCGTTGCGCTGCGCCGCCGGCAGAAACCTCATGCTCCAAAAAAAAGAGGTGCCTGACTTTTTTACAATCTGTTTGATATTGTTCATATAGCAGTCCTTGATATTTTTGTTTTGGTAAACAGGGCACAAAAAACACCGCCGATTACCGCACGCATCCAGTCTATTTTAGACAGTTTGACGTTTTTTTGCAAGACATCCTTCTTGTTTAGCTTTTTTAGCATGATATTGGTTAAGGAAAGGATAACGCAAATTTGCATTCTCAGGCGCAGACTGCGGGTGATGGCCGGTAACAGCGCCGCATCTTTGAGCATTTTTTGCAGGCGTGAAATGATTTCGGCAATCAACTTTTTCAGCTCGGGAGAAGACTTGTCCTGCCGCAGGTCTTCTGTTGAAACCTGATATTTTTGCAACAGTTCCGCCGGCAGATATATGCGGTTTTGAACAAGCAAGTCATATTTGATATCCTGAATGTGGTTGGCAATCTGCAAGACCGTGCACAAAACGCCGGAAGGCATGTAAGTCGAAAGGTTTTCATCATGAACAGCCAGCATAAAACGCCCGACCGGTGCGGCCGAATAGCGGCAGTATTCCAGAAGCTGCTCCCAGGTCTCATAAGTATGGCCGCGGCTGTCCTGACGAAAAGCCGTCAACAAGTCCGTAAAAAGCGATGTATCCAGCAGTTCGTCACAAAAAATCCGGCGCAGTCCTGACAAGAACAAAAGTTCATCCGGCACCTCTTTCTGATACCCGAGAAAAATGTCTTCCGCCTCGCTGAGTTTGGCAAGTTTTTGGCGGGCGGACAAATCCGGCGCATCGGCAATGTCATCGCAATAGCGGGCAGCGCGATAATAGGCATTAACCAACGGGCGAAGCGAGGATTTTATCAATAATCCGGCAACCGGAAAGTTCTCGTCTTTTTGCTGTTTGGAACGTTTTTTCATTTTATGACCTCCAGCCATGGAACGATGTCTGCCAGTGCCCGCCGCGTATAAGCTTTTTTGCGGTCCAGCCCTTTGAGCTTGCGGAATTTGCCGTTGGCCGTCATTTCTCCCGAAATAGTCGGAAAAATGCCGAAATTAATGTTCATCGGCTGATAATCTTCCGAATTGGTGTCATCCGTCAGATGTGCCAGCATGGCGCCAAAAGCCGTGGTTCGCGGCGGCAAAACAGGGGCTGTGCCCCGCAGCCGGCAAGCGGCGAAGTAACCGGCCAAATATCCGGTGCAGGCGTTTTCGATGTAGCCTTCGCTGCCGGTAATCTGTCCGGCAAAGCGGATGTGCGGCAGGGTTTTGAGGCACAAAAAGCCATCCAGAAGCTCGGGACTTTTGATAAATGTATTCTTATGAATGCCGCCCAGACGGGCAAACTCAGCATTTTCCAAGCCGGGAATCGTACGGAAAATCCGCTGCTGTTCCCCGTATTTGAGCTTGGTCTGAAAACCGACCATGTTGCGCAGCGTGTCCTCTTTGTTATCCTGCCGCAGCTGGACAACGGCATAAGGCTTGGATGCAGCATTCGGATTGGTCAGTCCGACAGGCTTCATCGGACCGTACAACAGGGTATCTTCCCCGCGCGCCGCCATCACCTCAATCGGCAGACAGCCCTCAAAAAACGATGCATTTTCCCATTCATGAAAGCTTACCTGCTCGGCAGTTTTCAACTCTTCGACAAAGCGGTAATACTGTTCTTTGTCCAGCGGGCAGTTGATGTAGTCAAACTTGTCGCCCTTGTCATAGCGCGACTGATACCAAGCCTTCGAAAAATCTATGCTTTCCTTATAAATTACCGGCGCAATGGCATCATAAAAAGACAGCGAGCCGTTGCCGATATGCTTTAAGATATCCGCAATCAGGGAATCGCCCGTCAACGGGCCGGAAGCAACAATGACCTCACCCCAGTCCGCCGGCGGCAGAGCCGTGACTTCTTCATGCACAAATTCTATCAGCGGATGAGACTTTAACTTTTCCGTCACAAGTGCCGAAAATGCATCGCGGTCAACAGCCAGAGCTCCGCCGGCAGGAACTTTCGAGGCGTCGGCGCATTGCATAATCAGAGAGCCGGCCAGACGCATTTCCTGATGCATCAGCCCAACGGCGTTATGTTCACAATCATCCGAACGCAGCGAATTGGAGCAGACAAGTTCGGCACAGCCGGGGTTTTTGTGCGCCGGAGAATATTTTTGCGGCTTCATCTCATGGAGAATCACTTTTATCCCGCGAGAAGCCAGCTGCCAGGCAGCCTCTGAACCGGCAAGTCCGGCGCCGATAATATGTACGGTATTTTTTTCCATCCTCGTTTCCTTGTAAGTTTGGTTAAAATACACTCATTTATTCACAAAATCAAATAGATTTCTTAATAAATGTTGCTTATAAATTGATAACCGCTAAAAAAGGGTATAAAGTTTGGTTTGTTATAAAGATATTCGGGAACAAGGTTATATGAAACATCTGGCACTTATATTTGCATTTGCAGGGCTGCTGGCGGCAGAAGCCCGTGCCGACGTGTCTTTTGACCCGATGATGTTCTCCGGCGAAAAAGAAGCCGAAGCCGCCGCTTTTCAGATTAAACCGCCGTCAAAAGATGATGTTAAGGGCGATGCCCTGCAACAAATCAAGGCTCGCCGGCGGCAGACGCAGCCTTTGCAGACGCCTGTTCCGTCTGCTCAGCCGCAACCAAAGCTAATGGACGAATCCGACCTTGATTTTCCCGATGATGATGTTGAGATTCAGGAAGACGGAGCCATTGCTCCGAGAATCCAACTGCCGCAGGACAAACCGGCAGCACTTTCCAAAATAAAAGCGCCGGCACCGCAGAGCGAACTGCAGACTCTGCCCGATACATCGCAAGGCCTGGTTGATGCCATTGCCGATAAAGACGCCGCCCAAAAGATTGATTTAACTCCAAGTTTGCCCACTGCCGTGGAAAAGACCTGGATCGGCAAGATTACCGAAAAAGCTGCGGAAGAGCTTTCAACTTCCGCCGAAAAGAAAAATAACAGCGATGCCGGCCTGAAAGAGTTGATGCAGACTTCGGCCAAAACTCAGAACAAACGCTCAAACGCTTCTGTTTTTGACATTTCCGGCGTGATGCTCAGAATGTCAAAGGAACAGGTGGAGCGGATTATGCAGAACCGCGGTTTTCAGAAAGTCCATGAAAAATTTGAAATTCCGAACTTTATCCGTTGGCGCAATGAAGAGAAATGCCGCAACAGCGGTGTGGTCGGGTATGAGCGGCTGGCTAACTGCGTGGCCGAAACGGCCAAAAAAGACGGGCACAGATACACCGATACGCTGAAGTTCAGCAAATTTGACACCAAAGAACATATCAGCGTGCATTTTACCAGCAACTTTACGCGCAACAAAGTTTATAAAATTACTTATAAAAGCATGTCGCAGACCATTACCGGCAACAGCCCGAAGGCCATTTATCTCCGCAACATCAAAATTTATGACTTTTGGAAAAAGGTCAATCAAAAATACGGCACGCCCGACAACAAGGATGAGGTTATCTGGGGAATGGGCGGCACAAAGCCTTATCTGCAGGCTTCTTCCGGTTATTTGCTGCTGGAAGATCCGATGCTGCGGGAACTGGACTTTACCAGAATGTCCCGCGAAGACCAGCGTTATATGAACACGGATTTGTACAATTTTTAACAGAGGAAAAGATGAACAACGATATTAACGATACATTGATTGCCGAACTTATCTGTACCCGAATCAGCCATGATTTGATCGGAAACATCGGGGCTGTGGCCAATGCCGTAGAATTGTTGGAAGAAGGCGACATGGATTTTCTGGATGACATTAAGTCTATCTTAAAGGTCAGTTCATCCGTTCTTTCGGCAAGGCAAAAGTTTTTTCGCATGGCTTTCGGGCTGGAAAACGCCAATCTGGAAAATATGCCGCTGGTCAAAAAAACAACGGAGGAGTATCTGGCAACACTCGGCAACCGGAATTTTCCGATAGAGTTGCAACTGGCCGTTCAGAATCCGAAATTCTCCCGTCCGGCAATGGTCGGCATTATGGTTTTGGCCGATACAATTATTAAAGGCGGATGGATTAAGGCAGAAGAAAGAAACGGCAAATTATACATCGGTTCACACAGTGATGCCGAACCGTCAAAAGAAAAAACAGCCACATTGAAAAATATCTGCGAGGGTAAGGACTGCGAAGTTTCCGCTCAGTTTGCGCCGGCGTTTTACTTAAAGAAAATTTTAAACTTTGCCGGTTATAATTTGGCGTTTATTGAAGACGGCGTATTAGGTTTGGTTATGGGTTAAAGGTGGTATCGTGAAGTGTATTGTTGCTGACGATTCAAAAATTATCCGGATGGTGCTTTCCAAGATTTTTTCAAATCTCGGACTGGACGTTTTGGAAGCCGAAGACGGCGAAGAAGTGTTGGAGCTTTGCCAAAAAGAAGAGCCGGCTCTGATCGTAATGGATTGGCGGCTGCCGATTATTGACGGGATTGACGTGTTATATAAGATCCGAGGCGAGTATAAAATCCGCCAGCCCAGAATTATTTTCTGTTCTTCCATGATTGAACCGGAAAAAATTCGAGAGGCTCTGGACGGCGGTGCTGACGATTATCTGATGAAACCGTTTGACGAGGAAATTATTGTCAGCAAACTTAAAATTCTGGGAATGATTAAGGAATAAACATGAACAAAAACGATTTTGACTATCTGTTGAAAGTTCTTAAGGAAAATGCCGGCTGGGATTTTTCGGAAGAGGAATATTTTATCTTAGATAAAAAAATCACCAATTTTGTTCGGGAAAAAGGTTATGCCGCGGTCGAGGAACTTATTGACGAGGTTCGTCTCGGACAGAAATCCTTTATCAGCCAGCTGGTCGAATCACTCACACTGCTCGGCACCAGTTTTTATCGTGATTACAGTGTGTTCCGACAATTTGAAGACAATATTCTGCCTTATTTGCGGGAATATAACCGTGGCGTGAAAAAGCTCAGGGTTTGGAGCGCCGGATGCTCAACCGGTCAGGAAACGTACTCTATTGCCATTTCGATTAAAAATAAGCTGCTGAATGTATCGGACTGGGATATTGACATTATAGGAACAGATATTTCGGAACAGGCTATTGTCAAGGCCAAAAACGGCAGCTACAATCAGTTTGAGATTCAGATGGGGATGAATGCCCGCAAGATTATTGACAATTTTCATTATGAAAAAGACAGTTGGCTGGCGAACGATGATATTGCGGCTATGGTCAGCTTTAAGAAAAACAACCTGCTCGACGATTTTTCATTATCCAAAAAATTTGACGTGATTTTCTGCCGTTATGTCTTGTCCATGTTTACAAAAGAATACCAGAAAAAAATTATCCGGAATATGTTTAACGTCCAAACATCCAATGGCTTGTTTTATGTCGGCAAAAAAGAAAAAATCGAGGGGATTGAAGAATTTTATTCCAAAGTTCCCGGATTTGACGGGCTTTATCAGGCCAGAAGCGTTGATAAGGTACAAAAGTTGAACGCACCGGACAAAGAAACTGCCGATGCAGCGAAAAAGCCTGAAATGCCGAGTTTTGTCCGTCCGGAAAAACTAATTAAACGTCCAACGATTTCATCTTTGCTAAGAAAATAATTACATCAAGACCTTCTGATAGTACAAAAAAGCGGCAAGACTTCTCATTTGTTATTGACTTTTGTAGCAGGCGTATTATAATAGTTTTATCTGAACTTTTGGGAGAACTATTATGGTTTATTATACATACAGACCCGTTGCCGTTTTGACATATTGCTTTATGGCATCCGTTACCTTGCCTTTAACAGTGCAAGCAAAGACCACTTTCCTTCCCGACTTTGAAGAAGAACCGATAATATTCCCCGGTGACTGTGAAGGCGGCGGCGAAGACTATTGTCTTTGTCAGCGCTCGGCCAATCCTAAATACCACCTTTCCTTAGACAACCCGCAATGCCCAAGTCCCAAAATTTTTGACAAGACCTGTCCGCACAGTGACGACTGGATTACCGAATGTTATTGTCCGGCAACTTATAATAAGATTTGTACTTCGCCCTACCGCGGCGTCGGAGAAATTTGTGACGGAAAATATGAAGAATGCTGCGATACCCGCTGCCGCGAAGGATCTACCAGCAGCTGCTCTTACCCTTATGTTTTTGACCACTATTCCTCTACCGGCTGCGGCGAAACCTGTTACGTCTGCCGTTACGGCAATGATTGCAACACAAGCTGCTCCGCCGATGAAATAACTTCTCCGTCCGGCGGATACAATGACTTTAACGGACAGGCATGCGTTACCTGTTCCACGCCTCCTCCACCGCCACCTTGTACCGAATGTTGGTGTGATTCGTCCTACTGCGGACCGGAACCAGAACCAGAGCCCGATCCGGAAGAACCTGATATCCCAAATATACCGGATTCCCCTGATCCTGACCCTAAACCGGATACACCGAGCTGTACCGATACCTGTTCAAGCAAAGGATACTCGTCATCTCAGCCAAGCGGACAAACTTGTTCAACAACAACGGTTTGTGGGAACAGGTGTTATTATAATTGCACGACCACAACACCGACCGAACCGTCAACGCCGGATACGCCAAGCTGTACTTTAGCCGATTGCAAAAACACTGTTTCTACAAAACCAAGCAACAGTTCATATACAACATCTTCCTGCACCGATTGCTCTGGCAGCCACACAATAAATACAGGGTGGTCTTGTAACTCCGGATATAAACAGCAAGGTGGGGCTTGTGTAAAAGAATGCATTCCACTTCAAGACGAATCCAACTGCGGAAGAAACGGCACTCATCTATGCTCTGATGGCTGCAACGGCTTCAGAAAATGCTGCAATGCCGGAGATCCTTGCGATACTTTAGGACATCCGGAGTGTTCAAGAGGTCAGCATATTGTAGGAGAATGCTGTTGTCCGCCCGGAGTAACTAACAAAAACAGATGTGACTGTTGTGCCTTACGCTAATACAGCTAATTTATCCTGAAAATATGGCTTCTTATTTTAACTCAACATAAGCCTATATAAAAAGTAAAAAAATACCACAAATGTGAGTTTGTGGTATTTTTATGGACATGGCCATATACAGCCTTATGCCTGCTAGAAATCGGCAATTCTGGCCAGAGCTTCTTCAACCTTGCTCTTGTTTTCCAGCGCTTCAGCCTGACGGCGTTTTTCTTCTTCAACGACTGCAGCCGGCGCTCTTTCGACAAAGCCGGGGTTTTGCAGTTTCCGCGCGTAGCCTTCCAAGTCTTTATTCAGCTTATCCAACTCTTTTTTCAGGCGTTCTTTTTCTGCCGAAAAATCTACAACACCTTTTAAAGGAAGCAGGATTGTCGCTTCTTTGAAAACGCTCTGGACCATATCCTTGCTGACTTCAGCATCTTTGCCAAAGCATTCCAGCTTTTCCAATCGGGCAAGAGAGCTGATAATATTGTTAAAGTTTTGCAGATTTGCACAAGATGCGGCATTGGCACCTTTCAGATATACCGTCAACTTGGCGGCAGCCGGCAGGTTCATCTCCGCACGCAGTGAACGGACAGCCGAAATCAAATCAATTGCCCAATCAATTTCCGCCATTGCCGCTGTATCAATTTTTTCCGGCAACGGCCAAGCGGCATGAATCAATTTGGCTTCGCGCTTGTCTGCCGTATTGTTCCACAGTTCCGTTGTAATAAACGGCATAAACGGGTGCAAAATAACCAAGATTCTATCTAACACCCAAGCAAAAGTATTGCGGGTTTCTGCTTTTTCCGGCTCGCTTTCACCATAGAAAATCGGCTTAATCATTTCAATATACCAGTCGCAGAAAGCGCCCCAGACAAACTGATAGACGGCATTGGCGGCATCGGAGAAACGGAAGCTGTTAAGATTTTCCGTAACCTCTTTTGAGGCCTCTTTGGCTTTAGCGACAATCCATTTATTAACCGCATGCTTAACGCTGTTTTCATTAAATGCCGTACGGTTTTCAAAACAATGGTTCATTTCGCCAAAGCGGGAGGCGTTCCACAATTTAGTGGCAAAGTTGCGATAACCGGCAATGCGGCTTTCGCTCATATTGATATCGCGTCCCTGCGTTTCCATTGCTGCCATAAAAAAGCGCAAAGCATCAGCGCCGTATTTTTCAATGGTATCCATCGGGTCAACGGTGTTGCCTTTGGATTTGGACATTTTCTGGCCTTTTTCATCACGCACCAAACCATGGATGTAGCATTTTTTAAACGGGACGTTTTTCATCATATACATGCTCATCATCATCATTCTGGCAACCCAGAAGAAGATAATGTCAAACCCCGTTACCAAAACCGAAGTCGGGTAGAAAGTATCCAGATATTCGGTTTTGTCCGGCCAGCCCAAGGTTGAAAAAGCCCATAACCCGGAAGAAAACCAAGTGTCAAGCACGTCTGTTTCGCGAGTCAGTTCAACGCTTTTGCCATAGTGCTTATCAGCCGCAGCCTGAGCTTCGGCCTCATTTTCCTCACAGAAAATCTCACCGTCCGGGCCGTACCAAATCGGCATTTGGTGTCCCCACCATAATTGGCGGGAAATACACCAAGGCTGGATGTTGCGCATCCATTCAAAATATGTTTTTTCATAAGATTTCGGCACAAATTCCATTTCGCCGTTTTCAACAACGCGAATCGCTTCTTTGGCCAAGGTCGGCGCATCAACAAACCACTGGTCGGTCATTAACGGCTCAATGACAACGCCGGAGCGGTCGCCGTAAGGAATAACCATAGGGTGGTCTTCAATTTTTTCCATCAGGCCGAGTTCTTCGAGCTTTTCAATCGTCTTTTTGCGCGCCGTCTGCGTATCCATTCCGGGGAAAGGCGTATTTTCGTTCAAAGTCGCGTCTTCGTTCAGAATATTAATCATCGGCAGATTATGGCGTTTGCCGACTTCAAAGTCATTAAAGTCGTGCGCCGGCGTAATCTTAACCGCGCCTGTGCCTTTTTCCGGATCGGCATGTTCATCGCCGACAATCGGAATCGGACGGTTAACAATCGGCAGAATCGCATTTTTGCCGATCAGGTGTTTAAGTTTTTCATTTTCTTTGCTGACCGCAACGGCAGTATCTCCGAACATGGTTTCAGGACGGGTGGTGGCAATATGGATAAACTCTCCCTCTGCGCCTTCAATCGGATATTTGTAGTAATACATTTTGCCGACGGTTTCTTTTTGGACAACTTCCAAATCCGAAACGGCCGTCATAAATTTGGAATCCCAGTTAACCAGTTTTTTGGCTTTATAAATCAGCCCGTCTTTATACAGGTTGACAAAGATTTTGCGAACAGCGCGGCTCAGGCCTTCGTCCATGGTAAAACGCTCGCGGCTCCAATCGCAGGAAGCACCGAGACGACGCAGCTGCTTGCAGATTGTGCCGCCGGACTGTTCACGCCATTTCCAGACGGTTTCAATAAATTTCTCACGCCCCAGGTCATGTCGGGTAATGCCCTCTTTGGCCAGATTGCGTTCGACAACCATTTGGGTTGCAATACCGGCATGATCTGTTCCCGGCTGCCACAAAACTTTTTTGCCCAGCATGCGGTTATAGCGAATCAGAATATCCTGCAACGTGTCGTCCAGCGCATGTCCCATATGCAAAACGCCGGTAACGTTCGGCGGCGGAATAACAACGGCAAAAGCGTCCTTATTGCTGCGCATATCAGGCTTGAAATCTCCACTGTTTTCCCAATCGGCATAAATTTTTTCTTCAAAATCTTTTGGATTATAAGTTTTTTCCAACATTATTATTTTCCCTAAATTTCTTTATTCCATGACATAAAAAAGCGACAAATGCCCTCAAAAATCAATTTGGGGGCAAAAAAGACGGAGGTCGGCGCCAATGGCTCAGCTTCGGCCAACCTTTACCATCACTCGTTCAATTTCTTTTTTTACCACGCCTTCAACAACGGCCGGCAGGTTGGCATCCAGCCAGACTTTTGTCTGACGGGCAACTTCTTTTGAAGCCAGATCATACAAATCAATATTGCTTTTTGCACCGGAAACCCAATCAGAGACCAAACCCTGCAACGTGACTTTCAGCATATCTTCCAAAGTTTGGGAAGCGTTGCCCAATCTGATATTGTCCGACACCGGCGCAATTCCGAGAGACGGGCGGACTGTCTCGGGAGCCGGCGTTTCTTCTTTGGCAAATAATTTTGCAAAATTGTTGATAATGTTTGCAGAAACATCGGCAACGTCTTCATCAACAGCCGGTACGTTTTCAATAGCCGGTTCCTTAACAGGTTCAGCTACGGACGTCTCCGGTGCCGGAGCGGGAGCCGTCAGCGGTTCGGGCGCTGAAACGGCAGGCATCGCCACCGGTTCAACTGCCGGCGCGGCCATCCGTTCAGATTCAATATTATCTTCCAAAACCGGCTTTGTTTTGTTTTCCGCCGGTTCCGGCCAAGACATTTCCGCAACGGCATTTTCAGGCACGGTAAAATATTGTTCTGTTTCCGAACGATATTCCGAATCTGCGGCAGTTGATATATTATCAAAATTTTCTGCCTGTACGGCTTCTTCTGTCGGGGCTGGAAGTTCGGGAAGCTCCGTATTTTCAGAAGCCGGCTCTTCATAATACGGTTCGGATTCCACATCTATTACCGCATTGTTTTGTTCTTCTTCACCGGGTTTTGCCAGAGCATTTTGTTCAATTAATTGGTCAAAACCGACTTCCGGTTCATCTGTTCCGCCAATTTCCGGTTCCGGCAGTTCATCACCTTTATCATCAACGATTTCAGGCGTTAAATCTACTCCTGCGAGTTCATCCGCCAAATTGATTTCTTCGGCAACCGGCATTGTTTCCGGTAGAGAATCCGGCTGTGCGGGCTCAACAGCCATATCAGGCGAAAGTTCCAGAATATCACTGTCTTCAAGCTTGAGTTCACTCAGATCAAGATCTGATTTTTCAATATCCAGAGAATCCGTCAAAACAGGTTCTGCCGGAACAACTTTTTCTTCTCCGACAGGATGCGGTTCCGGCGGAGTAAAGCCGGAAGTTGAAGGTGCTGCGGGGTTTTCGCCTTCAACCAAAATATTTTTGATTGAAGACAAGATTTCATTCATTGACATTTCGTCTTGTTGTTCGGCCATTTCTCTCACCAATTCCGTGTTCTTAATAAAAATACAAGCCTTGCGGGCTGACATTCAATATTTAACTTATCTTAACATATTATATTAGATTCCAACTGTAAATATGTTTTATTGTTTTTTTGAACATCAGCGCGGCAAGGCATTTTTTAATCATCAACAGATATAGAAAGCCATTTGTCCCGTGTTTCTTTATAGAACTTCTTGGCATCATAATACTCAACATCAAGATTCAGGTTGCGGGCCGTCAATTTGCCCATGGCCTGCAGCAAAGACATTGCCGAAACATAGTAGTTGCGGCGGGCTTTTACTTGCTCAACGTTAGAGTTCAACAATTCCTGATAAGCATCCAACACGTCAAGAATTGTACGGTTGCCGAGAGCTTCTTCTTTCTGGACGCCTTCCAACGCAATTTCGTTGGCCTTAATCTGGTCTTTGATTGACGACAACATGGCTTTGTTCGCCAGCATATATTCCCAAGCACTGGTTACGCTTTCCGTGACATTGCGCTCAGCTTCGGCAACCTGCTCGCGCGCCTGCCACTTTTGATACTTACTTTGGCGGATTTTGGCACGGGTTTCGCCGGAGCTGTACAACGGAACGGTCATATTGACGCTCCACTCCAGATTGTCAACCTCGCTGTCATTCGGCAGGATATCAATGTCGCCTCTGGTTTTGGAGGCTTCGCCGTCCAAGGTAATGCTCGGCAGCAAGGCGCCGGTTTTGGTTTTGACGTCATATTCTTTCGCTTCGAAATAATTTTTGGCCTGCAAAATAGAATAGTTGTGGACTTTGGCATATTCCAACGCTTCTTCAAAACTTGCCGGCAAAAACTTGTCCAGACTTTCCGGCGCTTTCAGATCCTCGGGACGAACACCGATAATACGGGCATAATTAGCGCGGGATGCCTGCAATGTCCCTTCCGAACTAATGCGGTCAGCTTTGGCCTGCGAATGGCGGGCGCGTGCCTGAGAAACGTCTGTACGGGTGACTTCGCCGACATTAAAACGCTGGATTGTTTCATCCAGGCGTTTTTTCAGAAGTTTTTCATTGTTTTTTTGCAAATCCACGATTGCGGTATCGCGCAAAACATCAAGATAGGCTGTTGAAGCATCAAGAAATACCGTTTGTTCGACATTAAAAAGGTTATCCTGTTGGGAACGCACGACTTTATCAGCCGACTTGACCGAATTTACGGTCTGAAAACCGCTGAACAACGGCTGTGAAACTTTGGCCGCGATAACTTTTTGTTTGGTGCGGCTGGCATCTCCCGGCTGGTTGCTGTCAACATCGGCGTCGGCATAGCTGCCCTGAAGATAAATGTTCGGACGGTAACCGGATTTGGCAATTGCAACATTTTCATCTATAGAGCGGAGATATGCCCGTTGCGCCTGCAAAGTCGGATTGCTGCGATAGGCATCGCTTAAAGCCTCAAAAATATCTTGAGCGCAAGCAACGCCCGGAATTGCAGCCGCCATCAGAAGGCTGCACAAAAATGTCTTTTTCATGAATTTTTACCTCTTATACATCCATATTCTCAGCGGGATTATATTCAAAAAACAATATTTTGCAACTTTATTTTCACGACAAAATGATTAAATGTGTACTATTGTGGATGTATAATTTCATGATTATATCTTTCATTAACCATATTTCAAACAATTGTAAATATTGTTATGGGCAGGAAATGTTATCAATGACCCTGAGGAGAGTAATTTTGAGCAAAAAAGATACGACAATCATTAATGAAATCGATAAAGCGCGGTTAAAGCTTTCGATTGAACATTATATTAAGTATTTTATCGGCAAACGGACTTGCGAAATCAACAAAGAAGAAGCTTTGCTGGCAATTTCTTTGGCCGTGCGCGAATTTGCCATGGACAAGATGTATGAAACCATTGCCCGTTACAACAAGGCGAATTCAAAAAGGATTTATTATCTCTCCGTTGAATACCTTATCGGCCGTTCTTTAGAGAACAACCTGCATAACCTCGGCCTTTTCAATATTATGAAAAATATTAAAATCGACGGTTTTCCCGATATTTCAATTGCCGAAATTTTTGACACGGAGTATGATCCGGCACTTGGAAACGGCGGGCTCGGTCGGTTGGCGGCCTGCTATCTTGACTCTATGGCTTCACTCGGCATTCCGGGCTTTGGTTACGGTATTGACTATAATTTCGGCCTGTTTAAACAAAAATTTGAAAACGGGTATCAGATTGAACAGGCCGACAGCTGGGCGGCAGAATTTTCTCCATGGCAGTTCGCCCGTCCGGACAGAACCGTAAAAATTCCGCTTTACGGCGAGGTTGAGACTTTCCGCGACCCTTCAGGAAAAGAAAATTATATCTGGATGAACACCAATACCCTTTACGGCGTTCCCTACGACTTTCCGATTGTCGGCTATAACGGAAAATCAGTCAATTATCTGCGTCTTTTTTCAGCCAAGACCAATGACGAACTTGACATCAATATCTTTAATGAGGGCGGCTATATTGAAGCCGTTAAAGAAAAAATTGAAACCGAGACGATTTCCAAAGTGCTTTATCCGTCCGATGCCGTCGAATCCGGCAAGGAACTGCGTCTTAAACAACAGTATTTCTTTGTTTCCTGCGCCATGCAGGATATTGTCCGCCGCTTTTTGGAAAAAAGCAATGACTTTAAACAAATGCCCGATCAGGTTTGCGTTCAACTGAATGATACGCACCCGGCTCTGGCAATTGCCGAACTGATGCGGCTGCTGGTTGACGTTCACGGCCAGGAATGGGACGATGCATGGAATATCGTTACCAAGATTTTTGCCTATACCAATCACACCTTGTTGCCGGAAGCACTGGAAACCTGGCCGGCACGTTACTTCAAACGCCTCTTGCCGCGACATTTGCAAATTATTTATGAAATAAACCGCTGCTTTATGAATTTTGCCCGTGAGAAATTCGGTGACGATCCGTACAAACTCGGCCGCGTGTCAATTGTTTCCGGCGATGGCGACAACCAGATCATCCGTATGGCCAATCTGTCCATTGTCGGTTCGTTCTCGGTCAACGGCGTGGCCAAACTGCACTCTGAACTGGTCAAAACCAAACTGGTACCGGAATTTTACGAACTCTGGCCGGAGAAATTTACCAACGTAACCAACGGCATTACGCCGCGCCGCTGGCTGTTGCACGCCAATACGGCTCTGGCTGACTTAATCAGCTCGAAAATCGGCGAAGACTGGATTACCAATCTTGACCTGCTTGAGGGGGTTCAGGATTTTGTAAAAGACAAGAAGTTTGTGCAGGAGTTTATTAATGTAAAAATGGCTAACAAAGAAAAACTGGCCAAAATTATATTTAAAACCTGCGGCGTGATTGTTGACCCGAACAGCATGTTTATTGTTCATGCCAAGCGCATTCACGAATACAAACGCCAGCTGATGACCATTTTGCAGGTTATCGGCGACTATTTGGCCATTATTAAAGACAACTTCCATCCAACCGTCAAAAAGACTTACATTTTTGCGGGAAAGGCCGCTCCGTCTTATAATTTTGCCAAGCTGATCATCAAGCTTATTAACAATGTGGCCGATGTGGTCAACAATGATCCGCGGGTTAACGACATGATTAAAGTCGTCTTTATGCCGGACTATAAAGTTTCACTTGCCGAAGTTTTGATACCTGCAGCCAACGTCAGCGTTCAGTCTTCTACGGCCGGTTTTGAAGCCAGCGGCACCGGCAATATGAAATTTGCTTTGAACGGAGCACTGACCGTCGGTACTTATGACGGAGCAAATATTGAAATCCGCGAGGCCGTCGGAGAAGACAATTTCTATCTCTTCGGCCTGCGGGAAGAGCAGATTCAGGAAATGCGTCAGAACAATTCTTACAATCCGGCGGATTATGCCGAAAAATCGCCTTACATCAAGCGGATTATGAATGCCCTGAACTCCAACATGTTCTGCGAAAAAGATTATGTCTTGCTGTTCAAGGTCATTTATGAAGAGCTGATGAACCGCGACTACTACTTTGTTTTGGCCGATTTGGAGGATTTTGCAAAATCCGTTCACCAAATGGAAAAAGATTTTCAAAACAAAGAAGCCTGGGCGAAAAAAGCCATTCTCAATGTGGCACGTATCGGCAGGTTCTCCAGTGACCGCGCAGTTATGGATTACGCCAATAATATTTGGCATATCAAACCGGTCGGCTAAAATTCTTTTGTTTAACCAACCCCGTACTTTTTTGAAGTGCGGGTTTTTTTTGTTCGTAATTTTTCCTTTCCCATATGCATCTGTTTCTCCCGCCAGCCAAATTTCTTCGCTATTTTCCGCTTCTATAGCCCCAAAAGCCAGTTGCCCTTTCAATAATGTTTAAAGCTTGTGTTTTTTTGTGTTATAGTATTAACAATGTTATTCTGAACACTTTGCTGTTCGGAAAAAGAAAAGAGCAACTTGCACGGCAGGCGGCCGAACGTCGGCAGTGTTCAGTTTGTACGGTGCCCTGTGGCTCGCGATGCTATGGCGGGGTTGTGACGAAGAATGTACTTTGAAAGGTTGATTGCCGGATTGAAGTCCGGTAATGACAAGAAAATAAAAGAGTCAGGCAATAGCCAAAATAAAAAGAGCAAAGAGGAATAACTATATTAAAGATAACCGCCCGAAATGAACTGTTCTGATTTTGAAAAAGTTCACCGGGGCGGTTTGGAAGATAACAATAAGATCCTGTTACTTCTTTAATTCCGAAGTACAATTGGGGCAGCGGGTTGCATGCACCGGAATTTGCGTACAGCAATACGGGCATTCTTTGGTTGTCGGCTCCGCCTTTGCAGCTTCCGCAGCCGCTTTTTTATCCATTTTGGCCTGCAATTCGTTGATTGCTTTAATCAGGATAAATACGGCAAAAGCAACAATCAGGAAGCTGATGACAACATTGATAAAAACACCGACATTCAGTGTGACGGCTCCGGCCTGCTGAGCCGCTTCCAGCGATACATAAGGCGCCGGTACCGCTCCGTCTTTCAGCACGATAAACAAATTGGCAAAATCAACTTTGCCAAGCAACAGCCCTATCGGCGGCATGATAATATCTTTGACCAGAGAATCGACTATTTTACCAAAAGCCGCACCGATAATGATACCGACGGCCATATCAATAACGTTTCCGCGCATGGCGAAAGTCTTAAATTCATTTGCCAGTTTCTTAAACATTCTTTGTTTCCCACATACAGGTTATCATTTTGTTTTTTCTGTTTTATTACCTTAGCGCAGGCTTGTCAAGGACAAACCTGACGCCCTTGTTAAAAACCGGCGCTTTTGCCCTTGACTTTTAGGCAAAACTGCTTTGTATTTGTGAGGACAAGTGCAAAAACACAAAGGAGAGAAAATGGTAAAATTCCTGAAGAATTTGCTGGCGATTGCGGTTGTTGCCGCTGTTGTCTGGGCCGGATGGATGTTTTATATAAAGAATCAGACAACAGAGAATCTGCCGGCCATTGCCGAAGGCGAGATTTTTGATTTTGACGTTCTCAGCAGCATGGCGCAAAAGCTGGCGTCGCAAGCTTATGCCGCCCCCAGCACGGTTCTTCCCGACAGCGTGAAACAGCTGGATTACGACCAGCACCGCGACATCCGTTTCGTACGCAATAACGGTCCGTGGTTCGGGCAGCGTCTGCCATTTGAGCTGCAGTTTTTTCATTTGGGTTCCCTTTTTAATGTTTCTGTGCCAATTAACGAGGTTATCAACGGCCGGTCGCATCCGATTAAATATTCTCCGCAATTTTTTGATTACGGCCGCAACAAGCTTGATGCTTCGCAGCTTGAAAATATCGGCTATGCCGGTTTTCGCCTGCACAGCCCGCTGAACACCGCCCGTTATTTTGACGAGTTGGTTTCTTTTCTGGGAGCCAGTTATTTTCGTGCACTCGGCAAAGGCAACAAATACGGTCTTTCGGCGCGCGGTTTGGCAATTGATACGGCCGTCCAGACCGGCGAGGAATTTCCGGTTTTTAAAGAATTCTGGCTGGAAAAGCCTACCCGCAAATCTCAATCCGTCATCGTATATGCCCTGCTGGACAGCCCGAGCGTGGCCGGCGCTTACAGCTTTGCCATTACACCGGGAGAAGAAACCGTTATGGAGGTTCAGGCCAGGCTTTTTCCGCGCAAGGAGATTAACAAACTCGGAATTGCACCGCTAACCTCTATGTTTTTGTTCGGAGAAAACACCAAAAACCGTTTTGACGACCACCGGCCGGAAGTTCATGACAGCGATGGTCTGCTGGTTCACAATAACAACGGCGAATGGCTCTGGCGGCCGCTTGACAATTCGAAATATTTGCGGATTTCGGCTTTTGAAGACAACAATCCCAAAGGTTTCGGCCTGATGCAGAGAGATACAAATCCCGAACATTATCAGGATTTTGAAGCAATGTACGAGCAGCGTCCGAGCGCCTGGGTTGAACCGATCAGCGACTGGGGCAAAGGCTGGGTCGAACTGGTAGAAATTCCGTCCGTACAGGAGATTCATGATAATATCGTTGCCTATTGGGTGCCTAAGAAAAAAGCCGTGGCCGGCAAAGAATATTATTTTCAATATCGTCTGACGTGGGGTTCCCGAATTTCTTTGGGCAAAAGCAAGCCGGTTGCCGTTACAGCGACGCGCACCGGAATTGGCGGGGTTTCCGGCATGCTGGAAACGGAAAAGCGCAAGTTTGCGGTTGATTTTGCGCCGTCCGCCGCCGTTACCAAGGCTTTTAACAATAATGAAATCAGCATTGACGCGTCTGCCAGCGAAGGAAAGATTGCCGGTTCGCATCTGATGCTGAACCCGCTGACCAAAGGTCTGACCGCTTATGTCGACTTTAAGCCGAATGACAAGACTTCCGAACTGCGGATTGTTTTGAAAAAAGGCGGAGAAAATGTTTCAGAGGTATGGAGTTATCAATGGTTGCCATAAAGATCAGAAGCAGCAAAGACATTATCCGCGCTTATCTGGAGAATCTGGGCTTTTCAGGCAAGGAGCTGGAAGCCGCGCAGGATGAGATGCTGAAAAAATGGGAGACTTCGTCTCAAAAGCAGGAGATTTCTGTCTTTCCGGACAGCATTATATTGGAAAAAGCCAAAAAGGTTTTCAACGGCGGCAACCTTTCCGATGAACAGCTTGTTGCGCGATACAAATACGGCTTTTTGCTTTCCGAATCTAAAAATAAATATAAAAATTTTAACCTCGGTGATGAAAGCGAAACATTTGCCGCTCTGCAAAAAGGCCTGATATTTGCAACGGCGCCGGATTATTGTTTTGCCGAGATGAAACCGCAGAAGATCGAAGCGCCGCAAAGCTTTTTGAGCAAAATTTTCCATAAACGCAAAAAGGACTGAAAATGGAAGAATATTCTCCGATTAATCCCAAAAGAATCCGCAACCGCAGGATTAAAGTTTTCGGGCTGATGGTTATCAGTACCCTTCTGGCAACGCTTAAATGGATGACAGTTATTCCGAGTGATTCCGTCTGGCTGACCAAAGCGTTGATGATTGGTTTGTTTATGCTGACTTTTGCATGGATTGCCTTGTTTTTCTGGTCCAGCGTTTTTGGCTTTATTGAGCTTTTGTGCAAGAAAAAAGTCCCCGGCGTGCTCTGGGTGCCGGAAGAGACTAAACTGCAGACAAGAACGGCTCTGCTCATGCCGGTTTATAATGAATCGTCCACCGAAGTTTTTGCCAACCTGCTGGCAATGGCCGAAGAATTACAGCAGACAGGACAAGGGCGGGCTTATGATATTTTTGTTTTGAGCGATACGACCAATCCGAAAGTCTGGATTGAGGAAGAAAAAAACTGGCTGGAAGCCCGCAAACTAATGTCACCGGAGATTAATCTTTATTATCGCCGCCGCGCCAAAAACACCGCGCGCAAGAGCGGAAACATTGAAGATTTCTGTGTAAAATGGGGCAACAAATATGACTTTATGATTGTATTGGACGCTGACAGTCTGCTGGCGGGCAAAACGATGCTGGCGATGTCGCAGCTGATGGAAGCCAATCCGCATGCCGGCATTATTCAGGCGCCGCCGATGTGCATTAACCGCCATTCGCTTTTTGCCCGCATTCAGCAGTTTGCCGGCAAGGTTTACGGCCCGATTGTTTCCGCCGGACTGGCTTATTGGCAGGTGGGCGACAGCAACTATTGGGGACACAACGCCATTATCCGGGTCAAGGCGTTCATGGCCTGCTGCGGGCTGCCGGTTCTGAAAGGCAAAGCCCCGTTCGGCGGGCATATTCTGAGCCATGATTTTGTGGAGGCGGCGCTTATCCGGCGCGGTGGCTGGTCAGCCTGGCTGCTGCCCGAACTGAAAGGCAGCTATGAGGAATGTCCGCCGTCCATGATTGATTTTGCCGTGCGCGACCGACGTTGGTGCCAAGGGAATTTGCAGCATATCAAGGTGCTTATTTCCAAGGGGCTGCATCCGGTGAGCCGCGTGCATTTTACCATTGGCATTATGTCTTATTTGTCTTCTCCAATCTGGTTGTGCTTTTTGTTGGTCGGGTTGATGATTGCTCTCGGGCGCGAGATTTTTCCGCCCACATATTTTCCGACGTCTTACACGCTTTTTCCGACCTGGCCGGTTTTTGACAAGATCGGGACAATCAGCTTGTTTGTCATTTCCATGGTTATGCTGATTTTTCCGAAATTTCTCGGGCTGATAGTTTATCTGCTGCAAAACAAAGACAAAAAGCTGATTGGCGGGCGGTTGGGCGCGATTAAAAGCGTTTTTTCCGAGATTGTCATCAGCGCGTTGTTTGCGCCGATTATGATGATGTTTCAGAGCAAGTTCGTTTTTGACATCCTGACCGGAAATGCCGTGAGCTGGAACACTCAGAACCGCGACGAGACCGGCACTTCTTTTGCCGAAGCATTCCGCCGCCACGTCTGGCACACGGTTCTTGGTGTGATTACGACAATTGTTGTCTGGTATCATGCGCATGATTTGTTCTGGTGGATGCTGCCGATTACCGTCGGGCTGATGTTGTCTATTCCGATTTCGATGATTTCATCATATGAAAAAGCAGGAAGGCTGGCCGAAAAGCATAAATATTTTATTATTCCGGAAGAAGCCAGACTGCCAGAGATTTTGCAAAAAGCCCTGAAAGCCAGAGAGATTCTGACAGAAAAGACCAAGCGCGATTATCAGGGCGCCGAATTGCTGGCAACCGATGCCGTGCTGAACAATTTGCATTTGATGATGCTTGAAACCAACGGGCCGGCTCCGGAATTTAAGGCTGCGGATTTGGAAAGCGCGCAGATTAAACTGGAGAACTTTATCAATCACGGATTGGCCGCCGACTTTAGTAAAGAAGAAGAGATTGCCCTGCTTTACAGTCCGCAAATTCTGAAAGACGCTTTGCTGGCCGGACGCCTGCGTACAGATAACCAATAGCTTTTAACACCGAGTTCAGATAAAAACAAATTGCTTTTAGAGATTCAGATGCTATAACTAACGTGTTAAATTAATTATTGTAAAAACAAATCATTATGGGAAAGAGAAAATTGCTTTATGTTGACAAGACTCTCAAGGTTGTTTCAGATTCTGCCAAAGGGATTGCCGTGGTCGAATTGATTAAGGGACAGGAGTTTCTTGGTGAAAGTTTATTAGAAGGAATTTGGTTTAAACCGCTGGTTAATATTGCTTTTCTTTCTTCTATCGGACAGAATAAAGATCTCAGAGAAAGCGATTTGTTACGGCAGGAATGGGGTAAAGAGAATTATCCCGAATATTTTTCGACCCTGATTTCTTCCGACTTTTGTTTTCTGGCGAGGAGGTTTTCGCTGACGGCGTTTAACGACTGTTGGACAAGAAGCAGGGAAGACGAAGGATATCCGTGTTATCGCACTCATCCGGTTTTATGCCAAAACGGCGTTGTACATGAGGAAAACCCTGAACAGAAAATGCCTAATGTTTATGTTTCTTTGGTCATGCTGCCGGAGGATTTTGCCAAAATTAATCCGAACATCCGGCTTGATGATTAAATATTATCGGGTCATAAAAAAAAGGAGCTTGAAAAGGCTCCTTTTTCCGATATGCCGATCTCTCGGGAGTTCTTAACGCACAAATCCGGGAACGGACTTGATAAACCCGTTCTCGCGGACGCAGTCTTTATGCCCCGTAGCCGGAGCGACAACGTCCGTTCTGCCCTCAATCTGGGCTCGGCCCAGAACTAGAGCTGAAACGATATAAACCGTTCCGTCCTTGGGGGCGGGAAGATTCTCTACCGAGCCAAAGCTTTGGGTCGCAATGCCATTGGCATCGAACTCAGATGTCTTGGCCGACACTCTGGCAATAACGCCGGAGGGCTCAAAAACCCGTCCGTCGTTAAGACAGATAGCATGCGGTGTGCAGTTTACGAACTCTACGCAAGATGTATTTTTTGTCATATCTTTATATATTTATAAAACTGCAGAGGTGTTTTTTCAGATAATTGTAAAATTGTTTATGTTCAAACCTTCTGTTAAAATCCCGATGTTACTGTACTTCACATCTTAACGGGCTCGTCTGCGTTGACTACTTTTCCGGCTTTACTGATAAATTCTGATACAAACAGCGCTCAAAATTCCTTTCTTCAGTTTTGTTAATAATATACAGTGTAATATAATTACATTTTTGATATTATCACAAAATTCGCCTTGCTTCAAGCTACTTTAGCAAAAATATATTTCATTTTGTCCAATAATGGTTCAAGTATTATAAAACTATGCGCCATATAACTTTTTCAACGCGTTTTTAATCGGAATATCTGCCGGAGCAAAGGTATAGTCGTCAATCTGCGTCCAGTCGATCCATTTAACCTGTTCATGGTCTATATGCGAGGGGATTTCCGGCTCGTTCATGGCAGCAAAGTAAGCATGAAGCCGGATGGCGCCGTTTTCATATTCATAAACAGAGGTCATAAAAAAATCGCCGACCGTAATTTCTTTGTCCAGTTCTTCTTTGATTTCCCTTTGCAGGCACTGCGGCAGGGTTTCACCCTCTTCCAGCTTGCCGCCGGGGAACTCCCACAGGTATTCCTGATTTTTGCCGTGCCGCCTTTGGGCTATCAGCACTTTTCCGCCACAAGTTATAATACCGGCTGATACGTCTTTCATCTTTTCTCTCCTTTGGGACAGATTTTAACTCAAGACCTGAGGATTAGCAAGATAAGTTGTTGAAAATATCTTTTTATCCTGTAGATTAGGGACAAAAACAAGGAATATCTTATGCAGAATATACTCGAACATCTTAAATCTCTTGAAAAAATCGTTTCTCCGCTGACTGCTTTTTTCTTCGGCACAATTTTGACCTGCTGTGCTTATGGCCTGCTCAGCTCATCGCTGGCGTTGCGGTTGGCAGAAAACAACGACAATACTTTTGCCGCCGGTATTATTCTGGCTATGTATTACACCGGTTATATTGTCGCGTCGGTCATCTCGTACCGGATTATCAACAAGGTCGGGCATATTCGGGCATTTTCAACCTATATTTCAATTTTTTCCGGCATTGTACTGTTACACTTTTTCTCGGAAAACCTATATTTCTGGGGCGTTTTGCGCTTTTTGGAAGGCTATTGCATCGGCTCGGCTTTTATGTGTCTGGAAAGCTGGCTGAACGCCCGTGCGACCAATGCCAACCGCGGAATGATTATGTCTTTGTACATGATCAGCTCTTATCTCGGAGCCAGTTCAGGGCAGCTTTTGTTAAACATTCCGGACAGCAGCGGCGTGGTGATTTATATTACGGTTTCCATTCTGCTTTCCATCGCTCTGGTGCCGATTTCGCTGACGGCGCTGCCGACACCTGCAATTACCGTGCATAAAAACATGTCATTGATTGCCCTTTACAAAAAAACGCCGGTCGGTGTTGCAGGTTGTTTGATAAGCGGCGTTTTTGTCGGTGCTTTTTACATTCTCGGGGCGATTTATGCCCATCAGATGGAGTTGACACTGGAGCAGACGTCGCTTTTTATGTTTTTCGGCGTTTTTGGCGGCATGGCCATTCAGCTGCCAATCGGCCGTCTTTCCGATTATTTTGACCGCAGAATCGTCATGTTGTTTATCGGCGGCTTTTTGTTTTTGATTGTGCCGTGGGTGCATTTTTTTATTACGTCAGGAACAGGAATGCTGATTATCGGCGCGCTGCTGATGGGATTTGGCACATTTATTCTTTATCCGATTTCGGTTTCACACGTTAACGACATGATTGCGGATGATGAACGGGTCGAAGCCAGCGGGATGCTCATTTTACTGCAGAGTATCGGCATGATTGCCGGCCCGATTGTTATTTCTTTCTTTATGCAGGAGTTCGGCCCGATCAGCTTTGTCGGTGCTTATGCCGTTGCCGCCGGTGTTTTTATTGTCTTTTGCCTTAAGCACATTATGTTTAAGGATATTAATTATGTCAGCCCCTCACCGACTTATCCTATTCCGTTAGACACGACCCGAATTTTTCATAAGATTTCAGAAGATGAGACATTAATGGATAAGGCCAGAGAACTTATATCCCCAACAGAAAAGAAACTTTAAAGTTTCTTTTCTGCTTTTTTCTCATCAAGGGTATTTATCTCTCCTTCCCTCTCCTTCCCTCTCCTTCCCTCTCCTTCCCTCTCCTTCCCCATCACTTTCTCTTTTCTCACCCCCTTATCCCTTTTGTTCTCCGCTCTTTCTTTCACCCCCTTTTGCCGTTGTTTTTTATTTTCGGGGTTCATTTTTTTCATAGAGTTGGTTATTCTTCTTTCTTACTTTTGCTTGATCAAAAGTAAGCAAAAATCAAGCCCAACCTCATTTTCTAAGCTTTCAGCCCAAAGTTAAGGTCACTACGTTCCAAGGCTTAGTGCTTCATTATTACCTCTTTGGGCCAAAAGCTAAGAAATCATTCGGTAATCGGGCTAATCAACTCCCCTAGCCCCTCAGGCTTGAGGGGAGTGGTGCTTTACTTTCGGGTTTTGCTCCAAAACCTAAGCTATTCGCAAAGGGTGCCCAAACCGTACCGAATGGGGGGATGTGTTTCAGGGGAAGAATAAAAAAGCGGGATTTCCTCCCGCTTTTTTTCTTATTGCCAAGGATTATTTTTGGGCGTCGATCAGTTTTATTTCAAATACCTTGTCGAAGAACGAGAACAAGTAAACATAGTCCTTTATATGCAGGCCTATTGTATTTGTTCTCAGCTTTTCTATTCGTCCTACCAGAAAATATGTATGTTTAGCAAGTTCCGCGTTTGTTATTCCCTGTTCTGTCATCATCCGGTCTAATTCCTGATTGCAATAACTCCGGAAGGTTTTATGCCATTCTTTTCTATTTTTCTTTGATAACATTTCTTTTTGCTCCACTATTTTGTTAAAACAAAACCGCCGGAAGTTTCCTTCCTGGCGGTGGAGCTGAAAAACTGTACAGACACAGTCATCCTTATTCGCCGTGCGAGCACGCTTATGTGGGGACACTCCACCTCATGGTGGATAATCTGTAAGATGTTTTTCAGACACCACAGTCCGTCTCCGGACTGCGTGGACTATATTAAATGAATCTGGAAATTTTGCAAGACTTTATTATTCGCGGTGATAAGGATGATGATTGATTATGGTTTGAATCCGATAAATTTGTTCGGCCAGAACCGCCCGCATCAGAATATGCGGCAGGGTCAGCTTTCCGAAAGACAAGAGCAAATCTGCCCGCTGTCTGGTTTCCGGCAGATGTCCGTCCGCACCTCCGATTAAAAAACAAATTTCCGAGCAGCCGTTTATCTGCCAATTTTCAATTTTATGTGCCAATTCCAGACTTTTCAGATTTTCGCCGCGTTCGTCAAGCACAACGACCTTTGCCCCTGCCGGAATGGCGTTTTGCAAAAATTTTGCCTCTTCCGCCTGCGTGGAATTGTCCGCTTCTTTAATGCAGACTTGCCAAGCCGAACGCTTGATATATTCGGCAATTATCTCCGCCTCGGGAGAATTTTTTTTGCATTTGCCAATGGCGACAACCGTTACTTTCATTTTCTTGCCCGTTTTGTTTTTTCTTATCATAAAAAGCAGCGGCTGACTTGTCAAGAGCATTGACTTTCTTTGTTTTTGTGCTATTTTTTTCTTACATTCTAATTATTAATTTATATGTATCATATTATTAAAAAACTGTCTTTCTTTGCAACAAGCCTGAAAGAAGCATATCAAGAACAGAGAATTGCGTATCATGTGGAACAAAACACCAAGAAAATTGCCGCTTATCAGGCATGGGAAAAGCGCCAAAAGGCGATCGAGCCGCATTATCATGCCGACAACGTCATGAATTACAGGCCGCTTTTGCTCGGTTATGCCGACAAGCCGGTTTTGTATCGGGCGGAAGCTGCCGCCGCTTTGGAAAAAATCTTAAAAAAGCCGGTAAAACCGGAAGAAATGGTTTTGTCTTCTTTGGAAAATAATTTTTTGTATTCTGATCTGAACAGTGTTTTTTTTACGACGGTCTGGCTTTATCAGGATTCTTATTTTGTGGAACTCGGCGTCAGCTTTGGAAAAAAATGCAGTAAAGTCGGCTTTTTGGATAAGAGGATGTTTGACATTGAAACGCTTGCTTCTGTTTGTGCTCCACATGCTATTATCATCACCTATTACGGAATGAGATTGAATGCGATGCCGCATTGTTCTCTTTATTATGTGGTGGAAAATAATGACATTAAGCCGCTGACTCTCGTCAGTTACGGCAATGGATCCGGACAGATTACAGAAGTGCTTGAAACCTATAAGACACAGGTTTCCTATGCCGAAATTCTGGCTGCCGCAAAAAAGTGCAATTAATAAAAATCCCCGCAATCTTTTTGATTGCAGGGATTTTTTATTATTCCGCGGCCGGAGCGCTTTCCGCCGGCACCTCCGATGACGCAACCGGTTCGGGTTCAGCTTCAGGCAAGGGCGCGGGCGCTTTTTTGGCTATCGGAAAAATCTGAACGCCACCCTGAGAATAGCCGCCGGTTGCACGGCTGCTGCCGGAAACGCTCGGTGCATTCATATAACTGTTAGCCGCATTGACCGGATTTTTCTTTTCGGTCAAAACAGGATTCAGCGGATAAGACGTATTCGGCAGGCGTAACATCATATATCCGGTACCGCCGCCATAAGCCGGACCGGACAAGCCGATGGAATAGTAGCCGCCGATATAGCCGTAGTCCAAATCAATATAGTCAATGGAAAAAACGTTTTTAACGGTCGTCTGGCCGATTGCCGTCATTTTGCAGTTATAGCCGGCATCTTCCAGCAAAACATGGTTGACATTGCGTGCAAACAAAATCGAACGGGACGGGACGCAATCCGGCGACTGGCCGTTATAGGTCAGGTTATAATTAAGCACCAGATTGATTTTCTCATTGCCGCGGGCAATAATCACATCGGTAATTTTGACCGAATCTATATACATATAAGCAGGTGTAATGCCGACCCGTATCGGCGCCTGAACATAGTTTTCCAAACAGGTGTGGCTGGCCGGACTGGCCGTGCAAACCAGAGCTGTCTGATGATTGTTGTTTTCAAAAAGGTGCAAAAGGCTGTTAAAAATATATTCCCGCGACATGGAGAGTTTGGCCGGCGCGCACTGCTTGCTGCGGCAAACGACAATGGAGCTCGGCGCCCGCAGACCGGCAACGGGATATTCGCGGCCGTTAAAACCGAAATCTCCCGACAAAACATCTTTCAAACTGCGGTTGCAACCGCTGACAGTCAGCAGGATTAAAGCCAGAGCGGCGGTCTTTGACAATTTCTTCAACACGTTTCTACTTACCTTTAAATAACAAACTTTGGTAGTATCTTATGCCAAACATTTGCAAAAACCAAAACATTTTTTCAGGTTATTAAACAAAAATTTAAGTTTACGCGCTATTTTGCGGCTCATGAAAGAGTTTACAAAATACGGCTTTTGCTTTTTGATGTTTCTGGCTTATTTTGCGGCCCGTTCCGAGACCGGCGCTTCAGTTTTTTTTGGGCCAGAAGCCAAACGCCCCGAAAAAATTATTGCCGCCAAAGGAAAAAACATTAAAGTCATTGACGGTGACAGCATTTTTATCGGCAAAACGGAAATCCGGCTTGAGGGGATTGACGCGCCGGAGTATTTTCAGGAATGCTATGATGCAGGAAATGCGCCTTATCCATGCGGCAAGCTGGCACGGCGCGCTTTGGAAAAAATGGTTTCCGCCCGTCTGGAATGTCACCGGATTACCACCGACAAATATCACCGTGCGGTCTGCATTTGTTATGACAACGGCATCAACATCAACCGGAAAATGGTCGAAGAAGGCCATGCCGTGGCTTATAAACGCTACACCCATGCTTTTGACGAAGCCGAGAAGTCAGCACAAAAGCACCGAAAAGGCATTTGGCAGGGGCGCTTTATGAAACCGGAATTTTACAGAATCCTCAAAAAACAAAAAAAGAATCATAAATAAGTGAGATTTTCTTGAGATTTCTGTTGACAGCAGAAAAAACTTATGTATATTGCAATCAACGTTTTATGTTTAAAATGATAAGGTGAAAAAAATGTACGCAGTAATTAAAACAGGCGGAAAACAATATAAAGTTGCATCCGGCGATGTATTGAAAATTGAAAAAATTGCCGGTAACGAAGGTTCTGAAGTCGTTTTTAACGAGGTTTTAGCATTGGACGATACTTATGGCACTCCGATGATTGCCGGCGCCAGCGTTAAAGCTACCGTTATCAAACAGGCCAGAGATGCAAAGATTATTGTTTTCAAAAAGAAAAGAAGACAAAATTATCGTCGCAAGAACGGCCACAGACAAGATATCACTTTGGTTAAAATCACCGATATCTGTGGTAAATAAGAGTATTTAAGGAGAATTAATCATGGCACATAAAAAGTCTGGCGGTAGTTCTAATAACGGACGCGATTCTGAAGGACGTCGTTTGGGCGTTAAGAAATTCGGCGGCGAAAGCGTTATGCCGGGTAACATTATCGTCCGTCAACGCGGTACCCAGTATCATCCGGGCGCTAACGTCGGAATGGGTAAAGACCACACTATTTTTGCCGTTGCTTCCGGTAAAGTAGAATTTTCTAAAAAAGCCAACAACAGAACTTACGTTTCCGTAGTTACCGAGTAAGCTTTAAGAAAATAATCAAAAGGCGGAGGGGGTGTGACAACATCCCCTTTACTTTTATAAAATCAGGCGTTATCTTTAGTAACAACGACAACTAAAAAAGTAAAAACATGAAGTTTTTGGATCAGGCGAAAATATTTGTAAAATCAGGCGACGGCGGGGCCGGATGCGTCTCTTTCCGCAGAGAAAAATATATTGAATTCGGCGGCCCGAACGGTGGGGACGGCGCAAAAGGCGGCGACGTGATTTTTGAGGCGGTTGACAATCTCAACACGCTGATTGATTTTCGTTATCATCAGCATTTTAAGGCCAAACGCGGCGGAAACGGCATGGGATCGGACAAATCCGGCGCCAAGGGCGATACGATTGTCATTAAGGTTCCGGTCGGGACTGAAATTCTTGACGAAGACGGGGAGACGGTTATTGTCGACATGGTCACGCCGGGGCAGACTTATCTGATTGCCAAAGGCGGGGACGGAGGCCGCGGAAATGCCAAATTCAAAACTTCAACCAATCAGGCGCCGCGTTATGCCGAACCGGGATGGCCCGGAGAAGAACGCTGGGTATGGCTGCGTCTTAAGCTGATTGCCGACATCGGCTTAATCGGATTGCCGAATGCAGGAAAGTCAACGTTTTTATCTTCAGTAACACAAGCTCGTCCGAAGATTGCCGATTATCCTTTTACAACTTTGCATCCGAATTTGGGGGTGGCATGGGTTGACAATTATGAAGTTGTCATTGCCGATATTCCGGGACTGATTGAAGGTGCGCACGAAGGCGTTGGTTTGGGTGACCGCTTTTTGAAGCATGTGGAACGTTGTGCCGCCTTTTTGCATCTGATAGATGCGACGCAGGATGATGTGGTTGGTGCATACAAGGCGATTCGCAAAGAGCTTGACCTTTATAACGACAAGATGAAAAACAAGCCGGAAGTTATTGCTTTGAATAAATGCGATGCACTCACCGACAAAGAAATTAAAGAAAAAACGATGGCTTTGGAAGATGCTGCCGGCAAAAAAGTTTTCAATATTTCAGCCGTTGCCAAACAAGGCGTTTATGACTGTCTGAGAGATTTGAGCAAATTTATTTCGCGCGACCGCAAGGCCAAAACGGAAGATATTGTTTCTGCGGAAGAAAAAGTATGCAGCCCGTGGTCGCCATTGGATTAATTAAGGAGTAAATTGCGTGAAGAAAAATACTATTGCAAGTGCGGAAAATACTGATGAACAGGTTTTGAAAATTATTGTTGATACATTGGAAGACAATAAAGCAGACGATGTCGTAACAATTGATTTGAAGGGAAAGACCTCAATTGCCAGCTATATGGTTGTTGCCAGCGGCACTTCCCAACGCCATGTGGCTGCTCTGGCGGAGCATGTTCAGATGAAACTTAAAGAATCGGGTTTTGCATCAACTTCCGAAGGCGAAGAAAAAGCTGACTGGGTGTTGATTGACGCCTTTGACGTGATTGTTCATATTTTCAAACCGGAAGTTCGTGATTTTTACAATCTGGAAAAAATGTGGAGTTCAGTAGCGGAAATCCGCGCCTCCAAATAACCTGCACGGCAGGTGCGCGGCATATTGGAAGCATATTGCCCTAGAGGCGCGTTGCTATGACAGGGTTTATGATAGAGAATGTGCTTTGAAGCCTGAGTGAGGGGTGGCGCTCAGTTTATGCGGCACATTGAGATCTGCTGTGCACCAACGGGAAATGTGGCCAAGAATGTGCTTGGGCCATTGTTTTGCAGGTGGGTACAGGTGAAGTTTTAATTATCTGCAATTGGTCGTTTATAGTTTCTTTTTGTTTCGACGTTTTTATTATAAAATATATACCGGAAAGAATATAATGTTTTCCGGTATTTTTTTATTATTTGAAAAGTTAGTTTCATTGTATAAAAATCAGCTAAAAATGTTTTTTGATTTGTATATTCGGTAGGGATTAATTTTACAGATTTTGCTTATATTAGAGATTTCATATTCTATTAATTGTCTAGAAAGCTCTTGATAATCCACGTTTTTGACGAAATACATACCTCACGCCTCAAGCGGTATTGACAACGCCCTTGCTTTATGCTATTATAATTTTTAATGATACTCTTTTGAGTTCATTTCTCCGGTCTCTTCTTTCATCGGCTTAGAGACCGGAGCTCCCTGCTCCAAGGACCGTAATGCTCCGGCAGCGATCGGTTTTGGAGGTGCCCGGAGACCCGCAATGCTTCGGCGGTAAATTATGACGAAGTATGTGCTTTGAAAAGAATTTTTATTATGGGAGGAGACCGAAAATGAAACACACTATGCTACACATGAAATTAAACTCTGCGGTGTCAATCTTTGCTGTTGCCGCCGCTTTCTCGGTCCTTCTCCCGCCTTCTTCTGCCTTTGCAGGTGTCTGCTTCCTGCCTGATTGTCAGGATGAAGACGTGATGAACGGCGGTGGCGGGAACATGAATATGAACGAAGATACTGCCTTTTGTGAAAGCAAAGGCTTTACCTATTACGCTTCAGGTCAATGTCCCCAGTATTATGCTAAAGTTGCGGAATGTAACCGGGATGATCATTATCTTAAATGCGATGCTCAGACTTGGTGTAAGCAAAACGGTTATAATACAACATCATGTTCCATCCCGAACTATGTTGACCAGCCTTGTCCGAGTTACGGTTCCCTTTACAAAGGTTGTAAAAGAGACAATGACCGCGCATGTAAGGAAACCGGTTTTACCAAGACTTGTCCGTCAGGTCAGAAGCTTAAAAAGAACTCCGGCCGCTGCTCCTATGATTCTTCTTACGGAACATGTTGCAAGCCATCCGGTTGTCCGGCTTATACTTCGCTGTCCTCTTCATCTTATGGCACGAACGGTACCGACGGCTGCGAGTATGCCTGCTACTACACCTGCAACATGAACTGTCCGTCCGGAACTTCGACTTCCAACCCCGGAGGTTGTGGCGGGTCGACCCGTAACGGATGCGGAACAAAAACATGTTATTATCCTTATCAATCATGCTGCACACCAAGCTGTACAAATCAGTCCGGATGTTCTTGCGGTACAACTACAGTTTCTGACGGTTGTGGCGGAACCTGTACAAGATGTGCATCTTGCTGTAACTCATCTTCTTCTAACTGGTGCTCCGTTCATTCAACCTGCCATGGTGATTGCTGTACGGATGGGTCTATTGAATCTTGTGACACGCGTTGTGGCGGTTCAGGGTGCTCTTCCGGAGGAGGCGGAAGTTCCAGTGAAAGCACCTGTCCGGTAGTTTATACAGGAAACGGCAGCAATTTGGGCAGAAGTTGTGAAGACTACTATTGTTACACCGGGTATCGTTTCTGCTGTGACAATATGTCACACTCAATCTGTAATACTTATGCTCAACCGTGCAGCCGTTTGGGTGGTGGATGTTACTTTGTAACCAATGTTTATTGCGGCGGTGGTTACAGCGGGTATTCCATTTACTTCTGTTCAGGCAGAGATGATAACCTTTTCAATGTTAACGGCTAATATTGTTTAATCAAAACCCCGTTATTTACAATGACGGGGTTTACTTCTTTATCCGCCTGAAATTATTTATGCCGCGTTTACTTTAGCCAAAATCCCCTCTGCTTTCTCATCCCCCTGCCCAAAATCTCCACCCATCTTTTCATTATATGTTGACTCTTGCGTTTTCTTATGGTATAGTGACATCAGTATTAACCATTCCGGGCACTGGGTTGCCCAGATAAAGAAAAGAGCAACCTGCTCGACAGGCGGCCGAACGTCGCCAGCGATCGGTTTATATAGTGCCTTAGAGACCGCGGTGCTATGGTGAGGATGTGACAAAGAACGTGCTTTGAAAAGAATTTTTATTAAGGGAGGATAACCATGAAAAATACTATGCTACATATGAAACTTAAAATGGCAGTATGTTCTGCCGCATTATTGGCTTTCCTCCCAACCTCCGCTTATTGTGGCGTTTGTTTTCTGCCTGATTGTCAGGATGAAGACCTCGCCGGCGGCGGCGGAAACATGAATATGAACGAAGATACTGCCTTTTGTGAAAGCAAAGGCTTTACCTATTACGCTTCAGGTCAATGTCCGCAGTATTATGCTAAAGTTGCGGAATGTAACCGGGATGACCATTATCTTAAATGCGATGCTCAGACTTGGTGTAAGCAAAACGGATATAACACGACCTCATGTTCCATTCCGCAATATGTAAACGAAGCCTGCCCGAGTTACGGTTCCCTTTACAAAGGTTGTAAAAGAGACAATGACCGCGCATGTAAGGAAACCGGTTTTACCAAGACTTGTCCGTCAGGTCAGAAGCTTAAAAAGAACTCCGGCCGCTGCTCCTATGATTCTTCTTACGGTACATGTTGCAAGCCGTCCGGTTGTCCGGCTTATACGTCTTTATCGTCTTCATCCTATGGCACGAACGGTACCGATGGCTGCGAGTACACCTGTTATTATACTTGTAATCCAAACTGTCCGTCGGGTACTTCGACTTCCAACCCCGGAGGTTGCGGCGGGGCGACCCGTAACGGATGTAATACAAAGACTTGTTATTATCCTTATCAATCATGCTGCACACCTTACAGTGATGAAAGCGGATGTTCCTGCGGAACTTACTCCTGTTCCGATGGCTGTAGCGGTACCAGAAAATGCTGTTCGTCTTGTCCTGCACCGGAGCCCGAGCCTGACCCTTGCAGCATACAAGGTTGCGGCAAAGGCGGTGGTGGTGCTAATTTAGGTAGGGATTGCTGTGATTATATCTGTGGGGATTGGTTGCCCGGATATGTTTTCTGCTGTGATGATATGTCTCATTCAATCTGCCGAAGCTATGCACCATCTTGCAGTTCTGTTGCTCCCGGCTGTAGATTTGTCGGAAATGTTTATTGCGGCGGTGGTTACAGTGGGTATTCGATACGCTACTGCGGGTAGTTTTTTGGAAAATAAACTGCCTGACAATAATCCCCGACTTTTCAGGTCGGGGATTTTATCTTATTCATATGCTGCAACACCATAACTGTAATATTCAGGTGTTTGGCTGCTGACTATGCGCTCAATATTTTTGAAAGTTAACGTTAAATCGCCAAAACTGATTACACCGCCGGATGCCGGAAGCCTGCCATAATATAACTGGTAGTCTCTGACATCCCTCAGGCTCATGTTTATTCCGTTATTAAATTTGACATTCCAACCGTAATAAGAATTGCCTACTTTGACATTCAGTGCTTTGCAATCTTCCGTTCCTTCAATTTCTCCGCTTTCATATTCCGTGGAAAATTCAATATATTCATCTCTGAGACTGCCGGAATACCACTTGAGAAAATGGTTTAATTCTTTTTCGGAAACAACCGGACGTTCGGGATAAACCGCTGCCGGAGCGGGGTTAGATTCAGCCCAAGGTTCAGTAATGACTTCCGGTGTTGCATTCTCTTGTTCGGAAAGTTCCTCATCACCGAGTTCGACAGCGATTTTCTCATTTTCATAATTTTCTTCGACTGCCGGATTAAGGTCTTCCTGAGCTTCCGGAATCGTTTCATCCGTTGCTTCTTCCACGATTTCTTGTTTCGCAGCTTCTGAATATTCTTCCGCCATCGGCATTAAACCGGTTTCATCGGTTTCCTCTGCCAATATATCTTCTTCATTTATGATTTCGGCATCAGGAGTTTCAACAATTTCGGTTTCGGCTTCTTGCAGCGGCGTTTCGACATCCGGCCATTCCCCGGCTTCTTCCACCGCGGTTTCCGGCAACGGCGTATCCAGAAATTCATCCGGATTTGTTCCGTCATCCGATATTTTATTCCAGTCGTCAGCCGGCAGGTTGGGCGTGTTTGCCGCAATATCATCAAGATTGATGTCCGCAGCATTATCATCCAGTTTGATATCAGCTTCGTCTTGAAATTCCGGCACGGATACTGACGGTTCGACGATATTAATATCATCCAGCCCCAAATCCGGGTTATTGACATCATCGAAGCCGAGGTCAATTTCGTCTTCTTTTTTCTCAGTCAGAAAACTCGGAAATCCTGCCATATCATCATTGCCAATATCCGATAAATCCAGCTTGCCCATGTCTGTATCAGACAAAGACAAAGCATCATCCGAGATATCGGGCAATTCTTCCGTGCCTATGTTATTATCCGCTTCAGCCATGAATCAAACTTTATCCTCTATTATAACGGAATACTGATTTGAACCTTCAAGCCGCCGAGTTCGCTGTCTGCCAGCTCGATCGTACCGCCGTGAGAGGCAATCACGTCTTTGGCAATTGACAAGCCAAGCCCGACGCCGCCGGTTTCTTTGTTGCGCGACCCTTCCAAACGGTAAAAGGCCTTGAAGACGTCTTCTCTTTTATCAGCCGGAATACCGGGGCCGTCATCGTCAATCGAAACCTCCAGTTTGCGATCGTTGCTCTCTAATTTGACCGCAATGGTTTTGCCGTAACGAAAAGCATTGGAGATGACGTTGGTCAGAGCCCGTTTCAGAGCTTGTTCCCGTCCCTGAATTGCGCTGACCTGATCATTGGTCGAATAGCGGATCAGTGCTTTTTTGTTGCGAAACTTATTAATAATGCTCAAAATCATCTCATTGATATCAACAAAGGTAGATTTTTCTCCGCCCTCGCCGCTGACAAACGACAAATAACCATCCAGCATTTTTTCCATCTCTTCAATATCGGAGAGAAAATCTTTTTTGTCTTCGCCGTCCGGCAGCAGGGCAACCTGCAGTTTCATGCGGGTCAGCGGGGTGCGCAAGTCATGCGAAACACCGGCCAGCATTTGTGTCCGTTCACTGATCTGGCGCTGGATACGCTCCTTCATTTTAATAAAAGCAAAAGCAGCTTTTCTGACTTCGGAAGATCCATAGGGTTTGAACGTTTTATTATCTATGCCTTTACCAAAGTCTTCCGCAACCTGAGCCAGTTCGGCAATAGAGCGCACCTGCACGCGCAGGAACAGCACTGCTACCAAGAACAACAGCAACGACGTAACGACCATCCACAGCACAAACAGGAACATGGACGAACTGAAAATCTTTTTCTCGCTTGCCGTAAATTCATAAGTCCTATTTTTGCCTTTTATCACAATCACCATATCATTGGACTTCGGATCCATATACAGGTTGACGTTTTCTTTGGAAAACTGACGATCCAGCGCCTTGCGGAAATATTTTGTTGCCATGCGGCGAGTATCATCGCTGTTATCAATAACAGTATATTTTTCGCCTTTGTCAAAAACTTTCAGGTCAATATTGAACAATCCGGCAGTCGTTTCTTTAATCTTCTCAATTTCGTCAGGATTGTCTTCGACCATTTTTATAACGTAAGCCATATCCGCTGTCAGGTTGGATGAGAGCTGACGGCCGACACGCCACCAGTTGCTGTCAAAAAACACAAAGATAGAGACAATCTGAACCACGATCAGCGGAATAAAAATCAAAAGCATTGTTCTGAAAAACAATGTCTTGGGCAAAAACTTCAACTTCAAATACCGTAAAGCATTTTCTACTTTTTCCGGAAAAACCAAACGCATTTTTCTTCTCCTACAATAGTCCCGCCGCCTATTCGGGCAGCAGCATATAACCTTTGCCGCGGACAGTTTGCAAATACCGCGGATTTTTTGAATCTTTTTCTATTTTTTTGCGCAGACGGGTTATCTGAACATCTATTGAGCGCGGGCTTTGTCCGGCTCCCAAGATTTCAGCCAGCTTTTCTCTGGTAAAAATCTGACCGGACTTTTGCCCCAGAATACTCAGCATAGACTGCTCCAACGGCGTAATATGGATAACCTGCCCCTGCTTGCCGACCAGCTCTTTTTTGGACATGTCATATACGCAGAGCCCGAGGTTCAGTTTTTCTATATTTTCTTTGTTTTCGACCGGAGTGCGGCGCAAAATGCTCTTTATCCGCAGCACAAGTTCCTGCGGTTCGAAAGGCTTGGGCAAATAATCGTCCGCCCCCTGTTCCAGTCCGGCAATCCGATCGGCCGTTTCGCCCATAGCCGTCAGCATAATCACCGGTACGCTGCTTTCCTGCCGCAGGCCGGCCAAAAACTCAAGCCCGCTTTCATTCGGCATCATAATGTCAATAATCAGAAGGTCAAATTTATACGATTTTAACTGGCGGCGGGCTTCTTCGGCATCTTTGGCGGTTGAAACGTAAAAGCCGCCGTCACGCAGAAAGCGCTGCAAAAGCGAGCGCAATCTTTTGTCATCGTCAACGACCAATATGTGGGCTTTTACGTTCTCCATATTTGTGACCGAATGCCTCTGTTATTTGGACGATTTGGCCTTGCCTGCCGTTTTTTTTGCAGGCTTTTTCTTAGCCGGCGCTTTTGGGGCAACAGCCTTGGAAGCGGCAGCTTTTTTGACCGGCGACGGTTTTGCAGCCTCAACCTTTTTTACGCCGGCGTTTTTGTTTTTGGCTTTAGCCTCTTTGCGAACGTAGTTCATGCCTTTTTCAAAATACTGATAACCGGTAATAAAGGTCAGCACGCCGGCAATCCAGAGCAGAACTTCTCCGGGAAGACGGAACCAGCCGCCGACCAGAATCATTGACAAAGCGGTCATTTGGAATCCGGTTTTCCATTTTGCCAAACGGGTTACGGGAAGACCGACTTTGACTTCAGCCAGAAACTCTCTCAGACCTGAAACCAAAACTTCGCGGCAGAGGATAATAACGACCGGAACATAGCTGATTTTATCAACCAAGCCGTTTGCAACGATAATCAGCAGCGCAGAAACGACCAGCAGCTTGTCGGCAATCGGATCAAACAGACGGCCGAAAGCGGAAGTTTCATTACGGGAACGAGCCAGATATCCGTCAAAATAGTCCGTTATTGAGGCAATGATAAACAGCACGGCCGCAAACAAGGACCAGACATAAGTATGAATATAAATGGAAAGAAAGATAACCGGAATAACGACAATCCGAGATATCGTTAAAATATTTGGCAAGTTATACACGTTTTTTTCCTCTGTAATTTTATTAAAAATAACCGTTTAAGGTATAGTAATGCAGAATTTTCAATTATGAAAGTAATTATATATCTTTTCCGCCGTTTTTTTACTTATTCCGCTTACTTTTTGCAAATCTTTGACGCCGGCCTGCGAAATTTCTTCCGCCGAGCCGAAATAATTGAGCAAATCGCGCTTGCGGTTATGACCGACTCCTTCAATTTCATCCAGACGCGATTTATACATTGATTTGGCACGTTTCTTGCGGTGCGTCCCGATGGCAAAGCGGTGGGCTTCATCCCGCAGGTTCTGCATATAAAAAGCCAGCGGCGAGCGGTACGGCAGCGCAAAACTCTCGCGTCCGAGCATATGGTAAAACTCTTTTCCGGCATTGCGGTCCGGACCTTTGGAAATGGCGATAACCGCTATGCCGCTCAAATCATAGCCTTTCAAAATCTCATGCACGGCGTGCAGCTGTCCCAGACCGCCGTCCAGCAGGATCACATCCGGCCGGTTGGCCTCGGTCATTTTGGCAAAGCGGCGCGACAAGACTTCTTTCATCATGCCGAAATCATCCTGCATAACGTCTTCGTTTTTGATATTAAACGTACGGTACTGTTTTTTATCAAAACCTTCAGGCGTGGCAACGACCATAGCGCCGATTGCGTAAGTTCCCTGATTGTGCGAGTTGTCATAAATCTCTATGCGGCGGGGAATCCGCCTGAGCCCGAAGACGGCCTGAAATTCTTTGAGATTGTTCATGACCGACATTTCCATTGCCACTTTTCGTTCCAGCGAAGCCATGGCGTTTTCGGCGACCATTTGAATAATTTTGGCTTTATTCCCTTTGGCATAGGTCATAATGCGGGTACCCAGCGCGCTTTCCATAAAGTCATGATTTTCCAACTCATGCGACACAACAATTTCATCCGCAGGAATATGCGTGGTATAAAAACTTCCCAAAAAGGCCTCAAGGATTTCCGAATCCGAAGCATCTTCCGTCTGGCGCGGAAAGAACGGCACATTGCCGCAATTTTGCCCGCCGCGGATAAAAAACACCTGAATGCAGATCAGCCCGTTTTTACGTGCCAAAGCTACAAAATCCGCCGAAACGATATCGGCGTATTCGACAAGATTGCCCTTTTGAACGTTTGTCAGCGCCCGAATCCGATCCCGCAAAATCAGGGCGGTTTCATAATCTTCGCGCTCACTGGCCTCATGCATTTTCTGAGAAAGCTCTTCCTGAATTTTGGTATTGCGCCCTTCCAAAAAATCAATGGCCGAATTGACCAGTTTTTTATATTCTTCCTGAGAAATCTTCCCGCAACAGGGACCGGAACACCTTTTTATCTGGTACAGCAGGCACGGGCGCTGACGCGTGCGAAAAACATTATCGGTGCATGACCTGAGCAAAAATGCCTTTTGCAGGATATCCACCACGTTGTTGACGGCCAAGGCACTGGCAAAGGGGCCGAAATATTTGTTTTGGTCATTTCTTTTGCCGCGGTATTTGCGCAGGCACGGATACTCTGATCCGACGTCAATCATCAAGTGAGGAAAAGTCTTGTCGTCTTTGAGCAGGATATTATATTTCGGTTCAAGCTTTTTAATCAGCTCATTTTCCAGCAACAGTGCCTTGGACTCATTTTCCACGATAATAAATTCCATTTTGCGGATTTGCGAAACCATCCGCTGCAGGCGTATCGGAAGTTTGTCAATATGCGAGTAGGCAACAATTCTTTTTTTGATATTTTTGGCTTTGCCGACGTAAAGGACTTTTTCATCCTCGCCAATCATTCGGTAGACGCCCGGTTTATCCGGCGCAATCCTGATATTTTTGGCCAAAACGGCAAGGCCTTTTTTAATATCTCCCAAGATTGTTTTCCCTTATATTCTGTTCATATTTTTATTATATTTAACTCGTTTTTATCAGATGCGCAAGAGGATTTCCGCCGGCGGAAAAACAAAAAGCCTCCCCGTTTTCGGCATTGCGGGGAGGCATGAAAATAAGACAGTTAAATCAGCCCCATTTTTTGGGCGATGATGACCGCCTGAGTCCGGTTGGTAGCGCCGACAGCCCGCAACAGCGCATTGATATGAAGTTTGACCGTGGCTTCCGACACGCCCATTTCATAAGCAATCTGTTTGTTGGACATTCCCTGTGCCACCAGCTCCAGAACCTGTGACTGGCGGTTGGTCAGCTTTTTGCCCGTTCCGGACGGCACGGTATTTTTGGACAGCCCCGATGCAGAGGAATTTTGCTCCAACACCGAAGGCGGCAGATAAGTTCCGCCGTCCATAATCAGTTTTAACGCACCGGTAATCACTTTGGTTTCCGAACGTTTGGGAATATAACCGCAAACGCCGTATTCCAGCGATTTGCGAATATTCCGGTTGTCCTCGGAAGCCGACATAATTACAAAACGGGCGTCTGACGATTTTTCTTTGATGTCTTTTATCGCCTCTTCCCAGTTCATGTCCGGCATATCCAAATCCATAATCACCAGGTCTAATTTCTTTTCGTCATCGGCAATTTTCAGGGCCTGAGAAAAGTTTCCGGCCTGAAAGATAACGGCTTGGGGGTCTATCCGCTCAAGATGGACACTAAGCCCGTCTCTGAACAAGGCGTGGTCGTCTGCAATAAGTACTTTCATCCTAATCTCCTGGTTCTATCTTCAGCTCTTTGTCAATATATATAATTTTTTACAGCACAGAACACAGTCAAGTCTATACTAATTTTAGGATTTATATATATCTTAAATTTCTAATTTAAAGGCAGTACAATATATTCTATTCCGGCTTCATCAAACATCTGCTTAGAATAAGATAGTTTATCGCGCCAAGTATTTGTAGGGGTCGATGAATTTATTTCCATCTCATTGGTTACAACGACCCTGATGCCCGACTGAATGATTGCTCTTGCGCAGTCCGTGCAAGGCGGATGCGTGGCATACATAATACAGCCTTTTAACGATGTGCCGGTCAGACAGGCATTGTAAATGGCGTTTCTTTCAGCATGTTCAAAAAAGTCATATTTCGTCGGGCGTTCCATGCGTTCGGGCTTGTTGTCGTCAACGCCGCGAACCAGTCCGTTATAGCCGGTTGCCCGAATCTCGCGATCCGGCCCGACAACAATCGCACCCGTTTTCGTCGAAGGGTCTTTTGACCAGGTTGCAACCAATCGGGCAACCTCCATAAAGCGTTTATGCCATTTGTCTGAAAACATTTTCATCCTCCTTTTGAGATATAACTCTAGTTTTAATATATTTTTTTGTAACAGACAATACTTATTTTCCCTCCCTCTGATGCACTCATATTTATTTTCTCATCATGGGATGTTTAGTCCTCTCCTCCTTCCCTCTCCTTCCCTCTCCTTCCCTCTCCTTCCCTCTCCTTCCCTCTCC
>CAJUCZ010000015.1 GCA_910585375.1 uncultured Alphaproteobacteria bacterium | reverse complement strand
GCGGTAAGGGAGAGGGCAGAGGAGGGGTGAACAAAGAACAACGGGTTAGGGGAGAAAAGATGATTGTGTAAAGAATGAGGGCGGGAGATTGGGGCTGCGGAGAGAAAAAGGGAAGTATTATGGTCAGAGGATAGGAAAAAAGAGTAAGAGGAAAAGGGAAGAAAGGTGAAGGGAGGAGAAAATGGGGCTGAAGGAGAACGGAAGAAGAAAGTGGGAGCAAGGGAGAACGGTGGGGAATGAGGGTGAGGGATGAGGAGAGAGGAACAAAGTGAAGAGTGGCAGGGGAATAAAAGAAAAGACAGGAGAGGAGTGGGAATGAAGTGAGTGGTGAAAGGAAGGCCAAAGGAGTTTAAGGAGAGAAGTATGGCAGGGTAGCAGTGGAAAGAGTTTGGAGGGCTAAAGTGCGAGGAGGAAGAGGGTGGGGAAAGGAAGAATGAAGTGAGAGAGGAAAGAAAAACCGATATGTGTAAAAGAGAGAATTGAGGTAAAAAATTGGGGATGGTAAAAGGAAGAATGGTCAAAAAGTAAAATGAGAAAAAAGAGTGGAAAAATAAAAGCCTCATGGAGGTAACATGAGGCAAAGGCTTTTTATTTGATATTTTTTGATTGTTCGTTAATAACTTCCTGACCCCATTCTTCAGCCATATCGGCAAGTTTTTTATCTATAACATTCATTCTTTTGCCGGCGGATATTTTAGCAAAGAAAATAAACAGATTGGGCAATTCGCAGTACAAGATCAGGCCGATGCCGGCAGAGCCCAGCATGATTATCAGGTTAAAGACATCGCGCACAATATCAATGGCGCCGTCCATGGAATAGTGATTGATAACATGAAGCAGGTAAATAAAAACGCCTGCCATATTAAAACAGCCGATGGTTACCAGTTTGGGAGAGTTTTTGGGGTCGGTAATCAGCAAAGTGATTGTCGGCAGCAAGCCGATGAGCAAAATGATTGTAAACGGCAGCATTATGATGACTGTTATCAGCAAAAGAGTGATAAGTATCCACCGTTTGGTTTTTTTGGCGGCAGGTGTTGCCGTTTTTTTATTTAAATCAATTTTCTTTTTTATTTTCATCAGTTTAATATCCAGAAAATGAGGTTAATGACAAAAGAAGCAATCATTGCAAAAATGGACAATATGACGGCGAATTTTAAGGCAAGTTCTTTGGCTTCTTCGTCCTGACGCGTTCCCCGAGTCAAAATCCGGCTTTTGGCCGAAAGCAGCATATTGATTTCCGAAACAGCACGGTTGAATTGTTTTTTATCATTGTCTTTGGCTTCCGAATCTTCCAATATCCGGTGGATTTCCATAAGTTTGCCGCCTTTGGCGACTTTAATGACTTCTCTTTCCAAAAACTTTTGGTATTTGAGGTTGCGATATTGTTTTATCAGCGGTTTGCAAATGTTTATCATCCACTGGCAAAGGTGCGAAAGTTGTGCCGGGCCGTATTTGCTTTGGATGCTGGTATATAAGCGCAGGACGGCACTGATTTGAATGTGTTCCAGTTTGGAGTTCAGGTCGATAATGATGCCGTCAATTTTTTTGCCCATTTTGCAGCGCAGATAAGCGATAATTGTCTTGTCTATCGGCAAGCCGGACGGTTTGGAAACCGCGTAGGTGTTATCCAGAGCTTTGACAATCTGGGTCAGAGAAATTGCCAGTTCATTGCCGAGAAGCGGGCTGGTGCAGGGAAGGTCATTATCAAAATCGTACATGATACGCTCAATGCCGTAACCGTAATCCTGCCGGTTGATATAAACCTTAAATTCCCCGGCATTGGCCGGCGAACGGGAGTTGTTTTGTTCCAAATACCAGAATTTGATAAGGTCATAACTGAAAAGGTCGTTATAAACTTTCATATCCTGACGGTTTTTCAGCCCGTAAAATATGGCTTTGGGTGTACCGTCCGGAAAAACGGAAATGTCGCCCAGGCGAATCGGCGCGGCAGGGTTAATCAGGATGCAGATTTTGCTTAACATAATGCTGAAAGGAATTTTGTCTTTGTCCTGAGCAATGATTTTTTCCACCTGATTATATAATTTTTCATCTTCCAGACCGCTTTTGATCCAGTCCTGAAGCTTTCCTGAAGCAATAAGCTCTTTGGCTTCAGTCGGAGAATTTTGCAACGCCATTGCAGCATCGGCGTTGGTGTAATGTTTGTCACCGTTGATACTCAGAGCGCGTTTGGAATTTTCTATACCGCCGTGGGTGATGAAGGTGTTGTTTTTTCCTTCCATAAAATTGTAGCATTGCAGATAATCCCAGCGGTTTTCCGGCAGGTCGGCCAGCATTCCGCGGAATAAGGCGATGTAGGAAGAGGGCAGTTTGTCCTCGCTGGATAAGGCAAGAAAAGAGCCTTTTTTTAATTTTGTTCTGAGTATTTCCGGTGCCGAGATTTCCGGCAGGATTTCTTTTTGAAAAATCAGCGAAAGCAATACGACACCGGCGGCGTAAATGTCATTTTTATCGTTACCTTCGCCGCGACCTTCTTTTTGTGCCATCAGGCTTTCAATGGTTTCATAAGCAGGGGGCTGGTAGAAAGCCGGAAAAGCGGCCATGCAGTCGCCGAGTACCAGTTCCGTCTTGTTATCGTCCTTAAAATATATATTATTTATGCGGACGGAACGGTGAGTAATGCCGTAGCCCTTCAAGGCTTCAATACCGGCAAGCAAAGACAGCAAAGCCCGTTTGAATTTTTCGGGCTCTTTTTTCCATGAAAAATCGGTACTGTCAAAGACAGAGGCTTTCGGCCCGTTCGGCATCTGATAAATCAGAGCCATGTTGCGGGAGCGTTGCGGCGTGTAGTTGACAATGCCATATTCAATCAATTTTAAGACGCTTGGGTGTTCCATAGATTTTAAATGCGGAAGCAAAGAAATTCGGGCGGAAGTGTCATTGCTGCAAATCAATGCAAAAAGCCGCCGGCTTGGGCTGATTTTGTCTGTAACGGCATAAGCCTTGGCGCCATTAGTATCATGTTCCGGTAATGGTTTGCCGTAATCAATTTCATAGCGTTCTTTTAATAAGATGCCGTTATTTTCATTATCACCGGAGTTTTCTACCCCGGTTGTTTTTATTTCTTCTTCAGCCATGGCTTGCTCTCTTGTATATACAAATTCATTTTCACTATAAAACAAGAATGTTAATAAACAGCAAATATTTTATTAATTGAATTTTAAAATTTGCGGATATATATTCAGTGAGTACCAATATGATGTGGTTTGTATGAATGAATAAACAAAATTTTGATACCTTGGAGAATATTTCTCCTGACTACCTTGAGGGTATCAGCGAGACTACTCCCTTTATAAATCAACCGGCAACAGCCACCGGCAGTGCTTCTGTCTCTTCAAATGCTGCTATAGACACTTCTGTTTTGGAAGCCGTTGAACCGTTTGTTCAGATGGCCGAGATTAAGCAATATATTCCCCAAAGCCCTGTGGAAGAAGATGCTGACGGGGAAGAAAATACTGCCGGACGAGATGATTTTATTAGAGAAGCGGATGTCCGGCTGGATGACATTATAAAAAAATTCTTTTCAAATTCCGAGCGGCCGGTTGTGATAGTCAGTGATGATAAGATTGAGTATGCCAATGAGACAATGCAAAAGATTCTGGAAGCCGGAGAAAATGAGATTGTCGGGCAGAATTTTTTCAGTTTTGTCGCAGAAGGGGACTGGAACCGGCTGGCCGAAAATATCGGCGTGATGCTGACGGACGGCAAAAAAGTGAACGCAGATCTCAAGTCTAAAAACGGAAAACTTTATAACGTCGGACTGGAAGCGATTTATTTGCCCGATGCCAGACGTTTTTCTTTTATTTTAATCGGGCAGGACAGGTTTGATGCCGGTAAAGGCCTTCAGGAACGGACGACAGAAAAAACGGCGGTGTTGAGTTTATATGACGAAGTGACCGGTTTGCCCAGTTTTTATTTATTTGAAGATCGGGTTCAAATGGCAATTAATTATGAGAATTATAAAGATTCCCGTCTGCGAAAAAATATGGTTGCGGTGATTGCCGTTTCAATTGACAATATTTTTGTGTTGCGGCAGCAGGGCATTGCTGATTTTGTTTTGAAAAAGCTGGCTTCCAAACTGGTGCTTTCTTTGAAGAAGAATTATACGGTTGCCCGCGGGATGGCTTATGAATTCTGGATTATGATGAATGATATTTCCAGCATGGGAGATTTGGACTTGGAATTGCGCAAGCTTAATGCCATTTTTATGGAAGGCGTCAGTGATAATATTACTGAGCACAATGTAAACACGAGTATCGGCGTGGGGATTTTTCCGACAGTTGCCAAATCTGCCAAAAAGCTTTTGGAACAGACAATTAAAGCTACCAAAAAATCTCAGGAAAAAGGCGGCGGAATTTCGGTTTTCAGTGAAGAAGACGAGCCGCCGGCAACGGTTAATTAATCCGATTCAAAAAATCCGGCGCCTTTGCGCAAAATGTTTTGTGCCTGCGGGGTGTAGGTTCCGTTGGGCGTATGGATTGTAATTCCCTGATGAATAATGGCCGGAGAACGGCTGGCTTTGCGGGCGATAATCATAATCCGTTTGGCATTTTGCCGCGGCTTGGAAAATACCGGAATGATTTGAATATCACCGGTTTTTTTGTGCACGGCAGCTAAAATTTCATCAATGGCTTCAGCGCGGTTGATAATGTAAAAATATCCCTGCGGTTTTGTCATCCTGAGGCAGAAGTTTATCCAGGCCGTTAAAGTAAAATCACTGAAATTATGAGCCGTGGCTTTTCCGGTGTAAGGGGAGGGCATGTCTTTTTCGGCATAAGGCGGATTGGTGATGACATGGTCAAAGCTGCCGCCGTTTAATCCGGAGATTTTTTGCCGAATGTCACAGTTGAGAAAGCGGGCAGAAAAACCGTTTGCCTGTGCGCTGGCGTTGGAGAGCTCTGCCAGTTCGGGTTGGATCTCCAGTCCGGTAATCTGCGGATTCAAGTTTTGCAGGCGATGTGCCAGACAGAGGGATATGGCGCCGGTGCCGGAGCCGACATCCAGAATGCCGTCGCCGTTTTTTATCCGAACCAGCGAGGAGAGAAGTACCGCATCGGTAGAAGCGCGGTATCCGTTCACAGGCTGAAAAATTTTTACTTTCTTATCCAATAAATAGTCGTTGGTATATTCTATCATTTTGTCGCCTCATCTTACGGTTATCTTAAACGGGAAAATATAAAAATGCCAGAGAATATTTTAGACTTAAGCGATAATTTTGATTTGTATGTGTTTGATAAAAAGAAAAACCTCTCTGGAAACAGAGAGGTTTTTGTTGTTTAGCAACAGCTGCAGCTTTGTCCGGTGTTAAATGTGCCGCTGGGACATGATGTTTGGCTTTTAGCCTGGTCACAGGACATATACCCATCATAATGAACTGTTCCGCAAGCGTAGCCGGGAACGCCGCCGCCAAGAGGTTTGATTGTGCTGCCGCAACGGCATTCTTCTGCTGTCGAAGTTTGCGTAACGGCCCAGTATTTTCCTTGGATCGAACCTCCGTTACCACATCCGGCCGGGCTGCCGGAAAGGGTAGCATAACGGTAGCCCGAACAGTTGTTGCTACTGCTGGAGCCACCGGAGCTGCCTCCACCTCCGGATCCACCACCAGAACTTCCGCCTCCTCCGGAAGAGCACCCTGAACCGCCACAACGCGTGTCACAAGATTCAATAGACCCATCCGTACAGCAATCACCATGGCAGGTTGAATGAACGGAGCACCAGTTAGAAGAAGATGAGTTACAGCAAGATGCACATCTTGTACAGGTTCCGCCACAACCGTCAGAAACTGTAGTTGTACCGCAAGAACATCCGGACTGATTTGTACAGCTTGGTGTGCAGCATGATTGATAAGGATAATAACATGTTTTTGTTCCGCATCCGTTACGGGTCGACCCGCCACAACCTCCGGGGTTTGATGTTGATGTGCCAGACGGACAGTTCATGTTGCAGGTGTAGTAGCAGGCATACTCGCAGCCATCGGTACCGTTTGTTCCATAGGATGAAGAGGTTAAAGACGTATAAGCCGGACAACCGGACGGCTTGCAACATGTTCCGTAGGAAGAATCATAGGAGCAGCGGCCGGAGTTCTTTTTAAGCTTCTGACCTGACGGACAGGTTTTGGTAAAACCGGTTTCCTTACAAGCCCGGTCATTGTCTCTTTTACAACCTTTGTAAAGGGAACCGTAACTAGGACAGGGCTGGTCAACATAGTTCGGGATAGAACATGATGTTGTATTATATCCGTTTTGCTTACACCAAGTCTGAGCATCGCATTTAAGATAATGGTCATCCCGGTTACATTCCGCAACTTTAGCATAATACTGCGGACATTTACCTGAAGCATAATAGGTAAAGCCTTTGCTTTCACAAAAGGCAGTATCTTCGTTCATATTCATGTTCCCGCCACCGCCGTTCATCACGTCTTCATCCTGACAATCAGGCAGGAAGCAGACACCTGCAAAGGCGGAAGAAGGCGGGAGGAAGACCGAGAAAGCAGCGGCCACAGCAAAGACTGATACCGCAGAGTTTAGTTTCATGTGTAGCATATTTCTGTTAATGTTTTTCATCGGCTTCCTCCCAAAGCAAACGCACCCAGCGGGTGAGGCAACAAAAGCCCCGATCGTCTGTCAACAATGTGCCAAAGCTTTCGCGTTGCTTTTTTCTTTATCTGGGCAACTCAGTGCCCGGAATGGTTAATACTAATGTCACTATACCACAAGAAAACACCAATGTCAAGCACTCATGAAAAGATAGGTGAATATTTTGGACAGCAGGGTAGGAAAAGCAAAGGGGATTTTGGCTAAAGAAGGTGGGCGTAGCGGGGAAGGGGAAGAGGAGAAGGAAAGGAGTGAGGCGGGTGGAAAAAAGGCGGTAAGGGAGAGGGCAGAGGAGAGAAAAAGGGAAGTATTATGGGCAGAGGGGAGAAAATGGGGGTGAAGGAGAACGGGAACTGAGGAGTGGCAGGGGTGGGCAAAAAAATGTGCGACTGGAGAACAAACGAAGACGGGGAGAGACAGGAAAGCTGGGAGAGGGGAGGCGGAGCGGAAAAGGGAAGGGATGAAGGCAGCAAAGAGCTTGGGAAGTGAAGAGGAAAGGGGCGGAAATTGGAAAAATTCCGGGTTGAAGGTGAAAGACAGGAAAAAAAAGAGAAAAGGGACTGAAAATAGTGACAGATTGAACCTGAATTTGAAGCTATTTATAAGCGGCGCGGCGGATGCGGTCATTGATAGCCAGTCCCAAGCCTTGTTCGGGAATGGGGGACATGGCAATGTTTTTATTTCCGGCCAGACTGTCGGCAAGGCGCAGGTAAGCAAAGAGATTGGCAGCTGCTTCATTCAGATTGCCGGACGGACTTAAGTTTAGATCGGCATCAACGTTTCCGAAGCCGATATAGAATTCATTTTCCTGCGGTCGTTCGGCATTAATCCGTAAGCTGTGTGCCGGCGCATAATGTTTCAGAAGCTGGCCGGGGGCGCTTGGTTTATCAGGAGAACCTTCGGAAATCAGAACCTTCTCTCCGGTATAGGCTTCAATATCTTCTTTGCTCAGGCCGCCGGCACGGAGCATGACCATATCTTTGGTCGTCAGATCAATGATTGTTGTTTCTACGCCGATTTTACAATTTCCTCCATCCAGAATCATATCAACCCTGTTTCCCAAACTGTCCTGAACGTGTTGGGCCGTGGTTGGCGATACGGTTTTGAATTTGTTGGCTGAAGGAGCGGCAATCGGCGTATTGGCAAGGCGGATAAGCTCCAATGTTACCGGATGGTTGGGCATGCGGACCGCAATGTTAGGCAATCCGGAGCAGACCAAATCCAGAACATGATTTTTATCTTTGCGTTTAAGAACAAAAGTCAGCGGCCCCGGCCAAAAATGCCGCGCCAGATACATAGCTCTGCTGTCAGTCTGAGCGTATTCCGGCAGAAAGTTTATATCGGCAATGTGTGAAATCAAAGGGTCAAAAAACGGACGTTCTTTGGCGGCAAAAATATTGCTGACGGCTTTAGGATTGTAAACGTCTGCGCCCAGTCCGTAGACCGTATCGGTCGGAATTGCAACCAAGCCGCCGTTTTTAATTGTTTCGGCAGCGCGTTTGATATTTTCTTCAGTCGGGGCATAAATGTTATTCATTGCTTTATCTTCTCTCTGTCAACGGCTTCATTTAGCACAAAAAAGATCTGATTGTCAATATTCATAAATTATTATTGTTTGGCTTTTATACTGTCGGTAAAGCCAAAGGAGAACAATATGGTAATGATCATATTTGCCGCAGAGGCAAAAGGGAAAAGCGTCCGATTGCCGGAAGCAGGGGATGAATGTTGGTGTGATATCGGAAAAAATCTGGTGAAAAAGCACCTGCATCAGAAAAATCTGCTGATCGTCCTTAATAATAAACCGATGAAGACGGATGAAATTTTGCAGTTTGCGCTGGGGTTGGAATTAGGGACTTATATGTTTGACAAGTATCAGCCGGAGCCGGAAGAAATGTTGGAACAGATTGTGTTGCTTTGCAATAATCCGCAGAATTTGAAAGAACTCTATAAGCCGTATGCCGCTTTGGCCAATGTTGTGCGCTATGCTCGGGATATTGTGAACGAGCCGGCGGAAAAATATGATGATCAGGAAGTTTTTTGTGAGATTAAGAGGCTGACTTATTTGGGGTTGGAGTATAATTTGCTGCGCAATGGTTTTTGGGAAATGTCGTGGAAAGGCGAGAAGACCGAAAAGCCGCTTTTTTATTATGCCGAGGGGCGTTTTGCCTGTGCTGTCGGTGCTGCGGTGTTGAAAGCTCTGGCTTTACAAAAGCAACGGCGGCAGGTTAAAATTTTTATGACTTTGGCAAAAAAAAATTTGGATGTTAATGATTTGTTGGCAGAAGAGCCTATATATAAAATAGAAGAAAAGGGCGGTGAAGAAGATATAGAACGATGTGTCTTTCGCCTTTACAATGAAATTTTATATGGGGCAGAACATGAGAAAAGATGACAGATTGCGCCAGTTGGCGGAAAATATTATCAAAAATTCGGTAGAGCTGAAAAAAGGCGAAACAATTTATATCGAGGCTTTTGGCGAATCGACAAGAGATTTGCTGGACGAGTTTATTATTGCGGCAACAAAAGCCGGCGGCGTGCCTTTTTATATGTTTAACGACAATGCTTTTGTGCGCGATTTTATCAGTAATGCTTCAGCCAAGCAAATTGAGGAATACGGAAAAATTCACGCCGGTTTGATGGAAAAGTCACAGGCTTATATCGGCCTGCGCGGTGCCGATGACCTTTTTGCCCTTGCGGATGTGAATGAAAAGCAAATGGCGCTTTATCAGAAGCATTTTATGATTCCTGTTCATCATGCGCTTAGAGTGCCCAAGACAAAATGGTGTGTTTTGCGTTATCCGAACAATACGATGGCAGCAACTTCAAAAATGTCTACGCGGGCGTTTGAAGATTTTTATTTTAACGCCTGCCTGCTTGATTACAAGAAAATGAAAAAAGCTATGGAACCGTTGGCTAAGTTGATGAAGAAAACCGATAAAGTCCATATTAAGGCGCCGGGGACGGATTTGATGCTTTCGATTAAGGGAATAGGGGCACAACCGTGTTTTGGCGACAGAAATATTCCGGACGGCGAAGTTTATTCCGCACCGGTTAAAAATTCAATCAACGGTGTAGTACAGTTTAATACGGACACGACGTATAACGGTGAATTTTTCTCCAATATCCGGCTGGAATTTAAAGACGGGAAAATTGTCAAGGCCAAGTCTTTGGCCAATGACGCCCGTTTTCAGAAAATTTTGGATTTGGATGCCGGTTCCCGTTATATGGGTGAGTTTGCGCTGGGGGTTAACCCGCATATTACGCATCCGATTTTAGACATTTTGTTTGATGAAAAGATTTCCGGATCTTTTCATATGGCTATCGGCAATTCTTATGATGATATGGACAATGGCAACAAGTCAGCAATTCATTGGGATTTGGTTCAGATTCAAACGCCGGAATATGGCGGCGGCGAAATCTGGTTTGATGACGTGTTAATCCGCAAGGACGGAAGGTTTGTGATTAAAGAACTGGAATGTCTTAATCCGGAAAATCTGAAATAACAATGCAGGCCCCGGGACAGTGTTGCGGGGCTTTTCTATTTCTGTGAGAAAAAGGTTGCATTATATTATTTTGATGTTATAGTGCCTTTGAAATTAAATTTTTTTATTAATTATTAATTCGTTACATATTATGGCACAAGAACTTAATGCATTTGAAAAAGAAGAAATTTTAAAAATTGCTAAAAACGGCGTATGCCGTCAAAATGATATTTTGAGGTATAATTCTGTTTCCGGCCGGTTGGAAACTGTTGCAACGTTTAATAAAGACAATCTTCCTCAATTTGATGCTTTGTTGGTTATAGGCGGTTTTCCGCGGCCAATTTATCATGCTGCGCTTGTTTTACGGGCTTATGAGAAGAAATTCGGCAATTTGCCCGAGTTTATGACTGTAGGTAAGCATAATGCACGCGGGCAGAGAATTCCGGCATCGGAAGTTGAAATGACTGAACAGGCTATGGTGAAACTTGGTTTTGATAAAGACTATATTATGAAAAACCATATTGAACCGACCGGTTGTGAGATAAACGGAAATGTTGAGGATATCAGAACAATTGTGCGCCGGTCTTCTGTTATGAACAGGAAAGACCAACCGCAGATTGCCGTTATTTCAGAACATGGCGTTTTGCTTAATCTGGCGCAGACGTTGTCTTTTAAAATTTCGGATTATGAATTTTTGTATTATGAAACGCCGCAAACGCCGGAGAAAGAACGGACGTTTGTCTGCGAACGTTTTGACGGGTATTTTACGGATATTATTATTGCAGCGGCTTTTAATTCCCAACGCCGTTGGAATCTTGACCGGCTTGGATTGTCAGACAGCAAGATAAATCAAATGCCGAGTTTTGACGTGATTCGCAAGTATGTTGACAAAGGTTATGCCTTTTATATGTCTCCGGCAATGCTGCGTGATTTGGGCTATTCCGAGAACAAAATCAAAGAGCTGCTTGATATGCGCAGACTTGAGGTTTTGGGAGATGAGTCTGTGGTTAATTCCGGTATGGCGGAAGCCAAGGTTGAAAAGATAGCTCAACGTTTTGAAGAAATGATACAGAAAATTAAAGAGCAGATGCAATAACAAAAAAGGATGAGTTTAACAACTCATCCTTTTTTGTGTATCATGCTTCAATTTGGCGAATACATAATTCTTCTTTTTCGGTATGGAGGAAAAATTTGCGGCCTTCCGTGTCGTAAAAGCTTTCTCCCATTCTGATTTCATGCCAGCCGCATTCTTCAGGATTGCTCTCTTTTAGGCCGTTCTGAAAGGCATGAATGAAAAATATCATGTTGCCTTTTTCATAAAGCGCCCAAAGGTAGTTGAGCAATTTTAATCCGGTATCTTTACGGCGAATGGCAAACAGTTTGAGTTCCAGATTTTTCTTTTGAGAGAACAGCTGTTTGAGCATTTTTCCGCATGAGATAATTTCCGGACGGTTTATCCAAGCGTTTGTCGGGTGGGTTTTATTGTAATGGCGGTAGAAGTAAAGTTCTCCGTGATACAGCAGTGGTGAGTTGTATTTGATTTCACGAAAACAGCCTTTGGCTTCTTTTCTGCTTTTTTCAATAAACTCTCCGACCCGATAGGATATCCGGTAAATTTCTTTGTCGCTTTGAACCCAGGCCAGATTGCCTTTTGTGTCCTGAGTCAGGCGGACTGATTTCAGATTGCCGAATTCTTCAAAAAAGTTGTAAGCCATGTTTCTTGATACATATGCATCCATAATGATAGTAATTAGTTAATAATATAATTCTCTTTTGCAACTTTATCTTATTTCAGTTCAGGCTTCAAGGTTATTTTGATGCAGATATAAAAAATCCGGAAAATTTTTCCGGATTTTTAATTTTTATCTTTCATAAGATGTATGTTTCAGCATATAAGCTCGTTCATTGACTTCTTTTTCCACGACGGAAAGTTCATCGTTTTTCTGAAAAAGTCTTTGGCTTAAGCGCTCGGAACTGCGTTCGCAGAGTTTTATCAGCTCTTTTTCCGGCAAAAGTGCCAGTTCTTCACATTTTTTGATGAATTCAAGCTTGGCGCGTTTTTCCATGTCGGGTTGCGAACTGTGATTTTCAACCCAATTTTTGTATTTTTCTTCTGAGTTGGCATTTTTCATTTTTACCGCCGTCTGAATGGAAGCTTCTTCTTCAACACCTCGCTGAAAAGCTCCGTTCAGGCTTTTGAAGGCATTGTTTTCGCCTTCAGGATTGTAGTAGCGGATAAACTTATTGCCGTTTACAGAAGGGCAACTTTTTGAATTATCCATTTTGATCTCCAAAATTATATTTAATTATGGTATTAAATTGCGATATTTGAATTGGGATTCCAAGCAAAAAGCAAAGTAATTAACAGATATTTCAGATTTAATCACGAACATGCGGAATTCTATAGACAATTAGGATTACATAAAAAAATCCCCGATTACAAGAAGTTGTAATCGGGGAGACCTTCAGCGGCTTAGTTTGCGCCAGAATTCTTCTTTAATCAGTTCTCTGAGAATCGGAAGCCCTTTTTCTGTGTGGTACATCCAGCGTTGCTTGCCGATATTGATTTCTTCAGCATATTTCAGCGGAATGTATGCGCAATCGGAGGGGCAGCTGCAGTTTGCTTCCAACAGGGCGAAAACATGAACAGATTTGCGGTTTTCGTCTTTTTTCCAGATGATATTGCTGACAGAACCGTCCGGTTGAACTATTTTATAAGCTGTCGGCATTTCTTTGAGCTTTAATATTTTTTGGGCATCTTCCGCTCGCAGAATTTGAGAAATTTTTTTAATCAATAACTGGTTTTTTATCTGGCTGCGGTATTGATAAATATTTTTACCGATGTGAAAATATTCATTCCGTCCGATATTACGGTGAAGGGGGACGTCTTCATTGCCGGATAAAAGACGATATTCATTTTTACCTGTGCAGAGCGCTTTTTCGGTTCCTGTCAGCGAACTGTACAGCCATGCAATCCGGTCATCGGGAAATTGAATGAGACGGGTCATGGAATTGGCATAGGCCAAACCAAAACGACTTTTAAAAACTTCTGCTGCTTTTTCTCTGGAAAAAGGGATATTTAATTGTTCCATAATATATAATTTTGAGTGATACAATAATTTTTAATTGCGGACAGTATAGATATGAAAATTAAATTTGTCAAGCTTTTCGGACAAGTGTTTTTGTTCAGGGTTAAAAGTCCCTCCTTTGGGAATGCAAGTATTTTGGAAAAAGATTATCTTCCCCGATTCATGTCAGCCATGCGTTGTTGCAGCAGAGATTGCTGATTGGTATTATTCTGTTGCCGGACAGGCTGGGGCTGCTGTGGTGTTAAGTTCGGATTGTTGCCGTTGCGCAGTTCTTTGATAAAGGCACCGGTTGACATTTTGGGGTTTTCCTGCGTCTGTTCCGAAACTTTTGCCTTTGCCGGTGAAGCCTCGGTTCGGGGCTGTTGTTGGGACGCTACGGCTTGTTGAGGTGTCTGGTGAACAGGAGATTGCGTCTGGACTTGCTCTTTTCTTTTTTCTCCCATGTATTCGGCCGGAACGGCTCTGGTCAGATGATTCCACTCTTCGACAGAATGTTCCGGATTGGCAAGATATTCCTGTTTAAAATCCTGCCAGAATTTCGGATCTTGAGGAACATCCCCTTTAATTCCGTTGACAGCTATGCCTTCGTTGATAAAGGTTTTGGCAAAGGCCTCTAAATCTTGAGGGTCTTTCTTGGGGGTTATATAGGAAACCAGTGAATTTTTTCCTTTATCGGGAAGAGTTTCATTGTGTTTTTTGAATGATTTGGCAACAAGGGCGTGCAATTCTTCCGGCGTTTTGGCTTCAATGACTTCGCCGTTACTTCCGCGAGCTATTATTTTGCCATCTTTTTTTCAGTTTTAAAAGATAGTCCGGCTCCTTCAAATTCCGATTTATCCTGTTTATCTTTTTTATAAGCCTGCGGATTGAGAATACTTAATGACAAGCCGCTTTCTTTAAGTTTTTGGGCATCGGCAAGGTATTTTTCTTTGTCAAAGTTTTCTTCGCCAAGCAATTGAGCGAATTCGACTTCTTGTTGTTCAGGCGTAATTGTTTCTTCACTCATTATGGCTTCCTTATTCTCTTGGTTTATATATCATTAGAATAGCATAGTTTTTTTAGGCAAGCAAGAGTTTTAAATTTCAAAAAAAACGCCCCCGATTTTTATCGGGAGCGCTCTTTTGTCTGATTAAAACTGCTTTGCTTATTCGGCAGTTTTGAATTCAGCCATGTGTTCTAACAAAGAACGTTTTTCTTTAGCCAGTTCCTGAGCTTTATTCAACAATGTTTCATAACGTTCAGGATTTTGTTTGTTGACAATCTGGAAACGTGTCTCGTTGGACATGTATTCAGACAAAGGTTTGCTCGGTGCTTTAGAATCAAGCATTAACGGCGCTTTGCCTTCGCTGATGTTTTCCGGATTGTAACGGTACAACGGCCAAGAACCGGTTTCAACGGCGTTCTTCTGGTGGCTCAGACCGTCTGCCAGGTTAAAGCCCTGAGCAATACAGTGAGAGTAAGCGATGATGATAGACGGGCCGTCAAAAGCCTCGGCTTCGTTCATGGCTTTAATCACCTGAGCATCGTTGGCACCAAAGGCAACCTGAGCAACATAGACATTGCCGTAAGACATGGCAATCATGCCCAGATCTTTCTTCGGCAGAGCCTTACCGGCTGTAGCGAATTTGGCAGAAGCGCCCATCGGGGTAGCTTTTGACTGTTGACCGCCGGTATTGGAATAAACACCGGTATCCATTACCATAATGTTGATGTTTTTGCCGGAAGCAATGGCATGATCCAAGCCGCCGAAGCCAATATCATAAGCCCAGCCGTCACCACCGAGAATCCATACGGATTTCTTAATCAGATAGTCAGCCAGTTTGTCAAGATGTTTGGCTTCCGGTGTATCGATACCTGCCAATTTGTCGCGCAGAGCTTTAACATTGGCGCGCTGGTCATCAATCTCGATATCGGTTTTCTGCGGATTGTTCATGATTTTTTCAACCAATTCGGCACCGACTTTGTCTTTCAGGCCTTCCAGCAGCTGTTGGGCAAAGCGGGTTTGCTGATCGATTGAAAATCTCATACCCAGACCAAACTCGGCGTTGTCTTCAAACAAAGAGTTTGCCCAAGCCGGACCATGGCCTTTTTCGTCTTTGGCGTACGGTGTGGTCGGCAGGTTACCGGAGTAGATTGAAGAACAACCGGTAGCGTTGGCAACAACCATTCTGTCGCCGAAGAGCTGGGTCAGCAGTTTGACATACGGGGTTTCACCGCAGCCGGCGCAGGCACCGGAGAACTCGAACAACGGCTGAATCATCTGTGTGGTTTTCGGCAGGTTCTTTGTAACTTCCGTGCGTTTTACATAAGGCAGGGTTTCAAAGAACTTCCAGCAGGCTTTCTGCTCTTCCAGATGGTTTTCAATATGATCCATATTGATGGCTTTGCGTTCCGGATTGGCTTTGTTTTTAGCCGGGCAGGCGCTGACGCAGATGCCGCAGCCGGTGCAGTCTTCCGGAGACATTTGCCAGATGAACTGTTTGCCGGCAAATTCTTTTCCTTTGTACGGCGCAGATTTGAAGCCTTTCGGCGCGTTCTTCAGTTCTTCTTCGGTTGCAACTTTCATACGGATAACGCCGTGCGGGCAGACCAAAGAGCATTTGCCGCATTGGATACAGGTTTCAGGATCCCAAACCGGAATTTCAGTTGCAATGCAGCGTTTTTCGTATTGGGTTGTGCCTGTCGGCCAGGTACCATCGACAACCTGTTCAAAAGCAGAAACCGGAAGCTCGTTACCACGGTCGGCAATGATTTCGCCGGTAAGCTTTTTAACAAATTCAGGTGCATCGGCCGGAACCGGAAGATTGCGGTGGAATTTGGATGTAACCTGAGCCGGATAAGAAACTTCGTGCAGGTGAGCCAGAGAAGCGTCAACGGCTTCAAAGTTCTTTTGAACAATGGCATCGCCTTTTTTGCTGTAAGTTTTCTTAATGGCGTTTTTAATCTGGGCAATTGCCTCGTCTTTCGGCAAGATGTTGGAAATTGCGAAGAAGCAGGTCTGCATAACGGTGTTAATGCGCTGACCCATGCCGGTTTCGCGGGCAACTTCAATTGCGTTGATGGTGTAGAATTTCAGCTTTTTGCTGATGATTTCTTCCTGAACTTCAATCGGCAGATGGTCCCATACTTCTTCAGCCTTGTACGGAGCGTTCAGCAAGAAAGTTGCGCCCGGTTTGGCAATTTTCAAGATGTCTACCTTGTTCATGAACGGGAACTGGTGGCAGGCAACGAAGTCCGCTTTGTCAATCAGGTAAGCGGATTTGATGGGATTGTCAGAGAAACGCAGGTGAGACGTGGTCATGGAACCGGACTTGCGGGAGTCATAAACGAAGTAGCCCTGACCATATTTGCCGGCGTCTTCGGCAATAATTTTAATGGAGTTCTTGTTAGCTCCGACGGTACCGTCAGCGCCCAGACCGAAGAATACGGCGCGAACGACATCTTTGGGTTCAGTGTCAATGGAATCATCAAACGGCAAAGATGTTTTGTTAACGTCATCGTTAATACCGACAGAGAAGCCGTTGATCGGTTTGGCAGCTGCGCCGTTATCGTAAACAGCTTTAACCATACCCGGAGTAAACTCTTTGGAAGACAGACCATAGCGGCCGCCGTAAATTTTCGGCATATTGGCAATTTCGCCGTTAGCATAAGCCTGAGTCAATGTAGCGACAACGTCGAGGTACAACGGCTCGCCGGTAGAACCGGATTCTTTTGTTCTATCCAAAACAGAGACAACTTTGGCGGTTTTGGGCAAAGCTTTGAGGAAAGATTTTTCCGGGAACGGACGATACAGATGAACTTTCAATACACCGAGTTTGGCGCCGTTGGCGTTCAGATAGTTGATGGTTTCTTCAACGGTTTCCCCGCCGGAACCCATGATAACGATAACCTGTTCGGCATCTGCCGCACCAACATAATCAACAACATGGTACTGACGGCCGGAAATCTTGGCGAACTTGTCCATTTCTTCCTGAACAATGCCTTCAACCTTTTTGTAGAACGGGTTTGAAGCTTCACGCCCCTGGAAGAATACGTCAGGGTTCTGAGCCGTACCGCGGATAACCGGAGCTTCCGGACGCAGAGCGTTTTTGGCATTGAAAGAATAGTCAACGCCTTCCAGCATGGCTTTCAGATCGTCATCGGAGAGCAATTTGATTTTTTTGATTTCGTGAGATGTGCGGAAACCGTCAAAGAAGTGCATGAACGGAACGCGGCTGCGCAGCGTGGAAGTCTGGGCAATGGCAGCCATATCATGAGCTTCTTGCACGGAGTTGGAGCACAGCATGGCAAAACCGGTCTGGCGGCAGCCCATAACGTCGGTGTGGTCACCGAAGATGGACAAGGCATGATAAGCCAGAGAGCGGGCAGCAACGTGCATTACAAACGGAGAAAGTTCGCCGGCGATTTTGTACATGTTCGGAATCATCAACAGCAAACCCTGAGAAGCCGTAAAGGTGGTTGTCAACGCACCGGCCTGAATTGAACCGTGGCAGGCACCGGCGGCACCGGCTTCTGACTGCATTTCCTGTACTTCAGGAACAACGCCCCAAATGTTTTTTTGCTTGGCGGCAGACCACGCATCAGCCCATTCGCCCATCGGAGAAGACGGGGTAATCGGGTAAATAACGCAGACTTCGTTCATGCGGTGGGCAACGGAAGCAGCGGCTTCGTTACCGTCCATCATTTTCATCTTAACTTCTGACATATTTTATCCTTAGTTAAATGTTAATAAAAAAAGCCCCAGATCAGACGGTTTTATGCCTGATCTGCCGGCTTCGGTGTTATAAAAACTTTATAGAATCTCTATATGCGCGTTTTATATCACGATATTTTTCAAAAATCCATTAAAAAATGGCACAATTAACTGTTAAAATTACGGCCGGGGCGAATCGGGATGAGGGGATGTGGGCAGGGAAGTTATTAAGAAAAATATTTCTTTTTTGGATTAATAGCAGAAAGGTGTTGGGGTATGATATTGTACGAAATATCTTGGTTTACCCAATCTTTCAAGAAGATTGCGAGAATTTACTCAATTTATAAAAATCAGTTGAATATTAAAATTTTGTATGTTTTAATCGGAAGCATTATTAGGTAAGGAGATATTAATGCTGACCAAAGAACAAGCTCAAAATACCGATTTTATAAAAAGCATTTTAAGTGACTATTTTGATATCACTAAAATAGAGATAAAACATAGTTCAGATACATACAATAGTTTTGCTTATGAGCTTAATGATGAGATTATTGTCCGATTTCCGTGCCGAGAAGTTGCCAAGGATAAACTCATTAAAGAACATCAAGTGTTAAATATCTTACAAAATAAAATATCTTTGGAAATTCCATATACATCTTTGCAAAAAACTCCATATTTATATCTTTGGCATAAAAAAATTGAGGGGGATCACCTGACGCAGGACGAATTATCTAAATGGACGTCAGAAAATAAAAAAATTTTTTATAAAGATATTGCCGTTTTTATATATGAGTTAAACAAATTAACGGATGAAATATTAAAAACTATCAGACTCCCTCTCTGGAAAAAATTCGAAAAAATGGATAGTTCTGAGAAAATTTTAGATTTTTATGAGCAAAACCAGAATTTTTCGACTGATGAAAAAAAGTTTATAAAAAGCTTTTTAAAAACATTTAATTTGAAAAATGATAATGAAATTATCAAATTCTGCCATTTTGATATAATGGGTAAAAATATGGCTGTGGACAATGATGTTCAGAAATTGATAGGGATTTATGATTTTGGAGAGTGTGCAATTGGTGATATTCATAAAGAATTTTGTCAGACAGCACTAAATTTTAATTACGAAACCATAAGCAAAATTATTAAAGAATATGAGATAATGAGCGATGTTAACATAAATATTCATCAAGTGGAAGGATATGCTTTTTATACATGGCTTGAGTTTTGTTATAGGTATAATGCTTCTGACTTTGCTATATCCGGTGTTAAAAATAAAATTCAAGATATGCAATGCTTATAAGTAAAAAGTCTGATAAGTCAGCTTAAAAGTGCTTAAAATCTGACTTGCTCGTATCTTGTTTAAAATCCGTACAAATGGCGGAATTTCTAAAAATGGAGCGGGCAACGAGAATCTTGAGTTTGTTTGGTAACATTTGCATCGTTGCGCTGTCGCTGCTTGCAAATTAACAAAACTGCACCGCTCGGAACGAAAACTAACGTTGGTTAGTTTTCTATCGCCTCGCGCCCTTTCGGGTTCGATTCACTCATTTATTCTTTCCATAAAAAAAATTCCCAGAAAGGGAATTTTTTTTATGGAGCGGGCAACGGGAATCTTGAGTTTGTTTTGTAACATTTGCGTTGTTGCGCTGTCGCTGCTTGCAAATTAACAAAACTGCACCGCTCGGAACGAAAACTAACGTTGGTTAGTTTTCTATCGCCTCGCGCCCTTTCGGGTTCGATTCACTCATTTATTCTTTCCATAAAAAAAATTCCCAGAAAGGGAATTTTTTTTATGGAGCGGGCAACGGGAATCTTGAGTTTGTTTTGTAACATTTGCGTTGTTGCGCTGTCGCTGCTTGCAAATTAACAAAACTGCACCGCTCGGAACGAAAACTAACGTTGGTTAGTTTTCTATCGCCTCGCGCCCTTTCGGGTTCGATTCACTCATTTATTCTTTCCATAAAAAAAATTCCCAGAAAGGGAATTTTTTTTATGGAGCGGGCAACGGGAATCGAACCCGCATTAAAAGCTTGGGAAGCTCTCGTTCTACCATTGAACTATGCCCGCGAAGCAAGATAAAAATACACCTGTTCATTAAATAATCAAGCAAAATTTTTATATTTATGTTATAATTTTTTAAAGAACAGGAAGTCTTTCAGACTTCCTGTTTTGCTGTATTAATAGTAACGGCAGCCTGTTTCTTTGTAGCCACAGCATTTGATGCAATATGCACAAGGGCTTTGGCCAAAGAGTTTGAAGCCGTTTCCGGCCGGGCAGGCTGAATTGGCATCGAAACCATCAATTTCGACTGCTGTATACTGGCACTGGAAGTAGCTTTTTTCCAATCGGCAGCGGCATCCGTTTGCCTCAGGTTTGGGATAGTATCCCGATGGGCAAACGCAATCCTGCACTCCTTTTGATTTCCAATAGCAGCTTGATGGGGACGGACATTTGGACTGGTCGCAGGGCGTAAAGGTACAGCTGTAAGCAGAACCGGTTGAGCAGTCTGCTTTGGTATAAGTACAGGGTTTGCAATCCCAGCCGCCGCCGGTTTGGTTGGTGGCATAGGTACAGGTTCCGCGGTTTTCTGTACATCCGGCTGTTTTGCAAATTCCGTTTTCGCAGTTTTTGCCGCTCGGGCAGTCACTGTCTTTGCAGCATTCTTTGCAGGTTCCGTTACAATCTTTTTGATTGGTCGGGCATATGCAACTTCCGTTTGAGCAAGTTTTGCCGTTGGTGCATTTGACGCCGTCACACGGGTCTTTGGCAGTTGTGTCTACACAACTGCCGCTTTTGCAGACTTTATCTCCGGTACAAGAAGGGCAGCATTGGCCGGCCGGACATACGCAAGAACCTTTTGAGCAGACTTTATTATCCGAGCATTTAACACCATTGCAGGGATCTGACGAGCCACCGCCGCCGGTTTCCGGTTTCGGATCCGGTTCAGGGGCAGGCGGAGGAGGAGGCGGCGGCGGAGTTGAACAGGTTACGCATGCTTGTCCGTTAAAATCATTTGTTCCGCCGGACGGAGAAGTTATTTCTCCGGACGAACAACTGGTGTTGCAGTCATTGCCGTAACGGCAGACATAGCAAGTTTCGCCGCAACCGGTTGATGATGTATGAGCCAGAACATAAGGATAAGAACAGGAGCTTTGGGAACCTTCACGGCAGCGGGTGTCGCAGCAACTTTCATACTTTCCGTCGCAAATTTGTCCGACACCGCGGTAGGGAGAGGTGCAGGTCTGATTGTAACGTGCCGGACAATAACATTCGGTAATCCAGTCATCGCTGTGCGGGCAGGTCTTGTCATAAATTTTTGGGGACGGGCATTTGTTGTTTCCCGGAGCGTAGTGGTAAACGGGGGAGGTTGAACGTTTACATAAGTTGTCGTCTTCTCCGCCTTCAAAGTTTAGGGGCTCTTCTTCCCAATCGGGGAGAAAAGTAACTTTAGCATCGGTTGGTTTTGATAAACAGGCAACAGATACCATCAGGACAAAAGCAAGGCTTTTTCTTTTCATTGTTGTCTCCAATAGTACATGCTACACAATTTTAGTATGGCATGCATATTTATATTTGTCAAATTACAAAATCGTGACAAATGAATTGGTTAAGAAAGAACGTTTTTTTTTGCTTGCGAAAAGCCGGAAATCTTCTTATACTCCGGGCATTCTGCAAGGAGAGTGAATAATGGAAGTTAACGAGCAGTATAAATTGCTGGGGCGCAGGGTGGAAGACTTGCGGCAAAAAGAAGATTTTTATCCGACGCCGCGATATGTGACGCAGGCGCTGTTGGACAATTATGAGTTTTCGGGCAAAATATGGGAACCGGCCTGTGGCGACGGGCGGATGGCCGAAGTCTTAAAAGAAAAATATGCGGATGTTGAATGTTCTGATTTGATTGACCGCGGTTATGGTACTGCCGGTGTGGATTTTTTGCTTTCTGACAAAAAGGCGCCGAATATTATCACCAATCCGCCTTTTCAATTGGCTTATGAGTTTATCGTTCAGGGGCTGAAATCTGCTGAAAAGACTTTGGCGCTGCTGTTGCCGATCCGTTATCTGACCGGTAAAAAGCGGGCAAAGCTTTATGCGCAGTTTCCGCCGGCAAAAGTGATTGTGATTCCCAACAAGGTGGATTTTCTCGGTTTTGGCAAACCGGCTATGGAGTTTGCCTGGTTTATTTGGGAAAAGGGCAGGAAGATGGGCATTACCCAAATTGTTTGGGCGCAGGTAAAAAGTCGATAGAGGGCTGTCATGCTTGTTTCTTTTCTCCTCACGTAGCTATATGTACGCGTCGTCGAAAAAAAACGACGCAGCCCAACCCTTTATCTGCTTTTAACGAATGGGACGGGCTGTCATGGTTGTTTTTGATAGGGAGATTGGAGATATGAGTAAGAAGTTTTATGTTTTTCGGCATGGGGAGACCGAGCTTAATCGTCAAAAGCGCTGGCAGGGGGCGGGAATGGATTATGAGTTGAATCCGGACGGATGCCGGCAGGCGGGAGAGCTTGCTCAAAAGCTGGCGGGAAAAAATTTGGAGATTATTTTTTCTTCGCCGTTGAAGCGGGCTTTGCAAACGGCTGAAGCCGTTGCGGCAGTGATGGATATTCCGGTGATTGTCAACAAAAACTTGCGCGAATGTTTTTATGGCGAAGCCGAAGGGCAATTGATTGCGGATTTGAAGAAAAATGTGCCTGATATTGTCAATAATTGGACTCATCCTGATTTTTGGGATATTCGTTTTGCCGGCGGCGAAAGCAAAAAAGAATCTTTGGAACGCGTTTTGAGGGTTTTTGACGGACTATGCCAGGAGAAATATGCGGTTATGGGAGTTGCAATTCATGGCGGAACAATGGCGGCTTTGTTAAATCATTTTGGTTATGTCTTTACACAGATTGCAAATTGTGCGGTTTTTTGTTTGTTGTATGAAAACGGGTATTGGCGGGTTGACGGTGAGCTGTTTTAAGCAAGATTAAAGGCGGCTTTTACGCCGCCTTTAATTAATAGACAATTTTCAAAAGTTTGTTCATTTGCTGATGTTCTTCATATCTAATCTGAGCTTGTGCCAAGTTAAAGCTGTTCAGGCAGTTTTCGGATATCGGGCAGCCTTTTATTTCTCCCCAATAAAGAAGGTCTTCCACCATTTCCGTACAGGCTTTTTGTTTCAGACTTCTTGAGCTGTAAGCCATGGCAAGCTTTTCCGTTAAAGAACATATTTTGACAATGTCGTCCTGTGTCACGGCGTCAAAATGCGAATAATACAGATATTCCAGCAATATCCGTAAGGGAAATTTTTCGTCTTGTGATACGGTGATACAGTGCAGCGTTTTCCAGCTTTTTCCTCGGTAAACAAAGTTGAATCTTTGTGCCAGAGGAGAGAAAATCTCTTTAATATGTTCCGGATTTTCGTAAAGACTGCGCAACAGCGTATCTTTTGCTTCTGATTCAGGCATTGTGCAAATGTATTCCCACTGTTTGAGAAATTGAAAATTAGCCTTGTTTTTAAGAGCCTCGGCCAATGGTTCAATGTAACATGGTTTGTCTATATCGCAGACTTTGCCTTGTTCCCGCATGTTTTGCCAGATGTCAAAAACTTTATCCGGCAAAAGCCGGCACAGAAATTCGAATATTTCGCCGGTATAAGCCCATAGCAGGTTTTGTTTGTGGGCATCGGTGATGACTTGATAACAAAAAGACGCAACGGGGTTGGGGTGCTTTATCTGATGCTCAAAAATCGTTCGTACGGACAAAGCATAAAACATCCGGTGTTTTAGGCAGCTGCCGGGTAGATTTAGAAGTTTGAGCAAAGTTTCATATTTCTCATGTTCCAACAGGAGCAGAACGAATTTTTGAACCAGATTTTGGCTCTCTCCGCTTGAAATAGCAAAAGAAATGTCATACAGCCGGCCGTCGAGTTCAATTGCACTGCTTTCGTGAGCAATTGTTTCCGGTTTCAGATAGGCTTTTAACAAGCGCACGCATAAATCATGGCCTTTGCGCAGGCGGATGATATTATGCATTTCTTTTAGCGTTTCCGTTAATCTCATATCCGCTTTTTCTGCTTGGCTGACAGCCATTTGCAGCCAGACATCCTCATATTTGCCGATGCCTTTTTGTATTGAAGCCAAGTGTAACAGCCGGCGGGCATGAGACATATTGCCTGCTTGGTCAAGCAGTTGTTCAAGTATATCCTGACAAACAAAAGCCGGGAACTCTTCCGCCCAACGAAACAACAGGTCAATGGCAAGCTTTTTATCTTTGAAATGCAAAAATTCATTGATAAATATTTTGGCATTTTCTTTAGGAATTTCATCATGCTGGAGTAATACAAGCAATGCGGCGTCAAACATTTCGCGGGGGGAGTAAACATTATATTTAAAATTGATTTCCGAGAGGTTTAACAATTTTTGCGGATTGTTTGTTAAAATGTCCAAAGCAAAGCGGTACCATGCTTTTTCGCGTAAACGTCTGTCTGAATGGCGCAAGGCCTTAAGCATTACGGAACGTGTTAATTTTTCTTTCATACTTTTGAAAATTTCAGGGATTAATAAATCTTGATAATATTATGCTATAATAACTTGTTTAGGGTGTTTTTATAGCATGCTTTCCAAGGTTTGGCAAGAAATATTTCAGGCATTGAAATTGAGTTGAAGATCTTTATAGCGGGCGGGATCGTTAATCCAGTTTTCGCGTACTTTGACAAACAAAAACAAATGGACGCGGGTTTCCAACAGTTCTTCGATTTCTTTGCGCGCCATCTGCCCGATTTTTTTGATCATGGCGCCGCCTTTGCCGAGTACAATGATTTTTTGGTTGTCTCGTTCAACATAAATTGTTTGCTCACAACGGACGGAGCCGTCTTCGCGGCGATCCCATATTTCGGTTTCGACGGTCAGGGCATAGGGGAGTTCCTGATGAAGGCAGAGAAAAAGTTTTTCGCGGGTGATCTCGGCAGCCAGAATGCGCAAAGGCATGTCAGAAATCTGGTCTTCCGGATAATACCATGGGCTGAGCGGCAGATTGTCAGCGAGGTAGTTGTAAAAGTCTTCCAGGTTTTTGCCGTTCTCAGCGGAAACAAAAAAGGTTTCTTTGAAATTTCCGGCTTCGTTCAATGCGGCGCTCAAACCTAAAAGTTTATCTTGGTGAACAAGGTCGATTTTATTAATCAGGAGAAGGGCTTCTTTTTTGTTTTTGTTAAGTTTGTTAATGATGGCACGGGTTTCGTCATCAAAACCTCGTTTGGCGTCAACAACCAATACGGTAATGTCGGCATCGCCGGCGCCGTCCCAAGAGGAGGCAACCATTGCACGGTCAAGCCTGCGTTTGGGTTTGAAGATCCCCGGCGTATCAATAAAGATAATCTGAGTGTTTTTCCAGATACCGATGCCTTTGACTAAAGAACGCGTGGTTTGAACCTTAGGTGAAACGATGGTGACTTTGGATCCGACAAAGTCGTTGGTTATGGTTGATTTTCCGGCATTCGGCGCACCAATCAGCGCGACAAATCCGCAACGGGACGGCAAACTTTTTTCTGTTGTGTGATTGTCTTCCGTCATCTTACTTCAGCCTTTCCAGCATTTGAGAGGCAGCGGCCTGCTGCGCTAATTTTTTGTTGCGGCCGGTGCCGACGGCCGGCGGCAGTTTGCCGATTTTAACGGCAATGTGAAATATCGGTTCATGTTCGGAGCCTTCCCGACTCAGCACAACATATTCCGGCAGCGGAAAGCCTTTGCTGTGAGCGACTTCTTGTAATTTTGTTTTTGAATCCTTCGGTGGTTCGACGTTTTTATCGATTAGTTCTTTCCAGTGGGTATCGACAAAGCTGATGGCTTCTTCATCCCCGGCATCTATAAAAATGGCGCCGATAACAGCTTCGCAAACGTCGCACAACACGTTTTCGTTGCTGCGGATGTCTTCATTGGCCACAATCATATATCTGTCAAGATGAAGTGTTTGAGCCATTTGGGCAACGGTTTCTTTGCAGACGAGACCGACAAAACGTTGTGACAGGCTGCCCTCAGGTTCATTGGGAAAAATTTTGTAGAGAAGGGCGGCAATGCTCAGCCCCAAGACCCGATCCCCCAGAAATTCCAGCCGTTCATAGTTCTGAGCCACGTCTGTCGTGTGGCTGCTGTGGGTTAGGGCCTGACGCAGCAATTGCGGATTTTTGAAATGGTATTTTAATATGTTTTGTAAATCTTCAAGCATGATTATTGTATTTTCTTAAACATTCTTTCAAAGCGGATTTTCTTTGTCCAAGCCCAGGGTTTGTACCATGCGTCGTCCGTATTGTGGGAGAAAAACAGCCAGCGGGCTTTGCCGACCAGATTTTCAAACGGAACAAAACCGACGCTCAGGCGGCTGTCATCAGAACGGTCACGGTTGTCGCCCATGACAAAATAGCTGTTTTCCGGAACGGTGACCTCGACCATGTTGTCAACAAGTTCTTGTTGGTCGGAAATCTCAAGAATATTGTGTTTGACGCCATTTGGCAGGGTTTCGACATATTGGGTATAGCGTTCGCCGTTACCGAATTTGTCGCGGATGACAAAGTCTTCAATCTGTTGGCGGTCAACGTTTTTGCCGTTGATGTATAAAATACCGTCCTGCATTTTGATTTTGTCTCCGGGCAGGCCGATGATGCGTTTGATGAAGTCGGTTTTGTTGTCCTGCGGAAATTTGAAAACGACAACATCACCGCGCTGCGGCGTGTCTGCCCAGATACGGCCGTTAAAAAGCGGCAGGCTGAACGGGAAAGAATGTTTGGAATAGCCGTAGGTGTATTTTGAAACAAAAAGATAATCGCCGACATGTAAGGTCGGGTACATTGAACCGGACGGGATTTTGAACGGTTCAAACAAAAATGTGCGGATTACTATTGCAATCAAAATGGCATAAATAATTGTTTTTATTGTATCTAAAATGCTTTCGTCTTTTTCCATAACCAATTTCTTTCCTGAGCTGCCGTGCGGAATTCTTTTAACAAATCTGATATATCATAAACAATATTGTTTGGATATCAATAGTTATCATGTAATATTTTCATTAATTTGAAGTTAAGAATATGATTTTTTTTAACTTTTTTATAAAGCTTCAATAATTACAAAAGCCTGAGCCCAAGGGTAGTCGTCCGTCATTGTTACATGCAGGCGGCAGGGAGTGCTGCCGCTGAGGGTGTTAAGATGTTTGGCGGCATTTCCGCGCAGTTGCAGTTCGGGTTTGCCGGCCGGCGTGTGGGTAATGATCAGGTCCGGCCAGAAGACACCTTGCCGGAAGCCGGTGCCCAGAGCTTTGGAACAGGCTTCTTTGGCGGCAAAACGGCGGGCGGCGGAGCAGGCGTATTCATGAGCCGAAATTTTTTGACGTTTGGACAGCTCGGCCTGTTCTTCTTCCGAAAATATTTTGTTAATGAAGCGTTGCCCGAATTTTTCAATGCTTTTTTTGATGCGTTCTATATTGGCAAGATCATTGCCGATGCCGATAATCATTGTTTTTTTAGTCCCTCAGTTTGTCTGCTTTGTTTTCAAGTCTCTGCAATTTTTGGGTGCCGAATTTTAAGAGTGCGGTTTTTAACAGATAATAAGTGATAAACCAGACAATCAGAAAAAAGGGTATGCAGCCGATTATCATCGGCCACAATATCGGCCAGATATCGGTTAAAAAGGAGCTAAAGTCAAAACTTAACAGAGCATGGGTTGATTTTTCAAAAAAATGTAAGAAATCAACTTGTGTACTTTGCCCATAAGCGCCGCCCAAAATAAGGCGGCCGGTGTATAATACCGAAATCCAGATGAAAGGAAAAGTCCACGGATTGCCTGCAATTGTACCAATGGCGGCAGCCAAAACATTGCCGCGGATAAACCAGGCCATTATAGCTGCAAGGATACAATGAAAGCCCAGAAAAGGCGTGAAAGATACGGCGACGCCGCAGGCGAAACCGGCAGCAATTGATTGCGGGGTTCCGCTCAGTTCTTCCAGACGGTCAAGCAAATGATGCCACAGACCGGATAACCGGCTGCGGATCGGAAATGGTTTTTTTTGCTGTTCGGACAAGGTAAGCTCCATAAGTTTGGTTTACTGGACGGAACGGGAAACATAACTGATGACTTTACTGGCTTTCATGGCGGCAATGATATCGGTCAGGTGTTTCAGGTCTTTGACTTCAATGTCAACCAGTATCTCAAAATAACTAATCGTCCGATAAACGATATTCAAGTTGGCGATGTTGCCGTTGTTGCGGGCAACCAGATTGGAGAGTTCGGCCAGTGCGCCGGGTTCGTTATTGAGCATGACTTTCAGCCGGCCGACGTGCGGTGCGTCGGTTGCGGCATCGCCCCATGAGATGTCAAGCCAGCGCTCCGGTTCATCGGCGTATTTTTCCAAAAGTTTACAGTCGATCGTATGAATGGCAACCCCTTTGCCGGTGGTAACAATCCCGACAATCCGGTCTCCGGGGAGAGGGTGGCAGCAACCGGCGAAATGGACGGCCATGCCCGGAATCAGGCCTTTGATTTTTAACGGCTCGCTTTTCTTTTCCTTGGCAGATTTTTTGAAAACAGGAACTTTTAAGGATTTGACAACGCGGCCGAGTTTGGACTGTTTATATCCCGGATAAACCGCTTTCATAACATCCCAAGCCGTTACCAGCCCTTCGCCGACTTTGGCATAGATGTCGTCAATTGATTCCGCTTCAAAATTAGGCAGGATATTAACCAGTCCCTTTTCAGAGAATTCAAGGTTTTCGCCTTTAAAAGTCCGTTCCAGAAGCTGCTGCCCAAGCGTAATAAACTGGTCGCGTTTGAAAGCGCGGACATAACGGCGGATGGCGGCTTTGGCTTTGCCCGTAACGACAAAACGCTCCCATTCCGTTGACGGATGCTGGGCTTTAGAGGTGAGGACTTCAACCTGATCGCCGTTTTGCAGGATTGTCCGAAGCGGGCGGATTTCACCGTTGATTTTAGCGCCAACGCAAGTGTCGCCGACAGTAGAATGGACGGCATAGGCAAAGTCAACCGGTGTGGAGTTCATCGGCAGGCCGATCAGGTCGCCTTTGGGCGTAAAGCAGAAAACCTGATCATTATACATTTCCAGTTTGGTGTTTTCCAAAAATTCTTCCGGATTGGAAGCCTGTTCCAAAATCTCGAGCAGTTCGCGAATCCAACGGAAGTTTTTGCCGACGGCTTTTTGTCCCTGTTTGTATGCCCAGTGGGCGGCAATGCCTTTCTCTGCAATTTCATGCATTTCACGGGTACGTATCTGGATTTCGATGCGGGTATTTTCCGGTCCGATGACGCCGGTGTGGATTGACTGGTAGCCGTTGGGTTTGGGTGTCGAAATATAATCTTTAAAACGGCGGGGCACCATATGGTACTTGCTGTGGACCACACCCAGAGCCTGATAACAGGTGCCAATGTCATCGACGCAGATACGAAAGGCCATAATGTCGGAAAGTTGCTCAAAAGAAGCGTTTTTCTGCTGCATTTTGCGCCAGATGGAATAAGGTGACTTTTCCCGACCGGTGATATCGGCATCAATGCCGTTATCTTTCATGTCTTTTTCTAATTGGCTGATAATTTTGGGAACCAGATTGTTGCCTTGTTCTCGTAAAAAGTTTAAGCGGGCGACAATGGAATCGTGTGCTTCTTTGTGGAGTTCCGCAAAGGCGATTTCCTCCAATTCAGTCTTGATCCCCTGCATACCGATGCGTTCGGCAAGCGGAGCGTAAATGTCAAGGGTTTCTTTGGCAATACGGGCGCGTTTTTCCGGCTTTTTCAAAAAATGCAGAGTACGCATGTTGTGCAGGCGGTCAGCCAGTTTGATAAGCAGAACGCGGACATCCTCCGACATGGCGAGCAGTAATTTGCGAAAATTTTCAGCTTGTTTGTTGTTGGCCGATTTTTGTTCAATCATTGCCAATTTGGTCAGGCCGTCGACCAATTGGGCAACCTGAGCACCGAAATTGTCGCGGATTTCTTCAACGGTAGTATCGGTGTCTTCTACAGTATCATGCAGAAGACCGGCGATGATGGATGCGGAATCGAGTTTGAATTTTGTTAAAATGCCGGCGACTTCCACCGGATGGGAATAATAAGGATCGCCGGAAGCACGAAGCTGAGCCCCGTGCTTTTTCATGGCGAATACATAAGCTTTATTGAGAGCGTCCTCATCGGCGTCCGGATCGTATGATTTTACCAAATCAACAAGTTCATATTGTCTTAACATCGATGTCAGCTCCCAATAACCAAAATTTTTCAGCTTATAATTAAAGCAGAATAATCTTAATTATTCGTTATTGTTCGCTGTCGTCAAAATCGTCGTCGAGGTCAGCTCCCATGTCAAAAGAATCATCAAGCCCGGCATCGTCGTCTTCCAAGCCGTCATCGGCCGCCAAATCAAGATCATCAACTTCGCCTTCTTCATCAACGACCTGCATTGAATCTGAGACGTCGCTGTCCAGCAACAGACCGGAGAATTGTTCGTCCAAATCAACCAGTTCTTTTTCGGCAGCCATGATTTCCAGCTCTTCTTCTTCCGGTTCTTCGACTTCAACGTATTTTTGCAGCCCCATAACCAGAGATCTTTGCAGGTCTTCAATGTTTACGGTGTTGTCGGCAATTTCGCGCAAGGCAATTACCGGATTTTTGTCGTTGTCGCGGGGAAGGGTAATCGGAGAACCGGCGCTGATGTCTTTGGCTCTTTGAGCGGCAACCATCAAAAGTTCATAACGGTTCGGGATTTTATCAATGCAGTCTTCAACTGTTACACGTGCCATCTTATTCACCTTAATATTAATGTAAAATACTCTAGTTTCAAGTGTATACCCATATTGGATGCGAAATGCAATAAAAAAGTGAAAAAACTTTTATTTTGCTTTTTAGCCCTTTGAAAATGTTATTTTTTTTAGTCTATGCCATCCAGCGGGTGGAAAATCAGCATATTATTGATTCTTCTGAACGAATCGTCCATTTGCCTGCGATTCCGAATGACGGCGGCAACGTCCGGCAACGGGGCGTCGTACATTTCTATCAGGCCTTGCATGAGAGCATAATTGGCTTGGGCAAGATTAGGCGATAACTGGGAAATGCTTTTGTCGAGCAATCCTTTGCGATAGGCGGAAATTGCCACCGCCGTACTTTGACTCATATTGGCAGCGCGATGCGCTTTAACGGTTTTGTCGCAGGTATAGCCCCACTCGTCAAGTGTAAAGCCTTGTTCTGCGGCAATGGCTGCCAGCTTGCGTTCTTCTCCGATAATGCGGAATTTCTGAATCAGGCGGCGGCAGGGATTGGCCATGTCTTTTATCAGCGGACTGACGGGAAAGCCCGGATTTTGTTCATTTTCCCATAAATTCAGCATTTTTGTTGCCTGCATGATTTTCAGAAAGGTCTGAAAATCTTTGTTGAGGCCGGATATTCCTTTGAAAGTTTGTGCAACGGCCAGAGCATCGGGCGTGGTCAGCGGGCTGTCCGGTTCGGGGTTGATTGTCCGGCGGCTGAGCGGGTCAATCTTGTGCGGCATGAGTTTGCGCGTTTTGGGAATATATGCCCGTAAATCGGCGTATCGGTTTAAATTTTCATAGAATTGCGGATTGTATTGCACTTTGGGCCGCGGCGGACGGTTTTGCGGAAATTCGGCTGTATAGCCATAGGTTTGCCAAACTTCCGGCATCAGAACCCAGTACAGAGCCGGAGATAAAAACTCAATATCTTCAATATGTTGAAGTTCAGGGGCTATGCGTTCGGGAAATTGATTTTTGGTTTCTTTGATGCCGGGGTAGTTTAGTATTTTGGGAGACATGCCGGGGACGGTATGCATGAATGGCCCGATATACGGATAGCTGTCAGGCGGCATCATTTTTATTGCTTCCAAAATGACGTCTTCCGTTGGTGTTTTCAGCCGTTTTTCCGACAAGCCGTAGGATTTGATGATACGCCGGAACGCAGCTTTGAATTTTTTGCCGATGTTCCAAGTGTAGTCATAACCTTTGTCGTAGTCTTTGTCAGCATCTATTTTGGCCTGCAGCTCCGTTGCAGACGGGTAGTTCTCATGAAGGTTGACTTCATAGAATTTTTTGTATTTACCCGCTTCATTGGCAATGGAAAGTGCGGGGCAGACAAGTGCAAAACAGATGCCGAAGAAGACCGTTCTTTTCATTATTGATTGGTTACCCTGATTTTGAAAGTTAAAATTTGTTTTTCACCCGGCTTTAAAGTGAAATCCCATTCGCGGGTACGGGAGTTCTTTTCTTTGCCGGCCAAGCTTTCCGTCAATAACTGATACTGGTTGCCGAAGTTTTGGATAAAGGCTATTTCCGCATCTTCGTCCTTAGAATTTTCAAACGTGATTTCAACGGCAATTTCACGCATGTTTTTGGCAATGTTCTGACTTTGGGTGATTTTGCCTTTTGCCCAGATGTCAAAAGCAGAGCCGGTGTTTAATTCGATTTTTTCTCCGACGGCGGCATGGGAAAGCGGGCTTTCGCCAATAAACTGCAGTGTTCCAGAAGAGTCTTTTTCATACATTCTGACTGTTCCCGACGGCAGAGGTTCGCCAAGGTTGGAGGCTTTGTCATTGGTGATTTTGAAGATGACGGCCGGGTTTTGTTTTTCAAATTCGTCAAGGCTTGTGCCGAGGCCAAGGTACAGCGGAGAAGTAATGCGATATTCCTTGCTGTAAGATACATCGTTGTTGGTCATCAGGTTGACTTGTTTGGATTGTTTGTCTTTGATGGTTGTTTGGAATGGCAAAGTGTACATATAGTAATCGCCCAAACTTTCTCTGGCCGGAGCGGCGGCACTTTCGGCCACGCCGTCAAATGCGGCTGCTTTCAGCATCATACCGGCGGCGTAGTTGCGCGGCATGACGGGTTGAACCTGATTGACGCTGCCGGCAATCAATTGTACCTGAGCATTTTTATAATCGGTTCCTGATTGGTTGTTTAATGTTACCCAGCCGTTTAAATTCAATTTGTCAGCCGAGCTGATTTCAACAATATAATCGGCTTTCCAGCTAATGCCGTTGGTCAGGTAGGCCAGTTCCAGATTTTGTTCTCCCGGCCGCGCATTTTCGATATTGGCGATCAGCGTGGGTTTGGTACGCAGGCCTGCGGGAATTTTTTCATAAATAATCCGGCCCGGAAAGCGGGTTTCCACACCGTAGGAAAATTCAAGAACCGGCATGCCGGACTGAGTACTCAGAAGGGTGGCGGTATTAAAAGTATCTTGACCGGTTTCCTGATTGAATACGGCGGTTTTGACCTGTTGTCCGACGGAAGCTTCTTGCAGGTTGGCGCTTGTCAGCACGTTGTAATCGTAATTTTGTTCAATGACTTTAAGACCGGAGCCTGACAGCATTGCCGTTTCAGGCTTCATCTGGCGGGCAACGCCTTCAAAAGCAATCTGCGACCGTCCCTGAGGCAGGTCTATACTGCGGGAGTCGCGGATGAAGGCAAGGTTGTTATTATAAATGCTTAATGACAGTCCGGTGTTTTGTTTATCGGTCAAAAGAATCTCGCTTTCGCCGGCCAGAGACAGCTTGGGCGAGAAAAGCAGGGACAATGCCAGTAATGATGCTGCGGCAGGTTGTTTCATAATAACATCTCCTTAAATATTTTTTCATTTTATCATTTTATGCCAATATAATCTGTTTTTTTTGAAAAAAAAAGTGATAATTTGAGAATATTACTAGACTCGGGACAATTATCGGTCTATTATCCGAATATTAAATTGGTAAGTTTTATAAGGAGAACTCTAATGGCTTGGACCGAACAGATGGTTGAAGATTTGCGCGCGATGTGGAAACAAGGGATGACAACCGCCGAAATCGGCAAAAAACTCAATGTTACTAAAAATTCTATTGTCGGTAAGGTTCACAGATTGGGATTGTCCGGGCGTCCGTCCCCGATTAAGAAAAAAGACGAAGATACCGCAGAAAATAAAGCTGAAACAAATACGGCAGCCCAGCCTGCAGCTGAAGCCAAACCTGCGGCTGCTCCGGCAAAAAACGCCGGCAAAGCCGAAAAATATACGGCAGAAAACCGTCCGTCCGCTCCTTCTGCCGCCAAAATTGATACCGTTAAAAAAGGGATGGTTTCTCTGGTGGATTTAGATAATCATACCTGCCGCTGGCCGCTGGGGGATCCGAAAGACGAAAATTTTCATTTTTGCGGCAAAAAGGTCAAAATCGGCCAGACTTATTGTGAAGAGCATGCCAACATTGCCTATGTAAAAGCAGTTAAAAAGTAAGGGCTGTTTCCGCACGTTTGTAAAATATTAACCTATTTGGGTGCAATATATTATTGCATAAGTTTTTTATGAGCGTTTATAAGGATTATAAATTATGTCGTTAAGTTCGATTTTATCGTATTTGGTTGGTTTTGCCGTTGTTATCGGTGCGATTGTGACTGCTACCGACCGGCCGGAAGCTTTTATTGATATTCCCAGCATTATTATTGTTTTGGGGGGAACGATAGCGGCATTGTTCATTTCTTTTGAACCTAAAACGGCACTGGAAGCTTTTAAACTTATTTTCAGCACGCTTAAACCGCACAAGGATTCTTCGGCTTCTTTAAAAGAAGAAGTCGGACGTATTGTCCGCTGGGCATATATCGTGCAAAAAAACGGTTTGCAAGGCCTTGAAAATGAGGTGACTGACAGTTTGCGGCAGGAAGACCCGTTTTTGGCTTACGGGGCTGATTTAGTGGTGACCGGTTATACCGGCGCAGAAATTAAGCAGATTTTGGAAAGCATGATGGACGCGCAGGCGGAAAGAAATGCCAAAGGCGGCGGTGCCCTAATGAAGATGGGGGGCGACTCTCCTGCTTTCGGCATGCTCGGAACATTGATCGGTTTGGTGATCATGCTGGGTAACATGGGGTCTGATCCTGCGGCAATCGGACCGAGTATGGCCGTGGCTTTAATTACGACATTTTATGGTATTATTTTGGCGCGAATTTTCTTTATCCCTGCGGCAACGAAAGTTGCTGCCCGAAATAATGTGTCTATGTTTAAGTACAATTTGCAGATGGAAGGGCTGGTTTTATTAGCCGAACGTAAAAGTCCGCGTTATATTCAGGATAAAATTAACTCATTTGTCGATGTGAACGAACAGTTCCTTATTGACCGCGATATGAATACATCAAACAATTAACGGGGTTGGGCAGATGAAGAAAAAGAAAGAGGAGCGCATTGACGAAGACTGGATGTCTACTTATGGTGACATGGTAACGCTCCTGCTTTGTTTTTTTGTAATGATTTCTTCTGTTTCTAAAGTTGATTTGGCAATGTTTGAGCAAATTCAGGCCGGTATGAACGAAGGTTTCGGACAAAAAGACGTTACTCGCCCTATTGAGATGATGATGGTTGAATTGACTGATGATATTCAATCTATGAGTCTGGGAGAAGAGGTGGCGCTTGGAACCGATGCTCAAGGCGTGGTAATCGAATTTGGCGGAGATTTGCTGTTTCAGCACGGGTCGGCCGAGATCAGACCCAAAATGCTCCCTGCATTGAAGCGGCTGGCCGCTACATTAATGTCTGACCGTTATAATTCTTTTAATTTTAGTGTGGAAGGACATACCAGTGACGAGCCTTTTTCCAGCGACTTGTATCCGTCAAATTGGGAATTGTCGGCTGCAAGGGCAGCTGCTGTCGTTCGCTTTTTGGAGAGCCGCGGTATTCCCCGCGTCAGGTTGAAAGCAACCGGTTTGTATGATAATGCGCCAAAGTATCCGAATCATGATCCTTATGGTGAGCCAATTCCGCAGAATATGATGAAAAACCGCAGGGTGATTATTCATGTTGAGCCGTCTTTTAAATGATATTTGAGGGTTTTATGGTATTTTCTTTTCTTAAAAACAATTTTCGTGTCTGGCTTGTGATTGCCGGAATTGGATTTTGGTTTGCTGCCGGGTGCGGGGTTATTTCCGAAACTTTTAACGATAAGGTATCTGCCGGTGTATTTTTGCGGATTTTGGGAAGTTGGTTTTTTCCGCTTTTATTGTCAGTTTTGTGGTTGAAAAAAGATGTATTGCAGAAGCTTTTGGCCAAGTATGCCTTTTATGTTTTTATTTTTGTTTTTGGTATCGGGGCGTTATGCATTTTTGTGCTTTTGCTTACGGGGGCGCTTTCCTGCGAGTGGGCGGGCAAAGGTTGGGACGATGCCGTCCGTTTTTATTATCTTCTGGTTCTGCCGGCGTTGCATGGGGTTGAAATCGCATTTTCTTTACTGGTTGCTGCAGCGTTTTCTTTGGTTTCCGCTTTTATGAATGAAAAATGGTTCGGGGTTTTTGAAGGCAAAAAAAATAAAACCGTCCTTTTGGTCTTATTATATTTATGGGTAACTTTTTTGCCTAATCTTATTCAGTTTTCTTCTGTATTGTAGTTGTCCGGTCTGAAGCGGATATGACTGTTCTTTAATCTTTTAGCGTTCTTCAGGGCATTATTTTTTTTAGGGACTTCGGTTAAATGCTGATTTTTTGATGTTTATAACCGTTATTGTTTTATAAGCATCGGCCATTTGTTTTGGCTGGCTTCCTGCAGTGTTTGCGGATTTTCGCCAAGGCGCATTTGATAAATCCAGTAATTCGCCATGACTCTTTCGATGTATAAACGGGTTTCGCGTGACGGTACAAGTTCAATAAACAATAAAGGGTCATTATTGTCCTTTATTGTTTTCAGCCATTTATAAAGGTTTCCGGGACCGGCGTTATAGGCTACCAGCATGTAGAAAATGTTGCCGTTGACAAAAGGTTTATCCAACAGATATTCAATATATTGTTGTCCGAGTTCCAGATTATATTCTGCTTTGAGCAGCGGGCGGCAGTCCTGACGAAGGCTTTTGTCTTTTGTTATATGGTATGCCGTATTGGGCAACAGTTGCAAAAGCCCTTTGGCACCGGCCGGACTGGAGGCATGCGGGCTGAAAGAAGATTCCTGACGGGCAACGGCCAGCAGCAGAGATTTGTTCAGACGCCAGCCTTTTTCCGGTTCCCAATGCGGAATCGGATAGTTAAAATAATCATAGCATACATTGTTATTCTGAGTGCTCAGTTGTTTGGACAGATGCATGGCTATCACATGAGCGCGATATTTGTGAGCCAGAAAGAGCAGGGCTTCTTTTTGGGCATCAGGGATCGGTTCGGCGCTGTTCATGATTTCTTGTCCGGCCAGTTTATATTGCTGGCATAAGATGAGAATTAGTGCCCGTTTGACCGAGACGTTTGCCATTAGTCCCGACACATAGTTGTCAAGACTCAGATTGTTGTAGTAGCTCATTGAGGTCCATTGATAATCGGGAGTGATGCCGGCTTTGCGGCTGCCGAGGATGCCGTAAAAGGTGTATTTGTATTTGGCGGCCTCTTTGTACCACTGTTTGGCCAGTGATTTCTGTCCGCGTTTTTCATAGCTGCGTCCGGCCCAGTAAGCGCCGGCGGCAACCAGCCAGTCGTCATTTTTCATTTTACCCAAGGTTTTGAACTTTTCCGAGGCTGTTTTGTATTGCTTCAGCCGCCAGGATGACAAACCGGCAATCCAGTAACCGGTTGCATTGTCCTGTTCTCGATTGATTGTCCGTTGAGCCCACTCCTGTGCCAAAGCGTTTTCATTGTCCAGAAGATATTTTTGAGCCAGTTTTGCGGATAAAGAAGCGTAATATTTAGATGGAAGTTGTTTTTGCAAAGTTTTATTTTCCAGAATTATTCTGGCGGCTCTGGTTTTGCCTTTGTTGAGGTTTTGTGCAAAGTTTCTGACATGTTTTTCCAGAAAAATCAGCATCTTTTCCGGCATATGCTCAAAATCCTGATAGTTCCAGCCGTAGTAGCCGAATTTTTTTTGAAAAACCGGTTCCTGCAAGGAGAATTTTTGATTTTTCGGAGCTTTTCTGAGGGCTAATTTGTAGATACGGGGTGCTTCCGGAAGATTTGCGTATTCTTCCAACCAGCTTTTTAATTCCGGATAACTGCTGGTATAAGTCTTGGAAAGATATATTTGCGCTTTGACATGGCCGAGCAGAATTTTATTATCAAGTTTTTTTATTAGTTTGCGGGCTGCAGTTATTCTGTTGTTTTCCAGAGCATAAAAAATCTTTTTATACGTTTTGATGTCATTTTTGGAGATCTCGGCTGCTTTTAAAATTCGGGCTGTTTCCCGAGAACTGATCTGAGGATCAATTTCGGCAGAATTTTCCGTTGCCAAAATCTGAGCCGGAGCAAAAAACAAAATGCACCAGAAAAACAGAGAACAGGGTATTTTTTTGAACATCAGTTTATCTTACCCGACTCCAAGTCAGCAGAGCAGCGCATTCTTCCGAGGTCTTTCCTTTTATTCTGCAGCGGTTGCTGATGATATTGGGCACTTTGTCTACGGTATAACACCCTTCTCCCAGCAGAGCAATCTCCTTATAGTGTTTGACATGTGGCGGAATATCGTAGAAGTTGGAGGCAGAAGTTATTTCCGGCCAGACCAGCTGAAAACTGAGTTGGGTTACTTTGTTTTTGGTCAGCGGCAGAACAGAAATCTTCATGGAACAGCTGACATTGCCTGACAAGGTATGGTTGATTTTGAAGTCTTCGTAGAATATCAGAATATGTTCAGATTCTCCGTTGGCCGCCTGTAATGCCGCAGCTTTGTCTCGGGTTATGATTTCATTGTAACGGACAGCCGGTCCGGCATTGCTGTCTTTTGCCGGTGCGGCGGCGGGCGCAGAATAGCCAAAGCTTTGTGCGGCGGTTTGGGAACCGGGCAAACAAAGAACACACAGCAAAAGCAATGCAAAAATTTTAGGTGCCGGATTCATCTTTCCTCCTAACCGTTATTTGTTTAAGATTGCCGATACTTTATTGATATTGGTTTCCACCTGATTAAACAGAGTATCAATTTCTTTTTTGTCTGCATCTTTCTGGGCATTTTCCTGTGTTGCCTGATCGTTTATGGAAACGGGTTTGAACTCAGTATAGTATTGCGGGTCGATTGAAGGTACAAAGCGGAAGATGCCGGAGCAGGAGAAATTGTTTTTCCGTTCCTGAATCTTGCAGCCTTTTACATTAATTTCGGGATCTTTCATTAATAAAAAGCAATTGGTGCCGTCGATTTTGGATTTGATTGTTTTTTGGCGAAATGCCTGCAATGACGGAATATCGATGCTGGAAATGATTGCGTTTTCCGAAAGCGGCGCCTGAGCGACATAATTGCCGAAAGCCGTTTTTTTATCGGCATTGGCTGTGGTATTCCTGTTGGTTTCGTCAAGCCATTTTAATTCAACGGTAATATCATTGATATTGACGTTGCTGCGGTTGTAAATGGTTGTGTTGAATTCGCAGCCGACGGTCTGGTTGGAACCGTCTTTCAGGGGAACGACGTTGTGGACTTTCAACAAAACGGCTTCTTCGGTTTCTGCCGCGGCCGGCGTTGCCGTTCCAAAGCAGAGCAATCCTGTTAACACCAAAACAATTTTTTTGCATTCAAACATTTTTCATTCCTTAAAGCGTTAATATCAATTTTCTTTATAATAATAGAATTATTTTTTTAGCCAATAAGTTTTTCAAACTATTGCATAGTTTTCTTTAAGCGGAGCAAATCGCTCCAAGCTCGGGATTTTTGTGCGGCGTTGCGCAACAGATAAGCCGGATGGAAGCTGGCCAGCACCTGAATTTTTCCGCCGTCGGATTTTTCATATTCAAGCCAGCGGCCGCGCAGGCGCGATATCGGTTCCTGATTGTCCAACAGGGCATTGGCAGCGCTTCCGCCCAGAATCAATATATATTCAGGATTAACCAGTTCAATCTGACGTTTTAAAAACGGCAGGCAAACGGCAATTTCGGCACTGGTCGGCGTTCGGTTGCCGGGGGGACGCCAGGGCAGAACGTTGGTGATATAATAGGCCGAACGGTCCATGCCGATGGCGGCCATCATTTTATCAAGCAAGTGGCCGCTGCGTCCGACGAACGGACGTCCGATACGGTCTTCATCCGCTCCGGGGGCCTCGCCGACCAGAACGACTCGCGCATGCGGATTGCCATCGCCGAAAACCATGTGCGATGCCGTCAGTTTAAGGGCGCAACCGTCAAATTTTTCTACGGCGGTGCGTAGTTCATCCAGTGTTTGGGATGCAGCGCAAATCTCGTGAGCGTTTTGGCAAGCGCTTAACGTGGCCTGTGCCAGTTCGGTTGTGGCCTGCCTTCCGGACGAAGCCGAGGCTGTGGGCAGAATTACGGGTGCTCTACGGATAACAGCCTCCGTCGCGGCGGCCTTTTTTTCTGATAATCCGACTCCGAAAGGTTCGTCGGCGAGGATTTCATCAACCCCGGCCATAACGTAATATTCCAATGCCGCTTTTATGTTTAATTTTTCTTCCATGCCTTTATTCTTAATAGAAATTTATTTTTTTGCAATCTTAATCATTTATTTGCACATATTTTGTGTTATATTTTTAATTTAGTATTGTATATCTTGGAAACTTATATATAAAATATACCGACTGGGTTAAATTAGGTGGTGGCAGTATGTCAAAATTTGCTTATTGTATTGTTTTTTTGTGCGGAATAATGCTGTTTAATTCCTGCTCCAACCGGATGGACGTTAAGACATCCGGCGTACAGTCTTATTCTGTTTTTGACAATAAGAACAATGTTGGCAAATCTTATGGGGCTTATGTAGCCGGAAGGGTGGCTCATCTGCGTAAAAATTTCAGTCAGGCCGCCGATTTTTATATGGTTGCTTTGCAGGCCGATCCCGATAATCCCGAGCTTGTCAGCAAGGTTTATCTGCTGCTGACTTCTAAAGGAAGAATTGATGAGGCAGCTGAATATGCCGAAGCCTCTTTGAAAAAAGGTGATAAAAACAGCTTTATTTATATGATTTTGGCGGTCAATAACATGAAAAACGGACGCTATGCCAAAGCCGAAAAAAATATGAGCCATTTGAACGGACAGATTTACAAAGGGTTTATCGTGCCGTTTATGTCTGCCTGGAATTTTGTCGGGCGCGACGGTTCGGAAGAAAAAAATCTGCAAAATGCCATTGCCCAACTGGAAAAGGTCAAGGACGAGCCGGGGCTCAGGGCAATGTATCTGTTGCATTCCGGCATGATTTACGATTATATGGGCCGCAATGACAAAGCGCAGACTTATTATGAATTGGTGATTAATCAGGAAAGCCGTGAAATGTCTTTGCGGGCTTTACAGATTATTACCAATTTTTATTTGCGGACGAATCAAAAAGATAAGGCCGTAGCTCTGGTTTCTCGCTATCACAATGAGACAGTTTTAGCCGATATGTTAAAAAATATCAAAAACGAGATTATTGAAGCTAAATTCGGAACGACCAAAAAAATTCTGACTTCGCCCAATATCGGTCTGTCCGAGGCCTTGTTCAATGTTGCGTATTTTCTGAGACAGGATCCCACAGGTCTGGATTTGGCTCATATGATTGTCAGCATGGCGATTTATGCAAATCCGAAATATGATTTTGCCAAGCTGTTTTTGGCGGATGTTCTGGAAAACAGAGATATGTATGAAGAGGCTAACGAAGTGTACGGCGAAATTGACAAATCTTCCGTTGCCTATTATACCGCACAGCTTAAAAAGGCCGGAAATTTTGTTTCGATGAATGATTACCGTTCGGCTGAGCTTTTGCTCAAAACATTGGTCTTGGACGGTTACAATTCCTATGCCCTCTATCTGGATCTGGGAGACGCCCTGCGTTTTAACGGAAAATACGGCGAGGCAATCGAATATTATCGCAAGGCCGTTAAAGCAATGCCCAAGAACAGCGAGCAGCGATGGGTACCGCTTTATGCCCTTGGAATTGCCTATGAGCAGGATAATCAGTGGAACAAGGCCGAAAAAGCTTTTCTGAAAGCTTTGGATATGAGTCAGAATTATTATCTTGTACAAAATTATCTCGGGTACAGCTGGCTGTTGCAGGGAAAAAATGTGGAAGAGGCTTTTGGCATGATTGCCGATGCTTATCAGCAGGCACCGACTGACGGGCATATTATTGACAGTATGGGCTGGGCGTTTTATCAGCTCGGCATGTATGAAAAAGCCGCCGAATATTTAGAAAAAGCCGCCGAACTGGAACCGGCAAATGCCGTTATCAGCAATCATCTGGGGGATGCCTACTGGAATTCAGGACGTAAAAACGAAGCTTATTTTCAATGGAATCACACTTTAACCAGCAAGGATGACGCCAAAGAAGTTAATCTGGCAGAAGTCAGAAAGAAAATTGAAAACGGCCTGCCTGCTCATAAGCCTTTGACTTTTGACAAGAAGCTGATTGAAGAAAAAATTTCTCAAATTGAAGAATAAAAAAAGTTCCGCCTGCTTGAAAAACAAGCTATGCAGCTTATATCCAAAGTGTTAAGTTTTGGAGGATGTTATGGAATTATATTTGTTTTTGGCTTTTATTCTTTTGTATGTTTTGATGTCTTTCTTTGTGCAGAAAAATGTCCTGCGAAAAATTTGGACGCTGGCTTTTGTTGTCGCTTTTATGGTTACCGCTGTTGCCATCGGCTTTTTGCGTGTGAATAATCAGGATGTTATGATGAATGCCAATGAGCTCAATTGGTATTATATGCTCTATCTGTTTGGTTCTATGTCTGTTGTTTTGGGAGCCATTAATCTGTGGATGTACCGCAAGCCGCTGTTTGGAATATTTTTCGGCAACGGAGATGAAGCAAAAGATGACAGGGACTAATTTTCAAAAATGACTTTAACTTTTTTGCCGTCTATCTTTGTATAATAACGATTTTTATCAAAGCAGAGCAGAGGTTTGCGCAGGTTAAGAAAACGGCAGGCCATGGATTTGTCGGAGCATTGCAGTTCCAGCCGGTTGTTGATCAGCCGCAGTTTTTGGATTTCTTTTATTTTATGGGCAAAGTTAAACAGTTCTTCCAGATGCTTCCAGCTTTTGTATCCGGGCATTGGTTTTTCGACCTCAATCATATTCCCGTCCCACGGAGATGTATATTTTTCTTCAAATTCCTTACGATTGAGGCCTAATGTCAACAGGAGATTTTCATCAACTTCGGCAAGGTTATCGCTGGCATGAATCAAAAAACCACCGCCGGTCCATTGACGATAGAGGTTTTTGTTGCGAACGGCATTGTCGTTGATTTCATAACCGCGGCGGGGGTTGAGTTTGTATACGGGAGAATTGTCCCAGCCGACAACCAGCAGAAATTTTCCACGGCCGCATTCCCAAGTTTTACGGTATCCGCCGCGCATGTTTTTGTTATAAAAACGGGTAAAATTGTCAGGAAAAGATTTTTCAGGCCAGCTGATTTCAAAGATCCGCAGCAGTTCATATTTCTGTTTAATGTCATCCAATATGCGTTTTTCTTTTTTGCGGGCATTGTTCCAGAGCAGAAAAACCTGTAATTCTTTTGCCACCATATCCTCCACAATTTTACTATTTGGTGTAACTTATAAAATTATCTTTTTGAAATCAAGGACTTTTTTGCCAGGTGGTGGAAATTTGGGATAATGTGATTGCTTTAGCGTTGCTCAAAGGGTATTATGAGGCAGGTCTAATTTTTATTGAGGTTTATATTATGAAAGTTGCAATTATCGGAACAGGTTATGTCGGACTGCCAACCGGTGTCGGGCTTGCTGAATTGGGGAATGAGGTGTTCTGTGTTGATAAAATGGAGGAAAAAATCTGTGCTTTAAATGCCGGAGAACTGACTTTGTATGAAGACGGTCTGGAAGAATTATTCAAAAAAAATGTTCAGAACGGAAGACTGACTTTTACAACAAATATGGCCAAGGCGGTTATCGGAGCAGATGTCGTGTTATTAGCGGTCGGAACTCCGCCGCATCCGGTAACCAAAGAAGCGGATCTGCAATATATTTATGCGGCAGCGGAAGAATTGGCCCAGTATCTGGACGGGTATACCGTGGTTGCGACAAAGTCAACGGTTCCGGTTGGTACGGGAGACGAGATTGAGGCGATTGTACGGAAAGTTAATCCGCAGGCGGATGTTGATGTGATTTCATTGCCTGAGTTTTTGCGAGAAGGTTTTGCTATTCATGACTTTTTTCATCCGGATCGTATTGTTGTCGGTGCCAACAGCAAAAAAGCCTGCAAGGTTATGCAAAAGCTGTATGCCCCTTTTGTAGGAAAAACCGAATTTTTATGGGTAAAGCGCAAGTCTTCCGAGGCTATTAAATATGCTTCTAACGCCTTTTTGGCAATGAAGATTCATTATATTAACGAGATGGCAGATTTTTGTGAAAATTCCGGTGCGGATATTCATGAAGTTGCCAAAGGAATGGGAATGGATTCCCGCATCGGCAGCAAGTTTTTGAATGCCGGACCGGGGTACGGCGGTTCCTGTTTTCCCAAAGACACCAACGCCATGGCACAGATGGGGCGCAAATACGGCGTGCGTCTGAATCTGATTGAAACGACAATTGCCAAAAATGATGAACGTAAAAAGGAAATGGCAGAACGGGTCATTTCCAAGATTAAGAATAATCCGCAAGGGAAAATTGCCGTTTTGGGTCTGGCCTTTAAAGGCGGGACAGATGACTGCCGCGAATCACCTGCAATGGATATTTTGAGGGAAATGCTTGAACACAGCAGCAATATTTCGGTTTTTGATCCCAAGGCTATGGCTAATGCCGAGAAATTGCTCGGGGCACGCGTGACTTATGCCAAAGATGCGTATGAGGCTTGTGAAAATGCGGAAATCATGGTGATTTTGACTGAATGGGAAGATTTTAAAAATCTGGATTTGAAGAGAATTCGCGGTTTGATGAAGGCTCATAAAATTGTTGATTTGCGGAATATGCTGCAGGCCGAAGAAGTTAAAAAATCAGGGTTTGAATATTCCTGTATCGGGATGAATTCTTAAATTCCGGTGTTATATTTGTGCAGTTAACTTATTGAAAAGGAGTGGAATATGAAATGCGGTGGCGAGAGTTGTGACAAAGCATGCAAGTTGTTGCCGGCACTGGTTATTGGTTTCGGGTTGATGCTGGGCGGTTTTTTTCCGGGGTATTATTACTATAAATCCAAGACAGACATGAATATCGTAACGGTCAAAGGTCTGGCTGAGATGGATGTGACGGCCGATTTGGCGGTTTGGGAGATTAAGTTTACTGTTACCAGCGATAATTTGCAGGCTGCGCAGAAGGAATTGAGCAGCCGTTATCAGACGATTTATGAGTTTTTGCAAAAGCAGGGACTTAAACCGGAAGAAGTTTCCGAAGGGCGGATTGATACGAACGACCTGATGACCAATCCCTATCGTGACCGAAACGTGATTTCTCGTTATATTCTGACGCAGACGGTTTTGGTTCGTTCCAATAACGTTGATTTGGTAAAGAAAGCGGTTAACGCAACCGGAGAGTTGGTGGCCAAAGGCGTCGTATTTGACAGTCAGTCTTACGGATCGCCGGTTTCTTATATCTTCACCAAATTGAATGATATAAAACCGCAAATGCTTGAAGAAGCCACAAAAAATGCGCAGGCTGCGGCAGAGGAGTTTGCCAAGAGTTCGCACAGCAAGGTTGGTAAAATCCGTCGGGCAAGTCAGGGCGTTTTTTCTATTTTGCCGCGTGAACAGACTGCCAATGCTCAGGAAATGACCCAGATAGAGAAAAAGGTTAGGGTCGTTTCCACAATTGAATACTATATTAATTAATGTGCTAAAGCGGCATCTTGCTTGTGATTTTTTCGCTCGTGTACCTCTTTGTACACGTCGCTCAAAAATTACGGCGCAGCATACCGCTTTATCCCATTAATCGGGTTGTGGTTGCTAAAGCGGCATCTTGCTTGTGATTTTTTCGCTCGTGTACCTCTTTGTATACGTTGCTCAAAACAGCATACCGTTTTATCCCATTAATCGGGTTGTGCAGAATTGAGCTCATGTTATTCAAAGAACAGTCCGTAAAAAACGGACTGTTCTGAGTTAAGGCTGTTTTTTAAAAGCGGTTGCTTTCTTTGCAATTGCTGTAATCTTGCCAATTGCTGGTTGGAAGATGGCCGTCCGCTGTACAGAAATTATTATTGCATCGAAATTCGCAATATAAAGTATAAGTACAACTGTATGACTTATAATTGTTTCCGTAATCGTTGTTGCAAGCGGATATTGAGTCATAATATTTTCCACCATTATAAATGGCGTGTGCCCACGTTGTTACTTCAATGCCGTTGTAAACGCCGGTTTCTTTGTTGTAACATCCGTATCCTATCTTGGTCATACCAACAGGTTTATCCAATATGCAAGTCATTCCATTTTTTTTGCATTGTTGCATGTGATAATCAGTATTTGTAGCTCTGTCCGGCCAAGGATCAAAAGGTTGGCAGATATAGTCTTGGTATTTTGCGTAAACTATCCACGGGTTTGCCTTACAACAAGTTCGCGTACCGCCACAACCGTTTGAACAAGTTTCCGTTCCGTAAGAGCAGTTAGTCTGATTGGCCAGCGGGGAGCAAGACTTGCAGGAAGTGCACTTACCGCAAGAGTTCGTGGAAGCACAGCCGTAAGAG
>CAJUCZ010000014.1 GCA_910585375.1 uncultured Alphaproteobacteria bacterium | reverse complement strand
CGTGCAAGGTATCGGAATCCTGACAGTCAGGCAGGAAACAGACGCCACAATAAGCGTTGGAGGGCGGGAGGAGAACCGAGAAAGCAGCGGCCACAGCAAAGACTGATACCGCAGAGTTTAGTTTCATGTGTAGCATATTATGTTTCATTTTCGGTCTCCTCCCTAAAAAGTACCAATACTAAGACCACTATACCATAAAGAAACACCAATGTCAAGCACTCATGAAAAGTTGAATGGGAATTTTGGCTAATTTAATTTTACCGATAAAAAAAACCCTGCTTCCGACCGCAGAGCTAAAAATTGACATTTTTACATCATTTCCCAACTATTTTCCGGAACAATTCCACTTTCTGCATCCGATAAACTCACGGATTGTCTTTACCCTGATATCGCCTTCGTTAAAATATAACGCTGCACCCAAAGAAGACGGAACATCAAATTTTTTACCATCAATCTCCAGTCCTTTGTTTTTTACATACTTTACACGGGAGCGATAGACGCAGCTCTCTTTATCACACACCAAATCAATCCAACCGGAATCTTTTGCTTCCCCTTTATATATTTCTTTAAGTTTTTCATAAGTTTCTTCATCCGGTTTATGAGAAGCCGTCCGCTCCAGCCAAATTTGCTTGTCAAAATAATTTCCGCGGCTAGGCAAAATCACCAGTTCACCCAGCTTGTCTTTCACTGCCATCAAATCGGCATCGGCATTAATCATCATATCTGGTACTTTAGTCGCAAAAATGCTCAACCCGCCGCAGACAATGCCAATCCAGCCCCATTTTCGCCAATTTCTTTCCCACAGGCACAACCATAATCCGCCCAAAACAATCAACAACAACCCCCACAACGGCATTGACAAAACCTGATATCCGGCACTTGGCCACGAAGCAACCCATGCAGTAATTTCATTAACCAGTTCCACACCCCAACCGGTAACTTTCAAAGTCCAGACATCCAAGCCAAACGGCATCAACAACATGGAAAGCAGCATAAAAGGCATAATCACCAAACCGATAACCGGCCCGGCCAAAAAATTTCCGGCTGTGGTATAAACGGCAATCCGGTTAAAATGATAAACCGCAAACGGCAGTGTTGCCAGGCTTGCCACCAAATCAGACACCACAATTCCGGCAATATAAACCCAAACCAGCTTTACAATAGCCACCACCCTGCCCTGTTGACGGCAACCGTCCCCTCGCAAAAAACGATTCAAACGGCCGGCATATTTTTCATAAAATGCAATCAAAGCCACAACCGCGGCAAAAGACATCTGAAAACTGGCTCCGATAAGCGCCTGCGGAGAAATCACCAAAACCAGCAACGCCGCCAGCGCTATCGTCCGCATAGAAATTGCCCGCCGGTCAAACAAAACACCAAGCAACACAATAAAGGTCATAATAAAAGCCCTCTGCGTCGGCACTTCCGCTCCGGAAATCAACAAATAAAACGCACTGAGAAAGATAGCAAAAACCGCCGAAATCTTTTTGGCATCATAACGCAGAGCCAACGGCGGAATCATAGCCGCAACCAGACGGATAAAAAAGAACATCAGCCCCGCCAGCATACTCATGTGCAAACCGGAGATTGAAAGAAAATGCGCCAGCCCGGCATCGCGATAATCATTGGTAATCCGTTGTCGTATTCCTGAACGGTCACCGGCCATAATCGCCGCCGTAATTCCGGCCTCGTCTCCGGGCAAAACAGCCTTGACATGAGCAACCATTTTTTGCCTGATGTCATTAATCCGACTGTCAAACCATAAACCGATTCCTGCTTTTTCTTCGCAATCCAGCGGCTGAACCGAAGCCAAGGCATAACCATTTCCTTTGATGCCGGCATAAAAGGCCTTGCGGTCAAACTGATACCCGCCGACAATAGCCGGCTTGGGCAAAGGCATAATCTTCGCTACGGTTTCCACACATTGCCCGGCCTTCCATTTCTGCGTCTTGTCCCGTAGAGTAATCTTAACCGGCCCCGCAATTTCCGCGCCGTCAAAATTTTTGATATGATCCAGCACCAAACGAGGTTTGCCTTTCATATTATGTTCCAACCGCACAATCTGCCCGCGGATATAATCTGTCCGTTCTTTGGCAATCACCGGCTGGCGCGCCAAATATAAAGTCTTCATCTGAATATTGATGAATCCCAGAACTGCCAAGGCAAGACCAAGCAAAAACCACAACCGCCCGGATTTGAACCGCCAAATCCATGCCCAAAGCAAAATCAGTTCAAATACTGCGAGTGACCACCATTTTGACGGCTCATAAGGCAATGCAAAATACAGCCCGATTCCGAGCGCAAACAAAACCGGCGTCCACAAAAACCAGCGGCTCTGTTCTTCCGTCAGGTTTTCAACCCAGTAATTTTGACGATGTTGCAACATGATTTTCCCTTTCGCTTTATTTGTAATATATTAATCTTTTTGTGTCATCATCAAAATAAAAGATATTTAACGAGGAAAAATTATGAAAAAAATCACATTGGCTCTTTTTTGCTCTTTAATCCTGCTTTCTGCGCCGCTTCATGCCGAAGTCAAAAGCATTGTCGACTGGGACGGAGGAAACAACCCTTACAAAACCGGCAATGACACCATTGCGGGTACGGACAATCCGACAAACATCAAAACAAGCTGCTCTTCCAGCTGTCCCAAACCTTACAGCATCACCACGACATCTTGTCCGGAAGGGCAGATTCTGGTTCATTGTCCGGCACGCGGCTGTGGTTATTACAACCTGTGCCGCAACAAAAAGAACAAAGATGAAGAAGCTCCTAACGACATTTTAGATACCGATAAAAATGGAGTCAGTCTTATAGAACTATTGGATGAGATTGACACTTACCAATACAATCAGGAACAACAATAACACAAAAGGCTGCCACAAAATGACAGCCTTTTTTTAATAAAGATTACTAAAAATCATCATACACTTTTAACGGAGGAAAAATCCAGTTGCACATTTTTCCCGTATCCGGTTCAAAGCTCTTTTTATATACCAGCTCATAGGCACATAATCTGAATTTCTCCCCGTCAGGAAATTCAATTTTCATTCCTTTTTGGTTCAGAACCGAAAAATCGCCGGCATCCGGAAACTCAATGATTTCACCGCTACGGAATTTATAATAAATTTCCCTGCCGCTTTCGGCCAAAACATACCAAACAGGAACTTTTCTTTCCGAAGCCGGAGCAGTCAAAATACCGGGATTAACGTTATAATAATGCGCGCTTTCACCTTTCTTTGCCAACAGCTCCATCACCATTGCTTCATTTATCAATGTTTTCATGATTTTTATTTTTTAAGATTAATAATAAACAGATACATATTCCAATGGTCTTCAGAATATTATAATCATCAGAAAAAAGCAAGCTCCTTTTGCCATATTAAACAAAAAAATTGTCAAATCCTAAGATTTGACAATTTCTTCATACATCAACACATCATCGGCATCAATAATCCGCCGATAAACCACCTTGACATTCCGGCCCAAATCAAACTCGATACTCCCTTCTTCCAGAGAATACCGGCTCAAGTTCAAATAGGTTCCGTCCTCAAACAAAAAACCCTCAAAAGCCTTAATGTCGCGGCAGAAAGAATAAAACGGCTTACAGATAAGTTCGGCCGTATCAGCCCGCAATAAGGCCGGATTGTTGCCTTTTATCTTCCAGCAGACCAGACAAAGGTTTGTTTTGTTCTTAATCCCCGTTCTGGCCAGCATTACCGGAAACACTTTTTCTTTCTCAACCGTAAAGCCCTTTGCGGCAAAAGCTTCCGCCGCCTGAGCATTGTTCATCAATAATATGTTCATACTCAATAATAATAAGTTTCACAAAAAAAAGTTGCCGTAAAACGACAACTTTTTGATTTTTTTGAAGAAGTGATGAGATTATATCCCCCACCAGTTCTTTTTCTTTACTTCCTTAATGAAAGCGGGATTCACCTGCATATAGGGCTTATCCGCTTCCTTACCGGAAACAAAAAACAACTCTCTTTTTCCGTACAAGCCGCGGGTTAACAATACCTGACACCCATCGCCATAACGGAAATTGCTTCCGGAATGCAAATCCCAGACTGCATTCCCTATTGTAACAGGCTTGCCGTCCTTAACAGCAATCACACTTCCGTCAGGACATTTCCAGGCTGGAATGACCGCCGTAACATTCGGACGATGAAATTCATATAAATTTACCTGTCCTGAATATCTTACGACAACAACGGGAACAGCACCGGCAACCGGAGCTTTCAAAACCATTGCATTGTTCACTACTGAATTTTTTGCACTCTGAGAAGAAACTTGTGTATTCATAATCTTTTATTTTTTTAGCGCCCCTGTTGGGACAAAATTAATAATATCTTTTTAATTCTCTTAACAGAAACCACTATATGACAAAATTTCCAAAATGTCAATATATTTTCTGCAAAAAAATCACTTTTTTTATAAACACCTGTTTTTCATCTTCCGTGCATACTCGTCAACCTTCACGCCCCGATGTTTCAGCTCAATTTTTTCTTCAATAAAATCAAATTTGTCAAAATCATTTATTGTCGTGATCAGATCATTTGCCAACAGCGCTTTCACGCAAACATCCACAAATTTTCCCCGCATATCCGCTCCGTCCGCAAACACCGTAACATTACCGGATGCCGCAGCAATTCCCCTTTCCAGAAAAATCCGCCAAACTTCATCCCGCATTTGCGTTTCAAACTTTTCAGGATCGTCAAAAAAGCCCAAAGCCTCCAAGGTCTCACCGCATTTTGTTTGTTCCAAAAGCATCTTGCCGTCATAATAGGCAACAAAATCCAAAGCTTTTCGTTTGTTCTCATCATTTTTCAAAAAGCTGATGCTGTACATAACCAAACCGTCTTTCGGGGTCGATACATCAAACGTCTCCGCAACGTTGTACACCCAATCACATAATTCTTGATTTTTCATAACTTATAATAATAAAAATTAATAACTAAAAATTCCGGCGGTAATTTTAACTTGTCAAATTCTCTTGTCAAGACACAAAAAAACTGCCTAACCTCACGGCCAGACAGTTTTATTTCTCTGTTTAATTAAAAAAATCTCCTCTTATGAGGGATATGTCTTTTATCCTACCTGAACGCGGGGAAGAACCATGCTTTCCCAAAAACGTCCGCCTATATTTTCGTAGGATACATCCTGCCAATAATATTTTCCGGTACTCTCTTCTTTTAATATCCTGAAAGAAAGTCCATTTTTTACTTCACTCAGAACACCTTGTTCCGGTAAGATTAAATTCACTCTGTTGATTACTTTTTCAGGAATAAACTCCGCATTATCCATACGAAGATATTTTTTTTGATTATCAACCGTAGTGATGGCCCAACAGGGGACGCGCATTTTTGTATTAAACATGTCCTCTGTTTTCTGCAAATCGGCAATATGCTTGGCACATACCGGCAGCAGATACAAAAACTTAATTCCTAATTCCTGGAGCAGACAAATTGCATCATCCATATTCCAAGCTGTTTTGATTCTTGTATCCATAATCTATAATTATTTTTATAATAGTGGCTAATTAACTGTTCCGTTATACCCGATTCTGACTTTTTTGTCAATATCTTTTATTTCGGAAAATGCAATTTTTCTAAAAAAAATATCCGATATTGCAATTAATACCGGATATTTTCTTACAAAACCAGATTCAAAACCCGTTCCGTCGCCTTAATTGCCGCCTTAACCTGATCGGAAGAAACCGCATGCGTTACCATCCCGTTATCCCATTTAATGGTGGCCTCCACCAGCGAATTTGAGCTGCCGCCGGGCGGAATGGTAATCTCAAAGTCCATCAGTTTCGGAATTTCCACATTCATTTTCGGCGCCAGCTTGCGCAGTGCATTCATAAAGGCATCATACCCGCCGGAACCTTGCGCTGTTTCTTCAAAAACCTCGCCGCGGCATTCCACCTGAATATTGGCACTCGGCTTCATCTGCATTGTTGTCGTCACCACGCAGTTTGTCACCCGAAACAGCTTATACCGCTGTCCGCCCAGCATATCCGCCACCAGAAAAGGCAGGTCTTCCACCGTCACGTTCTTTTTCAAATCGCCGAGTTCGACAATCTTTTGCAACAGCTTTTGCTTCTGATCATCATTCAGATGAATCCGCAGCTTGTCCAAATTCATCTCCAAACTGGCCTTGCCGGAAAGCTTGCCCAAAGCATAAGAACGGTTGCGGTCAAACCTGTCAGGCGTCAGACTGCTCACATACAAATTGCCCTTTTTGTCACCGTCGGCATGAATCCCCGCCGTCTGCGTAAACACATCGCTGCCCAGAATCGGCATATTGCCGGCAATCCGTTTGCCACTGAACGTTTCAACCAGAATGCTGATATCTTTGAGTTTTTTCTCATTAATCTTACAAGCGGCATCGCTATGGTCGTTAATAGCCGCTGCAGCCTGCGCCAAATCCACATTGCCGGTACGCTCGCCCAGTCCGTTAACAGTCACATGCAGCCCGTTAATACCGGCTCTGACCGCCGCCAGCGCATTCGCCGCTGCCATGCCGTAATCATTATGCGGATGAAATTCAAACTCTGCCTCCGGATAACGCCGAACCGTTTCTCTGATATAATTTTCCGTCTCAAACGGATTCAAAACCCCGAGCGTATCCGGCAGGATAATACGTTCAAACCCCAATCCGGCATAGCAGTCCAACATCTTCCAAACATAGTCGGGACTGTTTCTAATACCGTTTGACCAATCTTCCAGATAAACATTGCAAACAAAACCGTTATCCTGCGCATAGGCAACCGTATTTCTCACATCAGCCAAATGCTCGTCCAATGTTTTTTTAAGCTGTAGTTCACAATGTTTCTGCGATCCTTTGGTCAAAAGATTAATCCGCCGGCAACCTGTAGGCCTTAACCAGTCGATTGACTTGTTATAATCGGTAAAACTCAATACCTCAACTGCATTTTCAAAACCGGCGGATTTTGCCCATTCCATAATCGCACTCAGCGCAATCTGCTCTTCCTTGCTGACCTTGGCACTCGCCACCTCGCAGCGGCTGACCCCGACATCGGCCAGCAGCCGTTTGACAATAACCAGCTTTTCTTCATGCTTGAACGATACGCCCTTGGTCTGCTCACCGTCCCGTACCGTTGTATCAACAATGTCAATAAATCTCATCTACTTTTTTCTCGCACAATTGCAAAACAATGTCCGCGGCATTTTCGCTCGGCGTCTGTTCTCCAAGCCCCAACACCTCGCGGACTTTTTTAAAACCGGCCATTTGTCTATCATACAAATCGTCTTTTTGCAACAGCCCTTTGATATAACTGCGGATATTTCCTGGCACGCAGCGCTCCTGCAGCAATTCCGGCACAATCTCCCGCCCTAGCAGAATATTTGACAAATTTACAAACTGTATCTTCAAAAACTTGCGCGCCAGCATTGCCGAAAAGGCCGAAACCTTATAAGCCACAACATGCGGCACATCCAAAATCGCCAACTCCAGCGCCACCGTACCGGAAGCCGCAATTGCCGCTGACGAAGCCTTAAAAGCATTATAACGGTCTTGTTGCGTTTCCGTCACCACAACCGGCAACCCGCTCTTTTTTGCCTCAAGCTTAACCGTTTCCGCCACGGTTTTGACTGTCGGAATAACAAAGAACAGGTCATCATTTTGCTTGGACAACTCGCGCACAGCGTCAAAAAATACCGGCAACAGCTTACTGACTTCCGTCTTGCGCGATCCCGGAAGAACGGAAATAACCCTTTTGTCGGCAGGAACCTTAAACTTCTCGCGAAACTTTGCCCCGTCAGCATGCAAAGCCTCGCTCTCAATCACCGGATGTCCGACAAAATCCGTCGGCAGATAATACGGCGTAAAATATTTTGGCTCATACGGCAGCAACGTCAGCAACCGGTCAATATATTTATACATCGTACGCGCCCGTTTTTTCTTCCACGCCCAAACCTGCGGCGCCACATAATGCACCTGCGGAATGCCGGTTTTCTTCTTGCGCAAGGCTTTATGAACACGCGCCGAAAAACTCCAGCTGTCAATTGTAATAACCACATCAGGCTGCACACGCAAAATATCTTCAACCGTATTTTTAATATGCCTTAAGACTTTCGGAATACTCGGAATAACTTCCATAAGCCCCATAATCGACAAATCGGCAATATCAAACAAAGGCCTCAGGCCTTCTTCTTCCATCGTCTCTCCGCCCACACCGTAAAAAGCCACATCGCCGCCGGTCTTTTTTTTCAATGCCCGCATCAGGCGCGATCCGAGCAAATCTCCGGAAGGCTCTCCGGCAATCAGATAAATCTTTTTCATTACGCCTCCTTCCACTTATCATCAGCCGGATTCACGCCGACAACAAAAAGCCCTAACCTGTCTGCCAGTTTAATTGCCTCGGCTTCATCAACAATCAAACCGTTTCCGGCATGCAAAGCCACACCGCGCAGCCCTGACTTATGTGCATTTTCTATTGTGCGCACGCCGAAAGTCGGCAAATCAATCCGCATATCCTGCTGCGGCTTGCGCAACTTGATCAAAACGCCGCCCGCCCCTTTGCGCTTGTAATCACAACAACGCAGCAACATCTTGTCAGTCCCCTCAATCGCTTCCACGGCCAGCACCAGCCCTTGCTGAACAACAGCGCCCTGCCCGATATCCAGCCGCCCGAGTTCTGTCACGACCTCAATTCCGCGCCGAATATCCGCCACAGCCTGTTTATCAGGCCTGATTTTGCCCAACACGCCTTCCTTTACCAGCAGTTCGGGAATAACCTCATGAATCCCGCGGACAATCATTCCCTCGGATTCGATTTCTTTAACCAGCGCACGCAATATTCCGTCATCGCCCAAAGCCTTCATCCCGACCTTGGCAAAAAATGCCGTTGTCTTCCAATCCGGCACCAAATCAGAAAAACTCGGACGACGTATTGTGCCGATCATCACGACTTCCTGCACTTTTTCCTCGGCGAATTTTTTAAAACCGCTGCCGGCCTGCCCGATTCTGATCCAAAGATGCGGCACATCTCCGGTCATAATTTCTTTATCGGCATTTCCCTCAATCGCAAGCACAAAATACGGCCGGCCGCTTTTGCGGCAATGCTCAATCAACATCTTCGGAATAGCCCCGCCGCCGGCAATAATCCCTAATTTTTTTGCATTCTCAGTCATCATAATTCCAAATAAAAAGAAAGAATAACTCTTCTATAACATAGAAAAATTATTCTTTCATTAAAAATAAAAAAGAAATATGCGTTTACATTTCCCGTCCATATAAAACATTCCGCCGGCAAACATTTCCCGATGATCTAGCTGCTTTTCTATGCTTTTCCGACTTCCGCCCCGATAAGACCTGCATTTTATCCAAAGCTTCTTTCCGTTTGTCTGCAGAAAAATCTTTCAACCTATCTTCCACCATACCCAGCCTCTCCGGCTTTTCTTTTTCAAAATAAGAATACCACTCAGCCATTTTGTTCAAAAAATGATAATCCAATTCTTCCATAGACATTTTTTGTTTTGCTACCTCATTATAACTGTCCAGACATTCTCTGACAAAAGCTCTGCCATAACCGGAATAAAGCGTCATAAAATCCTTGGCGGGAACATTCAGCCCCATTTCCCCCAAATCAAAAACCCCGTTTAACACACCGGCACTCTGCGCTTTATCATTCAGTGCCATATTACCGCCGTGAAAATCGTTATGACAGACCACCAGATTATCGTTTTTCTTGTCAGGAGAATGATAATCTATTCCCTTTTGGGCATAAAACGCCGCATTTCGCTGTTGCAAATCAGGCAAAGTTTCAAACTGAAACCCTACCTGTTCGGAAACCTCAAAACCCTGAACCGGAAAATTGTGCAAATGTGCTAAAAACTGTCCGACCTCAGAAGCCAGAATACTTTTTTGCAAGCCGGACAAATCTTCAAAATGAAGATTATCCCCACTGCGATCTTTGCCGTCAATACAGGTTTTTCCTTTCAATTCCAAGTGAAAGGCTCCCTCAAATCCGTTTTCTTTTATATATTGCACATCCGGTAAAAGGGATTTCAAAAACTCATCATCAGAGCGTTGAAATGTTTGAGAATATTCCGCCTCTTTCAAATACCCTCGTCTGGCCCGTTCCTGTATCGGAACCCGAATAATATAATCGCCGCTTTTATAAGCCGCAGAATTTTTCCCTTCTCCCAGTTTTTCAGCTCGTTCGATAATTTCCTTCCAGCTCTGCATATTAAAATCTCCTGTATTTTCTTAACAGTATATCTCATTCTCTTCACTCTGCAAAGAAGATTATTTATCAAAAAAACCCATCACATTTCATTCTTACTAAAAAACAGATAAAAAAAATCCGGCTAAGCACTTTATGCATGCAACTGTTACCGGATTTTCCTTTTCCGGATCAGACGCCCGTATTGCGCGTTTTTATTAAAAAGTTTGATAAGAGCTTGTGCTGCGCCGTCCTTTTTCGCCGACGTGTACAACCAGCTACACGAGAAGAAAAAGAACAAGTATGAGCATCCCTTCAGGCCGCTGTAAAAACGCGATATAAGCGCTAAGCAAAAACAACCGCTGCTCCGGTTGTTTTTATCTGCAAGCTCTTTGGAACATCTTGGCAAGCAAGGAAGGCGTTAGCAACCGAAGCGAGCCTGGATGCCTAAGTCAGATAATAAGAAAAAAGAATTTTAGCGACAGGCGTGTACATGGTGGTACATGACTTAGCTAAAATTCTTTTTTCTGTATCAGATGACCACAGAGCGCGTTTTTACTAAAAAGTTTGATAAAGGCCGGGGCTATTTGTGGAGCAAAATTCGACATGTACAAAAAAGGTACATGAGAATTTTGAAACGCAAACTTGACCGACCACAAGCCGCTGTAAAAATGGGGAGAACGAGAGAAATAATAAGATTTTAGGGTGAAGAAAGCGGAGTGTACAAAGTAGTACATGAGCATTCCTTCAGGCCGCTGTAAAAAACGCGATAGACGCGACGGATAATAAGAAAAAGAAAATCCGGCGACAGGCGCGTACATAAACGTACGTAACTTAGCCGGATTTTCTTTTTCTGTATTAGGCGTCCGTATTGCGCGTTTTTACTCTGCGGTGAGGAGATTACGCCGGTCATGCACCGCCATCTCAATAAACCTAATCTGCTCTTGAACAATGGCATTATCTTTGAATTTTTCTTTAGCCTGCGCAACACGTTCTTCCAAACGGCCTTCTTTGCCTTTGAAAATAAACATATAAGCACGGGTCGCAGCTTTAACTTCCGCTTCCGACATTCCGCCGCGCTTCATGCCAATCTGGTTCAGTCCGCGCAGCTTACCGCGGTCACCGGTAACAATGGCAAACGGAATCACATCGCGCGCCACGCCGGTCATACCGCCGATCATCGCCTTGCGCCCGATACGGCAAAACTGATGAACAGCAGAATTTCCGCCCAGAATACACCCGTCTCCCAACCGCGTATGGCCGCCGATAACCGCGTTATTGGTCATAATCACGCCATTGCCGACCACACAGTCATGCGCCACGTGGGAATTTACCATAAACATTCCGTCATCACCGACAATCGTAATCAGCTTCTGCGGCTCAGAACCGTCTTCCGGCGGCGTTTGTCCTTTCGGCGTGCCGCACTGCATCGTTACATTCTCGCGAATAACATTGCGCTTGCCGATAACCAGCTTTGCATCCGGCTGAAATTCATTGCCATGATCTTGCGGCCCGCCGCCGAGAACAGCTCCCGGAAACACAACCGTTTCATCGCCGATTGTGGTGTTCCCCAAAATTGTCACACGCGCAATCAAATTTACTTTTTCGCCGATAACGGCATTTCCGCTGATATAGCAAAACGGCCCGACAATTGCGCTGTCCGCAATTTTAGCACCTTTTTCGACCACTGCTGACGGATGGATATTAGACATGAAATTTCCTTTCAAAAAAAATTGGTTCATGCTGCCATTATAAACAATTCTTGCCTGACGTAAACACAACAAATCTTACAAATTATTACAGGTTGACAATTAGACAAAAATATGATACTCTACTTTTGATAAAAAATTATTAACACTTATTAAAATAACGTTATGGAAAAAAATCTGACTTTGTCACCTCAGGAATTAAAACTGTTTTTGAACAGTGTATCCAAAGATGAAGATTTCCGCAATGACTTGGAAATGATTCTGAAAAAGGACTACAAAAAGTTTGACGCATGGCTTAAAACAATGCATCCGATGCACTTCATCCTTGAAGATCTGATGGTTGCCACCTGGTCGCCGGAGTTTATTCAAAGATATGTAGAAGTTATCAACATCGATGTGCGGCTGCGCAAACAAATGCTGCAATCCGCCGGAAAAGACATTGTTTTGGCCATAATCCGCGAAACAAGTCCTTCTGTCGATGAAAGCAAAATCGTGCTCAACCGGCCGGACGGAACGGAATACATCGGCATTTTGTTAGAAAACGGCTCTGACCTTGACGAAAACGCGGAGGAAATCATCCTCACCCGAGGAACCGAGCAAGACAAACAAAAATATTGTCTGGAATGCGAAACGCTCTACAATATAAACTTGTTGCTCAAAGACGAACAAAGCCGCCGGCTTTTGTTGCTTTACATAAACAACAACGGGGATTTTTACGGATTTGAGGATAATGAAATATTACAACTTCTGCCCTATCCCGAATTGATGAAAGCCTACACATCCCAATATAATGTAGACTACCAACTGGTGAAGGATGATCCAAATCTTGCATCATACATCGGCGAAATTACCATGTACGAATGCGACTGGGTTGACATTTGCGGGAATGAAGAATTGTTCGAAAAATTTGTGAAATCTGCGTTAAAAACGGATTCGCAAAAGGAATCACTAAAACTGGCAATAGACCTCTATCCTGACCAACTGGCGGTTCCGACAGCCAGAATGCTGCAAAAGCTAAACGTCTTTGATAATACAGTGGTTCGGTATTTGTTTAAAACGGCTAATGAAGAGGTCCTGAGATACATCCCGCAGAAATATTATTGTCTGGACGGATTGGTATTTTTTGCAGAAAGTAAAAAAGTCAACGGAACAAAAACTCTTCTTCCTCATTTCAAAAATCTCGGATACAGAATAATCTTTATCCTATTGAGCATAAGAAATCCGGAAATCACACAAATGTTGATTGAAAAAGAAGAACTTCCCTTTGAACTGCAAAAGTCTCTTCTGGCATATCAGGAACCTGACAGAAAAGCCCTTGTTTTATATTACGGTCAAAAATACGGCTTTAAATATCAGGAAGGACAAGAGGCTTACAACAAATACCGGTGGGAAGAATTTTGGCAAAAAGTCAAAAACTTTTTCAGATTCGGTTAATTTCCATAAAAATCTCCCGTATATCAAATACGCGGACATTACAAAAAAAGGATTGCTGAAAAGCAATCCTTTTTTTATGGCCTTAGGCTCTTAATTCACCGCCGGTTTTCTTCTTGACCTCGTCAATCACCTTATTCATCAGCCCTTCAATATCTTTGTCGGTAAAAGTATTTTCAATCGGCTGGAAGGTCACGGACAAAGCCAGAGACTTTTTGCCCTCCGGCAGATTTTCACCTTCATAGACGTCAAAAATCCGAACATCGGTAATATGAACACGATCGGCATTTTTGGCCGCGGCAATCACATCGCTGGCCTTCACGTCTTTGTTCATAACAAAGGCCAAATCCTTGTCCAGCGGCTGGAACTGATAAAGCTCAAGCTTTTTGCGGGCTTTACCTTGAACCGCACGCGGCTCCGGAATATTGTCAAGAAACACCTCAAAAGCCATCACCCTTTGCTTAATGCCCAGTTTTTTGGTTACAGCCGGATGAATCTCACCAAAATAAGCCAGCACGTTTTTGCCCAAACGCAAAGAACCGCTGCGCCCCGGATGATAATATTCCGGCGCATCGCGGAACACCTGGGCATTTTCCCACGGCCCGTTGGCAGCGGCAATTGCCGCAATCGCATCGGCCTTGGCGTCAAAAACGTCATAAATTCGCTCATCGCCTGTCCAAACCTTTTTAGATGTCATACCGCAACGTACGCCGGCAGCAACCAATGCCTGCTCTTTCGGCTTGCGCCCGAAGAACTGCGGTCCGACCTCAAACAAAGAAACATTTCCGTAACCTTTGGCAATATTGTTCTTTACCGCCAAGAGCAAATTCGGCAAAACCGACGGACGCATTTCATCCAGATCTGATGCTATCGGATTAAACAACAGGACGGCTTCTTGTCCGACTTTGCGGAACATCTGCGCCACTTTTGAATCGGTAAAACTCCAAGTCACAGTTTCCAGCATACCGCGGGAGGCAAGCTCATGCTTAACCGTCACATTACGCCGCTGAACCGGCGTCAAAGCTTGACTCGGAAACTTATCATGCGGTAAAGATTCCGCCGGAATTTCATCCAGCCCGATCATCCGTACGACTTCTTCCACCAAATCATGCTCACCTTCAATATCTCCGCGCCAAGTCGGAGAAACAGCCTTGATTTTTCCGTTTTCTTCGGATGTTGCAAAACCAAGCTTGTTCAAAATGTCAACAATCTTTTCTTTGGAAACGTCCAAACCGATAAGGCTCTTAATCCGCTCCGGACGCAGATAGGCAACCCGCTCGGCACAATCTTCGCAGCCGGCAACCTCAACTTCAGAAACCTCGCCGCCGCAAATTTCGGTAATCAGCTGTGTGGCATAGTCCGAACCGAGAATATTGGATTTCGGATCAACCCAGCGCTCATAACGATACCGTGAGTCGGAATCGATCTGATACTTGCGTCCGGTACGGGCAATACAATCCGGTGCAAACAAAGCGCATTCCAGAAAAACATTCTTCGTTTCTTCGCCGCAGCCTTTTTCTGCGCCACCCATAATACCGCCAAGACATTGAATCCCGTCATCGTCACAAATTCCCAAAGCCTTGCAGTCCATAGCATATTCTTTTTCTTCCAGAGAAACAAACTTCTCGCCGTCTTTTGCCATTCTGACCGTAATATTGCCATTCAGTTTGTCGGCATCAAAAACATGCAGCGGACGCGCCAAATCATAATTGATATAGTTGGTCACATCCACCAGCGGCGAAATCGAACGCAGCCCGATGGCACACAAACGGTCTTTCATCCATTTCGGCGTTTCGGCCTTGTTGTTAACACCTTTAATATAGCGTCCGACATAAGTCGGGCAGGCTTCTTTGTCCTCAATGCTGACCGTAACGGGACTTTTGAAACTGCCTGCGATTTTTTTGACTTTCAACGGTTTCAAAGTACCGAGGCCGGCAGCCGCCAAATCTCTGGCAACGCCGCGTACGCCGAGACACTCGGCGCGATTCGGCGTAATCGAAATCTCAAATACCGGATCAATGTTCAAAACTTCGGCTGCAGAAAGTCCGATTGGCGTATCCGCCGGAAGCTCAATAATGCCGTCATGATCTTCGCCAATGCCGAGTTCTTTCTCGGAACACATCATGCCGAAGCTTTCCACACCACGGATTTTTCCCACTTTGAGCTTTTCGTTATAACACGGAATGGTAACGCCGACCTGCGCAAAAATACCGACCAGCCCCTGCTTGCAATTCGGCGCGCCGCAAACGACTTGCAACTTTTCCTTTCCGGTATTAACGCATAACAAACCGAGATGGTCGGAATCCGGATGATGTTCATAAGTCTCGACTTTGGCCGTAATAAAATCTTTAAGAGCCGCCGCGGGATTAACGACTTCTTCCACTTCCAGACCAATCTTGGTCAGTGCTCCGGCAATCTCGTCAACCGACGCCGACGTATCCAAATGTTCTTTTAACCACGATAATGTAAATTTCATCTTGCTGCTCCTCCGTTATTGCTCAGTCCGCCGGTCATCGAAGCGGAATCAAGCGGCACAAAGCCGTAATGCTTCAACCATCGCACATCCGATTCAAAGAAAGTCCGCAAATCGGGAATACCGTACTTCAGCATGGCCAGACGGTCTATGCCGACACCAAATGCAAAACCCTGATACTCATTCGGATCAATGCCGCCGGCTTCCAGAACCTTCGGATGTACCATGCCGCAGCCCAAAATCTCAAGCCAGTCAGTACCGGCACCGATTTTCAGTTCGGTCTTGGTTTTCAAACAGCCGATATCCATTTCGGCTGACGGTTCTGTAAACGGAAAATACGACGGACGATAGCGCACCGGAACATCGTCAAGCTCAAAAAACGCCTTAACAAAATCATACAAACAGCCTTTAAGGTGAGCCATGGTAATATTCTTGTCAATCACCAGCCCCTCAACCTGATGAAACATCGGCGTGTGCGTGGCGTCATAATCGGAACGATAAGTACGCCCCGGCGCAATAATGCGGATAGGCAGTTCTTTCTTCTCCATTGTACGGATTTGTACCGGCGACGTATGCGTCCGAACCACATAACTGTCATCAAAATCAGCACTGTCGGGATTGGGAATATAGAAAGTGTCCTGCATCTGGCGCGCCGGATGGTTTGCCGGCATATTCAGGGCATTAAAGTTATGAAACTGGTCTTCAATATCCGGGCCTTCGGCAACCGAAAAGCCCATCTGCCCGAAAATGGCCACAACTTCTTCATAAATTTGAGAAACAGGATGAATCCGCCCTTGGTTTTCCGGACGAACAGGCAAAGTTACGTCAACAATCTCTTTTGCCAGCTTATCATTCAGTTCCTTGGCTTCCAAAACGCTCTTGCGCTCGGTCAAAACCTGCTCAATCTCACCTTTCAGCAAATTCAGGCTCTTGCCCATTTCAACCTTTTGCTCCGGCGGCAAAGCGCCCAGCCCTTTCATCATCTCGGTAATCCGGCCCTTTTTGCCCAAAACGGCAACCCGGACTTCTTCCAGCGCTTTCATATCTCCGGCCTGATTAATTTCGGCCGTCAGTGACTTTTTTAACTCTTCAATATTTTCCATTTTTTCCTCAATCTCAGTGCATTTAAACTGCAAAAGAGCTAACCCGAAAACGAGTTAGCTCTTTCTCCATAGATTTTGCCCGACTATTATTTAGAGAGAGCGTTTTTGGCAGCTTCAACCAGTTTGGCGAAGTTTGCAGGCTCTTTCAAAGCAATATCGGCAAGGACTTTTCGGTCGAGTTCGATGCCGGCTTTGTTGAGCCCGCTCATAAATCGAGAATAAGTCATATCATTAAGACGAGTAGCAGCATTGATTCTCTGAATCCACAAAGCGCGGAAACTTCTCTTTTTGGCTCTTCTGTCGCGATAAGCATACTGTAAAGCTTTTTCAACTTTTTCAACGGCAACTCTGAATACATTTTTAGAACGACCTCTGTAACCTTTAGCCATATCAAGAATTTTTTTGTGGCGTGCGTGAGCGGTCATACCTCTTTTAATACGAGACATATCAAATTCCTCCTACAAATACGGCATAAATTGTTTAACAATCTGGACATCCACATCAGCAACCAATGTAGTACCTCTGGCTTGTCTTTTCATTTTCTGGGTTTTGCAGAAGAGACAGTGTCTCTTTTTGGCAAAATTTCTTTTCAATTTGCCGGTGCCGGTAGCGCTGAAACGCTTTTTAGCGGCACTTTTAGTTTTCAATTTAGGCATTTCAATCCCTTTCTTAATTAAAATATTTGGATTTTTCTTTGAGTCGTCAGGCATGCCAAAACGCCCGAACCACTCTGTTCACGAGGTTTTATACTATCAACTTTCCCAAATTGCAAGCACTTTTTCTCACAAGATACAAAAAAAACGGTCTGACCATGCGATCAGACCGTTTTTATCAATAAAACCGGAAACTCAGTCATTTGGCTCAAAAACAAAGTCATGCCCGTCAAATTTCGCAACGGCATTTTGTTTTTTCAGAGGAATTGTCTGCGGCTCATGCAGTTCAACAAATATTTTTCCGGCCGGCCACTGGCAATTCAATCCGGTCAAAAGCCGCAGGTATTCCGAATTGTCAAACACGCCGTAAACCGGAAAATCATTAAACAACCCCGGCTGCAGCCTCAATTCTCCGCGCCAGACCGCATCCCAATATGCACCGTCCTTTTCCGTCAACAAAAAAGCCTGTGCCTTTTCCATCGCAATCTGTTCATTCACCGGAAAAGTATAGTCTTCTTTATAATCCAGATAGAACTGATAACCGGTCAGACGCTTTCTGACCGTAAAACGTAAAAACCCGTTTTCAACACATTCCTTGTTATACACATCTGGCCGTCTGGGCTGTTGCTCGGCACCGTCTATATAAGGGAGCACCCGCTTTTCGTTCGTATCCGGACGCCAAACCCAAAAAGATTTGCTCCCGTCAGACTTCATAACCTCAACCGCAAACACATAATATCCGTCCTTACGGAAAAGATTTAATTCCCCCGCCGTTTCAAACAAACCGTTTTGCCTGTTCTCTGCAAAAGATGCAATAAGGCTTTCTCTGATTTTTTCTGTACTCAGTTTCATATGTAAATAATTTAAATGATAATAAAAAAATGTTCGGAAACTATAACATCTTTAATTCAAACGTCAAGTCTCCCGAACCGGTAATCTCAAACACATATTATAAACGATTGTTACAACCCCTGCAGTTCCGTTCCGTCAGACACCGCATTCCCGCCGTTCTCCTGCAGACCGTCGCCCTCCGTCGTTTTTTCCGCACTCACGCCGGCATTTTCTCCGGCCGCGGCATCATCTTTTGTCACACCCGCCTCTTCCTCCGGCTTCCCATCTTCTGCGGGTTTGCTTTTGCCCTCCGCTTCGGCGGCATTATCCGCGCCTTCAGGCTGCATATTGTCTCCGGCAACGCTCCCCGTCACGTTTTCATCGGCCGGTGTTTCTGCCGTTTTCTCTTCCGGATAGTACTTCTCTTTTACCTCTTTGATTTTCTCTTCTTTTTCTGAAGAGGTTAAGGCCGGATTCCCGTTAATTTCCTTAACTTCGGCTTCCGCCGCCACTGCCTTTGCAATCATCTCGTCATGCAAGGCCTCCTGCTCCGGCGTCAGCACCGGCAAAGGCTTGCCGTATTGGCTCACTTCAGGATTACGGTCTTTTCTGGACGGCTCTTCGCGATAAGCCTGACGGGCATAATATTCCTGCAACTCGGCGCTGTTAACCTTGCCGTCGCGGTTGGTATCCATTTCTTTAAATTGCTCTTCAGGCGTTTTATAAGTTCCGTTCTTCTTGGCCGCTCGGATTTCTTTTTCTTCCCGCCGGCTGAGCTTCAGATTTTTCAAATCAGAAAGCGTAAACTCCTTATCATCGCCGGAAATTCCCATCCGCCGCAACATAGAACGGGTTTCCCTTTCACCCAGCCGCTGATATTTATCTTCAAAAGAACGCGAAAGATAGCTCTTGGCACCGGCCTGCCCGAACACCCCTCCCGACAAAACCGCACCGGCCGCCAACATCAGAAAAAATTTTTTCATTTTCCCTCCGCTTAATAAAAATTCTCATTTTTGATAAAGCTTGATGCCCGCATGTCAATCAGCTTGCCGTCTTTAAGCGTGACTTTGCGGTCCATCTTATCGGCCAGTTCAAAGTTATGAGTAGCAATCAGCGCCGACAATTTTGTTTCTTTCACAATTGACAACAATTCCAGAAAAACCCCTTCCGACGTCCGCGGATCCAGATTTCCCGTCGGTTCGTCTGCCAGCAGCAGCTTGGGAGAATTTGCCAAAGCCCGAGCAATCGCCACCCGCTGCTGTTCTCCGCCGGAAAGCTCACTCGGCCGGTGCGCCAGACGTTTGCCCAGCCCCAACCGGTTCAACAGCCATTTGGCCTTTTCATTGGCCACTTTTTGGTTCACACCGGCAATCAGCTGCGGCAGCGCCACATTTTCGGTCGCCGAAAAATCTCCGAGCAGATTATGATACTGATACACAAAGCCGAGATAGTCCCGCCGCAAACCGGTACGGGCGTTATCGCCGAGCTTGCTGCATTTCTGCCCGTCCAGCCAGACATCGCCTTTTGTCGGCTTTTCCAACAGGCCGGCAATCTGAAGCAGCGTCGACTTTCCGGAACCGGACGGCCCGATAAGCGCCACAATCTCCCCCGGAGCAATGGCAAAGTCCACACCTTTCAAAACTTCCAGCTTGGCAGAACCTTGCTTAAAAGTTTTTACCACGTTTTTAAGTTCTAAAGTCGGCATTTGTTTATTCATAACGCAGCGCCTCCACCGGATCAAATTTTGCGGCCCGATAAGCCGGATACAAGGTTGCCAGAAAAGACAACAGCAAAGAGATTAACGCAACCACGGCCACTTCCGTCACATCGACTTTTGCCGGCAGTTTTGACAAGAAATAAATCTCGGCCGAAAACAGCTCCCGACCGGAAAGCCCTTCCAAAAACTGGCGGATAGTCTCAATATTATAACAAACCAGCAACCCCAAAATCACGCCCAGAATAGTCCCGACCACGCCGATGAACGCGCCGTCCAGAAAGAAAATCCGCATAATGGAACCTTTGCCGGCACCCATAGTCCGCAAAACGGCAATATCCCGCCCCTTGTCTTTCACCAGCATAATCAGTCCGGTAATAATGTTAAAAGCGGCCACCAGAATAATCATGGTCAAAATCAAAAACATCACGTTTCTTTCCACGTCAATGGCATTAAAGAAAGCGGCATTTGTTTGCTTCCAGTCAAAGACATAAGCGCCGCCGCCGATACTTTCCTCAATAGCGCGCCGTACCGGACGCAGCATATTTTCATCATCCAGTGTCACATCAATATGGCTGACGGCGCCTTTCATGCCAAAATAAGTCTGCGCGGTGTCCAACGGCATAAAAATATAGTTGGCGTCATACTCAAACATTCCGACCTCAAACGTGCCGGCCACCTTATAAGATTTCATCCGCGGCACGGTACCGAAAGCCGTCACTTTGCCGTTGGGAGAAATCAGCGTAATTTCGTCCCCCGGCACAATCCCCATTTTATTGGCCAAACGGGAACCGACAATCACGCTGTTACCCTCAAATTCTTCCATATTCACCAGAGAAAGCGCCGTTTTCAACACCGGGCGCCGAAGCAGGTCCTGCCGTTCGATACCGCGCACCATAGCACCCTCCGCCGCTTTTCCGGCTGAGACCAGCAGTTGGTTCTCAATCATCGGGATCACAAATTTCACATGCTCAAATTCGCCGATTTCCTTAACAGCCGTTTTATAATTATTAAAAGGATAACCGACCGGCGACATAATGCCGATATGGCCGTTCAAACCGAGAATACGGGACAAAAGCTCCTGCCGGAAACCGTTCATCACCGACATCACGATTATCAGCGTTGCCACCCCGAGCGCAATTCCGGTAAAAGCAAAACCGGTAATCACGGAAATAAAGCCCTCTTTGCGTTTCGCCCGCAAATATCTTTTGGCAACAAAACGTTCAAATTTTGAAAAAAGCATGCGTCATTTTCTCCTCTTAGCATGCATTATTTATAAGGATAAACAGCCGACTTTGCAACCGCTCATGCCGCAATGTGCATAAAATAAAGAAAGAAGCTTACCGGCCGCCGGCCTGCTGCCAGCCGAGCCGTCCGGAAAATTCCGCGGCATAGTTTTTATTTCCGGCAACATTGCGGGCAGAATCGCGCATACGTTCAATTTTGGGCTCTTTGGAAGCTTCAAACATCTGTTGATACGAGAGTTTGATATCGTCTATCATCGCATTATTGTAACGCACAAACTCCCGCATTTGCAAAATATCTGACATCAGACGGAACGCCTCGTTATCTTTGCGAAAGTACGGACGGCTCCCCCAGTAACTGTCTTTGGCCGCGGACGGAATTTCCGCAATACGGCGCTTCAAATCCGAATCGGATTCATCCAAAAGATTGGCATACTCCGCCCCGTAACGGTAAGCTTGCCGCGCAACCTTTTCCACAACCAAATCACGAAAAACTTTTACATTGCGCAAATATCCCTCATCGGCATAGGCTGAAAGAGAATCCGCCAGCAAATCTTTTACCTCCTCGCATTTTTTGTCCAGAGAATCCCTTTCAATGCGGGAAAAACGGCGCTGTCCGGCCTTCCAGCCGGCTGCCAGCTTTCGGGCATCAATACTTTTAGGCTCCCGCAGGCGGAATTTTTCAAAAGCAATCCCCGGATTATCCTTCAGACGGGCATTTCTGACCTTTTCAATCTCGCTGACTTTCAGGCCGGAGGCGTCATATTCGTAAAAACGAAACTTATTGGCCTTGATTTTGAGCAGCTTGATTTCTTCCTGATATTTGTTTTCTTTCTGCAAAAACTCGGTTTTTATCCTGTCAATTTCTTCCTGATAAGCTGAACGCTGGTGCCTGCAGCTGTATCCCCAAACCAACACCGTTGCCGCAGCTGTCAGCAACAGACGCTTAAACTTAGGCTTTTTCAGCCTTTTGAAAATCTTTTGTTCAATCATTGGAGCCTCTTTGCGATTCGTACTACCGTTACTATAACGCTTCCGACACAAAATTCAACAATTTCGTCACAAAAATATTATGGCGGACTTTTTCTCTTCTTAATGGAAGATTAACAAAATTTTATATTTTTTATCGATTCGCATACTTTTTTCACTTGTCAGGAGTCCGGATTTATGGTATAAATAATATTGACAAAACATATTACTATATTTTCATACTATTTTGGAGCGAATGGTATTCTACATATCATTTCTTATTATTTTCGGTTAAAACTAAATTTTGAAATATCAATCTCTTAGTTTATGCTTCTGACCGATTTCTTATCTGTTTAATTAAAAAAATTTATCTTTTATGAATAAAAATATTAATTTTACAGGGATTTTGGTCAGCATGCTGATCGCCCTGGTAGCTACGTTTAGTTTTTCATCTTGCGCAGACAGCGATGTTTACGGATTAGATGAAAAAACATTGGAACAGCCTGTTAAACCGACTACTCCGGTAGTTAAGGATACTATCGTATCTGTTAACATCGATGCAGACTATACTTTAGTTTGTGTTGATTCAACAGACTACGAAGCCGGCGCTTCCTTCAAATACGAAGGAAAGGGCTTCTGGTGGTTTGAGTTGAAAGACGGTTCATCCAAGAAAAGTGACGAGTTCTCTTGGAACTTCAACACTACTTTGTCTTGGACACCGGAGAGATTTATCATTCGCGAGAATGAGAAGATTTCTCTGCAGGGAGTAACTGTTAACCCGGTTAACAACGGCATCAACGCTGTTGTTAATTTCGATCAGAACCTTAGCTTTGATGTTAAGGCTCGCACTGAAATGCCGGAAGCTGTGAAGGTTGAAGGTTTTGACGTTAAATATCCCACAGTAAAATGTGTGGATATCAAGGTTTTGGAAGATGAAATCAGCTATACTGAGCTTGCTCAGGAAGCTGTCAGCGGTAAGCTGATGGATTGCTGGTTTGTAGAAATTCCATGTCTTGCTATTTATGACAATGGTGATGCACATCGCTTTGTCATGACAGTTAAGATCGGTAAAGGTGCTTATGTTGAGCCTGATCAGCCCAACGTACCCGATACCCCGGATCCTACTCCAACTCCAGACCCGACACCGGATCCAGAACCAACTCCAGACCCGACACCGGACCCGGAACCAACTCCAGACCCGACACCGGACCCGGAACCAACTCCAGACCCGACACCGGACCCGGAACCAACTCCAGATCCTACACCGGACCCGGAACCAACTCCAGATCCTACACCGGACCCGGAACCAACTCCAGATCCTACACCGGATCCAGAGCCAACTCCAAACCCGGAACCAGAGTTGCCGAGAATTGATGTTTATGTTCCGTCTCAGATGGGCAGCATCATTTCAGCCATTAAAACTACCGTTATTCGCGGTGGCGATGTAAAAAGTCAGACAACTTGTCTCTCTATCATTTGCGCAAACGGTGTTTACGCAAACATCGACGGTTCTTGGTATACTTGGATGGGAACAAGCGCTATTTCTGCTACAAGCGGAAACGGTTCTTGGCAGCCGGCTGACATCCAGTGGTTCAACGGAAGCAATTCCAATGACGGCTGGTTGTATATGGGCAATGGTGCTACTCAGGTGTCAAAACCCATGGTCATCACTTTCGCCAGCGGAACTCCTATGTTGGGTTCTTACAGCGGAAATGCTGACGGCACAATCACAATTGACGGTGTTGTTTACGGCATCCGTTAATTGCTAATAAACTAAGAGCTGAGGGATTGGGGCTTCCCCGGTCTTTCAGCCACAAGATATTTCTAGCCGAGTACCCCTCGGCAACAAAAAAATTTAGTCTTTAATCCGCTCCGCCCTCCTCTAAAAAAACACCTTGGAGGGTGGAGCACAAAAATTATTAAATTATGAGAACAAATATTGAGGCCGTTAAGGCCATATTAGTAGTGATTATGATAGCAGTGGTTAACTTCTCTATGAGCGCACAGTCTCGTGCCTCATATCGTGATAGTCGCAAGATTACCACGACAGCAGAGAGAAGTTACCAAACCAATGGTGAAAGCCGCCGATATTTAAAAATCGATGGCAACACATCGTGGTACGGCAAAATTATCGGCGGGTACGACTTGACCGAAAAAGGCGCCCTCGCTGGTGCTGCCGTTGGTATCAGACTAAATGCTTTCCGTATTGAAGCGGAAGGTACATGGTCTGAAAAGAACCCGTCCGCTATGGGACTGGTAAATTACGACCTTATCAAAGGCCGCGTTATCCCGTTCCTGACGGTGGGTGCCGGTGCAGGAAAACAATCGACTGGTTTCCAGTTGATCGAAAATGAATCCACTGGAGAAATCCAGGGGGTAAATGTTCTACGGAAGTTCCAGTTCCAGGCAACAGCCGGTGCTGGTGTAAGCTTCCGTGTTGCCCCGCATTGGCAACTTGAAGCTTCTTATCGCTTTACTTTCTACCCGAGCGAGAAATCGTATAAAAACGACCGCCCCGCTTTGGTAGAAACAGTAGGGGAAAACGCAAAGCGGACAATCATGTCTGAAGACTTACACGACTTCGGGCATAGCATCCGAATTGCATTAAGATATCACTTCTAATGAAGAAGTTCTCTCACGAAGAGTCGCAAACTACGGTTTGCGGCTCTTTCCATTTTAACCCATCCCACCTCCCATTTTCGCCCTCCTCTTTCGTTCTTTTTTCCCCTTTTTCCTTTCCCTCTCCGACTACATCGCCGCCACGCCCTCTTTTCTCTCTGTCATCCTCTTTTCTTTTTCTCCGTCATCCTGAGCAACGCGAAGAATCCAGTCAAACAATATAGCCTTATTCACCAATCTGGATTCTTCACTCCGTTCAGAATAACTGCCATTCTTTCCTTCCTCTTCTTTCACAGCCTCTTCTTTTCTCCCCTTTTCTTCTCTCCTTCCCCCTCGCTTCCCCTCCTTTTCTTTCTCTCTTCACCTTTCTTCTCTCCCTTGTTTACTCTTGCTTCATTTCTTCTTCTCTTTCCCCTACATACCCAACCTTTTTCTTCTGTCGTTGCCCTTCCCTTCTCGCAGCCTCTTTTCTCTCCCTTGCCCCCTTTCATCTCTCCTTTCCCTCTCCGACTACATCGCCGCCACCCTCTTTCAGCACCTCGCTGCCACTTTCTCTCTCTTTCATCACTTCGCCGCCCTGTAAATTTGCCAAAATTCCATATTGGACAAATATACTACATTTTCCTCAAAAAATTTGCATTTTTTACTTGCAACTCATCGCAAAATATACTATATTATAATCCAACAAAAAATTATTATGGGACAAAATTATGATGGAATATTATTGAGCGGGAAATCTTTTCTTATAAAACAGAGATGAACACGCCGATATTTGTCCAAATTCCCAAATAGTTTTTCAAATAGATTAATAACCTCAAAAAATTAAAAAAAATGAGACAGAAAAATTTATTTCGGAACTGCATCACAATTTTGGTGCTTGCCCTTTGGGCATGTGTGTTTAACGCCTGCGAAGACAGTGAAGTTTACGGTTTGGGAGACGGAAAATCCAACCCCGTTACCGACATTGAACTTGCTGAAACCGATTGGAGCTTGAAAAACATCTCCATCGACTCAATTGCCGGCGAAAAGAAATTCACCGATAAAGGTGAAGGGCGTTTAATCTTGCTGTACAAAGACGAGACCAGCAAGGATTCCTCTATCGTATGGAACCCAACGGCTTCCATTGAGTACCCGACTGATCTGGTTTGGTACGTTGACTCCAAAAACATCAGCCAGAAAAATGTCAACAAAGTCGAAAAAAACGACAGCGTTAACATGAAGTGGCAGCAATACACCTTCAATTTTGAAAACGGCAAGAGCCTGACGCTTGACGCCAAATCAAGAATTAAGGTGCTTGAAGCCCACGGCAAAAAGCTCGAACTCCCGTACTTCGAATTCACAAAAGTTGAATTCAACGGCGTACAGGAATACAAAAAGCTTCCGCCGGAAGTGGTTGACGGCAAAGAAGTCGAAAGCTACAACGCGATTTTGCGCTTTTTGGCAACAAGAAGTGTAAAGCAGCTGGAAAACTCGGACAAGGTATATAAAGTATATATCCCTGTAAAACTGGTTATCACCAAAGGCGGTGACACTCCTGTTGACCCGACATTGGATAAGATTGAGGCCGATCAGCAAAAATCCACGTTCACGCGTGAATATGACCGCCAGTCCAAATACATCAAATATATCGATACTTGGAATTGGATTATCAATCAGTATTACAATGACGGTTCTGTAAAGCAGGACTCTAAGAAAGGTACCATCAACGCATGGTTTGAATTCCCGGGCAAACAGAAAGTATATCAGGAAAGCTTGGACTTTTCTTGCACCGGCTCCGGTTCGGAAAGCACAGGTTCAACGTCAAAGGACTTCAAGTTCACTTGCGGCGGCCAGAGCTTCACGATCAGCAGCTATTGGGAAAAGGCAACTTACAGCTTCGGCGGCCAGACAATTGAGCTTCCTTACCACTACTTCAACAATATCGGTTACAACTCATATAAGGCTGAACGCCAGTATGAAAAAACTGAAAACGGAACAACTTATCAGGTTTATCTGATAACAATTTCGATGACCGCCAGCAACACCAGCGGCGAAAACGAAAAGTTCAACGTTTTGTATGAAGTATGGAAAAAGAAAACTCCGATTGATCCGGATGATCCGAACAAACCTGAAGAGCCGACAAAAGACGTTGATGCCTACATCAAAGAAAGTCACTTGGACGACAACAATAAATCTCACGCTACCATTACTATCGTAGATAACAAAGGCGGTGAAAGAGATACAACAGTCGCAATCCAATACAATATCTCTTGGTCGTTGGATACTGATTTCGATGTCACTAAGGCTGATAATTCTGTTTCTCATCAGAGCATTTCTGACGGAACAAGCAACACGACAACACGTACCAGCGGAGCATTTACGATCCAGACAATCAAGACCGTAAAAACTTCAAGCTTTAACGGCTTCTCTCACAAAATCACTACGGTGAACGAGAAAGCAACAATTAAAGTTGCCGGCAAGGTGTTGACAATGCCTTCTTCTGATTTGGTTCCGGTTTATAAATCTTACACTCAGGATAATCCGACAACGGCTGACAACCTTGTTTCTTATCCGACCCATCTGAAGTATGACTGCTCTTACAACAATAAGACAACATCAAAAACACAGAATGGCGTTATCAGAGTGAAGAAAGAAGATCCGAAACCGGATAATGTTTATGATGTTGATGCCTGGATTAAATCTGACAACCTGACAGATGATGGTCTGGCTAGTGCAATCATCACAATTCGCAACAATAAAGGCGCGGAACGTGATACTTCTGTACAAGTTCAGTACAACAATTCTTGGAGCTTGGACAATCCGTTTGACGTAACAAAGAGTGACAATTCTGTTGTCTTCTCAAGTATCAGCGGCGGAACAACGTCTACCAGCACCAGAACGCTGAATGCATTCAGAATTACCAAGACCAAAACAACGAAGACCGCTTCGTTCAATGGTTTCAGCCACAAGATTTATACTGAGGTTGAAAAAGCAACAATTACCGTTGCCGGTCAAAATTTGACAATGCCTTCTGCCGATATGGTGGTAAGTTACAATGATTACAGTCAGGACGGCGGAACAACCAGCGATGGTGTTACAAGCTATCCGACCAGACTGAACTATACCTGTTCATATAACACCGGTTCAACTTCCAAAACTCAGGAAGGTACAATCCGTGTTAAAGCTGACGAACCGGAAGACCCCGTAACCGATGTGAATGCTGAATTCAAAACTCGTAATTTGACAAATACCGGATTATCTTCTGCTACTGTGATTATCACAAACAGCAAAGGTGAAACCAGAGAAGAGAATTATGAGATTCAGTATCAACTGAGCTGGAATTTGGCAAATCCGTTTGAAGTTGAGAAAGCTGACAACAGCGTTTCTCATACTGGCATCTCTCAAGCAGGATCTTCTTCCACAACCCGTACGGAAGGCAAGTTCACGGTGACAACAACCACAAAGACTTATACATCGTCATTCAGTGGTTTCTCTCACCCCGTTACAACGGTAAATGAAACTGCCGTTCTGCACATTGCAGGAAAAGATTTGGAAATGCTGGCATCGGATTTGACTCCGTCATATGTTAATTATACTCAAGATGCAGGTAACACAAATGGTAATACCACAAGCTATCTGACGCATCTGAATTATAGTTGTGCATATCATCAGGGTTCTTTGGGTGATAAGACTCAGGATGTCACCATTAAAGTCGTTAAAAATGAACCAGTAGAACCTGAGCAACCGGACGTAATCATCCCCGGAGGCTTAGGCAAAATTACAAGCGCAAACAAAACAGTCGTTCTTAAAAACGGTAATGCCGCCGACAGAACAACTTGTTTGACAATCACTTGTGAAAATGGCCTCTATGCAAACATAGACGGTAACTGGTACACTTGGATTGGTGCTGCTACATCCGGAGTTGTTTCTGCAACAAGCGGAGACGGTTCTTGGCATCCGGCAACAATTATTGCCAAAGGATGGGATAAAGAAAGTCTGGCCCAAGGTTGGGTCTATCAGGCTTCTGACGGATCCAGCTCTCATACGCAAATGTCTGCAGCCAACTGCAACACCTATGGAGTATCCGATCCTCGTTTAGGATCATATAATACCAACAGCGATGGTACAATAACCATCGATGGTACGGTATACGGTCCTGAATTATAGAATTCCCGATCAATAAGAAAAACCGGCAAGCTTAAAGCTTGTCGGTTTTTTGTTTTTAATAATAACGCCGGACTTTCAAATTGGCAATCGGAGCTTTTCCGGACTTTTCTATACAAACCTCATGCTTTGAAAATAAAACCATGGCCTGCAATAATTCTTCCTCACTGATTCTCCGAACATCGGTAAGAGCGCCTGCCGGAATAACTTCAAGGTTTCCACGACTTATCGTCAGCAAGAAACGCTCTTCCTGAGGATATTCCCGCAATGCTTCATCTCCCGCAGACAAATGCCGACACGCAAGACTGCTTCGGTTTTCCTCCTGATAAATCCATCCAAGAAAAATACATTCATTCTCTTTTTTAGCTACAATATAACCATATCCCTCAGCAACAGCCTGCCGGATAATCTCATACATATCGCCGGATAAACAACTGACATAAGATAACAGAAGAAAAGAACCATAAGCAAAGGAATAACCTTGCTTTTCATAAAATTTATTCATAACATAAAAATTTAAAATAATAATCTTTTACCTATGTCCAATTTACTGTAACGGTCAGACTTTGTCTACAAAAAAAGAGGAAAAAAATCCCCTTTTTCATAATGACATTGTTAAACCTTCAAGCTTGATGACGCTGATACTTAAAAGACAAGAAATTGTTATGCTGCGAAGAAGGCTTCAAGCGACGTGTACAAAAAAGGTACACGAGCGAGAAACCTTCAAGCTTGATGACAATTTACTGTCTTTTAACAGTGGCTTCTTTGAGGGTTTGGAACAACACATACAATAAAGGAATGACCAACAAACCGACAAAAGTACCCAATAACATCCCGTAAAATACCGGAACGCCAATGGCAATACGGCTGCTGGCTCCTGCACCTGTCGCCACAATCATCGGCAATACCCCCAAAATGAAAGTAAAGGCCGTCATCAACACCGCGCGAAAACGCTCTTTGGTTCCGACCAGCGCCGACCGGACGATTGATGTACCGCGCTCCTGCTCTTCTTTGGAAAACTCCACAATCAGAATAGCATTCTTACTGGCCAAACCGACAAGCAGAATCAAACCCAACTGGGCATAAATACTCAACGGCAGTCCGGTAATAAACAAACCGGCCAAAGCGCCAAGCATTGCCACGGAAACCGATGTCAACACCGGCAGCGGCGTCAGCCAGCTTTCATACTGCGCAACCAAAAACAAATAGCCGAAAGTAATCGCCAGTGCCAAAAGATAGCCAATCTGGCCGCCGCTGGCTTTTTCCTGATAACTGATACCTGACCAGTCATATGTAAAGCCCCGCGGCAATCCTTTAGACAACTGTTCCAGAGAAGCCATCGCTTCGCCGGTACTGACGGAATTGTTCTGAACCGCCGTAATAGAAGCGCTCGGATACTGGTTATAACGCGTAACCACACGCGGCGACAAAACTTTGCGCAGTTTAACCACACTGCCCAGAGGCACCATTTCGCCGTTTTTGTTCTGAACATGCAGATTGCCGATACTGTCAATATCTTTACGAAACTTCCAGTCAGCCTGAATCATAACCTTGTTCACCTGCGTACCGAAGTTGACGTCATTAATATAGCTAGACCCGAGATAATTCTGCAAAACTGCAAAAATATCACCGATTGCCACACCCATTGCCTCAGCTTTCTGCCGGTCAATATCCAGATAAATATTCGGCGTCTTCGCAGTATAAGTCGTATAGGCATAAGAAACTTCCGGTGACTGATTAACCTGCAACAACATATTCTGCAAAGCAGCCTCAATCTGCTGAGGATTATCCGTGTTGGTCGACAACAAACGATAATCCATACCGCCGCTCATACCAAGCCCCATAATCGCAGGCGGTTCAAACAACTGAACCTCAGCTTGCGGCTTATTAGCTAGTTTGGCTCGGATACGGTTCAGAATATTGGTTGAATACAACTCCTCACCTTTGCGTTCATTCCACGGACGCAAGGTAATAAAGCCCAGAGCAACATTTTCGCCGGAACCGCCAATCATACTGACACCTGCAACAATCATAACGCTGTCAACACCCTGCTCTTCTTTCATCAACGGATAAATCTCATCAATAAACTTTTGCGTCCGTTCACGCGTTGCGCCTTCCGGCAGCTGAATATTGACCATGATAACACCTTGGTCTTCATTCGGAATAAACGAAGTCTGGCTGATACTTAACAACGCATAAACACCGATAACAATCAAACCGAACAACAGGGCAATGACGGAAACCTTACGGGCCACAATCGCAACAATCGCCACATACGTATCTCGGGTCTTGTTCAATGTCTGGTTAAACCAGAACAACGGACCATGCGTAATCTTTTTCAGCGGTCGCAGAATTGTCGCACACAAAGCCGGAGATAAAGTCAGAGCATTTACGGACGAGAAGAAAACCGAGGTCGAAATCGTCACGGCAAACTGCTGATAGATTCGTCCGGTAATCCCGCCCATAAATCCGACAGGAACAAAGATGGCAAGCAGCACCAGCGTTGTGGCAATAACAGCGCTGGAAACCTGCTCCATCGCCTTAATCGTCGCATCTTTCGGCGTCAACTTTTCTGTTTCCATCAGATAAAGCACACGCTCAACCACCACAATCGCATCATCCACCACCAGACCGATGGCCAGTACCAGCCCGAACAGCGTCAGCATATTAATACTGTATCCCAACGCCAGCATCACGGCAAACGTCGCAAAAATAGATACCGGAATGGTCAGGGTCGGCACCAACGTAGACCGCCAGTCTTGCAAAAAGATATAACATACCAGCACCACCAGAGCAAAAGTCAGAATCAGCGTAAAGACAACTTCCTCGATTGAAGCCTCAATATACTCCGTTGAGTCATAACCGATCATATAAGTCATATCTTCGGGAAAATTTTGCGAAAGCTTCTCAATTTCAGCCTTAACGGCAGCCATGGCTTCAAGAGCATTGGCTCCGGCCAGCTGGTTGATTGCAATGGCAACGTTCGGCGCATTATTAAATTTGGAAGTCGCATGGTAATTTTCTTCACCAATCTCAACGCGGGCAATATCTTTCAAACGCAGCAAACCACCTTGCTCGGCCGTCCGGACAATAATGTTTTTAAAATCCTCCACCTCGTTAATACGCCCCAAAGTCTGCAGCGTATAAACCATTTGCTGATGTCCGTCGCCGGGCATGGCGCCAACGCTTCCGAGTGAAGGCTGGTAGTTCTGGCTTTCAATTGCCGCCGTTACAGCTGAAAGCGGCAGATTTAAAGCCGTAATTTTATCAGCATCCAGCCAAACCCGCATACTCAGGCGGGAAGAATAAACATTAACCTCGCCCACACCATAAACGCGCGCCAGATTGTTTTTAATGTTATTCTGTACATAGTCGGCCAGTTCCAAAGTCGAGTGCGTTCCTTTCGGAGAACCAACGGTGATAAAGCCGAGAATATTGGAAGAACGGCTTCGAACCGTCAGCCCCTGACGCGTCACTTCCGTCGGCAGTTTGGACTGAGCCTGCTGAATACGGTTTTGCACCTTGACTTGTGCCATATCGCGGTCAACGCCGACCTTAAAAGTTACAGTCAGAGAATAACTGGAGTTCTCGGATGAAGAACTCATGTACAACATGTCTTCCACGCCGTTGATTTCTTCTTCCAGCGGAATACCGATGGTCTTGGCAACAACTTCCGCACTGGCTCCCGGATAAGACGCCGAAACCACCACTTCCGGCGGTGTAATCTCGGGATAGAGAGCAATCGGCAAAGAGAAAATGGAAATAACGCCCGCCAACGTCAAAACGATGGAAATTACCATCGCAAAACGCGGGCGCTCAATAAAGATTCTCGAAAACATCTGTTATTTTACCTCCGCAGTATCAGAAACCAGCTGAGCATTCACTTTCTGCCCTTCACGAACTTTCTGCAAACCTTGGATAATAACCTTGTCATCGGAACTCAGTCCGTCCAAAACAATTTGCTTGTCCTCAAAGACCTCTCCCAATTGAACGCGTCTCTGCTCGGCAATTCCGTCTTCGTTTACCGTAAAAACATAATTTCCGTGTTGATCCTGAGCCAAAGCGGCCTGAGGAACCAAGACAGCAAGTTGCTGTTGTTTTTCGCCGATACGGATATCAACGTAGTTTCCGGGAATCAACAAATCTTGGTCGTTTTTATACTCGGCATAAACCGCAATCGTCGCTGTTTCCGTATTGACTTCATTATCGGCAAAACGGGACTGCAGATTATTAACCAGAACTGTTCCGTTGGAAAGAACCAATTCGGTCAACAACTGACTGGCCTTACCGTCATACATCTGACGCATGTCAAGCATATCCCGGTCCGTCACGGAAAAAGCAACACGGATCGGATTGGTCTGAACAATACGCGCCAAAGTCTGGGTCGCGGAAGACACATAGTTTCCCTCAGTCACCAGAGCCTTACCGATACGTCCGCTGATCGGCGCCTTAATTTCGGTATAACCTAAATCAATTTTCGCCAGATCAAGATTAGCCTTAGCCTGAGCAACGGCGGCCTTGGCCTGCAAATAACTGCTTTCTGCCGTATCAAGGGTCGCTTTGGAAGCGTAATTCTGCTTGCTCAGGGAAGACTGCCTTTTATAATCACGCTCGGTTTTTACCAGATTCGCCTCAGCACTTTCCAACTCGGCCTGACGCAGCTCCACATTGGCAATATAACGTTCCTGCTCAATCACAAACAAGATGTCGCCTTCGTTCACAAAAGAACCTTCTTCAAACAAAACCTTTTCAACATAGCCGGTAATCTGCGGCATGAGATTAACGCTCTTAATCGGCTCGACATGACCGATATAAGTTTTTTTCGGAGAAATATCGCGGGTCTCCAACTGCTGAATCAGAACATACGGAGTCCCGCCGCCCATTGCGGCCATATTAGCTGCCGGCGGCGTCAGACGGCCTTTCAGATACCAGCCTGCCGCACCGCATAATAAAAAGACAACCACTCTTTTTATAATCACTCTGTTTTTCAACTTACCAACTTGCATCTCACTACCTCACGTTCTTAATACTCTTCATCATCAAACCAAAACTTTTTCTGACCATTTCGGGAAAACGAACCAGCTCGGAATCGTTGGAAAGCACTTCCGATAATATCCCCTGCCATAAAGACATTAAAATCAAAGCTAAATCGTCTACATCTAAATCGGGCCTTATTTCTCCACTTTTTTGAAAAGATGTCAACAACTCTTTTAATTCTTTCAGCGGGATATCCCTGATCTCCCTGATGGCATTGCCGACAGTTTTCACAATCCCTTCTGACCATTCCATATGAAAACGGGCAAAAAACAAAAAGCGGCGGTAATTGGCATCGTCAACCACCATTTTTGCAATTTTGACCTGAACTTCACACAAATCTTCCAAACTCTTAACATTATCCGCAAATTCTTTAATCTTACAATGATTGTCATAAAAATTCTGCTTGATAACTTCTATCAGCAAATCCGGTTTATTCTTAAAATGCCAGTAAACGGCACCTTTAGTCAGATTTATTTTTGCTGCAATATCATCAAATGTCGTTCGCGCATACCCTTTTGTACAAAAGACATCCAATGCCGCCGCAAGGATGGCATTTCGGGTCTGTTCTGCTTCCTCTTTTGTTTTTCTTACCATTACATCACCTGGAATCACACATACATTCAGACTGAATGTATAAAACAAAATTTTATTAAATCAAGCATTTTTATCAAATTTTGCAAAAAAAAAATCCTCTGAAACATTATCCAGAGGATTTATTAAAATAATATTTACTTTCAAAATTTTCTGATCAACTGCAAATTAGCCCGTAAAATGGCATCTTGCTGAGCCTTAAGTTTCTGCTTTCTGATTTGTTCAAGTTTGATTACGTCCTCCCAGAGCTGGAGATTCTCCTCACGGACAACGCATTCGGGACGAATAAAATTATAAACTCCTGCCTCAGAACGTTTATCATTATAATCCATTCCGCCCTCCTTTCAATGTTGTTGAGTTATGATAATAATATAGCGCTTATATTTTGTTATACAAGCATAATAGCATAATAAACTTAACAATATGTTTATAAAACGGAATGTTTAGCAATATCAGATACCCGACAGCTCTGTGCCCTCTCAAAAACTTTCTAAAAAATTGTTGACAATCAGACGGAAGATGCTAATTTTATATCTGTAAAACTATTATTAATCTTATAATTAACATCAAATTTTTAAGATATGGAAACAAAAAAAGAAAACTATGGTTTTATCTGGTATTCCGCTGACGGAATTGTAGATGAATTCGAAAAAACAGCTCCTCAATGCGGACATTATTTGTTAAAAGACGGAAGTTGTTCGGCCCGTACGGTTTACAATCAGGAAAAAGGTATTTTGCTAAACGACAATTTATATTTGCCGCTTAATATCTCCCGACAAAAATTCCGTGCTGCTGAAGCAAAAGCCTATTTCAGCGCTGTAAAGCTTGAAATTCCCTGCCTTTACCAAATCCTCCTGCTCCAAAACGCGGCTAAAACGCTGAACAAATCTTTTGCAGCAATAGGAATGGGTGAAGATATGATTCCGGAACACGCCTTACAAAATGTTTGGCATAAAGAAGCAATGGAACAAGCTGACAGTCAGGAAACGAGAAACTGTATTTTTATCCGGCCCCGAAAAGACGGCATGCCCCAATATGACTATGAGATAATTAATTCCAAATATCTCCTTGTCAATCATTCCAGGCTCTACGTCCTTGACGGGAAAGAATATAAAAACATCAACTTTGTATTAATCGCAAGTAACGGATTTGTTGATATCCTCAAGCTGGAACACGAAAATATGTTTTTTGCCCGAATTGACGGTGAAATTTCATATATCGGAACCCGTTTCGACTACACTTCCTTAAAACAGGAAGCCATCATAAGCAGCATTTATACCCATAAAATCAAACATTAATAATTCCAATCTAAAAAATACATAACAGTATGGAACAGAATAAAATCTTGGCGTTCAACTCTTTCATAAAAGAGCATGCCTGTAATTTGCCAGAATTGTACCGTTTTTTGAATACAATCACCCCCGGAGATTTCCACTTTACGGATGGAAGTCATTTCCCGGAATTGATTCCCGGATATAAAGCCGACGGTGTATATGTAAGCGATGAATTTTACATAACAGACATAGAACGTGACGGTGCAACAACAAAAAACCGCGCGCGGCGCTTCTGCCGTAACCGCGGAACTGTTTTGCCGGACTTCATGGCTCGTAATAACATGAATCAGTATCGCGACAAAATAAACACATCATTACGCCGCATCAATTTCCCATGTCTCAAAAGCGGGGAATATTGGGCAGAAGATGACCAAGCCGGCGAAGGCAGCGCCCCGGAGACGGTCACCAGAGGCCCCAACATCGGTGATGATACGCTTATTATTGATTTCGGCACAATGTATAAAAAGAACGTCCGCGGCTGTATCAGGGTAAAACGGCAAACACCGATAACACTGAATACGGTAAACGCTCCGACAGAAAAACCGGCCGAAGACTTTCCGATGATTGCACAGGCGTTACAGGTCAACCTGTTTCACTTTTTCAGTTATCTGAAAGACCGCTCGCATTATCCGCTTCCCGGCAGTTATCTGCTCAAAAACGGACAACGTTCGGATCATACGGTATACGATCAGGAAGCCGGAATTTATGTCAATGCCGAAACGTTCATTAACCTGAACATGCCCCAACAGCTTTTAACGGCAGAGGAAGCAAGGGCATATTGCAAGGCTTACGGCCAAATGCCGCCGTCTTATTTTGAACTCCGGCAAATGAAAGAAAACAGAGAAAAAATAAATTTCTCTCTTGCCAAGGTCGGAATGAAAGAATTCGCCGTTCCTCAAAATACCTTGGAAGAGTGCTGGTGCAAAGAAAGCCTGATGCAGGATTCCGCCCGTAAAAAAACAAACCCCAAAAGATTGTTTTTAGCAGGACAGAACCCCAATATTCCTCATACTTATATTATTTTGCAGGATATTATGGAACATTTCCGTTATCCCGATGATTAACACATCAAAAAAAGCTCCCTTAAAAAATAAGGGAGCTTTTTCTCATAAAAAACAGACGCCACGATACAAATATCATGCTTTCAACCATTTATTATAACAAATAAGATTCCGCAGACGATAAAATTGCTGCTGCAACCTCATTACCCGATGATACACATTCTTCAATTTCGGAGTCCCCAAGCAAACCACGGATAAAACCCGCGGCAAAAGCATCGCCGGCGCCATTGGCATTAACGATTTTTACATCAGGCTTTGCCGCAAATTCCCGCCATTTTTTATCATGCCATACCGCACAACCGGATGCTCCTTTGGTCATCACGCATAATGACGGCAACAAACTCTCATCACACGCCAGCTCGGCAAACTCTGCTTCATTACCAAACAAAACATCACATTTCGGCAACATCTCCGACCATAAAGCCCTGTTCTCCCGCACACAGGAGACATCGGCCAAAGTCAGATAAATACGGCAACTGCGGCGGCAGGCTTCCGCAACAAGTTTTCTGATCAATTGCGGATTTTGATCAAAAAGATATCCCTCAATAAATATAACACGGCATTGTCTCAACAAATTAAAATCAACATCTTTTTCCTCAAGCGTTTTGGCCGCCAGTGCTTTGGCGCAGATTGTCTTTTCACCGTCATCATGAATCAAAACCACACAAGAACCGCTGCGCCCGCTCGGCACAACGCTTAAAACCGGTTCAACTCCGCAATCCTGCAAAGAATACCGAAAATACTCCCCTTCTCTGTCACATCCGGTTTTTCCGATAAAAGCACATCTTGCCCCCAAACGCCCCAAATCACGAAGACTGTTGGCAACCGACCCGCCGGCGCCGATGCTGAGTTCGGAAAAATCCGACAGGGCATAAAAATCCTCATAACTCAGTCTGGCATAACGCCCCTTGTACGGCAAAACTTTTCGCATAACCGGACTTTCCGGCACAAACCGGATTTTCTTGTCGGTCATTGCCATGCCGATCCCCAAAACATCATACATTGGCGTCTTCCCACTGCAGTATTTTGCCGATAAAGTCGCGCGCCTTATCCAGACTCATGCTTCCGTCCTCACCTTTTAAATGCCCTTCGGCATCTACATAAACAATTGCAGATAAAAGATTGACATCATTAATCTTATCAAGTTCATTTTTAATATTTTCCGGCCCCAAACCGCCGGCATATCCCTGCAGCCGGTCTTCAAAGACAATTCCTTCGCGGCAAATCGGCATTACGCCCTCACCGAATGAGGAATCAAACAAATTGTCAAACATTACGCCGCGCCGGTAGAGCTCCCGAATAATCGCCACATTATTTGGATTATACGAAAAAATAAAACGATGCGCGGGATAGGCCGCAACCATTGCCGCCAAAGTACCAATATCCGGCTCCCTTTCCCGCCCGATTTTAAAATTAAGCTGCAAACGTCTGAAAATTCTGCTCCCGTCAGAATAAGACAATGCCATAAATTCGGAAATCTCCGGCGCAATAATCCCGTTGCAAAAATCCTCCACCCAGTCTTTATTAATATGCAACGCCAACTGCACCGGTTTTGAAAGTTTTTGAACCTCTGTTGCCACTTGTTTTATCCAATGATATCTGGGCATTCCGTTCCGGCACTTATCTGCCGAAATCTGGATTCCGGCTTCCGCCATCGGAAATTCGGACAGCAAATCAAGCAAACCGCCGACAGAAGTGTTTTCATTAGCACCGGAACAGGTAATTGTCTTTACGCGCATATCTTATATCCTTAAAAAAAATTTTTTCTTTTATGTTATAAGCCGGCTCGGAAAATTGCAAACAACATTTATCCTTTATTATCAAGGATTCTTCTGCCGGCGGCATAAACTTTTTTCATCAGTGTCGACATTGCAAAATCTTCCATTCTTTCCGGCAAAACAAACTGCCCGCTATACCGGGTTTCTTCCGTTTTCCAGATATAAATTCTCAAAACCAGCTTAAAATGCGTAAAAACATGCGAAACTTCAATACCGGTATCCGTGGCGCCGCAGCAAACCTCCGCAGCTTCCTGCCACGGGAATTCATACAATCCGGACAGCAGCCCTTTTTCCGTCCGCTTACGGATCAAGATTTCTCCTGCCTGATTGCTGATTAAAAAAACCTTGCCGTACTTTTCTTTCTTCTCAGGCTTCTTACGCAAAGGAATTTTCTCCACGTCACTCTGTCCGGCCGACCGGCAAAATTTCTGCCACGGACAAATCAGACACTTCGGATTTTTGGGTGTACAAACAATCGCCCCCAAGTCCATAATCGCCGAAGCATAATCTGCAGGATTCACTGTATCCGTCAGTACTTTAGCTCTTTCCTCAATTTCTTTTTCAATCTCCGCAACCGGATTGCTCAAATGATACATCCGGCAGATAATCCGGATAACATTGCCGTCAATAACTGTCTCCGGTTGATTAAATGCCAAGGCCGAAAAACTGGCCGCTGTGTAATTCCCGATCCCTTTCAGCTTTAACACCTCGGACCTCGTGCGCGGAAATTTTCCGCCAAAATCATTTACAACCATTTTTGCAGTGGCATGCAATGATCGGGCGCGCGAATAATATCCCAGTCCTTGCCAATAAAGATAAACCTCTTCCAGAGATGCCGCCGCTAAAGCTTGAATTGTCGGAAATCGTTCCATAAAACGATGAAAATACGGAATAACGGTCTTCACCGTTGTCTGCTGTAACATTACTTCCGACACCAAAATAACATAAGGATCCGGATGTGCTCCGCCTTTCACGCGCCACGGCAAGTCACGCCCGTTCTGCTCATACCAACCAAGCAAAAGCCGTCTCAACTCTTTTTCAACTTTGTTTGCCATATACACTCCGTTTCTGCTTTCTTTTTACTCCGCCGTCAGTAAATGTCAAAACAATTTATCTTTTTGAAAGGATTATTCCGCTAAAATAAAAACATTGCAACAATCAGGAGAATTTTTTTTGATAAACAGCCGCTACACAGCCATATTAGCCACAATCTCCAATTCCTTTTGCGATGCTGTTCTGGATTATGCCGTTAACAAATTCAATTTGTACAAAACCCTGTTTCTTTCCGCACTTATCGCGTCCTTGTTCCAATCCGGTCTGGGATTGCTGACTTCAATCACCATATGTGCCTCTTCCCTGCCTTACATTCTGCTGCACGCTGTCTTTGTTCTTGCCGGCTATATTTGCTTTGCCTTATCATTAAAATATTTGCCGCTCGGATTAGTAGGCCTATTGGAAGCCGGCAACTTATTTTTAACGTTCATAATAGATTCATACCTCGGTTATATTCACATAACCTCATATTTTATCATAAATTTTTTATTATTCATTTTCTCTGTATTTCTCTTTGTCGGCAACGTCATTACCCCGGCAAATGATACACCGAAGAAAATAAATACTATCGGTTTCTTTTGGATTTTGGCCTCAATTCTGTTCTATGTTGTCTCACCTTATCTGGTTAAAATTGCCAACAGTAACGGAGCAAATGAAATCGCAATCAATTTAGGATATTATATTCTCGCTATTCCTTATTTCTATTGGCAATATCTCCGCACCTCCCGACAAAACGCCTCACCGGCAACATATTACAGACATTGGTGGAACAACTTATACCTGCTTAGTCTGATAATCGGACTTTTAGAAGGTGTTTATTATATTTTTGAGACAGTCAGCTTTGTACACGATGCACCGACAATTGTAATGATAATTGAACAAATGCGGATTTTCTTAATATTTTTACTTTCAGTCTGGTTCAAAATGGATAAATTCTCCTTTCGCAAAGTCATCGCCCTCGTCCTTGGCATTATTTCAGTCACAGGCATTTGCTTCAGTTAAAATATCCGCAAAAAAATCATACAAAAAAAATTGATTTTATAAAAAAAGACATTATAATAAACGGAAAATTTAATTATTATTTCATTGAGATTTACAAAATATTATTAACTAAATCAATCAGGTTATGGAAACAACTGTAAAAAAAGTAACTTCAAAGGCTGCAAACGGGTATTTCGGCATCATTGCCCAAGACAACACAGGCGGAATGATACATTTTTGCTGCAAAAACAATGCAATGCCTAAAGCAGGAGATAAATTACACATTTTCTATCTCCGCGGACACCTCAGTTCTGTTGAATTTAACGGCCAAAGAATCCGTTAAGCTCCTGACCTCTTACAAAAATTTGTCCTTAACTTTTAAGGACAAATTTTTTTATGCTTCACCGGCAACACAGCCTGCACTGACAATCATAACCGCAGCGCGCCTTACATCTTTGACGACATAGTCTTTCACAAGTTCGGCTTATCTGAGCTGAACGCCGTGTCCGGGCATAAAAAAATCTCTCCGAAGAGAGATTTTTTTGGTGCCCTGGAGAAGACTCGAACTTCCACTGGCTGAGCCAACATGCACCTGAAGCATGCGCGTCTACCAATTCCGCCACCAGGGCATAACCGTAATTCGAAGACACTTATAAACTCATTTTTTTAATAAGTCAATATATCCGTACGAATTTAATAACAAAATTGTGCCTAAAATAACACGATATATTACAAACGGCAGAAAAGTTGACTTTTGCAGCCACCACATAATGATATAAATGGCCACAATTGATGCAATAAACGAATAAGTCACACCGTCAACAGCCAAAATCATCTCCTGAAAATCGCGCGATTCGTACAATTCGAATCCAATCAGGCCGGCCGCACCGACAATTGCAGGAATCGCCAACAGCATTGAAAACTTGGCAGCTTCCTTCCGCTCCAAACCTAAAAAACGCGCCATCGTAATCGTAATACCTGAACGGCTGGTACCGGGAATCAGCGCCAGACACTGTGCCAGCCCGATTAACAATGCGTCAATAACACCCAAATGCTCAACCTTTCGAATAGTCATACCGGTACGATCCGCTGCAAACAAGAGCAAACCGAAACCTAAAATCGTCCATCCGATGATGCGCGATCCTTCTTCATCCCGAAACTCAATCCCCATACTGCGCAAAAACAAGCCGAACAAGACCACCGGAATTGTCCCGAGAAAGATCAGCCAAAACAAACGGTTTCCCGGATTTTTAAAATCCGGAATAAAAAATGTCTTCAGCGTCCCTTTAATCACCATCCAAACATCGGACCAAAAATAAATCACAACAGCGATAATAGATCCGAGATGTACGGCTACATCCAAAGCCAATCCCTGATCAGGAAACGTTGTAAATTGCGAAAACAAAATCAAATGTCCGGAAGAACTGACCGGCAAAAACTCAGTCAGTCCCTGCAATACGGACAACAATACGATATGCAAATCAGTCACGTCTTAAACTCTCTCTTGTTTAATTCCAAAAGCCGTACACAAACGCTTTTTCAAAGCTGACGGAGAAATCGGTTTTACCAGATACTCCTGTATCCCGATATTTTTGGCATCCAGAACCGTTTTTTCCTTAGTATCAACCGTCACCATAATAATCGGAATTTCTTTGTCTCCGGCTTCATGATGAAGCTTCAGCTCTCTGGCAAAATCCAAACCTGTTTTTCCCGGCATCTGTTGATCCAACAAAATCACGTCAACCTTAAAATCCGCCAGAATCTCACGCGCTTCTTCCACGTCAACCGCCTCACGCACGGTCTTAATCCCAATCTGATGCAAAGCAGTTTTCATAAAAGTTCGGGAAAATTTATCATCATCGACAATCAAACAATTAATTGCTTCCCATAACATACTCTTATTTGCATTTTCAGTCATCTCAACTGCCCCCGTCAGTAGTATTAAATTTTATTTTCTATAAAATAAAACAAAATTCATTATTATTCGTTAACGACAACAAAGACAGCGGATTAAATTTAATTCCTTTAAGACTGGCCCCCCAATGCAAATGCGGTCCGGTCACCCTTCCTGTCTTTCCGACTTTGCCGATAACATCGCCTTTTCTCACCTTTTGCCCCGGTTCAACGTTCATCTCGCTCAAATGGGCATAAATGGTATGCAACCCGTACCCGTGATCCAAAACAATAACATTTCCGGAATAAAACAAATCGTCTGCATTCAGCGCCACAATCGCATCTCCCGCAGCTCGAACCTCTGTTCCCTCCGGTGCGGCAATATCCATTCCGGCATGCGGATTCATTTTTTTACCGTTCATCACCCGTTGACCGCCGAAATTACCGCTGATACGCCCCTCTACCGGTTGAATAAATCCGCGCTTCCAATAAGATTTTTCCATATCCTTCGCTAAAGCATCGCCTATTTTCCGGCGTTCATCCGCAATCGCCGCTTCATCGGCTTTTGACGGCGTAACTTTTCGCTGCGGCACGCCTTTTAAATTCTGAACATCCCATGCCGTCTTGGCCAGCTTCAGATTAAATTTAACCGACTTGCCGTTCTCACCTTTAATAACAATCTCCTGATTTTCGGCATCATCACGCCCAAAAGCCAAAATAAATTCACCGTAAGGAGATACCCGGTGCGTTTTGCCGTTGCTGATAACCTTGGTAAAATAGTCTGTATGCCCGCGCAAAATCTCACCCTGCGCCGCTTTGCCGCAAAGTTCGACCGCCTGTGCATTTCCGGTCCCCAACAGCCCCAAACTAACCAAACAAATCCATTTGCAATTCATTTTTATTCACAACTACCTTTGTTTTAACTTTTCCGTCTGCAAAATTAATTTCCAAACCTGCGGCTTTTCTGGCCTGTTCGGCGGAATAAACCGTTTTCTGGCGGCTGTCCTGTACCCAGACAAACCCCCGCTGCAAAACGGATTCTATTGAAACTGCTTCCAATCTAACAGCCAAATTCTTTAAATTTTCTTGCTTTTTTTCAAAAATATTTAAAATATAATATGGGCGTAGGGCCGCCTGCGCCACCTGAGATTTTTTGACCTCAACCACCTGCCTGAACGCGTTTTTCAAACGTTCAAAACGGTCATCAAGCCTTTGCTGTTGCTCAAAAAGGATTTGCGAAAGCTTTGGAATTCCCCGCGCTAAACCGTCCACTTTGTTCTTATTTTCCTGTAAAAAACGGAACATGCCGTTTTTAAGACGATTCTGCAAATTCTCCGTCTGCATCAAAAGCTCAGCCCGCACAGGAACGGCAAACTCCGCGGCACCGGTCGGCGTCGGTGCCCGCATATCGGAAACATAATCAATCAGCATCGTATCAGTCTCATGCCCCACCGCCGAGATCAACGGTATTTCAGAGGCATAAACCGCCCGTATGACAACTTCTTCATTAAAAGGCCAAAGATCCTCAAGGCTGCCGCCGCCGCGCGCCACAATCAAAACATCCGGCTTGGGAATTGGCCCGTTCTCCGGCATGGCATTAAATCCGGCAATAGCTGCGGCAACTTTTTCCGCCGCCCCTTCTCCCTGAACCGGGGTCGGCCACAACAAAACATGCCGGGGAAAACGGTCACGGATCCGGTGAATAATATCACGGATAACAGCCCCGCTGGCCGAAGTCACCACACCGATTGTCTGCGGCAGATACGGGATTTTTTTCTTATGTGCCGCATCAAACAACCCTTCCGCAGCAAACTTTTGTTTTCTTTCCTCCAAAAGCTTCAACAGCGCTCCGGTACCGGCAACCTCCACTCGCTCTATCACCAGCTGATAAGACGACTTGCCGGAAAAAGTCGTGATTTTTCCGGTTGCCACCACTTCCAGACCGTCTTCCGGCTTGAGCGGCAGATGCATTGCCACACCCTTCCATATCACTGCCGACAAAACGGCATTTTCATCTTTCAAAGAAAGATAATAATGGCCGGAATCAGCCCTCTTGCAGCCAAAAATCTCACCACGCACTCTGACTTTGCTGAAATTTGTTTCAACAAAACGTTTGATTTCAAAAGATATTTCACTGACCGAAAATTCAGGAAGCTCTTTTTTTTGCGTTGCTTCAATATAATCTATCAAATCTTCCATCTCTATTCCACGTCCAAAAGATTACGGGCAAAATCCGCCGCCCTGAATTCATCCAGATCGTCAATTCCTTCCCCGACGCCGATATAATGAACCGGCGTGCCGGCTTCTTCGGCAATGGCTGCCAAAATTCCACCCTTAGCCGAACCGTCAAGCTTTGTAACCACCAGCCCGCTGACATCCGTCATTTCTTTAAACGCCAGAACCTGTGCCAGCGCATTTTGTCCGGTTGTTGCGTCAATCGTAAGCAATGTGGCATGCGGTGCAAACGGAAGAATCTTTTTAATCACCCGAACCACTTTTTTCAGTTCTTCCATCAGACCGGATTTGTTCTGAAGCCGGCCTGCCGTATCAATAAAAACAACGTCATCGCCCTGCTTAACGGCTTCCTGCAACCCTTCATAAGCCACACTCGCAGCATCGGCGCCAATCTCTTTGGCAAAAACCCGTACACCGCAACGCCCGCCCCAAACCTGCAGCTGTTCAACCGCGGCAGCCCGAAAAGTGTCTCCGGCAATCATTGAAACCTTTTTGCCTTGAGCAGACAGTTTGGATGCCAATTTCCCGATTGTCGTCGTTTTGCCTGCGCCGTTCACGCCAACCATCAAAATAACAAAAGGTTTTTGCCCGGCATCAACAATCAGCGGCTTTTCCAAAGGGGTCAGAATCTGCTCAATCCCTTCTGCCAGCTCACGCCGGATGTCTTTTTCCTCAAGCTCCTTGTCAAAACGTTTTTTGCCGAAGGCGGTCACGATTTTTGCCGATGCTTTTACCCCCATATCAGCCGTAATCAAAAGCTCCTCAAGTTCTTCCAGCATTGCCGCTTCAATTTTTCTTTTGCCGAAAATATCACTGATGCCGCCGGAAATTTTCCGAGAAGATTTTTTCAGACCGATACCGAGCTTTGCCAACCATCCGCTCACTTTTTTTCTCCTTGCATTTTCAAAACTTTTTCCGTTGCTTCGCCTTTCTCTCTCAGCCTTTTTGCCCTCTCCCGCCGGACCTCGACCGGAACCTGAGGCATTAACGCCGCCGGCGTGCCGGAACGCTCGGAATACGGAAAGACATGCAGTTTTGACAAACCGGCTTCATCCACCAGCTTTAAAGTATTCTCGAACTGTTCTTCGGTTTCTGTCGGAAAACCGCAGATAAAATCAGCCCCGAAAACAGCTTCCGGCCGCAGCTTTCTGATTCTTCCGCACAATGCAATAACGTCTTCCCTGCTGTGCCGGCGTTTCATCCGCTTCAAAACCATGTTGTCACCTGACTGAACCGAAAAATGAAAATACGGATGAATATTGGCATATTCCGCCAGCAATTCGATAAAATTGTCATCAACCGCCGCCGGATCAAGCGACCCGAACTGTAAGGACGGCAAATCAGGAAAAGTTTGCAAAATTTTTTTCACCAACCCGCTGAAAGAAGGCTGATACGAACAGGCATCAACGCCGGTCAGACAAATCTCGTCAAAACCTTGCTTTCTGAGTTCGGCAATCTGCGCCAAAATATCAGCTTCCGCCACCGAACGGTTATTGCCGCGGGCATAAGGCACAATACAGTAAGTACAGCGATGATTGCACCCTTGCTGTATCTGCACAAACGCACGCTGCCTTCCTTCAAAGCCGGTAATCAGATATCTGTCATAACCGTCATAATTAAAAATATCGCCGACAACGGATTTTTCCGTCAACTCTCCGCTGATATACTTTTCAATCTCAGCCTTTTCTTTATTTCCGATCACCAGATCAACTTCAGACATGCGGGCATACTTCTGCGGCGCAATCTGAGCCGCACAGCCGGTCACAATAATCCGCGCCTCCGGATTCTCTTTGCGCAGCTTGCGAATAGCCTGCCTGCATTGACGCTCGGCCTCTCCGGTCACGGCACAGGTATTAACCACTATCACATTTTCAAGTTCGGCCAGTTTTTCTTTTAAAACCTCGGATTCAAAAGAATTCATCCGACAACCGAAAGTCACAACTTCTACCATAAAAAAAATTCCTCTTCTTTGGCAATATAAGCCAAAAGAAGAGGAATTGCAAACACAACCGCCTAGTTTTTAAGCATTTTTAGCAATAATTTCCAAAGCCTGATCAGAATATTCTTTAATCTTCTCGGCACTGAGCTTCAAATCATGATGCTCGCTGTCAGACAGCTTCGGATAAATCACGCTGTGAACCCCGCGCTTTCCGACAACCGTCGGCAAAGACAAACAAACGTCTTTAACGCCTTCCACATCATCATGATGTGAAGATACCGTCAAAATGGCATACTCATTGGTCGTAATTGCCTGACAAATGCGGCACAAAGCACCGGCAATACCATAAAAAGTCGCACCTTTGCCGTCAATAATTTTATAAGCGGCATTACGGACGCAGTCATCAATTTCGGCTTTAACTTCCGTAGTAAAAGGCTTGCCTTCCATTCTGGCCAGTTCTTCAATCTGCACCGTGCCGGCATCGCCGTTGGACCAAATCAGAACTTCGCTGTCGCCATGCTCGCCCAAAACATTGGCATGAATAGACTTTGGAGAAACGCCGAGATGATACCCCAGCAGCGTTCTGAAACGGGACGTATCCAAAACCGTACCGCTGCCGATAACTCTTTCTTTCGGAAAACCGGAAAGTTTCAGGGCAACCTCTGTCATAATATCTGCCGGATTAGCTGTAATCAGCAGGGTAGTATTCGGAGCAGCGGCAACCACCTGCGGAATAATGCTCTCAAAAATTTTAACATTGCGCCCCAAAAGGTCAATGCGGGTCTCCCCCGGTTTCTGATTGGCTCCGGCCGTAACAATCACAACTTCGGCACCTGCCAGATCTTCATAAGTACCATATTTCACCTTATTGGCATAAGCGAACGGCGTGGCATGCGCAATATCCATAGCTTCTGCCATTGCACGCTTTTCATTGGCATCAATCAAAACCACCTTACGGGCCACACCACGCATAATCAAAGCAAAAGCCGTCGCACTTCCGACACTTCCGGCACCGATAATACCTACCTTCATATCTTCTCTCCCTATACAAAATTTCCTGTTAAGAAACAGTCCAACCAAAATTGCACAAAACAATATTTACCCCGAAGGGTCTGAATAAAAAGCCTCATGTAAATGATATAAGCACTGTTTGTGCATTAATAAACAACTCAACGCTAATATATTATATTTTTTTTGCTCTGCAACAAAAAAAATCATTCACCTTTTTTGCCCGACCTTCAAAAAATATTACAAATTATGACAAATACCATCTATCTTTGACCATTCTTCCTTTCCCCACCCCTTCCACCTCACACTTTACCCATCCAAACTCTCTCGGCCTTCCTTTCACCACTCACTTCATCTCTCTCCTGTCTTTTCTTTTATTCCCCTGCCACTCCTCACTTTGTCCCTCTCTTTTCATCTCCTACCTTCTCCTTCTTTGCACAATCTGCTTCTTTCATCCCCTCCCCATTCTCCCTCACCCCATTTTCTCCTCCCTTCCCTTTTCCCATTCTCGCCATTCCTATTTTCTCTCCGCCGCCCCAATCTTCCTCTATCTTTTTTACACAATCATCTTTTCTCATCCCCGCCGTTTTCCTTACTCCCGCTTTTTCCTTCCCTTTTCCGCTCCGCCTCATTTCTTTCCTTCTCCTCTTCCCCTTCCCCGCTACGCCCACCCTCTTTAGCCAAAATCCCTCTGCTTTTCCCACCCTGCTGTCCAAAATCTCCACCCATCTTTTCATTATATGTTGACTCTTGCGTTTTCTTGTGATATAGTGACACTAGTATTAACCATTCCGGGCACTGAGTTGCCCAGATAAAGAAAAAAGCAACGCGAAAGCTTTGGCACATTGTTGACAGACGATCGGGGCTTTTGTTGCCTCACCCGCTGGGTGCGTTTGCTTTGGGAGGAAGCCGATGAAAAACATTAACACTATGCTACACCTGAAACTAAACTCTGCGGTATCAGCCTTGGCTGTGGCCGCTGCTTTCTCGGTTCTCCTCCCGCCTTCCAATGCTTATTGTGGCGTCTGCTTCCTGCCTGACTGTCAGGATTCCGATACCTTGCACGGCGATATAAACATGAATGTCAACAATGACACTGAATGGTGTGAGAAGAAAGGTTACACCTA
>CAJUCZ010000013.1 GCA_910585375.1 uncultured Alphaproteobacteria bacterium | reverse complement strand
CTTTTCCAAGTTCCCTGTCTAATTTTTTTTGAACGGCCTGAAAAATCATATCGTTGACTAAAAGAATATAATTATGACGATACAATCTTCCGCCACTTTTCATGTATCCATGATAAAAGGGATTTTGCAACATGTGGATCAATGTTTTTCGGCTGATTAGCTTGCCTGTAGTTGTACGTAAATTTACCATTTGAGCAATTTTTAGCAATTTACGAATACCAATTTCAGGCTGTAAAAAAGCATCAAATAACAGTTGAATTTTACCGGCCTGTTCATCAGGTTCAATCGATTTATGGTCATCCAAGTAAATGTTACTGTAACCAATAGGAGCCTTTCCCGGATATATGCCCCTTTCTCTCATATTTTGTAACGCCAGTTTTGTTACGAAAGAAATCCATGCTGAATATTCTTCCGCTTCGGCTACCGCTTTTTTAAAGCTATCTTGAACAAAAGAAAGAATTAAACGCACGGGCTGAAAAATATACCGACATCAGCAATAGCTTAAAAGAAAATGTCGGAAAAGCTATTGATTTTGCGGCTAATTTATCAAATTTGATGAACAAAGCCTCGCCGGATGAAAAAAATATGCTTTTAAGAAAGCTTTTAACTAATTGTATCTTGGACAATAGAGTATTGAGATATGAGATTAAAGCATTTTTTGACAAGCTGCTTTCCTGTACAAATTATAAGAAATGGAAGGATATTGCTATTGAGAATTTGGAAAAGTTTGAGAATCTAGAAGAAAAGAGAAACTTATAAAAGTTAATCATCCATTGGAATAAATCCATATCTTCCTTGTCCTTTAATTTTAGTGAAATGTATATAACGGATTTTATCAATTATTGATAACGGAGGTTCTTTATTCTCAATTATAATTATTTGACTATCTTTATCTGTACTTGCAAGATTAATATAAAAGTTATTTTTTAATTCATCTGAAATAACGTCATTACCATTTTCTAATTTTTTATCTATTCCTCTAAAAGTCAAAACTGGAGAATCTAAGACTATAAACCCAAGATGAGGAAGATTCTTTTCTAAACAATATTTCATTAAAGATATATTCAAAGCCGATCTTGTTATTGCTCTATATCCTTTACCAAAAGCCTTTCTATCCTTATCACCAATAACAATATCATTATAAGTTTCACTAAAACTTACAGCTTTCAATTCTGGGAAATCCCACATTTTTAAAGTATCATATATATATTGGCATAATTCAGACATTGTAGCTGTCTTGATTTTTGCTTCATATTTTAATTTAGCAGGTTTATTTTTTAATAAATCTTTATTTGTTTCTTTTAAGTCAGAAAGCTCTTTTAACTGATTATACCGAATACTTTGAGCATCAAGAGATGCTTTTCTAGAATATAGCTGATAAAGCTCATCTCTAACATTTAAAATTTCACGTTTAACAATAATAGATAAATTGTTTTTTATATCATCTAATTCTTTATTAAGAACCAACAATATACTTTTTTGTGAATTTATTTCATTATAAATTGTATCTAGCGTGATTTTTAATTCTGACTTTAATCCTTCAATTTTAAAAATTTCCTTCTCACAAGATTCTTTTATAGAATTTATATATTGAGGATTAATTTTTTCATCTTTATTTTCTTTTTCAGTTCCACATAATGGACAAACAATTAACTGATTTTCATTAGATAAAAATAAATTACTTGATTGCAAAATTGCATTAAGTCTCTCTATATCTATAGTGTATCTTCTAAACAATAACTCAAATCTTTTTATGGTCTCTTCTTTATATGCTATGATAGATTTAATTTTTACAATATCCTTGTATTTATTTTCACGACTTGCCTCTAAATTCTTTATTGAATTATTAATATCTAAAAATTTATTATTAGCTACACTAATCGCATTCTTCAATTTTTCAATTTGCTCAAAATTTTCTTTAATTTCATCTTCATTTGGAATTTGAACATTTTTCCCAATCAATTCTTCCAGTAATTCAATTTTGGCTTGAATCTTCGCTTGAGCAACCTCTTTACTATCGCTTTTTATAATATCGTTATAATCAATTCCTGTTAAAATATGATTGATAAACGCTTTTTCCTGAGTACTTTTTGTATATTGTTCAGATACAAAAGGAGAATTTTCACTTTGTATCTCCGTTTCATCAATAAAAGATAATGCCCTAAATTTTCCTATTGTTAAATTTACTGTAGTACCATCACTCTTCTGCAAAAGTTTAACATTTTTAATTCCTAATTTATCCATTAAAACTTCTGAGATTTTTAAATACGAAAACTTCAGCGGTATTATATCGTCTTTAATATTATCCACTGCAACTTCATAAAATTCAACATTACTTGTATAAAGGTCTCGGCATATTGTAAATTCTTTTTTTCCAATACTAAATGAAAGCTTTAATTTAGTATATCCTTCAACCTCTTTTATATCTTTAGGTACAGCACCTGCACCTAAGCAATACTCTAAACATTGAAAAATATATGTTTTTCCTGTATCAGAAGGTCCTGAAATAACATTCAGTCCCATTGAAAAATCAATTCTTGCTACTTTTTTATCTTTTCCAATTAAAAGTAAACTATTTAATGCCATCCTATTCATTAGTACCCCCTTCGGTAGCTAATAACGATGCATTTTCAAATTCACCACCCCACTTATCAATATTTTGATCAAAATATTTTGATAATTCACTTTCTGTATATTTATTAAATTTATTAGAAACCCATAAAGCTATTGACTTAAGTTGATCAATATAATCTGATGATAACTCTCTTAGAAAAGGCGTAATATTATCTGATGCAATATAAGATATTCCTTCTTTATTAAACACAACCCTTGCTAATCCTTTACTACAAAGCAAAGACATTGCACCATCAATTTTCTCTCTTTTGATAGATATTTCAGATATTCTATTAGGGGTATTTAAATGTATACTTTCTGGACCATTAGCATCTCCAGAATGTGTTAACAAATAATCATAATATACCATTTTTTGCATACTTAAACAATATGGATAACTAGCTTCAAGAAGTATAGAACATCGCAAAGCATATTCAACAGAACTATTGAATGGATAAATATTCTTCATTTTTGCACCCAATCAATTTTATCTTCATTAGCAAGCTGATGACAAATACCTGCTTTATCTCTTACTCTCACACATTCTCCAAGCGGACTAAAACCAACAGGCGTATCATGAGCCTTTTCTGTCACTTTTTTTACCTTTTCAAATCCATCTGCGTGATTATCATATACTGTATTTTCTACATAATGATAAATTTCTTCCTTAAGATTTTCAAATGTATCATCTGGAAATATATCTCTAGAAAAATTATATAATGATTCAGCTGAAAAGAATTCTTCTCTAGAACTATTGAGATGTCTATTAATATGGTTATAACTTTTAACATCGTCTAAAGATAAAAGATTATTACTAAGATGTTCTCTATAGGCATCCAAAAGTTTATTTATATATTTGACTTCATTACCGGCAATTTCTTTGGGAGGCAATTTATCCTTAGGTCTTGTTGGAAGTCCTGTAGCAAATTTAAATATATGATATTTGGATTTACTATGTAACTCAATCATTTCTGAAGGTGTTTTTTCTTTAAATATTGTAAAGTCAAATTGCTCTATATATGCCTTTAATGTATTGTCTAAGGGGATAATTTTAGTTTTTGTTATTTTTTCTTTGCAATATTTGTCCCAAGAACCTAGGATTTTATTTTTTAAATTTTTTACATTGCGAGATAACAATGTAGCCAGCTCTGTTCCACAACCGTAAGGAGAAACTAAAAAATAGACTAAAGGGACAGAATATTCTTTTATAAAAGTATAATAGATTACTTTTCCAAATTCTACACACATTTCAGAAAATCTTAAAGGATGATCAAAATGTTTGCACTGATAGCATTCCCATTTTCCATCTAAAAGATTTTTATCATAAAACAAAGCAATATCAACACCTTTATCACCAGCACCAGTATATCGCTTAACACACAAAGCATCCGTTTCTTTTTGAATTACTTCCAAGCATTCCTGAGTAAACTCTTCCCATTCATCACTATCAAATATTCGTATTCTTTTAATAGGAGATATGAAAGTACCATTGTGAATTTGAGCAACTCCAATATTTAAAACTTCTTTATGTTGTAAATCTTGAAATTCAGAAATCTTCATACGCAAAATCTCGTTAAAACATGTGATTATAATAAGTATAGATTATTAATTTTTAATATTCAATACAAAAACACAACCATTTTACAAATCACATCTATAAATTGAAGAAAAAATATATTGAATTTAACTTTTTAATACAACATTTGTCACTCGGAAACCGCAAGACGTCTCCAGTCACAGTTCAAAAATCGTCAGAAATGGCGTTGATCCTGAATCTGCATTAAACAAAACAGGTATCGCCCAAGCAACAAAATTAGCAGTATTTTGGGCGGATAAAAATATTGATGCTGTTTACTCCAGCCCGCTTAAACGTGCTACGGATACAGCTAAAATGGCTGTTAATAACCCTAATATTGAGATTATTACTGACGACAGATTATTGGAAAAAGCTTTTGATTTTTGGCATTCAAATGATGATCCGGCACAGCAATAAATTAAAAAAAACTTTAATCAAATTAAGTCATGCTCAGGTGATATTTTAACAAAAGATAATTACTCAAATATTGCTATTGCACCACATGGCGGTGTCACTCGTGCGCTATGTTGGGCATGCGGGTAAAAGATTGGAGAAATCAAACATCGTGAATGTTTTCATTTCATGTTAGATAATGATAATTGGGAATTTGTTATTCGCGATAAATTTATATCTCCTGTATGTGAAACCATGGTATCCGAACGTTCAACGACATATTTTCCCGATGTTAAATTGGTTGCATCTGCCGGAAGATTTTCCGCATAGGCATTATGGCCGCAAGTCAGCGCCTTTAGTGCCGTTATCATTAATAAAGATTTTTTCATACGATTAAACATCCTTTTACTAACCAGTTAAAAGAAAAACCACTCTTTAAGAAAGGCGGGCGGATGTTCGAAAACCGTATAAGCTTAAACGGTTCGGCTTATTTGGCTGAGCCTTATTCACCGACATCCGTCCAAGTAGAATCAGAAGTCGGCACAAGTTAAAGTCGTGTGCACACGACTAAGTCTATAAAAGGCTTTTCGATGCCCTAAGCAGTAAACTGCTTGTATTTACGCCATAATGTAAATGAATCAGAATCAAGTTAAATCATCAAAAACCCTCTGCTATTTTTATAAATAAGCAGATACGGCTATTTTATAAGGAGCGATATTATGATAAAAAGGTGTAGGTCCGGCTAAAATGTTTAAATGCCGGCCTTTCCGATAATCCAAAATTATATGGATTACATTAAATTTTTAACTTGTACTTTCATTGATATTATATGTTTTTCATGAGGCTGTAAGCGCACAAATGCTGCTTCCTGATTTGACGGCTCTACGCATACAAATTTTTTATACTGTCCGACATCCATTTCGGCAAGGTCTTTAGCCGGGTTCCAGACGACGGTTGTGTTTGAGCCTGTTTTTTCTACAGATATGATACGGTTAAAACCTGTATCTTCAATTTCCACACTATTTTCATGGCCGATAAAAATTGAATCAACTTCACCTTTAATTTTCAAATCATTATCCAAAGTATAAAAATTTCCATCCAATGAATTTTTATAACGGTGACCGGAAAGGCCTTTTATTGTCACATTCTCAACAGAGCTGATATTGAAATAGGCATGCAGAGCCTCGCTAAAGTCAAATCCGGCATCACCACAATTTACGGTTTCCAGACGATATTCCAATTTATCCGTTATCCTGATAAAAAGCGTTGCAGCGGCATTGACATTAAAGCAGGCAGACGGCGTCAAAGACAATTCCGCCTCTATTTTGTCCTCGCCGACCGCCACATTTCTCAAATTCCAGAGAGATATTCGGGCAAAGCCGTGGCGGGGCAGATTATTATTTAATTTTTCTTCCGCGACTCTCGGCCAGCAAACAGGAATGCCGCCACGAATTGCCTGAACATTATCAAATTTATTGCGGCTGCCAAGCCAGAAAATATCGTGTTCTTCAGTTTTTGGACGATATGACATGAGGTTTCCGCCCCAAAGAGAAATTTTACACTCCGCCAAATTATTGCTCAGTTGAACAACATTACCGTCACATTTCATTACACATCCCTCCCCGTTATTGTCATGTAACGGAAAGATAGCATATCCACTGCAAAACATCAACGATGAAAATCTTGTAAAACAATACAGAACTAAAATGCTGGACTTCAGGCCTGAGATATGATATTTTATTTTTGAATAATCTATTAAAAACATATATTTATGAAACAAAAAATTTTTATCATAACTATTTTGGTTATGGGGTTCTTTGCAGTTCAAGGCTACGCGCAAAGAGAAAAAAACGGAAGACAAAGCAGCAGATCAGAGCAACCGCGCCATCGGAGCATATCCAACCGATCCTCCGGTTATACCGCTCCCCGCCGTTCGGCACAATTTGATAACCGCAAAAGGAATCATTTTACGCCGCAGCGCAGGGACCGGACAGAAAGCCGGCGGTATCATTACGGAACACCGCAATATCGCCGGCCGCCCGTGAGGCATCATTTTGGATATGGTCCGCCCGCATACCGCCCGTGGCGTCCGATATTTTATCATCACCACGGTTTCAGGCATTATCATCACCATTGCCGTTTTGACAACTGGCATTGGTATCGCTGGGGCGGGTATCACAACCGATTTATCTGTCACAGCCTGTATCATAACAGATTTTTTGACAGCCTGCTTGGGTATTATATTTGGGGAACTATTGACGCTCCGACAAGGCTTGAAATCGGAGACATCATACTGACCAAATATAACAACAGATTGAAGGTTCAGAACGGCAGCAGCGTTTCATACCTCAACCTGTACCGTTCACAAGTGGTTTCTTACGGCGTGGGAAACACTAGCATTGAAGTGACAACCGACAACGGAAGCGCTCTTATTCGTTTTTATGACGACTACGGCAATGAAGCCACATACCGTTTGTAATCCCGTTATAAAAAGGAGGCGATTGCCTCCTTTTTTTATTTCCGGCCACACCCCTTGACAAAATAACCAAAAACGTTTATGGTAAAGTGGTTAAAATATATTATTAATCTAAATTTATATAAGTATGGAGAAATTAATTATTATTTTAAGTGTGGTACTGGTTTTAGGAATTATCGCCTTTAGCGCGTATCAGTTCAAAAAGCTCAGACGCAATCAGGCTAATTTGAAATCCGCCAATATTCAGGGACACGATGCTGAAAGGATCGTTTATGCTTATCGTGTGGAAGAAAATTATGTCCGTCAGCGATCACGAATCTGGATGTTGACAATTTTAGCGTCTGCTTTTGTTATCCTGACCGGTTTCGGTTCCGCCTATTATCTGCACAACAAAGATGTCTGGGCGGCGGAACGTGTGGAGAAAGCCCAAAGACAAGCTCAAGAAAGAGCCTTGGCTGAAAAAGCTGCCAAAGAAGCTAAAGCAAAAGCCTTGGCTGAAAAAGCCGCCAAAGAAGCTAAAGCAAAAGCCTTGGCTGAAAAAGCCGCCAAAGAAGCTAAAGCAAAAGCTCCGGCTAAAAAAGAGGCAAAAGAAGCTAACGCAAAAGCTCCGGCTAAAAAAGAGGCAAAAGGATTTTCAGATAAAAAAGGGGAAAGTGCCATATTGTTCATGTTTTTTACTGTCTACTTGTGCATTGGAGCATGTTACGTGCTTTCTTTTCGATTCAAATCATGTAATAAAGATAAAAGCGCAATTGATAACAAAGTAAATGCGACAGAAAATATTACCCAAGGTGACCAGAGAAATGCCGGCGATCCCGCAGTAATAGCGTTTTTTAGCTTTATTGCTGTTGGTACGTGTATTACAATGATTGTCGCATTCGTACTTTTAATAAATTAATCAGATGAACACATTTATTATTTTTATCGTATGCTGCCTTTTGGCGTGGAAAGGAATTTTTACGGCAATGCAGCTTTTGAAAAAGGCCGAGAAAAAATTTGAGATTGCAGACAAACAATCTGTCAAAGAATTACAAGCATGGGAGAGAAATGCCCGCGCTTACGGCCTGTTAAACGAACATCTCAAGTTCAAGGCAAGAATTAAACTCTTTCTTGTTTTGTATCTGGCCGTTATTGTTTTGACCGGTCTGGGGCTTGATTTTGCTCTGGAAAAATTTGAGACCTTAAAAGACGGGCTAAGTTTTGACGGTTTTATGGCCGCTCTCGTTTTGCTTATATTCGGTTTAATATGTATCGGTTATCTTGTATTGAGAATCATAATGCGGCTGACCGGACAAGAGCAACGGCTATTGAGTTAGCAACAAAAAAAAACAGAGATTGGAAATCCAATCTCTGTTTTTTGTTTATTAGTCCATAACGCGGAAAATGCGCTCTTCGCCATCTGCTCCCTGAGCCAAGATGCTTTTTTCTTTGATAAGCTTACATTTTTCTACCGTATTAATAATACGGTATCTAACTTTTTTTCCATTTTGCAGAACTTCCGGCACCGTATCAAACCGGCGCGGAGCCAAAGTAAGTTTGCCGATTTCGGTAAAAATACTTATCTGGTAAGTTTCATCTTCCAGTTTGCTCACCTCCACATCGTGGATTTTGAGTTCCTGTTCAGAACTTTTGGGCGCAACCTTTTCAACATGCCCTTTTCCCAGATTGAAAACCGTTGAGAAAAACTCCTGCAAAGTTTCCAGCGTTTTTTCCTTGCCAAAATAAATGACAGCGGCAGCTGAAACGATAACCAGAACCAACAACTTTATAAGCCACGGAACAAAAATCAGAGCGGCTGCAAAAATAACCAACCCGATAATTAAATACTCTTTTTTCATATTAAAAAAATTTTTAATTGTTCAACAAACTTTTTACAATGGCCTGAGCAGAGTTGTACTGGCTGCTCATAATGGCTGTTTCCTTATCATCAAGAATTCCTCTTTTGTCAGCAAGCTTCGCTTCTTCCTGCATTTCGGACAAGCGATTAACCATACTTTCGATAAATACCTGATGTCGGGCCCGCAACATGCCTTTTTGGTGCTCTTTCCAATCTTCATCCTGCTGGCGAACCTCATCTTGTACCTGACCTAATTCCTTTCGGGTTTCTTTGAGCGCATCGGATGCATCAATCAAGCCTTCTCTCAGCTTGTTAACCCCATCGGAAATTTCTTTCAGTGACAGTTGATTCTGTTGCCATTTGCGATAAGCATAAACCGCAAACAATACAAACAAGATGAATAAAACGCCTAAAGCAACTGCAATGGCAATACCGCCATTCATTGATAAAAATGCTTTTGTCTCCATAATGATAAAATTTTTAATTAATAAATAATTTGTTTTTGCAAATCGAGTAATAACTCATTTTTACTATTTTGTCAATATGAAAAATGATATTGACAAAAAAAATTATTATGTTATAAAAGCATCAGTTAAATATTATTTATGTATAATTAAATTTTATCATATTATGACGCAACTAGTTAGTACCAAAAACGATGCATTCAGTGCTGTTTTGTCTTCCAATTCTCTTGATTTGACAAAACAATCAACTGAAAAACATTTGATGTTTTGCGAAAGGATTTGGGGAATTAAAGACAAAGAAAAATTTGTTTTTGATCCGCAGAAGTATTCCATTCAGGATTTTACCGATGAACAAAATCCGTCTGAAGATGTTATTTTAAGTGATACGGTATTAAAATATTATTCCGACGGAACAAGAGAAGTTGTTGCGGTAGATTCTGATCCGTATTTATTTCAGGTTTACATTTACGGGAAAAAACATTTTAGTGCCGTCTGGAAAGAGAGAAACCGCTACCGCGACATTATATGGGCAGACATGGATAAAATGCTGACCATGTTTCCGAATGACAGCTACATCAAAGAACTTGACCGGAAATACCCGTATCTGAGAAATAACGGCAGATTTGCTTTTGATGAAGTCGATATGGATAATTATGTTCTGGCCATGCCTCCGGCAAACGGTAGCTGGATTCGCGATGCACTTTACAGTGTCCAATGATACTTCTCATCCTTAGGAGGGCTGCAAAAGTTTTTTAAAACTTATGTGCAGACCATTGACTCTCAAAGTGTTGAGTATGCTGACAAATGGATGAGTGAGCAAGGTATTACCGTACACCGAGTGAATGCAAACAGTGCTCACTGTTGTTTGTTTGTCGGATATACCGGACTGCCATACAGGGTGATTGAGACCATTCTGCTTCGCGCAGGAAAAAGCACAGCGGAACTGAAAAAAGCTTTCTTGATACACGGAGAACCGTTGAATCTGACGTTAGGACTGAATGTTGTTTCTGCCGAAAACTTTAACAACTTCAACAACTACAGTGATTATATGGGCTGTCCGACTTCCGGAAACTTCATGTTTTCTGCCGATGTCTTCCGCAGCTGGGCTCGGGATCTTACACCGCAGGAATTGTCCGTTATTACGCGGGAGAGGTATTTTTCTTACCTCAATCCGGATATGCCGACAAAAAATCAGCTATGTAGAATAGCCGCTGCCAAAGCGGGAAAAAACGATTTTTTTAGCAAACTTAAAAATCTTGTTGCCTTATGATAGCAATTATTATCATTATTTTACTGGCTTTATATATCATATATAAGCTGGTCGTAGCGGTCGATAACAAATTGTCAAAAGACCGCAGAAACGGAATTGTCATCAGAGAACCGGAGAGTGACGAAGAAAAAGAAAACGTATCAACGGCTTTGCGTTTATACGGTCAGGATTCGGATTTGCCGATTTTAATCTGCAGACAATCCTCAGAAAGTGAAGAAAAACACGACAAGACTTTGATTCTCTTCTTTTTGGGAGTTGTGCTGGTCGTTGTTATCGCCATCGGCTTGATTTTGGCAATATAAATAAAAAAACGCGTTATCTTATTGATAACGCGCTTTTATTATCCAATCATAGATTGCAGTGAGTAAGCGATTTCCCTGAAGCTTTTTTTATCGGCGATACGGTGCCCCGTTCCTTGAATAACTTTCAGCACAACATCTTTTCCCTGCACAAACTCCAATAATTTTATTGCTTTTCGCCAATCCATAACATTGTCTGCGCTTCCTTGCATGATATGGACGGGAAAAGAAACCGCCATCGGCTCCCAATGTTCAACCTCGGCATAAGAATCGCAAAATCTTTTGGTGATTTTACATTCATCAATATGGTGCCCGAAGCGGACATAAACAAACCCTTTCTCATTTACGGCGTTCAACTGTTCAGGCGTCAAAAAACGCCAGTCCAGCGCCGTTGCCAGCGTGATAATGCCTTTTACCGCCTCAGGATGCCTTTTGGCCGCCTGCAAAGCAACCAGTCCGCCTCCGCAAGAACCTATCAGGACAACATTATTATTGAATCTGCGGCTGATAAGATATTCCAACTGTTCAATCAAAATGTTCATGTCCAGATTATCCAAATGAGAAATATCAGAACCATGGCCGATTAATTCATAAGCGGCACATCCGGCTCCCAGACCGTTACAAATGCCCGTCAGGGAATCATACTTTCTGCCTAACGGAAAAGACCAAAAACCATGGATCAGAACAACCGTAGTTTCGGTTTTTAAAACACGAGGCGTTCTGATATTTACCATAAATTCAGATTCCTGAAACTTTTCAAAAAATTGTACGTCTTCCATAGCAATATATTAATAATAAGTTTTCCTTATAAAATTATCCCGAATTTTTAGTTCTGTCAATTTTTTCTTCAAGAAAAAAAATTTATTATTTAATTATTTTTTCTATTGACTTGGAGTTAACTCTAAAGGATATGCTGTTAAACAGAATCGGTATTAATATGACAATAAGGAGAAAAAAATGGCTTATCTGGAAAACATAAACACCCCTGAAGACATTAAAAAGCTTACTCTGCCGCAGCTTGACATTCTGGCAGAAGAAATGAGATCTGCGATTTTAAACCGCGACAGCAAAATCGGCGGCCATGTCGGGCCGAACCTCGGAATTGTTGAAGCCACGATTGCTTTGCATTATGTTTTCAGCTCTCCGAAAGATAAGATCATTTATGACGTTTCTCATCAATGTTATCCGCACAAGCTGTTGACCGGACGCAAAGACGGCTTTTTGAACGATGCCGATATGGCAAAAATCTCCGGTTACACCAATCCGCAAGAAAGCGAACACGATTTTTTTGTTGTCGGCCACACGTCGACTTCGGTCAGTCTGGCATGCGGCATGGCCAAGGCACGCGATTTACACGGCGAAAAACACAATGTTATTGCCGTTATCGGCGACGGCTCTCTCAGTGGCGGAGAAGCATTGGAAGGTTTCAGCAACGCTGCCGTTTTGAACAGCAATATTATTATTGTTGTGAATGACAATGAAATGTCCATTGCCGAAAATCACGGCGGATTATACACCAATCTGCGGCTGCTGCGCCAGACTGACGGTCAGGCGGAATGCAATATGTTTAAAGCTCTGGGATTTGATTATCATTATGTGGAAGAAGGCAATTCAACCGAAAAACTGATTCAGACTTTATCCGCAGTTAAAGACACCAACCGCCCGACCGTTGTCCATATTCACACCCAAAAAGGCAAGGGATACAAATTTGCCGAAGAAAACAAAGAAAAGTGGCATTGGAATTTGCCGTTTGACATTCATTCCGGCGAAGTCACGCTTGATTTGGGAAATGCAGAAAACTACAATGACATTACTTTTGACTTTTTGAACAATAAAGTACAAAAAGACAAGAATGTGGTTGTTCTGACGGCAGGAACTCCAGGAGCTTTCGGATTAACACCGGACAGAAGAAAGATGCTCGGTCAAAATTATGTAGATGTCGGCATTGCCGAAGAACATGCCGTGGCAATGTCTTCCGCTTTGGCGAAAGGCGGGTGCAAGCCTGTTTACATGGTTTGGAGTTCTTTTGTTCAGCGTACTTATGACCAGCTGTCTCAGGATCTGGCTCTTAATAACAATCCTGCTGTTATTCTGGTCTTTGCCGGTGCAATTTCAGGCATGGATGCCACTCATCTGGGCTGCTTTGATATTCCGCTGATTTCCAATATTCCCAATATTGTTTATCTGGCGCCAACCAGCAAAGAAGAATATCTTGCCATGTTGGAATGGGGAATAGAGCAATCACGGCATCCGGTTGTTATTCGGGTTCCGACTGAAGTTGTTTATGCCGGCGGCGAAGTTGCAAAAAACTACGATAAGCTGAACAAAAGCCTTGTGGTGCATGAAGGCAGCGACGTTGCCATTATGGCGGTCGGGAATTTCTTTTCGCTCGGAATGGAGACCGCAGAGAAGCTAAAAGAAAAAGGTATTGACGCTACGCTTATCAATCCGCGCTATCTTACCGGTTTGGATGTTGATTTACTTAACGCTCTTAAAGAAAAACACAACATAGTCATTACTCTTGAAAGCGGAGAGCTTGACGGCGGCTTTGGCGAAAAAGTTGCCCGTTTTTATGGTGCAGACGCTATGAAAGTTCTGAATTTCGGTGCCGGCAAGGAATTTACCGACAGGGTGCCGACAGAGGAACTTTATCAGCGTTATCATCTGACGCCAGAGTTGATTGTCTCTGATATTCTTAAAATACGATAGTACCGTAAACCGCCGATAACCGGCGGTTTTTTCTAGCCTATTTGCTACATCTTCGTGAATTGAAATGGTTAAGCCCCGAGATTAAATCCTTGATGTGATAACAATGAGGAGACCTTCAATGAATACCATAATAAAATATATTATTCTTATCATTGTCATTATTGTTCTCTTTCTGGTCGGGAAAAGCATCTTTTCCGTGCATATTGATGATACAAAATCGGTAGGAGAAGTTGTTGATGATGTAAAAGCCGGAATGGGAAACATGGCCTCGGACGTAAAAGACAAGACCAACGACCTTATGAACGATACATCTAAAAACACTGATAAAAATCAGAATTTGGAAAAACAATCAAATTTTAATTCAACAAAAGGAGAATTTAAGATGGCAGAAAATAATATGGGAAAAGCGTGGGAAAATACCAAAGAAGCTGGCCACAATGTTTGGGAAGCTACCAAAGAAGGTTCGGCCAAGGCTTGGGACAAAACCAAAGAAGTAAGCAGCGATGCCTGGGAAGCTACAAAGAACGGCGCTTCTAAAGCCGGCGATGCAATTTCCGAAAAATCTTCTGATGCCTGGGAAGCCACCAAAGAAGGTTCGGCCAAAGCTTGGGACAAAACCAAAGAAGTGAGCGGCAATGCGTGGGAAGCCACCAAAGACGGGGCTTCCAAGGCTGGCGATGCAATTTCCGAAAAATCTTCTGATGCCTGGGAAGCTACCAAAGAAGCCGTCAGCAGCGACAAACAAGAAAACAACAATCAATCTGATGACGATACCGTCGTTATTACTGAAGAAGAAGACGAATATACCCTTCAATAATGTTTTCATCCGGCCTTGTTCCCTCCGCAAACGTACGGAGGGAACTTTATTGTCGTCTTTTACAAACCTCCGGTTGACAAATTATTTGTTCAATCTATAATAACTGTTACCGTTACTTTGTGGAGGTTTATCATGCTTCGCTTTTATTGTTTTATCCTGATTTTGATCCTGAACGCAACCGTTGTTTGTGCCGGAAACATTCAGTACGGATATAATGCACGGGGAGAATGGGTGCCGGTTTCCATAGACGGCGAAAGGGTAGAATATGGTTACAACGCCCGCGGAGATTATGTTCCGACTGCGGTAGGCAACAACAGAATTGATTACGGTTACAATGCCAAAGGCGATTATGTACCGACTGCCATCGGCAACAGCAGAATTGATTACGGTTACAACGCCAAAGGAAATTATGTTCCGACGGCGGTCGGAAATGACAGAATTAATTACGGCTACAATGCCAAAGGCGACTATGTCCCCTCTTCCGTCGGCAACGAGCAGATTAATTATGGGTATGATGCTTTCGGCAATTATGTTCCGACTTCTGTCGGCGGATTTTAAATTTCCCGTTCGCAACGGGGCGTCTTAGCAGTTTCTGCCTTTCCCTGATTTTGAAAATTATATTTTTGCAACAGGCATCGCCAGCTTTTATCCGGCTCAATATTTAACGGCAGACGGGAGGCTACAAATTTTCCGGCTTCCGAAATATCTTCCTCGCTATATTGCGGAGAATTTTTTCCCTTGTTCGGCATTTTGACAACACCTGTGAGATAGCGGTTGGGAATCACACCGCCCATTACGGCGCCGGCCGATTTTTGATAAGCTTTTCGCGGATTGAGATGATACTGATAAAACTCCTCAGCCGGTACATCCAACACAACAAGTATATCGGCATTTGCCGTCGTGCCGCATTTGAACTTATCTTCCGTCAGCATTTGCCAAAACCCCTCTTCCGTTACATCATGGACAATACAGCGGGCATTATTGTACCGCAGATCCGGATGAGCGGATTTGACCTTTAATGCCGAGGAATTATATATCAGGCCGTTTTCAACAATAGAAGAAATATGGTTGGCCGTTGTCCGGTGCAATAAACGTACGCTTCCTGACGCCAACGGATAAAATTCTTCAATACAGGAAGCTACAGGCAATCCTGTAACCGGATTGCGGCTTACATAAGGTTTGTGCGTTAACGGGTGTAACAGGCGGTTATTCATCTTTACCTTCCAGAAAAGTTCTCCCCGAATAATTTCGGGGAGACAAAACTAAATGGCGGCCATATATTCGAGTTCCTGCTGAATGTTTATGCGCGGGAACAAAGGATCACCGCCGGTCACTTTGGCATTTTGCGGCAAAGCGCCAAACGCATAAACCGTATTCCAAGCGGTTTCTTTTTCACCGGCACCAATTCTCTTCCAAATTTCCGGCATTGTGGCTGGCATGAACGGCTGCAACAGCACGGAACTGATGCGGATCGTTTCCAGCAAGTTGTATAAAACCGTAGCCAGTCTGGTTCTTTGGCTCGCGTCTTTGGCCAAAGCCCAGGGCGTTGTCTCGTCAATATATTTATTGGCACGGGAAATCAAGTTAAAGATTTCAGCCAACGCATCGCTCAGATGCATACTGTCAATTTTTTCCTCAACTTTTTTCGGGGTTTCTTCTGCCAGCGCAACCAGTTCCTTATCCAATTCGTCAGCTTGTCTTTCCGTCGGCAGCTGACCGTCAAAATATTTTTGAATCATAGAAACAGTGCGTGAAACCAGATTGCCGAGGTTATTGGCCAAATCCGTATTAACACGCTGCAAAAACAGTTCGCTGACAAAAGTACAATCGCTGCTGAACGGCATTTCGCGCAGGATTTCATAACGCAAAGCATCAACGCCGTAACGGTCTCCCAAGACAAAGGGATCAACCACGTTACCCAGAGATTTGCTCATTTTCTTGTCACCAAAGGTAATCCAGCCGTGTCCATAAATCTTTTTCGGCAACGGGATTTCCAACGCCATCAAAATCGCCGGCCAGATTAAGGCATGAAAGCGCACGATTTCTTTGGCCATCACATGAATATCCGCCGGCCAGAACTTGTCGTAATCCTGATAGGTGTCATTATGAAAGCCCAAAGCGGATATATAGTTAGACAGCGCATCAATCCAGACATAGACCACATGTTTGTCATCAAAATCAACCGGCACGCCCCATTTAAAGCTGGTGCGGGAAACACACAAGTCTTCCAGTCCGGGTTTGATAAAGTTATTAACCATTTCATTTACGCGGCTGGACGGCTCAAGAAAAGTGCCGCTTTCCAGCAGTTCGCGCAGTTTGTCGGAAAAAGCGGAAAGTTTGAAGAAATAAGCTTCTTCCGTCATATCAACCACCTCACGGCCGCAATCCGGGCACTTGCCGTCAACCAGTTGGGAATCGGTCCAGAAGCTCTCGCAGGGCTTGCAATATTTGCCTTTGTATTCGCCTTTATAAATATAGCCTTTATCATACAACTGCTTAAAGACATATTGCACGGTTTGAATATGGTAATCATCGGTTGTGCGGACAAAACGGTCATAAGATACATTCATATAAGCCCAGAGTTTTTGGAACTCGGCAACAACTTTGTCCGTATATTCCTTCGGCGAAAGTCCGGCAGCCGTTGCTTTGTCTTCAATTTTCTGACCATGTTCATCCGTGCCGGTCAAAAACATGACATCAAAACCTTTGGCGCGTTTGTAGCGGGCAACGGTATCGCAGGCAACCGTTGTATAACAGTGTCCGATATGAGGAGAACCGGAAGGATAATAAATCGGGGTCGTAATATAAAATTTTTCTGCCATGGCTTTAATCTCTTCTTGTTTTTTGTTGAAATTGCTTCATTTTAATATTGTGCGAATTTTATTACAGAAATATATTTTTGCAAGAAAAATCTTAGAAAATTCTCAGTTTCCGCAAGAGGCAAAAAAAACGCCGGCATTTCTCCGGCGTTTTCAAATTACACAATGATATGCGGAACAAAACGGCTCATATTATCCGTAATCCGCGATGAGGTCTCTCTGATGCCAAGGCCGCAGGCCTCGCCTCCGACAATCCAGCTTCCCAAAACGGGATAATTGCCCAGAAAAGACGGAACATCAACATATTCCTGATAAATATAGCCTTCTTTGCCATATTCTCCTTCCGATTTTTCCAGCAGCACACCATAGCGGTACAGTTCCACATTGGCGCCTTCACGGGAAAAAACCGGCTTTTTACAATAAGAGCGCAATCTGCCCGGCTCAAAATAAGCCGGCAAAATGTACGGGCTGTCAGGAAACATCTCATACAGTATCGGCAGCATGGCCTTATTGGACATCAATGACTTCCAAAGCGGTTCAATCCAGCACATTTCCGTCATACAGCCTTCCGGATTTTCTTCAAACATCGTCTCCCAAGGATAGAGCTTGAACATACAATTTATGGGACTGTCATCGGGGGTATACAATGAATTGTCATAGTGCCTTACATCCCTAATGTCCAGTTCATAAGTCTGCAAACCGGCCGCTATAGCTGTTGCAATAATATAATCCAGCGTGGCATTATCTTCCGTGCAATCCGCAATTGATGCAAAGAAGTATTTATCGCAATGATACGCGGAATGAATATCTTTCCATGACTGTACCAGATTTTCATGTATGGAATTAAACTGATCAGCCGTTGGAAAACGCTCCTCTTTCCACTGCCACTGAATAACTGAAGCTTCCAACAATGATGTCGGCGTATCGGCATTAAACTCAAAAAGTTTCGGAACACCGTGCACCCAGGCAAAGTCAAAACGGCCGTACAAAGACAAATCATCTTCTTCCCAACTGCGGCGGACTGCGTCCCTCAGCTGAAAAGGAATTTGTAAAAGGTCAAGTTTTCGTTCATCGTACAGGCAAGTTTCCACTGCCTGACAGTACATGTCATAACATGCCTTTGTCGCTTTTTCCAATTCTTCTATTTCTGATACGGAAAAACGGTAGTAAGCGTTTTCAAACCAATAATCATCATGAAAGGAAAAACCAAGTTTTTCGATGGTTTCCTTATAATTTTTGCGGGGGAGTATTGTTTCTCTTCTCATGGCTTATCCTCCTATTGGTGACGGACGATAAGAACTTCCGAAAGACTTTCCCGATGGCTTGCTGCTCTTATTCTGAGACGGCGCAACCGATTTTGTTGAGTTTGGTTTGATTGAAGGCACGCGATATGTGCTTTCTTTTACTGTCGACGGCGGCGCAACGGCCACTCCGCTGGCATTGGTCCAAGAGTTTTTACCGGGATAATAAAAATATGACGGCGACGAGGCATTTCCGCCGGAAGGCATTAAAGCCCAGCGGTATAACATGGCATTATAAATCCAATGATTGCCCTGAGAATCGCGATATTCTTCTTTATCCTTGGGATTTTGCGGCAAACGGTCTTTGCCTTCGCAAGCAGACAAGACAAACAAGCCGGCAACTAATAAAAAATTTAACTTTTTCATACAGCAGTTCGCATTAATAATAATTAGACAAAAAATATGTTTTAGGTATTTGATATTATTATAAACCGGCTGTTTGTCAAGCTAAATTTCTTTGCAAAAAAAACGCCGGAAAAAATTCCGGCGCTGTCTGTTTCCCGTAAAAAAACAAACTTATTCTTCAGCAGTATAAGTTTCATCATATATATTTTGCAGATTTTTTCCCTGCCAGCTCCAATATCCGGTCGGCTGAACAGAATAAGGCAATTGCAGCAATTCCATTGTCAGAGCCGTTAAAGAATACTGTTTTCCCTCATGTTCTACCTTTTTGGGCGCAACGACCCTGACCTGAATATTTTTATCTTTTGTGAATTCCAGAATACTTCCTTCCGGAATTCCCATCTCATAAAAATTAAGCGGCGGACGGCTTTTTCGTTTATAACTTTTAAGGTCTTCCTGCTCTTCTCTGGTTACGTTTTTATTCATAATTTTGCCAAATTGAGAGGTAATGACCTTAACGCACAATTCTTCCAGCAGCGGCGTGACCCTCTCCGGCGCCAGTTTAAAGAACTCGCGGTTTTGGTTGACACGCATATCGGCAAAAGCATTATGAAGAATTTTTTCAATTTTCCGGCAGTCACAAAATTCTCCGGCCCAGAGGCATTCAAATGGCAGAGGGACGCCGGTGGAATAAAGCTCTTTCATTCGGGTTTCAATATCCGCACGCTGTGTAATGCCGATTTTTATCAGTCCGGGCATGGCTTCATTGCGTAAGACATAAACAATTTCATATTTTTCAGGCACTTTTTTGTTCCTTTTCTTCAAACGTTTTGCCATAAATCCGGTCGCGTTCGGCTTTCAGTTCCGGACAGCGTTCCCAAATGCCCTGCTCTCCACGGGCTATGATTTCCTCGTAATAAGCAATTTTATAATCAATTTTTTCCATATGCTTTTGCAACTGCGCCATTTGTTCAAGCAGTCGGGATTTTTGCGCTTTGAACATTTCCAAACGCTGCGGCAGCGTTGAATCTCCCGCCATATACCAGTCAATATACTGTTTGATGCCTTTCAGCGGCATGCCTGTTCCTTTCAGGCATTCTATCAGCGTGAGCCAACCGAGGTCGCTGTCGGAAAAAACGCGCAATCCCGAACCGTTTTTTCTGACAAACGGCAAAAGCCCTTCTTTTTCATAATAACGCAATGTATGAGCCGTCAGCCCTGTTTTTTTGGCAACCTGCCCGATTGAATATCCCATTTTTACCTCCGTGTACATATGGTGTAAAAAATTTTTGAAAATGTCAACAAAATACTTGACCTAGAGTTAGCTCTAAATATTATCATAATTACGAATCGTAAAAACTGATTTTTTATGGAACAGACAATGAGAATACGCACTTTCGGAACAATTTTATTAACCTTAAACACTTTCATCCATTTACAAATTGCGGAGGCAGCAGAAATGAAAAAAGCACCGGTTGATACCGTTTTTGAACAAGGCGAACCAAATCCTTACGGCAAGTTCTTTACCGGACAGACTTATCTTACCAGACTGAGCGCCAATGACGCGGTGTGGAATTCGTCACTGGCCAACGTAACGTTTGAGCCCGGCGCCAGAACCAACTGGCACAAGCACAGCGGCGGGCAAATCCTGCTGGTATTATCGGGAGAAGGCCGGTATCAGGAGCGCGGAAAAGAAGTACAAATTTTGAAAAAAGGCGATGTTGTCCGTATTCCGCTCAATATTGAACATTGGCACGGCGCCGCACCGGACTCCTGGTTTACGCATATCTCGGTAGAAACCAATTTGCCCGATAACCAGACAACCTGGCTGGAACCGGTTTCTGACAAGGAATATAAATAATGTATAAATATATTATAACCGGAGCAGCGGCGGTTGCCGTGATTGCCGGCGCTTTTCTGCTTTACCCGCAATACAAGGAGAAAAAAATGACAGATTTGAAGCAAACAGATCCCGAGCTGGCCGCTTTATGGGACAATTTTATAAAAAAAGATGTATTGCCGCACGGCAAACTTGACGTCAAAACGCGTTATCTGACGGTTTTGGCGGCGCATATCGCAACACAGTCCGTCAACGAATACAAGCTGATTCTGGCTCAGGCGCTGGAAGACGGCGTTTCTGCGGTTGAAGTCAAAGAGGTTGTGTATCAGGCGGTTCCATATGCCGGCATGGCCAAGGTTTATGACTTTATCGGCGCAACAAACGATGTATTGGCAGCCAAAGGCCTTTCTTTGCCGCTTGCCGGTCAAAGTACGACAACACCGGACACCCGTTTGGACAAAGGCATTGCCGTTCAAAGCGATATTTTTGGAAGAGACCAAATTGAAAATATGCGCAAAAATGCCCCGCGGGAGCTCAAACATGTTCAGGATTATTTATCGGCCAACTGTTTCGGCGACTATTATACCCGTACCGGTCTGGACCTCCCGACCCGCGAGCTGCTGACCTTTACCGTTCTGGTATCTATGGGCGGCGCGGAACCGCAAGCCAAGGCTCATGCACAGGCTAATCTCAAGGTCGGAAATGACAAGCAAAAACTGCTGGATACGGTTACGCAAATTTTGCCGTATATCGGTTATCCGCGGTCACTCAATGCCATTAACATTATCAACGAAGTATCTAAGGACTGAATGACATGACTAAAAAAGTACTTATCTTATCGGCCAGTTTCCGCAAGGGCGGCAATTCCGACACGCTGTGCGACCAGTTTGCCAAAGGCGCCGCCGAGGCAGGAAACATGGTGGAAAAAATCTTTATCAACAGCAAAAACATCAACTTCTGCCGTGGCTGCGGCGTTTGCAACAGCACACACAAGTGTGTTCAAAAAGACGATATGGAAGAAATTTTGAACAAAATGGTCGAAGCCGACGTTATTGTCATGGCAACGCCGGTTTATTTTTACAGCATGAACGGGCAGATGAAGACGTTAATTGACCGCACCGTGCCGCGTTATACCGAAATCAGCAACAAAGACTTTTACTTTATTGTGGCAGCGGCAGACGACAGCCATGCCAATATGAAAAAAACGCTGGAAGCCTTTCGCGGCTTTACGGAAGACTGTCTGGACGGCGCACGGGAAAAAGGCGTGATTTACGGTACCGGCGCATGGCAGGCCGGCGACATTAAAAACAGTCCGGCCATGCAGCAGGCTTATGATGCGGGCAGGAGCATAAAATAATTCTGTTCTTGCCTTGCCGCAAATTTGCAGCTAAATTATGAAAGAACAGTTTGTATCGGAGCATAAGATGAACAAAAATAAGATTTGCCGTTATATCAGAATTCTGACGGCTGCCGTCATTGGCATTCTTGCAGTTTTGGCTTTTGCCGGAATCTTTTATCCGGTCAAAATTTTTGATTTGCAAGTCAGTGCTCTGGCACAGCGTGTTCTTGTTGATTTTTCACTGGCGGCAGCGTTGTTATTTGCCGGCATTTTGCTGCTGACGCTGCTGTTCGGGCGCATTTACTGCTCGACACTCTGCCCTTTCGGTCTGTTGCAGGAATTTTTGTCTTTTGCTTTCCATCGTAAGAATTTGCCGCAATACAGAAAGTCCCGACCGTACAAATATTTTATTGCGGCCATTGTTTTCGGCACGCTTATCGGCGGAACAGCTTATCTTATCCGGCTGATTGACCCGTATTCGCTTTTTGGTTCGGCCATAAGCGGCGCTTATCTCGGTATCGGAGCAATTTTTATTGTTGCCGTGCTGGTCTGGTTCAAAGGCCGCCTGTTTTGCGCCGAAATTTGTCCGGTCGGCGCTGTTTTGGGGCTGCTATCGAAATTTTCTTACAACAAAATTTACATCAATGAGGAAAACTGCATTACCTGCGGCTTATGTGCCCGCAACTGTCCGACTGCCAGCATTGATTATAAGAATCACGAAGTTGACAACGAGACCTGCATCAAGTGCCTGAAATGTCCGGCGGTCTGTCCTAAGAGCGCAATAGTGTTCGGGCATAATAAGGGCAAAGAAGCGGAATTTTCTCCGGCGCGGCGCAGGCTTCTTATCGGCGGAGCGGCTTTTGTCGTTCTGGCTGCTGCGGTCAAAGGCGGCATGGAAATAGGAAAAAGCATTGCGGCCAAGGTTCGGCGCGTGATTTTGCCGGCCGGAGCGGACAATGTCGAGAAGTTTGTCAACAAATGCCTGAACTGCAATCTCTGTGTGCAAAACTGCCCGATGAAGATTTTGAAAAAAGCCGACAATGAATTCGGTGCGGTTCACATTGATTACGCCGATAGTTTTTGCGACTATAACTGCCACAAATGCTCTGAGGTCTGCCCGTCCGGAGCAATCCGGCGAATCACTCTGGCCGAAAAGCAAAAAACGCGTATCGGGCTTGCCAGCATTAATCCCGACGTTTGCATTCAGTGCGGCTTATGTGTGGCGGAGTGCCCGCGCGGCGTTATCAGCAAAGAAGACGGCGAAATACCGTTGATTGATTCATCCGGTTGTATCGGCTGCGGGGTTTGCCACAGCGTTTGTCCGGTTCAGGCCATCAGCATTTTTGCGGTGCAGGAACAACAGGTTTTATAATTTTTTAAGGAGAAGAAAATGTCTTTAGGTGTTACGGAAATTGTACTTATTCTGGTTGTGGTGCTGGTTTTATTCGGCGGGAAGCGCATTCCAGAGCTGGCTAAGGCCCTCGGCAAAGCCCAATATGAATATAAAAAGGCCAAAGAAGCTCTGCAAAATGAGGCGAAGGAACTGAAAGACAGCGTGGAAAAAGCCGCCGCCGAAGAAGAAAAAAAATCTGAAAAATAATGGCTGTTCAGGAAGATAAAGACGAGAATCTGATTGCGCATCTGGAAGCGCTGCGATTGATGCTTATCCGTTGTCTGACGGCCATCGCACTTGTTTTGCCGCTGATGTTTCTGATTGCGCCGTACTTTCTGGATTGGCTGATCAGGACGATTATTGCCGATGCGCCGGTAACGCTGAACTTTTTTTCTCCGGCCGAGGTTTTTATTCTGCAAATCAAACTGGCCGTCGTTTTGGATCTGGCAGTTTGTTTTCCGTATCTTGCCAGACAAATTTGGAATTTTGTTTTGCCGGCGCTTTATGACAACGAACGGCGTTTTATCCGTTCCGCCGTTCTGACGTCCAGCCTTTTGTTTTGCATCGGCGTGGTTTTCTGCACTTTTCTCATTCTGCCCATGATTATCAAGTTTGGCGTCAGCTTTGCGACTGAGGACATTAAAGCCGTATTCGGCATTTCCAACGTTATCGGGCTTTCGTTATGGCTGGCCGTGGCCTTTGGCATTATGTTTCAGTTTCCGCTGGTGACTTATTCCCTCATCCGCTCGGGAATCGCCTCTTATGATGCGGTTAAAAGCAAGCGCCGTTATATTTTTGTAGCCATATTGATTATTTCCGGCATTCTTACGCCGCCGGACATCGTCAGCCAGCTGATGCTGACGCTTCCGACTTACGGCCTTTTTGAAGGCGGATTATATTTTGCAAGGCGGATAAAAAAGCCTAGCGAATAAAGTTGGTTCTGGCTCCGGCTTCGTTATCCGGCAAAGCTATGCCGTTTTTCTTTGCCGCTTCCATGCTTTTGAGCAGCCAAGCCATGTTTTTGCCGAGATTGCGCATGGTTTGCAGCCCTTCTTCATCCTGCAAGACGTCTTCCGGCTTATTGCCGTGCACCATATTCCAATAGGTGGAAGAAACGACCGGCATTTTATTGATTGTAAAATACTTATTAATCACATCAATCGAGCCCGCAGTTCCGGCGCGGCGGGCAGAAACAACAGCGGCTCCCGGCTTGAATGCAAAGGCGTTGCCGCCGGCGTAAAATGCGCGGTTCAGCACGGAAAGCAAGCGGCCGCTGGGATGAGCGTAATAAACCGGCGACCCAAAAACGAATCCGTCCGAATGTTCGGCTTTTTCAATAATAGCGTTGATTATGTCATCATTAAAGATACAACGACTGTTCATATTCTTCCGGCAGGCGCCGCAGCCGATACAATCCCGATAAGCGTATTTTCCGAGTTGGACAATTTCGGTTTCTATTCCTTCGGCATTCAGGCTTCCGGCAACTTCATTCAAGGCGGTGTAGGTGCAGCCGTGTTCATTGCAGCTGCCGTTTATCATTAATACTTTCATCGGGTGTTCTCCTTTGCTGACGGTTGAGAGCGGTTGATTTTCTTTGCAGGCGTTCAGCAGTGCCAAGCCGCCGGCCGCCCATACGGAATTTAATATAAATTCGCGCCTTTTCATTATGTTCTCCTGATTATTTTTTAATTCAACGGCAAAAATTTTTCCAGTACAGATTTTTGAATTTTTATAAAAAAAGTGCTTGACTTAGAGTATGCTCTAAAAAATATACTACGAATATCTGATAATTTTGCGGAGGAAATTTTGATGAACAGACGTGAATTTTTGATGAGTTCTCTGGCGCTTTTTGCTCTTTCTGCGCTGCCCAAGCTTACGCTGGCGGAAGAGATTGCCGTTTCGGACGAAGTCAGGGCCGCGGTTAATCCGTCCAACAAGCTCGGGTTCGGCTTTATGCGGCTGCCGCTCAAAGACCCGAATAACCAAACCTCTATCGATTATGCCGTTTTGAACAAAATGGTCGACACTTTTCTGGAACGCGGCTTTACATATTTTGATACGGCGTGGATGTATATGGGATACGAGAGCGAGGTTGCCTTGCGCGAATCTCTGGTCAAACGCCATCCGCGCAACAAATTTACCGTTGCCAGCAAGCTGCCGGTCGGATATTTGAAAAAACAAAGCGATCAGGAAGAAATTTTTAACAAGCAGCTCGAAAAAACCGGACTGGAGTATTTTGACTATTATCTGGTGCACAACGTCAATGCCAACACAATCGGCAATGCCCGCAAATATGGCAGTTTCAAATTTATTGCCGACAAAAAGAAAGAAGGAAAAATCAAGCATATCGGTTTTTCTTTTCATGACACGCCGGAGCTCTTGGAAGAAGTTTTGAAAGAGAATCCGGAAGTTGAATTTGTTCAATTGCAGATTAACTATATTGACTGGGACAATGCCAGCATTCAGGCCAGAAAATGTTATGAAATCGCCCAGAAATACAAAAAGCCGGTAATTGTGATGGAGCCGGTCAAAGGCGGAACGCTGGCCAAGCTGCCGCCGGCGGTTGAAAAAATATTTAAGGATGCGGAACCTGAGATGTCAGCGGCTTCGTGGGCGGTGCGCTATGCCGCCAGTTTGGACGGCGTGATGATGGTTTTGAGCGGCATGTCGGACATGGCACAGCTGGAAGACAATACGACTTATATGCAAAACTTCAAACCGCTTGAGGCCAAAGAGAAAAAGGTTATCGAAGAGGCCGTCAAAGCGTTGCATGCCTCAATTGCCATTCCCTGTACCGCCTGCAACTACTGCACGGAGTGGTGTCCGAAAAAAATTGCCATTCCGAGTTATTTTGCCTTGTATAATGCGGAAAAACAGGAGATTGACAAGCCTTTTACCGCGCAACAGGTTTATTACAACAATCTGATTAAGACACACGGCAAAGCCTCGGACTGCATTAAATGCAAATTGTGCGAGAGACATTGCCCGCAGCATATCGAAATCACCAAATGGCTGCAGGAAGTGGCCAAAACATTTGAAGCTTGAGGAGAAAACAGATGAACAAACTTATTTTACTGGGCGCCGTTATTGCAACCGTTCTGACGGCCGTTGCCTATACCGCGTGCGCTCAGGCAACGCAGGAGAAGAAAAACATGACAACGGAGAGTCCGAAAATTCTGATTGCTTATTATTCTTACAGCGGCAACACCAAAGAAGTGGCCGAGGCAATTAAAGAAAAAACCGGCGGCGAGCTTTTTGAAATTAAGGCGGAGGGGACTTATCCCGAGGAATACCGTCCGATGACCGTTCAGGCCAAAAAAGAAATTGCCGACAACTACCGTCCGAAACTGCTGACCAAGGTTGCCGACATTTCTCAATATGATGTAATATTCCTCGGATCACCGAACTGGTGGGGAACGATTACGCCGCAAGTCAGCTCTTTTCTTGAGACCTATGACTTGTCCGGAAAAACGGTTGTTCCGTTCATTACACACGGCGGCGGCGGGGTTCAAAACACCGTCAAAGACATGACGGCACAATGCAAAGGCTGCAAGGTCAACGCTGACGGCTGGGTCGGATACGGCAGCCGGACTTTCGGGATTTCCGGCTGGCTTAAGGACCTCGGTTATGCCCGATAATTTTTGAAATCCGCTTATTTATGAACCGGCAGAAATTCTGCCGGTTTTTTTATATGGCCGAGATTATTCACAATCGGGAAATCAAAGTTTTATTGTCATTAAGCAGAAGTTTTGATTTTTCTGATATTTTTTAATTGCATCTTGTCAAATATCTGTATAAGATGTTGCCAGATACAAAGAGATTTGTATTCAGTACCCAAGTGGTACGGAGCTGTCGTAAGCTCTTACAACATTCGGTGTTAGGATATAACATCGTCAAATTGTTAGCTGTTAAATGCAGATAACAATGAATATATCCCCGATTCATAGTGATATGGTCGGGGAGCTTTTGGCGTATGTTCAGAAGTTTAACGACTTTAAAGGCTAAGAGAATCATTTAATGTTGTATGATTTACGAACTCTCCGGCCACCTTTATAAAAAGGGTGGTTTTTTGTTTATACATTACAAAAAAGGAAAGTTAGATCATATGAGAAACAAACTTTTATTTTCAACAGCATTGGTGGCAGCCGCATTTGCCGCGTCTAATGCTTTGGCCGAAGACGGCAAATTATTAATTAACGGCGCTCAGTCAGAGCAAACTCTGCAACAGTATGCCGAATCCGAGGATGCTCATCAGAACTGGGTTGATACCGTTACGACTGAAGGTTTGACAGCTGAGGTACAAAATTCTGCATCTGGTTCTGCTTATATTCAAGCTAAAGAACTAAACATTACCAATGGCAGTCATATTACCGTTTCCGGCAAAGGGAACTTTATCAGCGGTGATACTGCGACAAATATTGATAAAACTTCAGCAGTATCATTGAATAATGGCGGACATATTGTCAGCGCTTATGATACTGATCATAATAACCGCAGCGTTAATATTGAAGGTTCCGTCAACATGCAAGATGGTATTATTCGTGCCGCATCAAACAAGGACGGCTCCAACCACAGTTCCGTTGACATCAGCGGCGAGGTTAATGCTAATGGAAATACCAACTATATCGCTTCCGTTCTTACCAACATCAGCGGTGCAATTAATGTTGCCGCGGACGCCGTGCTGGATTTTGCCGGCGACATGCTCCGTCAAGATGATCCGGAAAAACCTGAATACGGCACATTAACCGGTCCGGATACCGAAAAAGCCGGTACGGTTATTATTGCCGAGGGCGGAAATATTACCAATAACGGCACAGTTTCCACCGAAAAAAACATCAAGCTGGCAAACAACGGCAATATGAGCGCCGGTAAATATGAAATTAAAGGCGGATACGAATCTGACGGCGGTTATCTTGGAAACAAGACCTTGGCTGAAGGCGAGAGCACAATTGATATTCAAGGCAATATCAAACTTGACAACAACGCCCGTATTGTTGCTGCAACAACCGATGACGAAGGCACTGTTAATATTACTAATGCCCAAAATATTACTTTGACCAACGGTTCGACCATTGACGCAGTCAATCTGACAATCGGCGACGAAGAAAACAAAACTGCCATCAACATCAGCGGTAATAATCCCGAAGCCGGCCGTGAAGGCTCCCAAAAAGAAAATTGGCGCAATAACGCTTATATTCTGGGTTATGGCGAAAGCAATATCTCTAACGCAGATATCACCATCGGCGCAGGCGGCATGTTAGTCCAAGGCGCAACCGGAGACGGTACCCAAGAGGACGACAAGCATTCTATGACTCTTACCAACAGCTATGTTAACGTTGCCAAAGACGGTATGATGAAGTCAACCAACGGTTCTGACTTTGCATTAAACGATACGACAATCGATTTGGCCGGGCGGATTGAAGGTATTGTTAAAAATGCCGAAGTCGCAGTCACGTTTAATGGTGATGAGGAGCAAGAAGAAGCGGCCAAAGGCGGCATTATCAATGTTACCTCTGCTGATGCTTATATCCAACAAATCGACAGTTTGGATGAACTGAACATCAAAACCGATACTTCCGCTTCTGAATTGCTGGGCGGAAAGGCAAACGTAACAGACATGAATATTGCTTCCGGCAATACCTTTACGCTTGATCAGGCTGAAGAAGAGCCTGCTTTGCTGACAGCAAGCAACATGAATGTTGACGGTATATTGAAACTGGCTGACGGTGCTGAAAAAGGAACCGGATATGCCGTTGCAAACACAAACGTTAACAACGGCGGTACGCTTGACGTCGGTACCAATTCTTATAACAGCAACGTTACCATGAACGAAGGGTCAACTTTGTCTTTGACAATTGCCGCCGGCGAAAACAGTATTGTAAACGGCAATATCAACGGTGAAGATTCTTCTTTGAAGGTTGCCGGCAACTCTAACCTGCAGGTTGTTATCAGCGATGATGCCGACCTGAGCAAAGAAGCCAAACTTGACCTTGGTAAAATTTCCGAAGCTCTGACTGACGAAGCCCAGGAAAAAGACAAGAAGCTGACGCTGGCCGACAACTTTATTTATGACTTGTCAGTTGACGGTAAAACCGGTGAAATTACAGCCGTTAAAGAAGACGCTGCCGGCGTTGCGGCCAATGCCGTCAATGCAGGCGCTTCTGCCAACGCTGCCGGTACAATCGGCGCATTTGCTCTGGTTGACGGTCTGAGCGGACAAGGCAAAGCCGTTCATGACTTTATTAATACCAGCATGCAAAAAGGCGATGCCGCTTCGGCCGCACAATTGGCCGAAGACGTTGCTCCGTCTGCCGCTCCGGTTGTTCAGACCGTTGAGACCGGTATTATGAATCAGGCTTACGGCGCGGTATCTTCTCAGCTGAGCGGCGGCCATGTGGCTTCTGCCGCACAGGGAAAATCTTCCGGCGACAGTATGTTTGACAAGGCGGCCGCCTGGGTTCGCACTCTGTTTAACAAGAGCGAACTTGACGACACGTCAAAAGCCAAAGGCTTTGATGTTGAAACAACCGGCGTTGCCATGGGTTTCCACAAAGAAGTAGCCGAAAATGTCAAGGCCGGTGTTGCTTATGCTTACGGCGATACCAGCGTTGACGGACATCACCGTGATACGGATGTTGACTCTCATACCTTTATGCTTTACGGAGAGTACAAACCGTCTGACTGGTATGTTAACGCGATTGCTTCTTACGGCATGTCCGATTATGACGAAAGCAAGCATACTGCCGTCGGCAAAATCAAAGGCAGCTATGATGTTGAGACCTACGGCCTGCAGGCCATGACCGGTTATGACTTTAATGTCAGCGGTTATACCCTGACGCCGGAAGCCGGTTTGCGTTATGCCCATATCAAGCAGGATTCCTACAGAGACTCTGCTGGTCAGAGAATCAGCAGCGAAAATCAGGACATCCTGACCGGTATTGCCGGTGTTAAAGCAAGCAAAGACTTTACGCTTGAAAACGGCATGAAGCTGCGTCCGGAAGCCCGTCTGGCCATGACTTATGACCTGATGGACGGCGAAAACGACGCGATTGTCAATATCGGCAGCGCTTCTTACCGGATTAACGGCGAGCAGCTTGACCGTTTTGGCATTGAAGCCGGCGCCGGACTGACCGCAGAACTGAACGACAAATGGGACGTTTCTGCCGGTTACGAAGGCAAATTCCGTGATGATTTCAATGATCATACCGGAATTCTGAGTGCTAAATATAAATTTTAGCATTTAGAAAACTCATATTTGGACCTCCTTACGGACAGCCTGAAAAGCATTTTCAGGCTGTCTTTTTTGCGAGTTTTTCAAAAACGCGGCCATGAAGCCCCAAAAAAGCTTTTGAATGTAAAAGCTCTTTTTTGCCATCTATGGCTGATTGATGTTCTCTTTTTCTCTCCGTATATTTTCTTTGTCTACAAAGTTTTATTAATTTTTAGAAAGGAAAGAAAAATGACATACAGATCACAAGCCGTTCCCAGCTATGCTGCTTACGGCGGCGTACCGGAAGAAGAAGCATATGGCGGCGTATCGTTGGAAATCGGACTGTCGCCGGCACAAAGAAGCGCAAAAATCGCCGAACGCAAAAAGAAACTGCAAGAACAGCAAAACAGGCTGAATAATACCTACCAGAATTCAGATTACAAAGGTTCAATTCCTACTAATGAACAAGAAGAATATTTATATTATTTTAACAGAGACAAAGAGGATATTTGTAAAAATGAAGGCGGAATGCGCCCCTATGCTTATCTTGACTCGGCGGAAAGACCCAATACGACTATCGGCTGCGGCATTAATCTCGATCAGACAAGGGGCGTTAAAACTTATCATGCTCAAACGGGAAAACTGCTCACCCCGCAGGAATATGCTTATGAAGATGCAAGATTGAAAAGAAGCCATCACCCCAACTTTTCAGCTTCTTATTATGAAGATAAATCTAATATTCGTATTGCACCGGAAGAAAATGATCATATAATGAGAGAAAAATACAAAGATGCCTACAATGTTGTAATAAAACAATATCCGAATTTCAGGGAGTATACAGAAGGGCAACAAAAAGCGTTGATGGATATGAGCTATGCTTTGGGGCAAAGCAAGTTTTCAAAATATAAAAATATGAGAGCTGCCATTCATAATAATAATTGGGAACAAGCGGCTAAAGAATCTTGGCGCAATGGTTCCGGCATAGAACGTAATATTGATACAATGAAAAACTTTTATCCCAAAATTAATACAGACGCTTTTACTAAGGGGAAAAAATAAAATGGATTATATGATACGGACGATTACCTGTCTTGGCGGCATTCTTTTTTGTTTTGGCGCTTTTGAAGCTCGGGCTGCAGATGATTGCGTTTTTTGGGTCAGGGGCTTGTGCTTTGACTGTTATACGACAGAGACTTTAGGAGTCGGGACACCGGAGAATTGTCTGAAGCACTGCCCTAACCGCGTGGTTTCTCTAGACCAAGAATACATCAGCTGTAATTTAAGGATAAAAAATAATCATTCCAAGAATAAATATCAAAATGCAGAAGTTCCGAAAGATAATTATCTGAAAGAGAATTATTTTGAAGATGACCGTGGGGAATATTATCCTTGTAATACGACAGCTGTCGTCCGGATTTCTTATGAATGCGAGCAAGATAAAGAATGTCGTAACCGCTGCCCAAACCGGACAATTCGTTATAACGGAGTAACATCAAGATACAGCGTTATCAAATGTCCGGAAAACCGGCCGTTGATGGATTGGCGCCTTATGTGTTGGTCTTGCGATGAAGAGACACCGATTAACATGAGCTTCGGACAGCATTTGAATGAACAATTCTGCCAAGGAAAGCGCTATCTCGGAGGTCTCGGTTACATCAGCTATAAATGTCCGCAAGACAAACAAAAGCTGAAAGAAGACGAATGCCGACAGTGTAACGGTAAATGGAAAAACGGAAAATGCCGTTGAGATACTATTAACGGTTTTCTATAGATTTCAGCGCTTTAAAAACATAGTCTTCTACAGCCTGAGTTGTGGCATATTCACTATACAAACATGGTGATATGCCGCAATTATTTTTTTTGCAAAAGTCTGTATCGCCATAAATAAACAAATAATGTTCATACATAAATTTAATGTATTCCGTCATTTTTTTTGTTGTTTTTTCTTCGGATTGTCCATAAAATTTTGCAAAAATATTTTTAGCTGTCTCAACGTAACAATCTTGTGTTTTATGGTTTAATGAAATTAAATAATCATAACATTTCATACTCCAGCTTTCCGGACATTTTTGTTTTTCCTGAGCAAAAAATTTTCCACATTCATTATAGTCTTTTCCTAATTCGTCAACTAATCGCATATCTTTTTCCGCTGCATCCACATTCCCCGTAACCAATAGAAAAAATACTATTGCCAACAAACTTCTTTTCATCTTTCATCTCCTGTTTTTATTATTCTCAATAATATTTATATTGTCAATTTCCAATAAATGATTTATTTATAATTATAGAATATTTTGAAAGAATCAATTTTTAATTCAAGGACGCAACATGAAAAATGCAATCACAAAGATATTCAGACCGGCGGGAGTTCTGGCTTGGGTATTAATCGTAAATTTGGTCGAAGCACGGGCAGCAGATGATTGTGTTTTTTTGGTTAATGGCAAGTGCTTTGATTGTTATACGACAGAGACTTTAGAAGTCGGAACACCGGAAAATTGTCTGAAGTACTGCCCTAACCGCGTGGTTTCTCTTAACTATGAACGCGTCCATTGTGACTTAAGGATAAAGGATGCTTATTCCAAATATAAAGACACAGAAGTTCCGAAAGAAAATTGTCTGAAAGAAAATTATTTTGAAAATGGCAGGGGGGAATGTTATTCTTGTGACACGAGAATGCCTGTATGGATTTCTTATAACTGTGAGCAAGATGAAAAATGCCGGAACCGCTGCCCTAACCGGACAATCCGTTATAACGGAGTAACATCAAGTTTCAGCGTTATCAAATGTCCGGAAAACCGGCCGTTGATGGATTGGTGTTTTATGTGCTGGTCTTGCGATGAAGAGACACCGATTAACATGAGCTTCGGACAGCATTTGAATGAACAATTCTGCCAAGGAAAGCGCTATCTCGGAGGTCTCGGTTACATCAGCTATAAATGTCCGCAAGACAAACAAAAGCTGAAAGAAGACGAATGCCGGCAGTGTAACGGTAAATGGGAAAACGGAAAATGCAAGTAAATTTTTTACTTATTACATTTGGTCAGTAATTACTTGAAATATTGCGTTTAATAGTATTTTTATTGTCATAGGGAGAGATAAAGATGGGGTGTGTAACACATAAAATATTCGGACTGGCCGGAATAATTCTTAGTTTCGGCGTTTTTGATGTTCGGGCAGAAGACAACTGCGTTTTTTGGGTTAAGGGTGAGTGCTTTGACTGTTATACACCTCAGACATTGGAAGTCGGAACGCCGGAGAATTGTTTGAAGCATTGTCCTAACCGCGTGGTTTCTATTGATACTCCGTATGTTTATTGCAAGTTGAATGAAAAAGGATTTTCGCCCTACATCTTTTATCCGATTGTTTCTGAAAAAGATTGTAACGGGCCTTCTTTTGAGGGGATTTTCGGGGAGTGCAAATGCTGTGAAACGACAGAGGCCGTGCGGATTTCTTATGATTGCGAGCAAGATGAAGAATGCCGGAACCGCTGCCCTAACCGGACAATCCGTTATGATTGGCTACACCAAAGGAAAAGCGTTATCAAATGCCCTGAAGACCGGCCGTTAATGGATTGGCGCTTTATGTGTTGGCCTTGTGACGAAGAGACGCCGGTCGACATGAGTTTCGGACAAGAGCTGAATGAACAATTTTGCCACGGTAAGCGTTATATCAAAAAACACGATTATATCAGCTATAAATGTCCGCAAGACAAACAAAAGCTGAAAGAAGACGAATGCCGGCAGTGTAACGGTAAATGGGACGGCTGGAAATGCCGATAAAAATTATTTGCGATCAGTGCTGAAATCGGCTCTTGTTGCAAATATAAAATTTTTTTCCTATATCTTGTATGTTTTGTCGGCAACCGGTTTTTGAGAAAGAAACTTTTATGGAACAGCTTCCTTTGGATCTTATCAATCAAATTATTGCAAGTGATGAAAACAGGATAAAAATTTTTCGCCAATATTTCGGTCTTTCTTCCCGATTGCTTGCCGAAAAAGTTCATATGTCTGTGGAAGAGATTGAACAGCTCGAAAACAGCCGCTTAGATTTTCTTGACTTGTCGCTTTTGAATATTGCACAAAGTTTCAAAGTTGACGGTGAATTGTTGCAAGAAGCGTCCTGTTCTTTTTCAAACAAAGATTTACGCCTTTTAGATTTCATTTTTTATAAACAAGACCAAAACTTGAATTCTGCACTTTTTAAGAAACAAATTCTCAACTGGGCAAGCCTTGTTTTATATTTCAACAGAAAAGAATGGGAAGAAAATAACAAAAGTGCAGCAGATATTTTATATTCTATACAAAAAAGAGACGAAGCTATTAACAGAGCTAAATGCAGAGATAAAAAATATGCTCCTTTCCGAAAATATTTTAAAGCATTACAACAAAAGAAATATCTTGAACAGCAACAATCCGGTCAACCGTTATCGGCCAACGGTTTTGCGAGATGGTTTTTAGAAAACAAGGATGACCACTTTGAAATTCCTTATGCGGTACAAAATCAGAAAAATAAATTAATTCAACTGGCACAAGCAAACAACAGAGATTTCAGAAAAATTTTTCATCACAGTTGCTCTTGATATGACTGATACCGCACTTATATTCTCTTGCTGAGGGAGTATAAGGTTTATGTTTAAAATCTGTTTATTTATTTTATCTTTTGTTTTTTCAATCAATTCCGTTATGGCACAAACATCCGGAACTGACGTTGCAACGCCGCCGCCCAATTATACAGCGGTCAACAAACAGCTTGACAAGATGACAAAAACACTGACCAGCAGCAAAACAGCGCCGGAAGATACCGTTCCGATGCTGGCGGAACTGGATGAACTTTATAATCGGATTACGCAGGCAAATTTGCAAAATAACGCCGATTTGGCCAAGCTTCAGAAAAAGCTTGACGCGTTGGGCATTGCTCCGTCAGAGGGTAACGAACCCAAGGCGATTGCCGGCCAGCGGTCTGAGTTTAACAAGCAGGCTGACGAATACAAGACGGCAATTGCGCAGGGGAATCTGGCGCTGAACAAAATCGGCGACATCAAGGGTATGATTGTAAAGCTCAGAAACAAAAAGCTCCTTGACAAGCTTTTGACCAAACAGAGTTCAATCTTTCAGCTCAAGGACTTTGGCCTGTCTTTATACAATTTTGCCGCATTTACATGGGACATGGCCAAGACGCCGTCCGGATGGTATCAAAAATTGAATGACGAAGAAAAGAAATCAGCCAACACAAACCTTATTTATGCCTTTGTTTATATTCTGGCGGCCTATTTTGCGGCAAACTATATCCGCCGTTTTATCCGCAGGCGTTACGGCTACAACAACGATGTTCTTAATCCCAATTACAGCCAAAAGGTCAAAGCCGCGGCATGGATGTTTACAGCACGCGGAATTATTCCGGCTGCATTAATCGGATCTTTTATGTTCTGGATAAACAACAACAAGCTGTTTGCCGGTACGCCGTTCGGGATTATGACGGATACGGCGGCGCTTTATCTTTTATATTTTTTTATTGCGGTTGCTTTTATCAAAACAGCTCTGGTACCGGCTTATCCGCAATGGCGAATTTTTGAAATCAAAGACAATTCGGCGTCTTCTCTTTCTTCTACGCTGATATATACCTCGGCGGCTTTTTGTTTGGTCAGCTTTTTTCAGAATCTGGCGGCCAACCTTAATACGGATACGGACATTCTGTATTCGCTGACAATTTTTGCCAATGCGGTCAAGGCTTTTTTTGTGATTTTTATTTCTTATAAATTTTTATACAACAACAGTGACGACCCTGCAACCAAAACTGAGGACGGAGCGGAGGTTCACGATGAAGATACTTCCGGTCTCAGCACCTCTTCAAAAATCAGTCTGACTATTTCTTTCTTTATGCTGGCCGCGTTTGCCGCCTCTCTGTTCGGTTATATCCGGCTTTCTGAATTTGTCATTAACCGCTTTATTATCTCGGTGCTGGTCATTGCCGCTGCATATATTCTGCAAAAACTGCTGCGTGCGCTCTTCCGACAGCTTTTGCAATGGCGCTTTTTAATAAAAATACTGCGCCTGCAATCGCGTACCCGCGTTAAGGTCAATTTTTGGTTCGGGCTGCTGCTTACGCCGGTTTTGGCTCTGGCAACTATTTTGGTTTTGCTGGGGGTTTGGGGCGCCTCGGTAGATATTCTCCTCAGTCAGATTCAGGCTTTTTTAAAAGGTTTTAACATCGGCGGACTGCACATTTCCATAACATCCATTCTGCTCGGCATTCTAACATTTTTTATTTCTTTGTGGCTGTTCCGCAATCTCAAAGAAAGCATGGCTACCGGTACACTCAGCCAGATTGACATGTCTGCCGGCGCCAGAAACTCCTTGATTTCGGCAACAGGCTTTTTGGGCATTGTTTTTTCTCTGGTTGTCAGCGTGGCCGTAATGGGCGGAAGTTTTCAAAGCATTGCCATTATGGCAGGTGCACTTTCGTTTGGTGCAGGTATGGGGTTGCAGAACACCGTCAGCAATCTGGTAGCCGGTTTTACGATTTTGTTTGAGCGGCCAATCAGAATCGGCGACTGGGTCATTATCGACGGCTATGAGGGAATTGTGAAGCAAATTAACATGCGGGCAACGGAAATTGAAACTTGGAACAAGTCAAATGTTTTAATCCCCAATTCCATAATCTTGTCAAAAAGTCTGGTTAACAAGACATTTGGCGGAAAGATGGCTCGGGTAGAAATAAAAATCGGCGTTGATTATGACAGCGATTTAAAAAAAGTAAAAGAACTGCTGTTGCAAATTGCTGCCGATGATCCGGAGGTTTTGAAAAATCCGGCGCCGTCGCTGCAATTTACGGATCTTGGCGACAGCAGTCTGGATTTTCAGCTCAACTGTTTTACCAATGACGTTTTTAAAAGCGGCGGAATTTCTTACCGTATCAGGGAAAAAATCATTGAAAAATTTAAGGAAAACAATATTAATATCCCTTTTCCGCAAAGAGTTGTACGGCAGATCAGCGATATCGGCGCGGATATTGACTGATTTTATCAGGCATTATCATCTGCGGCATTGACAACAAGTTGAATACACGATAAAATGCGGCTTTCTTTAATAGTATCGAGGTCATAAAATAAAACAGCTATGAGTCCTGCTTATATTTATATTATTAATATCGCATTGGTGTTCTTTCTGGTTTTTGCCAATGCTTTCTTCGTTGTTTCTGAATTTGCCATCGTTAAAATCCGCCGTACAAAACTTGAAGAGCTGGCTCATGCCGGCGATAAACGCGCGGTTACAGCCTTAAAAATTACAGAACGCCTGAACACTTATCTCAGCGCCATTCAGCTTGGCATTACTTTAGCTTCTCTTGGTCTGGGTTGGATCGGCGAGCCTGCGGTTTCCCGCCTTATTGAAGATTTGGCCGGCGGCTTCTTTGCCGACAACAAAGTTCTGCTGCATTCTCTGAGCTTTGGTATTGCTTTCTCCCTGATTACGCTTTTGCACGTTGTTCTCGGCGAGTTGGTACCGAAATCTCTGGCAATTATTCATACAGAAAACTATGTCTTGCGCATTGCCAACACCCTTTATCGTTTTAACATGATTTTTTCTCCCTTTATCTGGGTGTTTGACCATGTAACGGCGCTGATTTTGCGTCTGATGGGCGTAAAAATTACAAACGAGACGGACGAAGCCCACTCCGAAGAAGAGATTAAGCTGATTATTGATGCCTCACAAAAAGACGGTATTATTGATGACACCGAAGGTGAGATTATTCAAAACGCCATTTACTTTTCCGAGATTTACGCCCATGAGATTATGATTCCGCGGCAGGATATGAAGTGCCTTTACAAAGGCTGCAGTTTTGACGAGATGATTAAATTTGTCAAAGAAAACCGCCATACCCGCTATCCGCTGTGCAATCATGACAAAGACAATATTGTCGGAATGGTTCATATTCGCGATTTGCTGGAACATTATGACGAAGGAAATGACAAGAATATTCAGGAAAAAATCTGCCGCGACATTTTGTTTGTGCCGGAAAACAAATCTATTTCCCAGATCTTACATGAAATGATGACAAAACGTATTCATCTTGCCATTGTTGTCGATGAATACGGCGGAACGGCAGGCATGCTTTCAATGGAAGACATTTTGGAAGAACTGGTCGGCGAAATTCAGGATGAGCATGACATTCCCAAAGAAGAAGCCGTGAAAAAACTTGATGACAAGACTTGCGAATTTGATGGTCTGGTTCTGATTGAAGACGCATATGAATGCATGAAGCTGCCGGAATGCGAACATGAGGAAAGCACTATCGGCGGCTATGTTTTCGGCTTGCTCGGCAGAGAACCCAAAACCGGCGACATTGCAGAAGACGAATACTGCGTTTATGAGGTTTTGGATGTAGAAAACATGCGGATTACCCGTGTTAAAACCCAGCTCAAAATCAGAGAAGACAAAGATGAGGATGAGCAGGATTAATGTCTTTTCTTTGTTGTTGGCTGCATTGACGTTTTGGGTAACACCGGCCATCGGGCGCTTGTTTTTGCCGGAAGAACCTGCTGATAAGATTTTGGTGCAGAAATTCGAACGAAAACTTTATTTGCTGAAAAACGGAGAAGTATTGCGTTCTTATCACATCGGGCTTGGTCCTAACCCCGTCGGACACAAAATACAGGAAGGCGACGGCAAAACGCCGGAAGGAAAATATAAAATCAACGGAAGAAACCCGAAAAGCGCATATCATTTGTCTTTGCATGTTTCTTATCCAAACGCTGAAGACAAGGCCAATGCGGCAAAACACGGCGTCTCGCCCGGCGGTGACATTATGATTCACGGGCTGCCCAATGTTCTTTCAAAATTTCGGGCAGAAAAGCTTCTGAAAAAGGACTGGACGGCCGGTTGCATTGCCGTTTCCGACAAAGAAATTGAAGAAATTTGGCGTATGGTTCCCAATGGCACCGAAATTGAAATAACACCATAAAAAAACGGCTCAGCAGAGCCGTTTTTTCTTAAGCACGACAAGTTATTGCACTATTACCCTTTTGGTATAGAAATATTCAGCAACCTCGACAAGGCCGTAAAGCATAACATAAGCGCCCATCAATGCGGTTATGGTCAATGCTCCCAAGGCCGGATAAGCCAAGATCAGAAAACCGAATACTATTCCCAAAAGCCCAACGCCCAAAGTCCAGCCCCAAGCGAAGCCCTCTGAACGCAATTGAAAAGCCGAAGCTACCTGAATTGCGCCAACGGCCAGACACCAAATTGCAAAAATTATCGGCAGACTGGCAGCGCTTACCCCCAAATTGCTCACAAAAACAATACCGACCAGAATATCCAAAATACCGACCAGCAGATACCACCCGGAGCGGAAAGAAAATGAGGCGGCAAAATATCCGGCACCGACCACAATAAAAACAATACCGATATAAAGAGCCAGAGCCAGCAGCGTAGCAGCCGGATTTAACCAGATAAACACACCAAGCAGCGCCATAAGTATACCGGCAATCAAATGCCAAATACCGGTGCTTTTCCGAATTTCAATATCTTTAGTAACCATAATTTTCTCCTTTTTTAATTTTGCTGTTTGCTATATAATTATAATTTAATGTTTTTCCACCATATTTATAGAATTTTTATTATTTGTGCTTTACATTTTCGCAGCGATGTCATACATTCTGTTGGTTTGTAAAAGAGGTCAGACATGATTCAGGACATGACATCGGGCAATCCGACAAAGCTTATTATAAAATTTGCCATTCCCCTGTTAATCGGGAATATTTTTCAGCAGCTATACAATATTTCCGACATTATCATTGTCGGGCGGCTTATCGGTGTAAATGCTCTGGCGGCCGTTGGAGCTTCGGCTCCGGTTTATTTTGTTCTGCTGCTGATTACGCTGGGATTTACAGGCGGTCTGACAGTTATCACGGCACAGGAATTCGGTGCAAAGAATGAAGCGGGCGTCAGAAAATCCGTTGTTCACAGTCTGGCCGCCAGTATGGTTCTGAGTCTGCTGATGACAATCGTTATGCAACTTTATATGACGCAGCTTCTCCAGATCATGAACGTTCCTCAGGAAATTTTACCGGAAGCGGTTCTTTTTATCCGTGTGTTATGCGGCGGACTGGTTCTGATTGTCGGATACAATCTGCTTTCTTTTTTTATGAGAGCTTTAGGAGACAGCCGGACGCCTTTGTATTTTTTAATTTTTTCTTCGGTTTTAAATATTCTGCTCAACCTGCTTTTTATATATGTTTTCAAGCTGGGCGTCGTTGGGTCTGCACTGGGAACAATTGCCGCAATTTCTGTTTCCGTGGTTGCATGCATTATTTATATCAGCAAAAAATTTCCGATTTTACATTTGACGCGCAGAGACTGGAAATTTGATCTTGCTACTTTTAAAAAGCATTTGAACATTGCCGTTCCAATGTCCGTGCAGTTCTCAATTATTGCTTTGGGACTAATGATTATCCAGAGCGTTTGCAATTCTTTCGGACCGGAAGTCATTGCGGCTTTTACATCGGCATTACGGATAGAACAGCTGGCAACCCAGCCGCTGGTTGCTTTAGGGCTGGCAGTTGCGACTTATACGGCACAGAATTTTGGCGCAGGCAAAGTTTCCCGCATTCGGCGCGGTGTCTTTGTCTGCTCTCTGATTTCTTTGGGTTTCAGCGTTTTTATTGCTTTGGTTGTCCGGTTTGGCGGAGAAAACATGATTCAGATTTTTCTTGACGAAGAGAACCGGAACATTATTAACACTGCAAAAGATTATCTGAATATCTCCACCTTATTTTACTTTTTTCTAGGGCAGATTTTTATTTTCCGCAATGCTCTGCAAGGCATGGGACGCGCCCAAATTCCGTTGCTGGCAAGTATTGTCGAATTGCTTATGCGGTCGTTGGCGGCAATTTTTCTGGCCAAACAGTTCGGTTATATCGGTATTTGTTATGCCAGCCCGATTGCCTGGGTCGGCGCGGCTTTGGTTGTTGATACGGGATATTGGCTGACCATCAGAAAGCTGAAAAACAAATACCGGCAAGATCACGTCAAATGGCTGGGAAACCGCTTTCATCTTTCCGACCGCGGTTCTGTTTCGCCTCTGCACAATTCAATACCGGCCGAGTAGAAAAATTAGCTTGATTATAATATCAGAATTTGGCAAGATACAACTTATCGGAAATTAACGTCAGGAAAAAATTATGAAAAAGTCTACTTTGTTTATCTCTGCCGCCGCAACGGTTATGGTTACCGGCATGGCTACCGGCATTTATTGTTATTATCAGGCTAGCAACAACATATACGGCACTTGGCATCCTGCTCAGAAAAAAAGCGGACAAGACATTTTTTCAGGAAATATCAACATCATTAAAATCAATCCGGATGAAGAGAACAAAGACGGCCGTTTTACCATCGTTTATGATCAGGAAAAGCATTTTATGTCTTGCAAGCCGCTTGCGCTGAAAAATTATACCGATACTTATGTTTGTATTCCGGGAGTATTGAAAAAAGACAAGCTGAAAAAAACTGACAAGTTAAGCGAAGTTACCGAAACCGCATGGTATGAAGGAATTACTTATCTGAAATTTGATTTTGACAATCAGATTTACCGGCAGAATCTTCATATCAGCATGTCGCCGCTGGTGATGGGCAGCGAAGTCATTGACTTTGAAACGATTAAGCTGCCGACTTATCAGAGAGGCATTTTTTAATAGCGTTTATGGAAAAAATTAAAAAAGGCCTTCTGGCGAAGGCCTTATTTTTATGCAGTTTTCTTTGGCGCTTTTTCGCCACTGCTGTCCAGCATTTGTTTAATCCCGTCAATTGAACTTAAAATGCCGGTGGCCTCATAAGGCATATAAACAACCTTATTGTTTTCGCCTTCGGTAATGGATTTCAGCGTTTCCAAATATTTCATGGCAATCAGGTATTTATCCGGCTGACCTTTTGCCGCGATGGCCTCACTGACGGCACGAATGGCTTCTGCCTCGGCATTGGCGTTCTTAACCCGAGCCTCCGCAGTTCCTTCCGCCCGCAGAATGGCTGATTGTTTTTCACCTTCGGCACGGTTAATTTCGGCTTCTTTCTGCCCTTCGGCTTTCAAGATTGCAGACTTCTTCAAACCCTCGGCTTCCAAAATGGCAGCGCGGCGTTCACGTTCAGCCTTCATCTGTTTTTCCATAGCCTGCTGGATATCTGCCGGCGGGATAATGTCTTGCAACTCGACTCGGTTGACTTTAACGCCCCACTTATTGGTGGCTTCGTCCAAAATAGCCCGCAGCTCATGATTGATTTTATCCCGAGAAACCAAAGTCTCGTCCAGATCAATTGCTCCGACAAGGTTACGCAGGGTTGTCTGCGTCAGTTTTTCAATGGCTTCCGGCAGATTCTGAATCTCATAAACAGCACTTTTGGCATTTACAATCTGAAAATAGAGCAAAGCATTGATACTGATGGTTACGTTGTCTTTTGTAATAACGTTCTGACGCGGAAAATCATATACAGACTCGCGCAAATCTATTTTTATCCGGTCTTTAATATAAGAGTAGCTCTCGCCATTCGGCAGTTTCTGGGTTATTTTCCAAGCGATTGCCCGCGGCGCTTCCAGAATCGGGAAAATAAAATTCAATCCCGGAGACAATTCTTTTTCAAATTTTCCGAGGCGCTCAACGATAACGGCCTCTGCCTGCTGAATGATGATTATGCCTTTCAGAACATATATAACAACCAGCGCTACCAATACCCACCACAACATTTTACTTTTCCTTTCTTACAAACATGGTTAAATTTTCATTGCGCGTGATATACACTTTGCTTCCCACGGCAAATTTTTCGCCGTTTTCACTGCGGGCGTTCCAGCGTTCATCAAAAATAGAAATTACGCCGCCGTCATCGTCTATTGTCTCTATCACGCGGGCTTTTTGGCCGACATACTTGTCCATGCCCGTACCGGCGCTGACCTTATTGCGGTTTTGCAGAGGCTTCAACAGCCACAAGAACACGGCCGATGAAGCTACCCAGACAGGAACAAGAATATTCAAACTGTCAAAATAAACAGAGACGCCGGCCGTTACAAAACAGGCCAGCGCCAGATTTATAAAAAACATGGTCGGCGTCAGGATTTCTACAATCAACAGCGCCAGTCCGGCAATTGAAAGAGACTGCCAAAGCTCCAGTTCCATTTTTTTCTCCTTACAGATAACATCGTTTATGCCTTATTGTGCCTTAAAGTCTTTTCTTTTCCAATAAAAAAATAATTACCCACAAGGATGGCGCTCTGCTCTTTACCGCAACATTTTCTTTTTGACCAGCTCGGAATACCGCAGTGAATTTTGGCCGTTAAAAAAGCCTTTCGAAAATTCGAGAAAGGCTTTAAGCTGCGGGGTTGTCAAAACATCTTTGCGGACGTTTAAGTATATTTTGTAGGTGGTATCAAAATTGGGAACCGTGTTTATTCTGACGAGGTGGCGTCCTCCGTAATCACGGGAACATATCCCTATTCCGACACCGCTTTTGATTGCCGAATAATGAGAAAAGATGGAATCATTCCGTAATACAATGAAGGGAGAAGTCCTCAAAACCTCTCCCCAACCCGGAATATAATATTCACTGGAATTTTTGTTACAGATGCGATGGCTTTTTATCAGATCATCATAATCTTTCGGCATGCCATGATTTTTCAGGTAGTTTTCAGAAGCGTACAATCCGCAGGGAATATTCTTTTCCGCAATTTTCGCCCAACTGCCGTCCTTTAAAGGATATAACGAAAGACAAATATCGGCCTTGACATCCGGACGGTTTTCTATTTCAGTTACTATATTAACATCAGGATTGGCCTTGATAAAAGTATTGATATTATTTTCTCCAAAGTCGCAGGAAATCATATCCGGCATAGAAATTTTCAATGGACGGTTAGCCAGGCTTAGATAATTCCCGGTATTGCTCATCTTGCGCAATGCCAAAACTATGCTTTCCGCGATTTTGGCGTAATGCATTCCCTCCGGCGTGAGAGCCGTCCCTCTGCCGTTACTGCTCAAAAGAGTAACTTTGAGAACGCTTTCTATATCTGATATGTATTTATTGATAGTGTCAACGGAAGTGCCCAATAAATCAGCGACTTCTCTTTTTGAATTGCTTTGTGAAATTGCATAAAGATAGTACAAGGCATTAAAAGTAGCCATTTCTTTTTTGCTAAACATTCTCCACTCTCAGTTAATGATTAAATATGATGATTAAATTCTTTAAATTTGTACAATAATATAGACAAATTAACCATAATGTAAAAAATTTTTAAAATCAACAAAATTTTAAACTTTGGGTGGTTCTTTATGTAAAAAATACAATTTTACACAATATATTATATGCTTTCTGTTTTTCTATAAAAAATTATAACAGTTTTTTATATTATATTAACAAAATTATATTAGTAAGACCGTTTCGTTTTCTAATAATCTTCATGAATATTTTGGAACAAATTTTTTAAATATTCCAACATAGCGCGAATTCTCGGAACGTCTTTGGTATCTTTATGCGCAACCAAAAATATTTTAAAATGCGTGTCAAAATTATGTATCGTCTTGATCTTTACCAAATTTGTTTCACCAAAATATTTAAAACAAACACCAATACCTATACCGTTTTCTACGGCCGCCCGAAAGGAAAAAACCGAATTGTTACGACAAACCACATGCGGAGCCGCTTCTAAAACATCACGCCAACCGGGGATGTAATATTCGCTGTCATCTTTGTTGCATATCCGGTGATTTTCTACCAGATCATTATAGTCCTTCGGCATTCCGTATTTTTCTATATAACTTTCTGACGCATAAAGGGCACAGGGGACATCTTTGGCTGCGACCAAAACCAAATCTTCTTCCCACGGCGGTTCGAAAGACAACGCAATATCGGCCTCCAGATTATACATATCGGGAAGTTTGTTTTGAATTTGGGTCTCAACATTGATATCCGGAAATTGCCGATAAAAATCAACCATATTGGCCGTCCCCAGATAACAGGCAATGGTATCCGGCATTGACAACCTGACCGTTCCCTTGCAATTATTAGCCATATCTTCAAAAATACTGAGACTTTTTACCAACTTGATGATTTGTTCCGACATTTTCAGCAAGCGTTCGCCTTCCGGCGTGACGGTAGTGCCGCGACCGGTACTGGTAAAGAAAATAGTTTTTAACTCGCTTTCCAAATCGGAGATGTATTTATTTAAGGTATCGACCGATATGCCCAGCTTATCTGCAACTTCCCGCTTGGAATTACTTTTTGACAAAGCATGAAGATAAAGGACACCCTCCAATTTTTGAATTTCTTTTTTACTTATCATTACGCTGTATTTTTCTACTCAATTTACAATTGTAACTTACACAATTTATAAGAAGAAAGCAACGAGCTTCTTAAAGTTTTACAGAAAAAAACATATAACGTTTTACAGCAAAAAAAATCCCGAAAAAATTCGGGATTTTTTGCACTCAATTTATTTTCGGGGCCGCAATGTCGGGAACAAAATGACATCGCGCAAAGTAGCCGAGTTGGTCATTATTTTAGCCAGACGGTCCATACCCATTCCCAGTCCGGTTGTCGGGACAAAGCCGTGATCCAGAGCGTCAAGGAAGCTTTCATCCATCATCTGGGCTTCATCATCGCCGTTTTCACGGGCTTTTACCTGAGCCTCGAAACGTTCTCTCTGCTCCAGCGGATTTGACAACTCGGAATAGGCACAGCCGATTTCCATACCGGCCATATAAGTATCAAAGTGCTCAACCAGCCGCGGTTCAGACCGATGGGTTTTGGCCAGCGGAGAAACATCGCGCGGCATATCCATAACGTGTATCGGCTGGATCAGCTTATGCTCGACCTTTTCATCAAAGACGGCAACAACAACTTTACCCCAGCAATCGCAGTCACCGGCATCCACTCCCGCCTGTTTGGCCATGGCTTTGGCTTCGTCAAGCGTCTTGGCATCCAAAAGGTTAATCCCGCATTCGCGCTTGATTAAATCAATCATTGAGATTTTTTCAAAAGGTTTGGACACGTCAATCATATGTTCTCCGACCTGAAATTCTTCCTTGCCAAAAACTTTTCTGGCAACATGGCGGACAACACCCGATACCAGCTCGGCACCGTCGTGATAATCGCCATAGGCCATATAGGCTTCCAGAGCCGTAAATTCCGGATTATGGTTTTTATCAATTCCTTCATTACGGAAGTTTTTGCCGATTTCAAAAACGCGGTCCATGCCGCCGACAATGAGTTTTTTCAGATAAAGTTCCGGTGCAACACGCAGATAAAAGTCATTATCCAGAGCATTGTAGTGCGTGACAAAAGGTTTGGCCGAAGCACCGCCCATAATCGGGTGCAGTGTCGGTGTTTCAACTTCCAAAAACCCGTTATTGCTGAAAAATTCACGGACGGCGGAAATGATTTTGCAGCGCGTAATCAGCACTTCTTTGGCCTCATCGTTAATCACCATATCGACATAACGCTGACGATAACGCGCCTCAACGTCTGTCATGCCGTGGAATTTTTCCGGCAGCGGTTCTAAAGCCTTGGCAATAATATCAAACTTTTCGGCAGCAACGGAAAGCTCTCCGCGCGGGGTACGGCGGATAAAGCCGGTAATGCCGACCATATCTCCGATATCCAGACATTTGAGCAGTTTCAGATTAGCTTCATCCAGATTGCATTTGTGGCAAAAGGCCTGAATGGTGCCGGTTTTGTCTTTGACGTCAATAAACATGCCATCGTTACGGACAGCCATGGCACGGCCGGCGATTGTCACACGGTCTTCCGTATGGGCGCCGTTTTCCAAATCTTTATATTTCTCCTGCAAATCTTTGGCAAAAGCATTGGGAGAAAACTTGTACGGATACGGATTATAGCCCATTTCCAACAGGGTATTCAGCTTATTAAGGCGCCCCTGTCTGTGAATGCTTACTTCATCGCTCATTTTAAATATCACCTTTTATTGATTATTGTTTTGAGAAATTAACTGACATTAAGGTATATCGGAATTACAGAGAAAATCAACCTTTTTTTCCAAAATTCAAGATAGAAAGCATAAAAAAGCGGCCTTTTAGTTAAATGGCCGCCGGTTATATTTTTTTTGAATTATGCATTCATAAAGACCAAATCTTCAATTCGGACAATTCTTCTGATTTCCTGTACGGCCTTGGGAAAATCAATTACATTAGCGGCAGGTGCGGCTGCGGCAGGTTTTCGAGCAGCATACAAACGACCGGCCAGAAGATTTTGCAAGGCCAGAATTCCGGCCTGTTTCTGAGCCGCGTCTTTTTGTTTGCGGGCAGTTTCCATGCTTTCCTTCTGTATCCGGAGAACATCCTGCTTCTGGCGGCAGTTGGCGGCCGAAGCTGCAACAACACCTTCAAAAGACACTCCGCCGCCGCAAATATAATCGCTGTAGAGTTCCTGATTGAGCGAAATATTACGCCAGAAAATCTTGGCCTGTTTTTTGATATTATCCTCGTCAACATTTTTTCTAAAACATCTGACAAATTTCTGCCAACCGCCGAGTGCTCCGAAAGCATTGCCTTTTTTCAGGGCTTCTCCCCTTGTGGCTGCAAAGATCATGTCTTCAAGCGAAGAAATATAATGTCCGGCCTTTTTCGGATTGCGGCGGACAAAAGAGAAAAACGAAGCGGCGAAGTTTTGCACGACGGCATCAACTTCTCTAACCGCCGCTTCGTTGTGCTGAATAAAATTGTAAGAGGATACGGCAAGGCTCAAAATTTCTTTACGGGTTTTCAGCTCTGACAAAGACCGGTTATAAGCTGCCGAGATATTTTCAAAGTCTTCGGCCCGCACGTCTTTGATTGCCTGAACTTCCGCCAATGTCAGTTCATAACTGCTGCCGTCTCCCGACAACAGAATATTTCTGCCACCATGAAAAACCAGGCTGTAGCCTCCGGCTGAAATATTTTGAACTTCTTCTGACATTGTTTTGCTCCGGATGAGTTTATCCCCTCTTTACTTTTATTCTATAATGATTATAAAATCTTCTCAAGGAAATCACGGCCTTTTGGCGGCATAATTAACATAACTGTAACAAAGGGGAAATTTTTTGTTGAATTTTTACAAGTTTATTGCTCCGGCTTGTCTTATTTTGCCGCTTATTGGTTGCAGTTCCGTCAATATTCCCGACTCTTATCATTACAGAATCGTTCAAACCCGCGATTTTGAGCTGGCAAGCTGGCAAAAACTGACTGATGCCGGGGCACCGGTGAAGTTTTATATTGAAGGCGACGGCCATGCTTTTAATGCTCACGGGCAGCCCAGTCTGGATCCGACACCCCGAGGAACGCTGGTCAGAGAGTTGGCCTTTGGCGATTCATTTCCCAATGTGGTTTATCTGGCGCGTCCGTGCCAATATATAAAAAGCGGTATTTGTTCACAACGGCACTGGACAACGGCTCGTTTTGCGCCGGAGGTACTCAATGCAGAATACCAAGCGATTAAAGAGATTGCCGGCGGACGCGAGGTTATTCTTATCGGATTTTCGGGCGGCGCGCAGATTGCCGGACTGGCAGCTGCTGCCAAAACCGGGCTTCACATCAAAAAAATTGTGACTATCGGCGGGAATTTAGACCATTTGGCATGGACGCAATATCATCATCTTCCGCCCTTGACCGAATCTCTCAATCTGGAAAGTTATCGCCGGCAATTTGCCGCTTTTCCGCAAATTCATTATGCCGGAAGCGAAGACAAGGTTATGCCGCCGGCACTTATCAAAGAATTTGTCGGAGATACCGCACCGGTGATTGTGGTTGACGGCGCTGCGCATGATCGGGGGTATGAAAAGGTTTATCAGGAGATTTGGAACATCAAATAAAAAACTTTTTCCTTTTTCTCTATCTATTTTCTTATATTCTTTTGTTTTTTATATTTTTCTTTCAAATTTCCCTCCCTCTGATGCACTCTTTATTTTCTTTTTCATTTTCTCATCAGGGGATGTTTAGTCCTCTCCTTCCCTTATCCCTTCGCCATTTTCTTTTCCGCGTCCCCGTTCCGCTCTCTTTCTTTTCCACTCACGCTCTCCCTCCGCCGCTCGCTCTCTTTTATCATCGTTTTCTTTTTTTTATTTTCAGGTTTTGGTTTCTTCATAGAGTTGGGATTTCTTCTTTATTACTTTTGCTTGACCAAAAGGCCGAACGTCGGCGGCGCTCAAAAAAATCAAGCCCAACCTCACTTTCTAAATCTTCAGAGCAAAGTTAAGGTCACTACGCTCCAAAGCTTAGTGCTTCAGTTTTATCTCTTTGCTCCAAAGATTAAGAAGTTGTTCGGTAATCGGGCTGGTCTAACTCCCCCTGTCCCCCTCTTATCAAAGAGGGTGTAGTATGTCTCTTTCTTCTCACCCCCTTGTCACGTTTGTTCTTCGATCTTTTTCCGCCCCTGTTTATTTTCCGCTTCCCGTTCCCTTTTCTTACTCCGTTTTTTTCCTCTCTTTCCACACTCTCCACCCCTTCTTTTCCTTTTCTCTCCCCGCGACTTTCCTTTTTTCTCCCGCCCTCTTGTCCCTTTCGTTTTCCGCTCTCTTTACTCCTCTCTTTTGTCGGCGTTTTTCTTTTTTTTATTTTCTGGTTTTGTTTTCTTCATAGAGTTGGTTTTTCTTTTCGCTACTTTTGTCATGCTACAAAAGGCCGGAGGTCGGCAGCCACAAAAGCAAAAAAGCTAGCCCTGAACTCGTTTTCTAAGTCTTCGTGAAAAAGTTCAGGCCGTCTAAGCGCAAGGCTAAGACGGCAAGAAAACACAATGTGTTTTTAATTTCCTCTTTTTCACAAAGACTAACAAGTACTCGTTAATGGGCAATTCAACTCTCCCCGCCCCTCTCACTCATGAGAGGGGGTGACAGTGCTTTGAAGTATTTGTCATTGCCGGACTTCGATCCGGCAATCCATAAAGATAAAAGCAGAGTGCCAATTGTGAGATGAACCCTCGGGTCAAGGCCCAAGGGTAACAATAAAATCATTATCCTAAGTGGCTATCAAATAAAAAAGCCAAGGATGATGAAAATAAAAAAATGAAAAAGATTATTCCGGTTCGTCATGCGGGGCATCTGCGATACGGATATCCAGCACTTTATCATAATAGGCCAGAACATAAATAAACCTATCCCAGCAAATATGCCGTTTGATCCGCCTCACGGCTATAGAGGCATCAGCATATCCCCGAGAGTTTAAAAACTCCTGATGGCGCTCGCCATTTTCATCCATAAGGCGAGTAAGTTCTTCAACCAAAAATTTTTGAGTTCTTTTACGCCAGTTTTTTCTTCTTCTTTCTGATAACATTTTTTAGCTCCTCAGTTTTGTTAAAACAAAACCGCCGGAAGTTTCCTTCCTGGCGGGGAGCTGAAAAACTGTCAAGTTACAGTCACCGTTATTCGTCGCACAAGTACGCTTATTTCCGGCACTCCCCATAATGAGGAACTAAACTTGAGATGTTTTTCAGACACCACAGTCCGTCTCCGAACTGCGAGGTTTATAATAAACGAATCTAAGTTTTTTGCAAGTGGATTTTTTGGGGGAGACTGACAGGAAAGAGCGGATGGCGGGGACATCGGAATTGGCTTGGCAGGAAGAATATGGGGTATGGGGTATGGGGTAT
>CAJUCZ010000012.1 GCA_910585375.1 uncultured Alphaproteobacteria bacterium | reverse complement strand
GACATTTACCGGAGGAATAATAGGTGTATCCTTTCTTCTCACACCATTCAGTGTCTTCATTCAGGTTCATATTGATATCGCCGCCGCCGGCAAGAATTTCATTTCCGCAGTCAGGCAGGAAGCAGATACCGCAATAAGCATTGGAAGGCGGGAGGAGGACCGAGAAAGCAGCGGCCACAGCCAAGACTGATACCGCAGAGTTTAGTTTCAGGTGTAGCATAGTGTTAATGTTTTTCATCGGCTTCCTCCCTTAATAAAAATTCTTTCTTTTTGTCATTCAAAGCACATACTTCGTCATAAATTACCGCCGAAGCACCGCGGTCTCTAAGGCACTGTATAAACCGATCGCTGCCGACGTTCGGCCGCCTGCTGTGCAGGTTGCTTTTTTCTTTATCTGGGCAACCCAGTGCCCGGAATGGTTAATACTAATGTCACTATATCACAAGAAAACGCAAGAGTCAACACATAATGAAAAGATGGGTGGAGATTTTGGACAGCAGGGTGGGAAAAGCACAGGGGATTTTGGCTAAGAAATAAATACTGCTCTCAGATGCCAATCCGTTGAAAGCTGTTTACAGAGTATCAGTTTTTCCCTTTTAATATGAGGAATACAAAGATTGGATTACGTTAAAAAGATTTAACCGGAATCAGAAAATAAAAAAAGTTGTTTAACTACCAAAAAAAACGTCCTTTAAAAATTTAAAGGACGTTTTGACCGTAAGGGTCAGATAAGTGAAATTGCACCATTTACATATTCGCCATATTGGGTGTTATCGTCCGTTATAATACGATAAACCCGTTTATCCGACAATTCTTCTTCAATGACTTCGCAGTCAGAGAGAACAAAGTTTTTAGATTGCGGCGAAATCTCGATTTCTACGGGTTCGCCGTTTTTGACAACAAATTCCTTACCGTTTAAAACGATCACGGCATCTTTGTTGTCGCGCGTAATCTGCCATTCTTTGTCAAGCGTATAATCCACGTTCATTCCGGCTTTAATCGTGATAAAGGTCGGATATTGCGGAACAACAGCCGGCGGTAAGACGCATCTTGCGCTTGGTGTCAAAATTTTCCAATCTGTCGAAGTGGCAAAACCGGTGCCGTTCCAGCCGATTGACAGGAATAGCGCAGCCTGACAGTATTTTTCCGAGCAGCCAAGCATGGAAGCAACACATCTTTCGACTTGGGAAGGATTGTTGTAAACAGGCAAAATTCTTTTTTGTAATCTTTCCATATACAATAATTTAAATTACTAATTAATAAAAACAAACGTATTTTATAGATTTTGTAAATTTTGTCAATGATTACTTTATGTTTAAAACAAAAAACGGCCGGAAACCGACCGCTCTTTGATGTATTTTTAAGCCCGCTGCGCTTTTCTTTCTTCAACCATACGGTCGAAAGCTTCTTTTCTCTTCTTATAAGCGGCATCCTCCTTCTCATACTCTCTGCGGGCTGCAGCAGCTTCGCCTTTTTCTTCGTCTTCGGCAATTCTCTTGTCGGCATTCTGAGAAAATTCTCTCTTCTTGGCCTGAACGGCTGCTTCTTTTCTGCGGCGGGCGCGTTCGATTTTGGCTTCGGCGTAAGCTTTTTGCGATTCCTGTGCATCTTGTTCAATATGTTCGCCAATGCCGCCGTCACGGTCACGCAAAGCTTTTTCATGATCTCTGCCGGTCATAACGTTCAGGTTCCCGTCTACAATTTTGAAATTTTTATCGGCCATATTTTTTCTCCATTTTGAAAATTAATGCTCATATAGACAAAATAGCATATTTTTTTATATTGAACAATAGTTTTTATGTTACAGTTGTGTTACATAAAGTACTTGCCTATCCATTAAAATAATGTTAATAGTGGGGCAAATAGATAAAAGATACTGATTATGATAAAAAAAGTTCTGTATATTCTGACAGTTATTTGTGTTTTTTTTCCGCTGAAAGTTTATGCGGCGGCCAATGTCGCGGTGATTGCCCCGAAAGCCGGAGAATTCCGCCGTTTGGGCACGGAAATTATTGAAGGCGTCAGGCTTGCGGTTGATGAGATTAATGCCGGCGGCGGACTCAACGGAGAAAAAATAAACCTGATTACGGTAGATGATCAATGCAATGACCGTTTGTCGGTTTCAACCGCACAGATGATGGCACTGAACACGTCCAAAACCGACCGTATCAATCTGGTCATCGGACCTTATTGTACCAATGCCTTTCGTCAGGTTGCCGCAATTTATGCCAAAGCCGGAATTTTTCAGATTATTCCCACATCGGTCAGTGCCCAGAATGCCGCCGCCAGCAATTATAAAGGTCTGGTGAAAATGGTTGGGTTTTCTGAACGTCAGGGACAAGATTTTTTAAAGTTTTATCAAAAACATTTCGCTTCCAAAAATCTGGCTATGATTTATGACAGCCGCCAGAGCGATACAATTGATGTTGCGCGCATTGTCCGCAGTGAGTTTCAAAAAGCCGCGCCGGCCGGAATTCTGCGGGTGTATAATCTGGCCGATTACGGCAGTGATTTGGATTATCTGGCGCGCGACATTACCGACAACAGCGCCGAAGCAGCCTACATTCTCGGGCGGCCTAAGTCTGTGGCCAAATTGGCGAAATACCTGAGACAGGAAGATGACGAATTTATTATTTTTACCAACCGCTACCAGTCTCAGGAGTCTTATAAAAAAATCCTCGGTAATCTGTCCGAGGGAGCTTATGTGATTGCATTGCCTTCTTTGAAGGATGATCCCGCCTTTACCGAAACACTGGTGCGCCTGCGTTTGCTCGGAGTTGAACCTGAAGGTCTGGCGGTATACGGTTATTCCGCTGTCAAATTGTGGGAAGCTCTGGTGAATAAGACCGATTCCTTTGCTTATGAAAAACTGGCTGCCGCCGTTAATAAAAAGAAAGTCGACACCACTTGGGGCGAAATGATGTTTAACAACGGAAATCCGGACAATTCAGTGCATTACAGCGTTTATCGGATTCAAAACGGCGAATATGCACAGGTTTATTGATTTTTTTGTTCCTTTCTCAAATTATTCATATATAATCCCATTCAATAAAATTTCTTAACAAATAAGGTGAAAATAAAATGGCTGGAAGCATTAATAAAGTAATTTTGGTCGGAAATCTCGGCGCTGATCCCAAAGTCAGCAATACGGCCGGCGGCTCCAAAATCGTGAATTTGAACATTGCAACCTCGGACAGCTGGACGGATAAGGCTTCCGGCGAGCGCAAAGAACGCACCGAATGGCACCGCGTTGTTATTTTTAATACAAATCTTGCCGGTGTTGCCGAAAGATATCTGCACAAAGGCTCAAAGGTCTATCTTGAAGGCCAGCTCCAAACCCGCAAGTGGGAAGACAACAACGGCCAGGAGCGCTATACGACCGAAGTTGTTGTGCCGAACTTCAGTGGCAGTTTGGTTCTTTTGGATGCCAAAGGCGACGGTTCTTCAATGGGTGGCGACAATTCCGTCTTTACGCCGGCCGGCGGTTCTTCCGGCTGGGACAATACGCCCTCTGCAGCCCCTTCTGCTGATTTGGATGACGATATTCCGTTCTAATTTGAAAAAGTACAATCCCGGCGCCTCATTTTGAGGCGCTTTTTTTGACCATACAAAAAAATTACGTTAACTTTTGCGCCCAAAAACGACTTTGAAAATTGTTAAAATCGATTTTAAGGCGCTTTTTTTGCCCGTAGAAACGTTTTTGCGGGTATAAGTCGGAAAATTTTCTGGTTTTGACCGGCCGTTCTGCTACAATCCAGACAGTTTAAATGTTGTAAAGGATAATAAATTGAGTGAAGAAAATGAGATTATAGATAACGTGGTTGAGGTCAGGGATGGCATTGCTCCGGTCGAAATTTCGGATGAAATGCGGCGTTCTTATCTTGATTATGCCATGAGCGTTATCGTTTCGCGCGCTTTGCCGGATGTCCGCGACGGTCTGAAACCCGTGCACCGCCGTATCATCTATTCCATGTATGAAAGCGGTTATGATTACAACCGCCCGTATCGTAAATCCGCCCGTATCGTCGGTGATGTTATGGGTAAATACCACCCGCACGGTGATGCCGCGATTTATGATACCATGGTTCGTATGGCTCAGGACTTTTCAATGCGCCTGCCTCTGGTCGACGGACAGGGCAATTTCGGTTCCATGGACGGTGACAGCGCCGCCGCCATGCGTTACACCGAAGCCCGCTTGGAAAAAGTTGCTCATGCTTTAATTGAAGACATCGACAAAGATACCGTCGACTTTATGCCGAACTATGATGAAACGGTTATGGAACCGTCAGTTTTGCCGGCGCGCTATCCGAACCTTTTGGTTAACGGTGCCAACGGTATTGCCGTCGGTATGGCAACTAATATTCCGCCGCACAATCTGGGCGAAGTGCTGGATGCCTGCTGCGCTTATATTGATAATCCGAATATTACGATTGATGACCTGATTAACATCGTTCCGGGGCCGGATTTTCCGACCGGCGGTTTGATTCTGGGCTACGGCGGGGCCAAATCGGCTTATTATACCGGCCGCGGTTCGGTGATGATGCGTGCCAAATGTACGGTGGAAGAACTGCATAAGGATAAAGAGGCTATTATTGTTCACGAAATTCCGTATCAGGTGAATAAAGCCCAGCTTGTTGCCCGCATTGCCGAGCTGGTTAAAGAAAAGAAAATCGAAGGAATATCTGAGATTCGCGATGAGTCCGACCGTCAGGGCGTCCGTGTCGTAATTGAGGTCAAACGCGACTTTCAGGCAGATGTGATTTTGAACCAGCTTTACAAGTTCACGCCGCTGCAAACCAGCTTCGGCATGAACATGCTGGCCATTAACGCCGGCCGTCCGATGATGATGAATTTGCGGGATATTATCTCCGCATTTATCTCTTTCCGCGAGGAAGTCATCCGCCGCCGTACGATTTATGAACTGAATCAGGCGCGGAACAGGGCGCATACCTTGGTCGGTCTGGCAATTGCCGTAGAGAACCTTGATCCCGTAATTGAACTGATCCGCAATGCCCCGAACCCGCAGGAAGCCAAAGACGCCTTGCTGGCCAAGGCGTGGCCGGCCGGAGATGTCGAGCCGCTGGTTAAATTGATTGACGAACCGGACCGCAAGGTTGAAAACGGATTTTACCGCTTGTCCGAAAATCAGGCCAAAGCCATTTTGGATTTGAAACTGCAACGCCTGACCGGACTGGAAAGAGATAAGATTCACGAAGAATTAATCTCTTTGGGTGAGGAAATTAAAGAATGCCTTTCAATTTTGGCCAGCCGTGAAAAACTTTACGGCATTATGCGTGACGAATTTGTTGCGATTCGTGATGAATATGCCACACCGCGCCGCTCCAAGATTGAAGATATTGAGTACGATCAGGATATTGAATCGCTGATTCAGCGTGAAGAAATGGTCGTAACCGTAACCGAGGCCGGTTATATCAAACGCGTGCCGCTGAATGCATATAAGGCTCAGAAACGCGGCGGCAAAGGCAAATCCGGCATGGCAACCAAAGATGAGGACTTCGTCACCCGCTTGTTTGTTGCCAGCACGCATACGCCGGTTCTGTTCTTCTCATCAAAAGGGCAGGTTTATAAAATGAAAGTTTACAAATTGCCGCTCGGATCGCCGACGTCCAAAGGCAAACCTTTCGTTAATCTGCTGCCGCTGATTGAGGGTGAAAACATTACCACGATTATGAAACTGCCGGAAAACGAGGACGATTGCAAAAACATGTCCATTATGTTTGCCACGGCCAAAGGAAACGTTCGTCGCAACTCGCTGATGGATTTTGTAAACGTTCAGTCCAACGGTAAAATTGCCATGAAGCTTGATGACGGCGACAAGCTGATTAACGTCCGTATCTGTCAGGAAGACAATGACATCATGCTGGCGGCCAAGAGCGGCAAATGTATCCGCTTCCCGGTTACGGAAGTTCGAATGTTTGTCGGTCGTAATTCAACCGGTGTCCGCGGCATTAAGCTGGCTGACGATGATGAAGTTATTTCAATGTCTGTCCTGAATCACAGCGATGCCACCTCGGAAGAGCGCGACGAGTATCAGCGCATTTCTTCCGCAGCCAAACGCCTGCAGGCCGAACGCGGCGGCGATTGTGAGATTGCACCGGAAGAAACCGGCGTTGCCATGGCGGTTCTGACACCTGAAAAATATCAGGAGATGAAAGAAAAAGAACAGTTTATTCTGACTGTTACGACCACAGGTTACGGTAAACGTTCATCTTCTTACGAGTATCGTGTAACCGGCCGTGGCGGTCAGGGTATTGCCAATATGGAAATGTCCGCCCGTAACAAAGAAGTCGCCAGCTCGTTCCCGATTGAGGACGATAACCAGATTATGATGGTGACCGACGGCGGCAAACTGATTCGCATGCCGGTGGCAGACATCCGTATTGCCGGCCGTAAAACACAGGGTGTTATTTTGTTCAGAACGGCTGAGAATGAAAAAGTCGTCAGCGTAACCTGGCTTGATGCCGATGCCGGTGACGATGATGAACTGGAAGAAGAAACCGGAAGCGAAGTCTTGGGCGACAGTGTTGCCGATATTGATGACGCCGGCGTTGAAGAAATCAGCGAACCGGAAAACGAGGCCGAAGAATAAACTCCGGAAAATTAATGCCAAGCCCCGCCCGCAAAGCGGGGCTTTTGTGTTATAATGTTATTGACAAATGATAAAGGTTATTATAATGATAAATTAACAAATAATAATTATAACTAATGCAATTATTTTATGAAAGATAAATTATTTTTAACGTAAAAGAGATGATTCCTTTTTATCCGGTTTATTTTGACGGAAAATTATGTTTTGTGAACCAACATTGCTGTTAAGCGATGCTTCTTACAGATAAGAGATATTAGTTTTTTATGTTTTTTATTAAAAGAAAGAATGATTTATGCAAAATTATAAAGATATTTTGAAAAAAATAATGTTTTGTTTGAAATTAAGAGATACGCTTCCTGCAAGGATTGTTAACAAGGTTCATATTAAAGATAATAACGAGAGGCTGATTGATCTTAAAACAGATGGTACATTCTTTTTTGGAGATGAACTGCAAAAAAGAGAGGCCGTTTATTTAAGGGAAACCGTGTATAAAAAATTGTGTAAAGCCCGAAATTATCTTCCGGAAAACTATTGCTTCAAAATCTATTCAGCTTTTCGGTCACAGCAGGAACAGCAAATGCTGTGGGATGAAAAGTACAAACAAATGAAAAGTAAGTATCCTGATTTGCCGGAAGAACAGCTCATTTTTAGAGTAAAAAGCGTTTGTGCGGATCCACGGTTTGGATTTGGCGGACATCAAACTGGTGGTGCAGTCGATATAAGTCTTTGCAATCCGGACGGGATAGATTATCCAATGGGAACAAAGTGGGCCGAAGTTAACAAAAAAACTAAAACAAAGTCAAAGTTTCTTAGTGATGAAGAACATAAAAACCGCTTTATTTTAGTTAATGTTATGAAAAAAGTCGGTTTTGTTAATTATCCGCCGGAATGGTGGCACTATTGTTACGGAGACAGAATGTGGGCTGCTTATACGTGTAAAAACAGTTGTATATACGGAAAAGCAGAGTTGTAATCCCTTTCAATTTGTGAAAAGTACAGCTATAAAAGGTATATTTAGACATTAATCTGATGTGTTAAATATTATGAAAAGCCCCGCCTGTAAAGACGGGGCTTTTTGCTTTTCTTGACAAGGTAAAATTTTTTTGATAAATGAAAGTTCAGAATAATATTATTAATTTTTTCAATTATTTGTTATGGAAGATGTAAAATTATTATCAGAAGCAAGAATTCGTGCTTCGTTGTTTAATGTATCTGCCGGATATAAAGTCCATTGCAAGCATTTGCTTTGTCGTGAAGATTACAATATGGGCAGCCGCAAATTTGTTGCCGGAAAAGAGTATGACATCTGGATTGCTTATGATTTGAGTCAAAACTGCAAACGTTATCAGGTTCATGGTCTGACCACACGCGATGAAATTTTGCCTTTTTCAACGGATAAAGTTTTTGGCAGTCTGGAAGAAGTTATCGCGGCGCCCGAAAGCAAAAGCCTTTCTTACGGGCGATGGGAGTATCATCTGGTCAGCCTGCCGGAACTCGGCAAGGCTTTGGTGCCGGCATGGATGTTTGAAACCGGTAAGGTTCGTCAGGTCTGGGATGCCGATACGCAAAAACGCTTAAAAAATGTAACGCCGGGCTTGCTGAATTATAACGGGCGTAATTATCTGGCTTGGCTGGTGCAGGATGACGGCAAAGATTTCAGGGCTTTTGTCAGCTTTGACAATCCGACGGTAATCGAACTGATGGAAGCCGGAAAAGTCGGTTTTTTTATACCTTTATCCGGAAATAACGGTACTGTCGGTAATAATTGCTTTTGGTATGACGGCAATATGGTTCGTTTTGCTTAATTCCGATGAAAAAACTCTCTTAACGTTAAGAGAGTTTTTTTTACGGGCATTTACCAAATGATTACATTTAAGATTATATAATACTTCAAAATATAAAAGGAGGATTTTATGAAACTTTATATCTTTCGTCATGGCGAAACCTTTGCCAATGCCAACCGCCTGTGTCAGGGCGTAAAAGATTTATACCCGCTGAACGAAAAGGGCCGGATGCAGGCTCAGGTTTTGGGACAGGAACTTGCCGGCTTAAAACTGCCGGTGATTTACGCCAGCCCTTTAAGCCGCGCTCAGCAGACGGCGCAATTTGTCGCCGAACCTAATCAAACGCCGATAATCACGCTTGACGGTTTGAAAGAACACGATTTTGGCATTGTAGAGGGCTGGGAAGAAAGCAAAATCCTCGCACAATATAAAGAGTTGTTTTTGGGTGTTCTGGATGCGGATAATCCCGAAACTTTTGATTGGCGGATGCCGGAAGGCGAGAGCCGTCGCGAAGCTTTGGAACGTTTTTGCCGCGAGATCGAATATATCAAAAACAATTGCCTGTACGATATTGCCGGCGTGGCGACCCACGGAAGCATTATGAGTACGTACTATTATGACGTATTCAACAAATTCCGCGGCTTTGCCAATTGTGAATATTTTATTGTTGAAATTTAACCGGAGAAAAGAAATGCCGTTTTTGATTGTAAACACCAATGCTGAACTGAAAAATAAAAATACACAGGAATTTTTGTCGGCGGCAACGGATTTGGTCGCCAAAGAGCTTCATAAGCCTAAAAATTATGTTGTTGTCGTTCTGAACGCCAATTCTGACATTGCTTTCGGCGGCAGCAAAGAAAATAAAGGCGTTCTGGCGGAAATGAAGTCAATCGGCTTCGGCAGCGCCAAAAACAGTCTGGCTAAACTGCTGACCGAATTTTTTGCAGACCGCTTGGCCGGAGTTGAACTGAATAACATCAATATTGAGTTTGTCGATATGCCAGCGGCAGATGTCGCCATCGGCGGCCGCCTGATGGGATAAGCCCGGCGGCAAGAAAAGCCCCGTTCAGTTTAGAAAATATCCGAGATTTTTTTTGCTGCAAAGAAAAAGGCCTTGCTTTTTCGCAAGGCCTTTCGGATTTCCACATATCGGGCTAAATAGCCACAATACCGCGGGAGAAAGCATAAATAGCCCAGAGCGCAATGATAATCAATGCGCAGGCCAGACAGGCTTCTGCTTTGGTAAAGGCTTTTTCTTCCGGCGCATTCTGCTTGCGGGCCCAGATAAAGACCGGAATCCCGAGTGCTACAATCACAACGGCCATCAGCAGGTAATTCAGGCCGGCGGCATAAATCAGCCACAAGGCATAGATTGCGCCGAGAACACCGGTAATTAAGGCAGCCGAACGTTTAACCGAAATATCTGCCGGATATTCGCCGTCTTCGCAAATTTTCCACAAATAAGCACAAGAGGCAAAATACGCCGGCAAAACCATAACGCCGGTAATGCTGAGCATGGTGTTCCATGCATTGCTGGAGAAATAGACCAGCAGAATAAACAGCTGCATCATGGTCGAGGTAACCCACAAAGAAACCGAAGGTGAACCGAATTTGTTTTCTTTTGAAAATTCTTTCGGAAAAGTTCCGTTTTGGGCGGCGGCCTGCGGAATTTCAGCCGTAACCATTGTCCATGCCAGCCAGCTGGTCAAAACCGAAACCAGCAGACCGATATTCATCAGCCAAGAACCCCACGGCCCGACGGCTTCTTCCAAAATACCGGCGGTTGAAGGATTGGGTATGGCAGCCAACTGAGCCTGCGACATAAAGCCGTAAGGCAGCAGCGAGAGCAGGATATAGACGGCCAGACAGCCGATAAAGCCCAGAACGGTTGCCTTGCTTACGTCGCCGGGAGTTTTGGCACGGTTGGACATGACAACGGCGCCTTCAATACCGATAAAGGCCCAAAGTGTCACCAGCATGGTGCTCTTAATCTGGGTCGAAAGTCCGCCGAGTTTGGCTTTTGTTGCTACAGCCTCGCCCCAGAAGTCAAAGTCAAACTTGGAAGAAGTAAACATAACCGCCATGATGATAATAAACAAAATCAGCGGCACGATTTTAATCACCGTACCAATCATGTTGACAACGGTAGCCTGCTTGATTCCGCGCAAAACCAAAAAGTTAAAGCCCCAGATAATAATCGAGCCGCCGATAATGGAAGCCAGATTATTGCCGCCGGCAAAATACGGCGGAAAGAAGTAGTTGAGCGCATCCATGGTAATTACGGCATAACCGACGTTGCCGCACACCTGACAAAGCCAGTAAGACCATCCGATGGTAAAGCCGACATAAGGGCCGAACCCGGCGCGCGAATACATATAAATACCGGCAGTCAGGTCCGGTTTTGCTCTGGAAAGAATGCTAAAAGTATTGGCAATAAAATAAATGCCGATACCGGTAATAATCCATGCCAGCAGAACAGCACCTGCCGAAGCACCGGCAGCCATATTCTGCGGCAGACTGTAAATGCCGCCGCCGATCATCGAACTGATGACAATACTGGCCAGTGCAAAAACGCCGAGCTTGCCGCTGGTCTGCCGGTCGGTTGCGGCCGGAGCAGGGACGGCAGCGGCGGATTTATTTCTGATTTGCTTTTCAGCCATTTGTTTGATTCCTTTTTCATAAAAACGGCGCCAAAAGAAAAAAGCTTCTTTTAACGCCGACTGATATTAAAAAATTATATAGAAGCTCAAAATCATTAAATAGAAGCCGGATCGGCATGTTGGAAGTTCAAGAATCCCATAGCGGTCAGGCTGTAGCCGAACTGCTGGGTAATGTTGACATAATTGTGCCACATCTGAAACTCGGAATGCTTTTCGACGCCGCGGATGGACAGCTCATGGTTCAGAGATTTGTTGAGCCACATTTCGGCATGGCCTTTGGCAATGTCATCATCAATCTGAGTGTCAAAAAATTCAACATATTCGGCAGCCCAGCCGCCAATCAGCTCGCCGTTTTTGTCCTTGCCCCAGCAAACGCCCAAACCGGTGGCAATAGCTTTGTGCTCATCGCGGCTTGCCCCGTGTCCTGCCATAATCACTTCCAAGACGGCGCCGTGCTTAAACTGGCTGACGATCTTGTCATTAATCGGCGTAATTTTGCCAAAAAGTTCTTTCGGCAAAACAGAGGTATAAGGAACAACGTTAAAGTTTTCGATTCTGGCCTGCATCAGGGCAGAGTCGTAACAGAAAGTCTCAAACGGTTGCGGCGGAATACCGTCGTCAGCCTGACCGGCGCCGCCGGTAATAAATGCAAAAGTCGGATAGCGAACGCCTTGAACGTCTTGTACCATAATTAATCTCCTTAAAAAATTTTTGTTAAAATAGTCTGTCAGCTTGGATTGCCGGCTGCGATAAAATTAATTGCGGAACAAAATATTTCAATAAAAGCTAAAACTTATTGCTATAGAAACATTCATAACTATCCACAAGAGGTTAAGAAGATTGTATTTTAAATTAGTTATAGTAATTTTATATGCAGAAAAACCAATAAACAAAGGAAAGAAAAATGTTGTTAAGAAGCAAATTGGTCGTTGCCGCCGCGGCTCTGATGACTCTGGCCGGCTGCAAAAAAGAAGATAATGCCCAAAAAGAGGCTCAGGCACCGTCGGTAGAAGTGGTTCAGGTTGCCCCGCAGGATATTCCGTTGAGTTTTGAATTTGCCGCCCGCGCGCAAGGTTCAAAAGAAACCGAAGTCCGTGCCCGCGTCGGGGGCATTTTGCTGAAACGCAATTATGTTGAAGGTGCCAGAGTGCAGGAAGGGCAGGTACTGTTTGAGATTGATCCGGCGCAATACGCTATCGAGCTTGATAAAGCCAAAGCAAACCTGATAGACGCTCAGGCAACGTTGACGCAGACCGAGAGCCAGTGGAAGCGTATTGAAAAACTGCATAAAGAAGGTTACGCCAGCGGTAAGGACTTTGACAGCACCAAGGCAAGTTACGATTCCTCCAAGGCCGCGGCAATGCTGGCTCAGGCCAATGTTGATGCCGCACAGCTCAATTTGGACTATACCAAAGTTACGGCGCCGATCAGCGGCGTGACCAGCATGGAAACCCAGTCGGAAGGCAGTCTCATTTCCTCAACCGGCGATGCCAGCCTGCTGACCCATATTACGCAGCTTGATCCGATATACGTAATTTTCTCGGCTTCGGAAAATGAAATTCTGTCTTTGAGCAACATGGTAGAACGCGGATTGATAAAACATCCGGATAACAAAGCCAAAGAAATTAGAGCCAAAGTAAAATTCGGCGATGACACGGTTTATGCGGAAGAAGGAGAGATTAACTTTATCAATCCGGCCGTTGACGAAAAAACCGGCACGGTCAAACTTCGCGCCGTTTTTCCGAATGCCGAAGGCCGTATCCGTCCGGGACAATTCCTGCGTCTGCTGATGGAAGGTTTGGTACGGATAAATGCGCTGGTCGTTCCGCAGGAAGCCGTTATGCAAAGTCCTAACGGAACTTTTGTTTATCGTGTAAATGCGCATAATGTTATTGAATCTGTTCCGGTCAATGCCGGCCTGACCACCAAAGACGGGGGCTGGATTATTGATGAAGGCTTAAACCCCGGAGACAAAGTCATCACCAGCGGCATTATGAAGCTGCGTCCGGGCATGACGGTCAGTCCGGAACTTGTTTTTGATCAGGAAGCCGCAGCGGCTGAATAACCCGGAAAAAGGAAAATAAAATGTTTTCAAAGTTTTTTATAGAACGTCCGATTTTTGCCACGGTTATTTCGCTGATAATTGTTCTGGCAGGCTTGGTTTCCATGAAGGTACTGCCGGTTGAGCAGTATCCGAATATCGTGCCGACCGAAATCCAGATTTCCGCCACTTATCCCGGCGCCACGGCCGAAGTTTTGGCCGATACTGTAGCTGCCCCGATAGAACAGGAGATTAACGGCGTTAAAAACATGATTTATATGTATTCCAACGCCACCTCCAGCGGCTATCTGACAATTGGCGTGGTTTTTGATATCGGGACGGATCCCGATCAGGCCACGATCGATGTTAATAACAAAGTTCAGGCCGCAACGTCAAAACTGCCGCCGGAAGTTACCCAGCAGGGCGTAACGGTTGAACAAAAATCCAACTCCATTCTGCAGGTGCTGACCATGCGCTCGGATAATCCGCAGTACGATACGGTCTATGTTTCCAACTACGCTTTGCTGAATGTCCTTGATGAACTGAAGCGTATCAAAGGCGTCGGCAGCGCTTCGATGTTTGCCTCGCAGGATTATTCCATGCGTATCTGGCTGAGCCCGGACAAGCTGGCAGATTTTAACTTGACGCCGCAGGACGTTATTGCTGCAATCAAAGAGCAGAACTCACAGTTTGCGGCCGGACAGTTCGGTCAGCAGCCGATGGACGAGAGTGTCGCTTATACTTACAGTGTCAATACCAAAGGCAGGTTGGTTAATGAAAAAGAGTTCGGCAATATTATCCTCACCAGCGACGGCAAAGGCGGAATGCTGCGCCTGAAAGACGTTGCGCGGATTGAACTCGGTGCGCAGGACTACAGTGTCAGTTCCAAGTTTAACGGTGAAGATGCCGTGGCTATGGCCGTATATTTGCAGCCGGGGGCTAACGCGCTGGAAACGGCCAATCTGGTTAAGGCCAAAATGCAGGAACTTTCCAAAAACTTCCCGCAGGGCATGACCTATGAAATCCCTTACGATACAACCTTGTTTGTAAACGTGTCGATTAACGAAGTTGTCCATACGTTTTTTGAGGCGGTTGTGCTGGTTATTGCCGTTGTTTACCTGTTTTTGCAAAACTTTCGGGCAACGCTCATTCCGATTTTGGCAGTGCCGGTTTCGATCATCGGCGCCTTTGCCGGAATGTATGTTTTGGGCTTTTCCATCAACCTGCTGACGCTTTTCGGGCTGATTCTGGCCATTGGTATCGTGGTTGACGATGCCATTATTGTGCTGGAAAACGTCGAGCGCCTGATGAAAGAAGAAAAACTTTCTCCCAAAGCTGCTGCCGTTAAGGCCATGCAGGAAGTTTCCGGACCGGTTATCGCTGTTGCGCTGGTACTGTCCTCGGTCTTTCTGCCGATTGCTTTTCTGGGCGGCATGACCGGTGTGATGTATAAGCAGTTCTCCGTAACTATTGCCGTATCTGTTCTGATTTCAGCGCTGGTTGCTCTGACGCTCACACCGTCTTTGTGTGCCCTGATTATCAAACCGGATCACGGCACAAAAGAGCCTTTGGCCTTTTTCCGCTGGTTTAACGCCTTTTTTGAAAAAGTTACCGAATGGTATCTGGCCGGTGTCAGGTTCTTTCTGGAGCACCGTAAAACGGCAATTCTAAGCTTTTTAGCCGTGATTGTTGCGATTATGGGGTTGTTCAAGATTATTCCGGGCGGTTTGGTGCCGAACGAAGATCAGGGTAACCTGCTGATGGCTTATAATATGCCGCCGGCATCATCTTTGCCCAGAACCGGCAAGTTTACCGATAAAGTGTCGGAAATGGTAAAACAAAATCCCAACGTGGAAGATGTTTTGACCATTAACGGCTTTAATATGTTGTCGGGCACGCAAAATACTTATTCCGGCATCAGCTTCATCACGCTGAAAGACTGGGATCAGCGTAAAAAAGCCGATCAGTCGGCCGAGGCGCTGGCCGCAACATTTACCGGTATCGGCATGAGCCGGCCGGAAGGCATAGGCTTTGCGTTCAGCATGCCGCCGATTATGGGCATGAGTACCACCGGAGGCTTTGAGGGCTATATTCAAAACCGCAGCGGCAAAACCTCGGCCGAACTGATGGCAAAAGTCGACGAGTTTATAAAAGCGGCGGAAAAACGTCCGGAGCTGCAAAATGTCAAAACGACATTTTCGGTGTCAACGCCGCAATACCGGATAGACTTGGACAGGGTTAAGGCTCGTGCACTTGATATTCCGATTAATGCCATTTATTCTGTGCTGCAGTCTACTTTCGGAAATCTTTATGTCAACGACTTTACCTATATGGGAAGAAACTTCCGCGTCTTGTTGCAGTCCGAGGCTCAGTTCCGCCGCACGCCGGATGATTTGCGCTATGTTTATGTCAAGTCAAACAGCGGGCAACTCGTGCCGGTTTCTACTTTGGTCAATGTTGAACGCGTAACCGGACCGGAACTGATTAACCGCTTTAATATCTTTCCTGCTGCTAAAATCATGGGCGACCCCGGAAAAGGTTACAGTTCGGGGCAGGCCATCGCAGCCATGGAAGAAGTGGCGGCGGAAGTGCTGGGAACAGACTACTCCTTGTCGTGGATAGGTTCCGCTTATCAGGAAAAACTGACCGGCGGTGCTTCAACGCAGGCCTTTATCTTTGGTCTGATTATGATTTTCCTTATCTTGTCGGCCCAATATGAAAAATGGTCGTTGCCGTTTGTTGTCATTTTGTCGGTTCCGTTTGCCGTTCTCGGTGCCTTGCTGGCAACTTGGATGCGCGGGATTGAAAATGACTTGTACTTTCAGGTCGGTCTGGTCACGTTGATTGGTCTGGCCGCCAAAAACGCCATTTTGATTGTCGAGTTTGCGGTCATGCAGGTTCAGGCCGGCATGAGTTATGCTCAGGCGGCAATCGAGGCGGCAAAACTGCGCTTCCGCCCGATTGTCATGACCTCTCTGGCCTTTACGTTCGGCGTTCTGCCGCTGGCAATCAGCACCGGCGCCGGAGCAGGGAGCCGTCACGCCATCGGTACGGGCATGATCGGCGGTATGATTCTTTCAACCTTTGTGGCAACCTTGTTTGTGCCGATGATGTTTGCCATTATCGGAGAAACCTTTGATGAGGAGAATATTTTGCGGCGCAAAATCCGCAAACGCGCGGAAGAACGCGGCCGTCCGCAGTTGAAAGGAACAGGAAAGTAGTTCCGCCGCAAACAAAAAAAAGCACTCCGAAGAGTGCTTTTTTTTTGCTTTAAAGAAGACCTTTGTCTACCAGATCTTGAACTTTTTTCAGAGCCTCATAGGAATGAAAGTTGTTTTCCTCGTCATAAACGGCAATCAGCGATAAGTCGTTCAATGCCACTAAAGCCTCTTCGTTGGCCTCCGACAGAATATATTTTCTGATATAAAGCAAAATCAAAAACTTGTTGCCTGAATCAATCAGCTTTTTTTCTGCCGCATCATCAAAATATGTAAATTGCACATATAAGCCGATGGCGTTGTCAGAACCGTTTAGAAGCAGATAGAGCTGCAATTCTTCGGAAAACAGCGGATAGTCTCTGTCATGTTCGTGTTTATCATTATAAGGATCTTCCAGATAACACCGTAAAAAAGCAAGATTGTTCTCGTCAATCAAAGATTTTATTTGTGCGGCAGAAAGAACGTTTTTGCTGATATAATCGGCAAACTCATCATAAGTCAGACCGGAAAGGGTTTGTTTTTTCCTTTCATGATAAGCCTCCAACAGCTCGGTATATTCCGGAATAGCGCCGGTTTTTAAGTAATCCAGAGCCTCTTTGGTCAGCGGATGTCGGGTAATATAATAACGGATCATTGCCGCATTGCGGGTACGCATCAAATTCATGAGCGCTTGGGCTTCCAGCTCGTAGTTGTCAAAATATACGCATACAGCCTCAATTCCCTGTGCGGATTCATCAAACAGCTGCGACAAATGTTCTTCATAAACGGAACTCAGTTTCTGATATTTGAAAAACTCTTTGAGCTGTACTGCCGAAGCGGTGGTAAATAAACCATACTCTTCATCCGGAGAAAGCTTTTTGTCAAGATAACTTTCAAACACTTCTTTAGGCAAAATTCTTGTGCACATAGTAATATAGTTTTTATTAATAATAAGTTTAACAAAAGAAAAGTAACACAAAAAAGGGAAATGTCAACAAAATAAAATTATTTTTGTCAAATTAAGGGCAAAAATAAAAGCGCGGCACCCCAAAGGGTACGGCGCTTTCAAAACTTGTCAGCAGTAATGTATTTTGCGGTAAATGCAGCCGAGCAGGGCCGAAACGACCATTCCGATGCTCAGGGCATAAAACCATGGCATGTTTCCGGATGCCGATAATACGCAGTAGAAACAATAAAAGATTATGCCGCCGAAACCGGTACACATTGTAAAAGTAAACCGGTCATGATCACGGTTAAAGAAATTCCAGCTCACATAAGCCAGAACAACCAACCCGACAATGCTCAGCAAAACAGCTTCCGCCGAACATCCGAAACAAACGGCAACAACCAATAAAACCACAAATACAATCGCAGCAATAAAACCAATATTTTTCATATCTTATAAATATTTAATGTGAATAATCAATTTTCTTCATCAAAGTTGTCAGGAGTAAAAAGTACCGCATTGGGCTGCCAATCTCCGTTTTCAAGAGCTTCTAGCTGTTCGGTTTCTTCCCAGATATTGGCGGAAAAACTCTCTGACAGCTCAATAACCTTGTCAGTGTTGAGCAAAGCCCGTTGCAAAACAAACTTCTTGCCCAGCAAAAGAGCAGTCTGGGGATATAAAGACACAATTGTCCGCATATCTTTTTCCCATTGCGAAGATCCCAGTTCGGCCGTGTCGCAAATCAGATTGAACATCAGCATTGCCAGATTGGATTTTTGCTGATAATCAACGGATTGCCAAGCCTCATGCCGGCAAAACATAATGAACATTTCGCTTTCTTTAATGGAAACTTCTGCTCTTCTCATTCTTTTTATAAAATCTGAAAAATTTAGATTCATATGGAAAATAATTTAATGTTAATAATCAATGTTGAAGTTATTGTATAGCATATTTTGATTATTTTGTCCAGAATAAATTTCTTGCAAAAAGGAAAGATTCGTTTAATATAATCCACGCAGTCCGGAGACGGACTGTGGTGTCGAAAACATCTTGAAAGATTCCGCATACTGGCGGAGTTTGGGAAATAAGCGTGCTTGCACGACGAATAACCATAGCTGTCTTTCACAGTTTTTCGGCTCCGCCACCTTAGTTTCTAAGGTGGTTTTGTTTTAATCAAAACTAAGGAGCGAAAAAAATGTTATCAAGAAAATATAGAAAAGAGTGGTATAAAAATTTCCGGAGTTATTGCAATAAAGAATTAAACCGGATAATGACGGAACAGGGCTTAACAAGTACGGAACTGGCGGATCATATAGATTTTTTTGAAGGTCGGATAGAAAAATTAAAAAGAAATACCAGCCATGTGAGAATGGAAGAATATGTGTATTTGTTTTCCTTTCTGGATAAGGTGTTTGAAATAAAACTTGTCGATGCCAAAGATTATCCTTGGCAGTAATAAAAAAGCGGGAGTTTTCTCCCGCTTTTTTCATTTTCTCTGTTCAGAGTACATGCTTTCTCACAAACTTTGCCATAGCACCGCGGGTCTCATGGCACTGACAAACCGACCGCAGCCGACGTTCGGCCGCCGCCTGCCGTGCGGGTTTATAAGTCTGCTATCACGGCCAGGCTGATAATTTCATCCGGCTCGGAAACAGAGCCGTTAGCTCCGCCGCCGCGTTTAATCAGGTCAACAAATTCCATACCGGAAGTAACTTCGCCCCAAACGGTATATTGTCCGTCCAGCCACGGGCAGTCGGCAAAACAAATAAAGAACTGGCTGTCACCGGAGTCCGGATTCATCGCCCGCGCCATCGAAACCGTACCGCGCTTGTGCGGATTGCGGTTAAATTCGGCTTTAAGTTTTTTTCCGGTTCCGCCGGTGCCGTTACCGTACGGGCAGCCGGTTTGCGCCATAAATCCGTCAATCACGCGATGAAACTTCAAACCGTTGTAAAAACCGGCGCGTACCAGCTCTTTAATCCGGCTGACATGGTTGGGCGCGGCGTCCGGATACATTTCAATCACGACATCACCGTCTTTAAGCTTGAGGAGCAGAGCGTTTTCGGCGTCTTTGACTTTATAGGAATGCTTGATTTTTTTTGCTCTGGTCGGGCTGACGGCCAACTTCTTGGTGTCGGGGGATTTCAGCCCCTTTGTCTCCGATTTTTTCAAAGTCTTGGTTTCCGACTTCGGAAGTTTGGGGCTCTTTTCTTTGATTTTATCACTATCAACAGCTTTTTTAACAGCTTTCATGGCACAATCCTCTTTTTATAAATTTAATATGTTTTATCTGAAAACTAATATAGGGACTGGAGATTAAAATTGCACTAAATTTTGCGGAATTTTATTTCAGCCGGCCTAAAACATAATCCACACGCTCCTGCGCGTTCAGTCCGGTCGGATAAGTCTCGTCAATCTCTTTCAGCCGGCCTGCCAGCCCAATGCCGTTTGCAATCTGAATCGCCAGCCCCGGACGGGCGTTCAACTCTAACATCATCGGCCCGCGGTCACGGTCAAGCACAATATCGGCGCCCATATAACCCAGTCCGGTCATGTCATAGCCAAGGGAGGCAATCTCCAGATGTTCGCGCCAAAACGGCACTTTGAGCTGCATCAGGTCAGCCCCCGTGTCCGGTTGTTTTAAAATCGGCTTGTTGTACATCACGGCTCTGAGCGGAAGTCCGGTTTTGATGTCGAGACCGACGCCGACAGCGCCTTGGTGCAGATTGGCCCGCCCGCCGGAAGCTGCCGTTGAAAGCCGCATCATCGACATTGCCGGAAAACCTTTATACACAATCACGCGCACGTCAGGAATACCCTGATAGCTGAAATTCTTGAAAATATCGCTGAAATGAACCAGCTCCTCAATCAGCGCCACGTCATATTTTCCGCCCAGAGAATAAAGCCCGCTCAAAATGTTGGAAACATGCTGATACAGTTCTTTGAAGCTGATTTTGCGTCCTGACGGCGTCTCAAAGCTCTCTGCCGTGTAGGAACGAATGACCAAAACCCCTTGGCCGCCGCTGCCGTGAGCCGGCTTAACCACAAATTCTTTGTAGCCTTTGACAATTTCCAGAATATTTTTGACCTGATGCTGAAACTCTATCACGCCGATCATCCGCGGCGTGTTAATACCGATTTTATTGGCCAGAATCTTGGTCTGAACCTTGTCGTCAACCAAAGGATAAAGACTGCGCTTGTTATATCTGGCGATAATACTGTAGTTCCGGTCGTTCATGCCCATAACGCCGGCTTCTTTCAGCCGTCTGGGCGAAACATAGGAAGAAAACCAGCCAAACATTATTTCTTGTCCTTAACCAGCGGTGCAAAACGGGTCAGCTCTGTCAGACGGTATCCGGTATAAGTGCCGAGCAGCATGACCGTAAACAAAATGACCAAATTCAGTTCGTCAAAGGCAAACATAATGTGGCGGATATATTCGCTGCTGACAATAAAATAGGTGATAATGGCCACAATCAGGCTGTAAAAGACTTCGCGGCAGGCGTTTACGGCGCCGTCTTCTTCCCAGGTAATGGAAGCGCGTTCAATAATCCACGCCATGATAATGATCGGGAAGAACACTGCGGAAAGCCCGATTTTGAAGTCAAACTGATATCCGACAATTGTCAGAAACTGCATAATCAGAATAACAAAGATAACAACGGCGGAGATTCTTGGTACCAGCAGCAGGTTGAGCTTTGAAAGCCAGAAGCGGATAAACAGGCCGAGAGCGATAATCACGCCGAAAGCAATCAACCCGGGGATAAAACCGGTTTTTGTCAGCGCCATCGCCAGCAGCATGGGCGTAAACGTTCCCATTGTCTGAATCCCGACCACGTTGCGCATGACGACCACGACCAGAATTGCCAGCGGAAAGATTGAAAGCCATTTGAGGGTGTTTTGCTCCGCCAGCGGGAGGTTATAAATGGAGTAGTCAAAACGAACCTTCTGGTCGGCCAGTTCGGCGCGTTTGCCCGCCAGCTTGAAAGAAGAGGTGATTGACTTCAACACTGAAAACTTGACAACGGAATCTTCACCGCCTTCGACATCGAGCAGAGAGTCGCCGCCGCGTTGAAAAATAACAAAATTTTTGGGCAGCCCTTTTTCGCCGGTTTTCAGGTTAAAGAGCTTCCACTTGCCGTTTACATAAGCCTCAATCATCAAATCGGCGGACATTGACTTTTTGTTTTCGACCAGCTTGATGCCGCGGGCAATTCTGGAAGGCACGCCTTCCGTTGCCAGCAGTGTCTTGACAGCCTGCGCCATATCTTTTTGCGATTTTTTCATCGGCAGAAAGGCCACGACCGTCGGTTCCGGCGGCGTCTGGTTAAGCAGTTTGATGATTCTTGCCGGCCATTCGTCATCAGGATACTGTTTTTTTGCAAGTTTTAAAAGTTCTTTGGCAACATCGCGGACTTGGTCGTCCATTACCGGCATATCGGGTTTTTTGGGGGGCGTTGCCTTAATCCGGCCTTTGCCGTCAATATTGTCAAAAAGTAAAACGCGGTAATAAAGGTTTTGCTCGCCGCTGTCTTTAGCCTTGGCCGTAGCGATGATGCGCGGCGCGTTTTTATTAATTTTTCCCACTTTAAAGCCGTTGGCAACCACGTCTTCTTCCAAAATTTTAAATTCGCTGCTTGCGGTCGGGCGGGCGAGAGATACCTTAATCGGTTCTCCGTTCGGCGTAAAAGATACATGCGCTTCAATCGTCCAGACGTTGGTGTTCTGCTTGGGAGCAAAATTAAAACCCCAGTACTCGATTTTATAATAAGCGGCATAAGCGGCATAAACGGCCGATAAGACAAGAAGATAAGTCAGGATGCAGCGTACGGAAAAAAACTTTTTCATCACATAAATCCAGTTAGTTCAAAGTATGGGAAACAGAAGTGTCAACAATGGCGCGGCCGGTCAGAATGTTGCGTCCGATAAGCGCCTGATATTCAAATTTTTCACGGTTTGCAAGAGAGAAGTTTGCAGAAATAATCTCGTTTCCGAGTTTGATTTCCATGCTCACGACATGACGTTTTTCATCTTTATGGCTGCGTTTGATGGTGGCCTGCCGGACAATCTCTTTTTCAAAGCGGCGGGTTTCGCCGGTTTCGTCATTGATCAAAACAAAAGAAACCCATTTTTCCCCATCGCGCTCAAAAGTTTTAAGAGAAGTTACGTCAATGGCGGAGTTTTCGGCGCCGGTATCGATTCTGGCCTCAAACGGAGATTTCATCGGCAGAAAATAAACCGGCTCGACTGCGCCGATAATGCCGAGTTTTGTTTCTTTCACGGCAGGCACTTCCACGGCCGGTACAATCGCAGGCTGAACCTGAGTCCGGCAACCGGCAAAAAAGATGATTGAAAAACAAAGGGCTGAAAATTTAATTATATTTGTCATCTTAAAAAACTTCTCTTCCAAAAATACATAATTCTTAAAAAAGTTTTACAATTTTTTAACCGTTGTTGTAAAGAAAAATTTACACAAAATTAAGAAATAAAATAAACAGTCGGAGTTATCCCCAGCTTGTGAAAAAATTAATGATTTTTTAAATAAATTTTCCTAGAAAAAAGACAACTTTTCAAGAGTTATCACATCCGAAATTTAGGTAAAATATAATGAGTAAGACAGCCAGCAAAAAAGAGGTGCTGAAACGGCTGAATCGCATAAAGAAAAACCGTTTCTTCACCAGAATGATGTTGTATGTGGGGGCAAGTGCCGCCACTTTGATCAGCCCCGTCCGTCAGGATATTGCGGCAAAATCGTATAATGCGGGATTTTCAGCCGGAAATATCCGGAACGTGTCTTTTAATGCGGTCAATAAAGAAGAAGAAATCAGCAAGCGTGCGGATTGGTTCTTCGATAACGCTTTAGATTCTCTGCGCCGCCAGTACGAGGAATTTATATCTTTGAAAAAGCGCCAGCAAAATAAAATGATTCAGGAAAAATTTTTCGGCGGATTGAATATCAAGGGCGGCAATACGTTTTACTGCTTGGCTGCCACCATGTCCAATTATGCCCGCAACAGCCGGTTGTCGCCGGACTTAACAGACATTCTGCCCGATTTGTCTACGGACGATTCTTATACCAAAGCGCATTGCAAAGGCTTTATCGACTTTATGCTGAGAAAATCAAAAAAGGAATATGGTAATAAATTTGTCATCAAAAGCTCAAATCTGAACAAAGAAATTGACAAAGTAGGCAAGGGCGCAATCTTTATAATCGAAAGCAAGGAAAACAATTCCAGCGGTTATCACGCCATTACCTATCTGGGTAAAGACAAAAATGGCGTGGCGCAGTTTATGAGTTATAACCGTGAAAAAATCACGCCGCTGTCTTATTGGAACAAAGGCGCACCAATTAAAGGATATGCCGTTGATTTATACGGAATGTACAAGGCTTCTTGGGAAAAGAAAACCCAAAACTGCAATAAAATGGAATTTTTGGCGCTGATGTATCAGAACCGTGAAAACCCGTTTGGACTGAAATTTGAACTGTTGAAACCCCATGAACATACATTGCCGGTATCTACCGTCTTTGTCAAAAAGACTTTGGCCGCGGCTCCTCTGAAGGTTGCAAAAGCGGATGTTCCCGTGTGGACGGCAGTCAGTAAAAAACGCAAATCGGGTCCGGTATTCTTTATTGCCAAAAACAAAATTGCCTTAAAGCGCAAATTCCAACTGGCGAGCCGTTGGACCAGAGACAAGGCTCAGAAACGCAAAAATGCGGAACTGGAAAAGCTGGCAGCCTTTTTTGACCGGCCTAAAAAAGGTTCGACTTATAACGCCGCACCGCTGTTTGCAAATTACAACTATAAAATAATATAATATATATGCTGCAAAATCGTCCCGCAAAAATCAAATGCGTCTAAAGATTTTTGCGGGATTGATTTTATGTTAAATTATAATTGACAATTTTGTCAAAATTTGCTATACCTATTCCGAATAAAAATTAAAATTTATATAATTATGGATGGATTAAAAGTTTTATTAATGCTTCTTGCGGTTTTTTTTACATTCAAAGCTATTGCAAAAGGGGCAGAAATTGTGAAAGCGCGCGAGTTGGTTAACAGAAGTTTTTTGCTGTATATTCTTGGAATTGCCTTTATTTGGTGGCTGTTTCAGACATTTGATTTTGAAAATCGTTTTTTCTGGCAGGGACTGATAAGCGGCGGTATTTTCCGAACCTTAGGTCTTGTTACGCTTTCTGCTGAAAAAATCGGTGACCAATCAAATGTAACCCGCAGTGAAATTGCATTAATTCTGGCTGTTGTCTGCGTAGTGGCTGGTTTGGGCGTCTTGTTGGGAGTAGGGATAGCTTTTGTTGTTCTGATACCGTGCTTTTCTGCCGTGGTGCTGTTTTTATATTTTGGCATAAAAAATAAAATGCGAGCCCGAAAATACGAACAGACACTGCGAAGCGAATATGCAACATTGCGGCGTGCCAGTCAGTGTAAAAGACTGAAAGATGAAATTGCCGACATGACGGATCCGGAACTTTTGGAACGAGCCATTGTCAAAAGCAAACAAAGGTTACTGTTAAGCGGTAAAAATTGTGATTGTGGCAATTGCCGGAATGTAGAAGGCCGTTGTCGTTTTCAGGGTTCCGTAAAACTACAGTCCACCGATTATGTCAAAGGCTGTGAGTTGGAACAATTTCATTTAGACGCGCTTGTTCAACAAAAACAAGCGTTGAAAACAGCTAAAAAGAAAGCTGTGTAAAAACGCCCCTCGGAATTCTTGCCAAAGAACCGAGGGGATTTTATATGCGCTTATTATTCTGCCGCTTCTCTGAAAAAATCCGCTTGCAAATTTCCGCTGATACGTTATGCTAACTAACGCAGTCCGGAGACGGACTGTGGTGTCTGAAAAACATCTCATCATTAATCCCTGTTACGGGGAGTGCCGGAAATAAGTGCGTTCGCGCAACGAATAATGGTGACTGTTGATGACAGTTTTTCAGCTCCCCGCCTTTAATTTTAAAGGCGGTTTTGTTTTAACAAAATAGTGGAGCTAAAAGAAATGGGAAAATTTTATTATCATACTACGGCGCAAGACCATTTAAGAAATTTCAACAAGACATTAGGTTTTGCTTTGTTCTTTGAACGCCATGAACGGCAGCTTCGGGTGTGGCAGGTGTGTAAAAAACTGAAAATAACGGAACGTGAACTTGACGATATCGAATTAGGTCGCGGTGTCTTGAAATTAAACGTGCTTAAAAAGATGCTGAAATATTATAACAGAAGAATAGAACTGCGCTTGGTGGCGCCGGATCCGAATGAACCGGACAATGCTGAACCGGAAGAAATCAGCGAAGCACCTGACGGCAGCTTTGAAGCTTTGGAAGAAGAGATAGAAGGTTAAATAAAAAAGCGGGAGAAAACTCCCGCTTTTTCTTCTTCCGTCAGATTAGAATTGTTCCTGCAATTCAAAGAAATAAGCTTGCGGGTGATCGCATACAGGGCATTTTTCCGGAGCTTTCGGAGATTCAACGCGATGTCCGCAGTTTCCGCATTCCCAGATAACTTTGGTCGGGCGTTCAAAAATTTTGCCTTCACACAAAGAATCGAGCAGAGCCTGATACCGTTCTTCATGACCTTTTTCAATTTTGCCGACGGCTTCAAACAAATAAGCAATTTTTTCAAAACCTTCTTCGCGTGCCTCTTTGGCCATACGGGCATACATATCGGTCCATTCATAATTTTCACCGGCAGCGGCATCTTTCAGATTTTCCATGGTAGAAGGAACAGCGCCGCCGTGCAGGAGCTTAAACCAAAGTTTGGCATGCTCTTTTTCATTGTTGGCAGTTTGCTCAAACTTTTCGGCGATAATATTATAGCCTTCTTTTTTGGCTTTGGAAGCATAGTAAGTATATTTGTTGCGGGCCTGAGATTCTCCGGCAAAAGCGTCCATCAGATTTTTTTCGGTTTTAGATCCTTTTAGTTCCATAGTACAAGACTCCTTAAATTAATTTTTCTTGAGTTTCAGACATTCGTGACAAATTCCCTGAAAAGAAATGTCATGAGATATTACTTTAACCCCGCACAGCTCTTCGGCTTTTTTATCAACCTCCGGAGCAACGTCGCAGGGGATATCATAAACTTTATTGCAGTGAATGCAAATAAAATGATAATGCTTTCCAGTATTAAAATCAAAATGGGCAGTGCCGTCCAGCGATTCTATCTTTCGGATTTCGCCGCTTTCTGCCAGCAGATTCAGATTCCGATAAACAGTCGCCAAACTCACATTCGGAATTTCACGGCGTAAAGCCTGATAAACCGAATCAACGGTCGGATGGCTCATATCGCTTTGAACAATCTTAAGAATAAGCTCTCTTTGTCTGGAATAGTTCATATCACTTCACCAAAATCAATAATGATTACTATTATTGTTTATAACTAAAAAAAGCCATTGTCAATAAACTTTTTCAGTATTATTTAAAAGAAAACTGATATTCATTTTAAGGAGAGAAATATGAACGCAGTAGAAATCAAAAAAGACATTTACTGGACAGGGGTCAAAGACTGGAACCTGACGGAATTTCACGGTTACAAAACGCCGCGCGGCTCAACCTATAACTCATATCTGATTATGGATGAAAAAATCACTCTGGTTGACGGCGCCAAGCATTATCTGTCAGACGAACAGATTGCCCGCGTCAAAAGCGTTACCGATTTCTCCAAAATAGCTTATGTCGTTGTCAACCATGTTGAAATGGACCACTCCGGAAATATGCCGGAAATCATGAAGCTCGCGCCGCAGGCCACAATCCTGACCAATGCTGCCGGCGAACGCGCGCTGAATGAGCATTATGATACAACCGACTGGAAATTTCAGATTATTAAAACCGGCGACAGCGTTTCGATCGGTAAAAGAACCTTGACTTTTGTAACCACGCCGATGCTGCACTGGCCGGATTCCATGGTGACATATGTGGCGGAAGACAAGCTGCTTCTGCCGAATGACGGTTTCGGTCAACATTTTTGTACGGATAGCATTTTTGTAAAAGACCAGCCTTTTGACGTTGTCTGTGAAGAAGCCAAAAAATATTATGCCAACATCCTGTTTCCGTTCGGTGCTCAGGCAGAAAAGGCTTTGAGCGGCTTGGACGGATTGGAAATTGACATGATTGCGCCTTCCCACGGCTGCATTTGGTCGGGCGAAAAAGAAGTCAGTACGATTCTGAAGCTGTATGACGAATGGGCTTCCGGCAAAAACAAAGGCAAAGCCGTTATTGTTTATGACACAATGTGGGGCGCTACCGCCACTTTGGCCAATGCTGTTATGGAAGTCTTTCAGGATGCCGGCATTCCGGTTGTCAAACGCTGTCTGACCGAAACCCATATTTCGGAAGTGATTGTAGACTTTTTGGATGCGCGCTATGTTTGTATCGGCACGCCGACGCTGAATAATGAAATGTTTCCGCGCGTTGCCGCCTTTACAACCTATATGAAAGGTCTGAAACCCAAGAATAAAAAGGCTTTTGCTTTTGGTTCTTACGGTTGGAAACCCGGCGTTGTCAACCAGATTCAGAAAATTTACGAAGAACTGGGCTGGGAAACTATTCCGCCGTTTGAAGAAAAATATACGCCCAAATCTGACGTTGTCGCCAAGTTAAAAGAACACGTCAAAACCATGATTGAAAAATAACAAAAATTTTTGAGCCCCGTCTGCAAAAACGGGGCTCAATCAGATAATAAGTCAATCAGGGACAGGTACATGAGCTACCCAGATATCCGTTTGATTTTGCAACACCATCGGAAGAAGCGTTGGCACTGCATTCAGCCAAGGTTGCATAACAAGGACCGCTTTTGTAACCGCCAACCATTCCGCGGTCATATTCATGTATTCCGCCACCACAATCGCACCATTCATGAACAGTCTGAATAATCGGATAGGGTTTATTTGACGGACACTGAGATGATTTTGAATTATAGCACCAAAAATTATTTGTCGGTTCAAACCATATTCTTCCTCTTCTGGGACCTGAAGAGCCGCCTGATCCACCACCGCTATTACCTCCGCCCCCGCCGGAGGAGCAACCGGAGCCACCGCAACGTGTGTCACAAGATTGGATAGTTCCGTCAGAACAGCAGTCGCCATGACATGTCGAGTGAACGGAACACCAGTTCGAAGAGTAGCGATTACAACAAGATTCACAACGTCTGCAAGTTCCGCCGCAACCGTCGGAAATCGTGTAAGAGCCGCAGGAACAAGAGCTTGTGGTATCGGAACAGCTCGGTGTGCAGCAGGGTTCATAAGGATAATAACAGGTTTTCGTGCGGCATCCGTTACGTGTTGAGCCGCCGCAGCCTCCGGGGTTGGAAGTTGACGTACCCGATGGACAGTTCATGTTGCAGGTGTAGTAGCAAGTATACTCGCAGCCGTCTGTGCCGTTAGTTCCGTAAGATGAAGAAGTCAGCGAAGTATATTGAGGACAACCTGACGGCTTGCAGCAAGTACCATAGGATTTGTCATAATCACAACGACCGGATGTTTTTTTCAGCTTCTGTCCGGAAGGACAAGTCTTTGTATAATTGAGTTCTTTACAAGCCCGGTCATTGTCTCTTTTACAACCTTTATAGAGAGAGCCGTAACTGGGGCAGGGCTGGTCAACATAGTTCGGGATAGAACATGATGTTGTATTATATCCGTTTTGTTTACACCAAGTCTGAGCATCGCATTTAAGATAATGGTCATCACGGTTACATTCACCGACTTTAGCATAGTACTGCGGACACTTTCCGGAAGCATAATAGGTAAAACCTTTGCTTTCGCAAAATGCAGTATCCTCGTTCAAATCCATGTTCCCACCGCCGCCGGTTAATTCCTCATCAGAACAGTCGGGCAGGAAGCAGACACCGGCAAAAGCGGAGGTTGGGAGGAAAGCCAATAATGCGGCAGAGCATACTGCCATTTTAAGTTTCATGTGTAGCATAGTATTTTTCATGGTTATCCTCCCTAAAAAGTTTCAATACTAAGACCACTATACCACAGGAAAATACCAATGTCAAGCACTCGTGAAAAGTTGGGTAGAAATTTTGGGCAGGGAAATAGGAAAAGCAGAGGAGATTTTGGCTAAGAAGCTGGAAAAATAGAAAGAAATTGAATGTATTTAAATATTTTAACGGTTTTTGTCAATTTTGTGCTTGATTTTTTCTAAAAACTATGCTTATATATACAAACCAAATATAAATTATCTGAATTATTAACCGGCTGCGGGAGTTCCCCAAAGCATAAATTTAAATATTATGTGTACAAAATTTAACATCGTAGACAGCGTAGTTGCAAACAGTGAAGAACTTGTCATCAAAGACAAACCGGTTTCTTCCAAGAAAAAACATCTTGATGTTTTCCTTACCGATGAAGCAACAATGTTTGAATTGGCGGAGAAATTTGCCAAAACTCAATGCATTGTCTTAACCGGAGTTGGTGAGGTCGGTACAATAATTCTTAAAACCAAAACGGAAAAAGAAAACGTTGAAGTTTTGAAGGAAGAGGAAATTCGCGACCAGATCGGCTGGGAAAACAAGCCGGCGAAACAAGCGCATAAAACCAAAAAAGTTTCGGATAAAAATGCTCTTCCTGCCGGTGTTCCTGTCCTTTGTTGGAAATTTTACGGTCGCCGAGGTACAGAAAAAGTTGCGGTAATCTTTACGTTTAACCACAACAAAAATCGTGCCGTTATTCCTTTGGAAGATATGGCAAATAATACGACCGCCAAAAAGTCCGTAGAGATCGACGGCATAAAGTATAAAATCGAGCATGACGCCAAAAACAAAAAAGTTTTGGTTATTGCCTGATTAAGAACTTAAATCAAAACCATGACAGACACACTATTAGTATCTTAGGCAGCCGGCCGTGAGGCCCGCTTTCCTCAAAAATCAAAACGCCCGGGCTTAAGCTTGGGCGTTTTTTTTGTAAAAAATCGTTTGACTCGGCAGATAATCTGTGTTACATCAACTGCACTTGCTTAAATTATTAAATTTATTATTCTTTTTTTGGTTGTTAGATTCAGTATCATGAAATTTGTAAGCATTCGTGATATTTGTATATTAAGAATAAGACGGACTGTGAAGTTAGTCTTATTTGCTAAAAAGAATCATAATCGCAACAAAATATACACTAATTTTTAAACTCAGGATACGGTCTGTTGTGAAACCCGCCGTTTCCATTTCAGTTTAAAAATTGTTTTACATTTAAGAAAAGGATTTTTTCCAGCTCTTGCATTTTCTCTAGATTTGTATACTGCAAGAGGTCAAATAATCTGAAGACGGCAAAGTAGGGCAGTGATTGTTCAAAATGCCGGCGTACATTTTGAAGATTTATTCCGGTTAAATCAAATTGTGAAATTTTGTTTAACCTCAAACGCCCAAGTCTTTTGATTTGGGCGTTTTAATTTCTTGACAAAGTAATAAAAAGAGTTTATCACAGAGGCTCTTTCTTAATAATATGACAATTATTATAATTCCCATTTAGATTTGGATAAAGTCCGCCGTGAGGTTCGCTTTATCCCCTCAATGGCAATAAAAAATACAAAATATACTTTGCCGGTTCACGACGTTTCTGGCAAAGCAAATACTGACTTTACGGTTGTCCCGGCAGAGAATGCCCGGAAGCCGGCATAACTCTCACGGTTATGTCTGACTCAAACAAATTTTCTTCAAATGGGGAATGGTTTAGTTGCGAAACTCAACTATTCCAAACGCTCAGGCTTCAGTCTGGGCGTTTTTTATTGACAAACTCATTTGCCGGTGATAGAAGATAATCACTTTTTTATGCATTATTTCTATTATTTTCCATATTTTGTTGGATTGAGTTCTCGTTAAACATTTGCCAGGATAGTATCATGATATGTTTCTCGACATTGTATTTCATGGTATTTGACTAGTTTGAATAAGATTGGCTGTGAAGTTAGTCTTATTCTTTAACAAGAGATTTTTTCGCTATAAATAAAGATTATCGTTAAATTCTGTTGATAAACCAGATTTAACCGGCGCCTGAGTTATGAAAATACTCAGGCGTTTGCCGTTTTAAAATAAAAAAAATCCGCCGGTATCGACGGATTTCCTTTTTGTGCAAAAATGTTAAACGGCCTTTGCCAGTTCATTCTTGACAGCTTCAATTGCATCGGCAATTTTCTCGCCGTTCGGCCCGCCGGCCTGCGCCATATCCGGACGTCCGCCGCCGCCTTGTCCGCCAACCACGCCGGAAGCAATTTTAACCAGATCAATTGCCGAAAATTTGTTGGTCAGGTCTTTGGTTACGCCAACGACAATGCTGGCCTTGTCGTCTTTATTGGTAGCCAAAACAACCACGCCGGAACCGATTGTATTGTTAATCTCGTCAATAAAGGCTTTCAGCTCTTTCGGGTGAATGTTCGGAACGGCGCGTCCGACGAATTTGATGCCGTTAACAACTTCAACTTTGTCCTGATTGTCGGCAGCTTTATTGCTGACAAAAGACTTTTTGAGTTCGAAAATCTGTTCTTCCAGCTTCTTCTTTTCATCAAGCAACTGCTGAACGCGCATTTCAATATCGTTAAAGCTGGCTTTCAGGGCATGTCCGACCCGATGCAGCTTGTCCTCAATATCCTGCACAAATTTTTCGGCACCGTATCCGGTTACGCATTCCAGACGGCGGACGCCGGCGGCAACTGCGCCTTCCGATACAATGTTAAAATAGCCGATGTCACCGGTATGTTTAACATGGGTACCGCCGCAAAGCTCCATGGAAAACGGGGCATTAACGTCCTCACCCATACAGACAACACGGACTTCGTCACCGTATTTTTCGCCGAACAATGCCATGGCGCCGCAGGCAATTGCTTCGTCTTGACACATCAATTTGGTGTTGACCGGCGCATTTTCACGGATAAGATGGTTGACTTTGTCTTCAATGTCGCGCAATTCGGCTTCGGTAATCTGTTTGGGGTAAGAAATGTCAAAACGCATCCGCTCGGCGGAAACCAAAGAGCCTTTTTGCGTAACGGTCGAGCCGAATTTGTCCTGCAAAACATGGTGCAGAATATGTGTAACCGAGTGATTTGCGGCAATGGCCTTGCGGTTTCCCTCGTCAACTTCAAAGCTGAGAGTGTCGCCGGTTTTAACGGAACCTTTAACCATCTTGCAGGTATGAACAAACATGCCGTCAAGTTTTTTCTTAACGTCAATCACGTCAATCTCAACGTCCTTGCCGGTAATTTTTCCTTTGTCACCGACTTGTCCGCCGGATTCTCCGTAAAACGGCGTCTGATTGGCCATCAGATAAAATTCCCCGCCGGAAACGGCAGAAACTTCCTGTCCGTTTTGAACAAGAGCGGTAACCTGACATTCGGAAGCAAGAGTGTTATAGCCTAAAAATTCGGTTTGTCCGAGCTTGTCTTTCATCTCAAACCAGATTTTTTCCGTGCCGGCATCGCCTGAACCGGCCCAGTTCTTGCGGGCTTCGGCTTTCTGGCGCTCCATGGCGGCGTCAAATCCGGCAGTGTCAACGGCAATCTTTTTGTTTTTGAGAGCATCTTGCGTCAGATCAAGCGGAAAACCATAGGTGTCATAAAGTTTGAATGCCGTCTCGCCGTCCAGAGTATCGCCTTCCTTGAGGTTTTCCGTTGCATCGTCAAGCAGGCGCAAACCTTTGTCCAGCGTCTTGCGGAAACGGTTTTCTTCCAGCTTCAGTGTTTCTGTGATTAATGCGCCGGCGCGGATAAGCTCGGGATAAGCCTCGCCCATTTCCTTTTGCAGTGCCGGAACCAGCTTGTACATCATTGTGTCTTTCACGCCGAGCAGGCTGACATGGCGCATGGCGCGGCGCATAATCCGGCGCAAAACATATCCGCGTCCTTCATTGGACGGCAGAACGCCGTCAGCAATCAAAAAGGCAGCGGAGCGCAAATGATCGGCAATAACGTTAAAAGAAGGAATATATTTTCCTTCCGGATCAACAGGTGACAGATCGGCAATCGCCTTAATCAGATTTTTGAACAGGTCAATGTCAAAATTGGAGTGAACGCCTTGCAGAATGGCGGAAAAACGCTCCAGCCCCATGCCGGTGTCAATAGACGGGCGTTTCAAAGGAATACGGGAACCGTCCGGCAGGTCTTCAAACTGGTCAAAAACCAGATTCCAAATTTCAATCCAGCGGTCGCCGTCTTCTTCCGGCGTCCCCGGCAGGCCGCCCCAAACCTCGGGGCCGTGGTCAAAAAAGATTTCGGAGCAGGGACCGCAGGGGCCGGTGTCGCCCATTTGCCAGAAATTATCTTTTGTTGCAATGCGGATAATGCGGTCATCCGGCAGACCGGCAACTTTTTTCCAGATGTTATAAGCCTCATCGTCAGTATGATAAACGGTTACGGCCAAACGGGACTTGTCCATGTCAAATTCTTTTGTCAGCAGCTCCCATGCCCATAAAATGGCTTCTTCTTTGAAATAGTCGCCGAAAGAAAAGTTCCCGAGCATTTCAAAAAAAGTGTGGTGGCGGACGTCATAACCCACACTGTCAAGGTCATTATGCTTGCCGCCGGCGCGAACGGATTTTTGGGAAGATGTCGCTCGCGTATAATCGCGGGTTTCGTTGCCGGCCAGAATATTTTTGAATTGCACCATGCCTGAGTTTGTAAACATCAGGGTCGGATCGTTGTTTGGCACCAGAGAACTGGAGGGGACGACTTTGTGTCCGTGTTTTTCAAAAAAGCTTAAATAAGTGTTTCTGATATCTTTTAATGTTGCAGTCATTTTTTCTTCCCAAAAATATAAACTTTAATAACCTTGCCAATCTAAGGCAAAATTACAAGATTGTCCAGTATTTTTTGGGAATTTATTACTCAAAAACAACCATGCCGTTTGTCAGAATAAAGGAGAAGTTTAATATCGTGGCAAAAATCAGCCAGATAAAAAACGGATACAGCAGATAAGCCGCCAGCGGCCTGATGCTTTTGAAAAGGCCGAGCATTCTGAAAACCACATAATCGAGATAAAGAATCACAACAAAAGCCAAAGCAATATAACCTTTGAAAAAGAAGGTAAAACTCCAGATAACCTGCAATAGGAGCTGAGTCAGAAAATAACTGTTGGCCTCGGCGGCTTCCGGCTTGTAAGAATAACGCAAGACCAGATAAAAGGATAAAATCATCAGGGCGTAAAGAACGCTCCATATCGGGGCAAACCAGCCCTCGGGCGGCATAAACGCCGGTTTGCGGCTGAGAACAAACCAGCCCTCAATGCCTTCCATGGTAAAATATCTGGTAATATAAGCGCAAATTAAAACAATCAGAGTGCTGTAAGTAAATATTTTAAGTTTCCGCATCATTCTTTTTCCCCTTTGCTATATTAAATAATGCTGATAAATGACTTTTAAATAATTCATAAATTTTTTAGAACTATTGCATTATGAATAAAATAAGTGTACAACAGAACCGGTTATGTAAAGAAAAACAAAGAGGCAAAAAGTGGCTATTAAAAGAAAAGACGGCATTATGATCTATGATAATGCCGATTTTGAAGGAATGCGCAAAGCCGGCAAACTTGCGGCCGAGTGTTTGGACTATATTACGCCGTATGTAAAAGTCGGCGTTTCGACCGGAGAAATTGATGACCTCGCGCGCGAGTTCATTACATCACACGGGGCGATACCTGCTTGTCTGGGCTATCACGGTTATCCCAAAACCCTGTGTATTTCCATCAACCATGTTATTTGCCACGGTATTCCGAGCTATGAAAGAAAACTGGCTGACGGCGATATTCTGAACATTGACGTAACTGTTATTCTGGACGGATGGTACGGCGATACCAGCCGTATGTATTATGCCGGCAAACCGAAGTTGAAAGCCTCCCGCCTGTGTGAAGTGACTTATGAATGCCTGATGCGCGGGATAGATGTTGTCAAACCCGGCGCCCGTTTCGGCGATATCGGTGCGGTTATTGAGGAATATGCCCATAAATACGGTTTTTCAGTAGTCGATATGTTTTGCGGACACGGGCTGGGCAAAGTCTTTCATGACGCGCCCAATGTCATGCATTGCGGAAAAAAAGGCACGGGGCCGGTAATGGAAGAAGGCATGTTCTTTACCATAGAGCCGATGATTAATATCGGCAAAAAAGATGCGATTATTTTGAAAGACGGCTGGACAGCCGTAACCCGTGACAAATCTTTGACTGCCCAGTTTGAGCATTCGCTCGGCGTAACCAAAGACGGGTACGAGGTCTTTACCTATTCGCCCAAAGGCTGGGACAAGCCGCCTTATAAAATAGACTAACGGGTAAGAGGGACTGCTGCATGACTGATAAAAGCAAACCCGCACCGGATTATCTCGGACACCGCAAAAGAGTAAGGGATAAATTCCTTGCCGGCGGTGGAAAAGATATGGCTGATTACGAGTTTCTGGAACTGTTGCTTATGATGTCTATCCCGCGGCGCGATGTCAAACCGATTGCCAAAAACTTAATTCGCAAGTTTGGAAATTTTGCCGAGGTCGTTAATGCTGACAGTGCGGAATTGCTTTCCTGCGAGGGAATAAAAGAAACCTCTCTGGCTCTGTTGAAAGCCGTGAAAGAAGGGGCGCTCAGAATGCAGTATCAGACTTTGAAAGCCTCTGACCGGCCGATAATCAATTCTATGGATATTATGATTGACTATTTCCGCAGTTCCATGGCTTATGCCGATGTTGAACAGTTCCGAATTGTCTGGCTTGATACCAAACTGCGGCTGATCGGTGAGGAAATCCAGCAGAGAGGAACAATAAACAGTGTATCTCTTCATCCGCGGGAAGTCATCAAATCAGCAATCAATCACGGTGCCGGAGCCATAATCATGGTACACAATCACCCGTCCGGCGATGTAACGCCGTCACGCGCCGATATTGAAATTACCGACAAAATAGATGCCGCATGCAAGGCTGTAAATATCCGGCTGATTGACCATCTGATTGTCAGCAAAAACAGTATTTACAGCTTTAGCCAAAAGGGTATCGTTTATTAGTAATGGCCAAAGTCTTTTCTCGGCAACGGCATATAGGCCTGATTCCGTTCTTGCATATAGCGTCTTAAAGCCTCATAATTGCACGGCCGCGGCGAAAGCAGATTGAATATGGCTTTTGACAGCCGATAACCGGACAAATTGCTGTCAATTTTCAACTGGGTAATGTTTTTCATCTTATGCCGGATATATTTGTCTTGTTCCGGCGGCAGATGCAAAGAGTTCAGATAATTTTGATATTTGTTGCCGCCATTGCGTTGTTTCTGGGATAATTCCATAATCTTTCCGGCCGTTCGGCGTGAAAGCGCATGATAAGCGTCCTCCATTCTTTTGTCTTTTATGCTGTCAAAAAAAGCGTTAAATTCTTCTCTGTCAAACTTGGAAGCCGAAGCGGAATTGGTAAGTTCATAAAACATGATGATGTTTTTGAACCACTCTTCTTTAAAAGCGCCGAGCTGATAACCGGCATCCATGCTCTCTAAGATGTTAAAAGCTTTGCGTTCTGTCCACAAAATAGTGTTGATCATATTGTGGGAAATGCCGTATTTTTGTTTGTCAATGGAATCAATCAGCATATTGTTAAAATATCCGAGATATTCGCCGAATACATTATGGGCATGAAAAGGATATTGGCTGTGACTGTTGATTTTCTCAAAATAAACAGTCAGGCAGGCATCCGATGTCTTTGGCGTAGTCAGCGTTTTGGGGGTTGTATTTGCCGTCAGGCGGTGCAAAATTTCAAAAGCCTTTTCTGTTTTGCCGTCGGTATGCACCACTTTAAGATAGTTCTGCGGATTCAAATATCTTTCTTTGTTGAAATTATACCCGCGGTCGGAATCGTTAATCTCGTCAATTGCCAGCTCCAGCCGTTCTTTTCTGAAGGCTGCGTCGTCTTTGTCGGGATTTTGCAAAGCGTTATAATAAGCATCCATTCTTTTTAGAATGCGGTGCGCATATTTTCCCTGATTATGCACATAAGAACGCAGCGTCGGAAAAACTTCGTCAATATAAATGGCGTCCATGCGGATTTTTTCAAAACGCTCATCGTCAATGGAAGGAATTTGCTCGGCTATCCGGCAGAGGCGGGTAATGTTGTACGGCGTGAACTTCGTGGTCAGACATTTGAATGAAAAACCGCTGCTGCCATAGTCTACAAAATCGGCGCCAAACATATTTCCCACCGAGCACAGATATTTGTTGCTGCCGTTTTGAATGGCGGGAATAACATTGTTTTCACATGCTTTAACAAAACTCGGCATAATTTTGGTTGTATTTTCAATGTATTTGTCAAAATGCAGGGCAAACAGCATAAACTTTCCGGAGCCGAGTTTTAACAGCGCCGTTTTCATGGCGTCAAGCCTCCGCGCTTCATCAGTTGCCTGCTTCAGGTGGCGGTCGCAAAACATCTGGGTTTTTATCTGTCCCATAAAAGAAATGCAAACGCCGTAAGAGACGGAATAAAACTTGTCGATGATTTCACTTTTTGAAAAAGAAATTTCTTCATTGCGCGGTTTATCATAAAAAACGTTGATGTTGATTGTCTCCGGCTTTGCCGTTTTGAGGACCGAAGGCAGCGTGTCGACAGTTTTTTGCAGCAAAATATTCTCTTTGTCGTTTTCCTGATAATTGTCGCAGTAATTGGCAAACACCTGCCAGATCAGTTCCTTGTCTTCATCGGTTGTTTCGGCAGAAAAAAGACCGGAGAACTTTTCCGCTGCTTTTTGAGCCGTATAAATATGTTTAAAATCTTTCACGCACATCGGATACAAAACTTTGGCCGCTTTAACTTTGAAGCGGTCTCCGATTTTCAGCTTTTGCGCAATGTTTTCAATAAGTTCAAATTTTTTCTGAACCGTTGCGGGGTCAGAAGAAGCTTGCTCCAATCGGGACAAAACATCACCGCGGAGTGCCTTGCACAACACGTTGCTTTCCATTTATGATAACTCGAAAATTTGTAATAATTAAAATATGGCACAAATTATACGCAGGAAAAAGAAAATTTCAAGCATTATTGGCCTAATAAACATATATTTCCAACAAGTTCTTGCAAATTTGGGCAAAAAGCTTATGATGAGGGCAGGGAGAAACAATGCCGTTACAGTTGGAAATAAATGACGAATTTGCTCAGGCTGTTGATTTGATAGAAAACAGCCGGCGGCATTTGTTTATTACCGGAAAAGCCGGCACCGGAAAATCAACCTTGCTAGATTATTGCTGGAATCATTCTCAAAAAAATCTGGTTTTGCTGGCGCCGACCGGAGTGGCAGCATTAAATGTTAAAGGCCAGACCATTCACCGCTTTTTCGGTTTTCCGGTCAATATTTCCGTACCGCAGATAGAAAATAAAGAGTTCAAGCCGCGTGCCGTCAGAATTTTTAAGAATTTGGAAGCCGTTGTTATTGACGAAGCTTCAATGTTGCGTGCGGACCTGCTTGATTGCATAGATGCCTTCCTGCGGCTGTACGGGCCGGAAAAAGACAAACCATTCGGCGGGGTGCAAATGATTTTTGTCGGCGATTTATACCAGCTTCCGCCGGTTATTAACAGCCATGAACATGATTTTTTTGCTCAGAATTATGATTCTCCCTATTTTTTCAGCGCCGAAGTTTTTAAAAAAATTCCGTTGCAGGTCATAGAGTTAAAAAAAGTTTATCGTCAAAAAGATAAAGATTTTATTGATTTACTCAACCACATCCGCAATAACAAAATCATGGAAGAAGATTGGAAGCGTCTGAACAGCCGTGTCGGAGCCGGACTGGGCGGGAGAGCGGAAAATTTCCGGATCAGCCTGACTACAACCAATAAACTTGCCGATGAAATCAACGGGCAATGTTTGGACGGGCTTGATGGTGCGGTTTATACCGCCGATGCCGAAATTGACGGTGACTTTGGCAAGGAAATTTATCCGACGTCCAAGGAACTCAACTTCAAAATCGGCGCGCAGATTATGTTTTTGAATAACGATTCCAAAAACCGCTGGGTCAACGGCAGTGTCGGGCATATTGTCGGTCTGAAAGAACGAGATGGCCGCATCAGGTATCTGGAAGTGCGGTTGCAGCAGGGACAAAGGTTGGTGGCGGTTTTTCCTTTTACCTGGGAGGTGTTCAAATACAAGCTGGAAGGGCGGGAAATTATATCCGAAAGCGTTGGCTCTTTCACGCAGTATCCTTTCAAACTGGCTTGGGCCGTGACTATTCACAAAAGTCAGGGCAAAACCTTTGATAACGTAGAAATAGACATCGGCGGGGGAACATTTGCCACCGGCCAGCTTTATGTAGCACTCAGCCGTTGCATGTCTTTTGAGGGAATAAGCCTTAAAAAGGCTGTTCTGCCACGTCATATTTTAACGGATTACCGTATCAACGAGTTTATGAGCCGTTACAGCGATGATGTGGAATTGTCTGACTTTTCCAAAAGAAAAATGCTGGAGCAGGCTGTTAAAACGCAAAACGCTGTAGAAATTATTTACCGCAAGGAAGACGGCAAACGTTACCGCCGCCTGATTATGCCGCAAAAAATTCTGCCGGACCGTTTGCTTGCAATATGTCTTGAACGCAAAGCCCCGCGGACTTTTCTTCTGGAACGGATTTTAAACATTCGTTTGCATAAAACTCCGGATTAAGAACTTTTCCGGTTAAAAAATAAGTTTTTTGACGTGTTAATCACATTATCTAAAATTTATCTTGCTTATTAAAATAAGATATCATAAGCTGTCTGTGAATACGGGGAACCGCCCGTATTTACACTAAAAGGTGTAAAAGCCGTGACAAGCTTTGGTATTAACAGATACAACAGTATCAACTTTTTGCTTTAGAGCAGCATGGCCGGATTTATCCGGTGGCGTCCGCGTATATAATTATGCGGTTTCCGCGCTTGTTTACCCATATCTTGTCCCGAGCCGCGCCTTTTAACCGTAGCAATTAAAATTGGGGCAATAATGAGGTATTATATAGTCAGTGGCGGATTTGATCCGATACATGAAGGGCATATAGCCATGATAAAAGCCGGAAGCGAAAGAAGCGACGGCGTTATTTTGCTGTTAAATTCCGATGAATGGCTTTGTCGTAAAAAAGGCAAAAACTTCCTGTCCTTTAAAACCAGATATACGATATGCGAAAATCTTAAAGGCGTTATTGACGTTCTGTCTTTTGATGACGGGGATAATTCCGCCTGTGACGGCATTCGTCGGGCAAGAGAACAATATCCTGACGCTGAGCTGATTTTTGCCAACGGCGGCGACCGGACAAAAGAAAATATTCCGGAGGAGCCGGCGTGCAAAAAATATAATGTCAGTCTGGAATTTGGCGTCGGCGGAGAAAACAAGGCCAACTCATCTTCATGGATTTTAGCCAACTGGAAAAAATAGAATGATAAAAAACGAGACAGATAAGCTAAAAATAGCTGTCCAGTTTTTCGGACATTTGAGAACCTTCAGAAAATGTGCGCCGAGTATTGAAAAGCATCTGTTAAGCAAATATGACTGCGATGTTTTTATGCATACCTGGAATAAGACGGAACACGATACTTGCACATGGCATAACAATAAAAGCAGAATACTTGACGTTAATGAAAAGCTGTTGTCTGTCGTTCAACGTTTATATAAGCCCAAAGGTCTGTTGGTAGAAGAACAAAAACCGGCGGAAGAGAGGCTCCTCAGGCTGGCGCATGATAACGGCCGGACACAAATTTCCGTAGCCGGAATCCGTTTTATGCTGGCATCTATGAAAAAGGCGGATGACCTTCGCCTGAGTTATGCGGAACAAAATAATGTTCATTACGATTATGTCATTACCCTGCGTCCGGATATCTTTCTTAAAAAGACGTTTGATTTCAATCTGCTTCAAAGAGAAGAAAAATTGCAGCCGGATTTGCTGTGGCGCTTTTATGCCGTGAATCCCGATTCCGAAGCAAAAAATTTTATTTTTGCTTCCGATTTGGCCAGCGATATTATTACAATAGCCCGACCTGAAGTTATGACCCAAAGTATAACCGTCTTGAATAATACGGATTTTTCACAATTGTTGCAGGAAGATGTATGGTGTCCCGAAAATTTATTTATCGGGCTGTTGGTGCAAAAAGGCATATTTTCCGTTCCTCTGGCATATTATTGCCGGACGGACTGGCGGATTGAACGTGCGGGAAGCTATAAGAAACAGCCGCTTTATAAGAAATTTATCCGCCTAAGCCTGCATAAGGCGAAATTTTATTTTCATTTGTTTTCAGGGATGGCCGTTCCCGTTTTTCGTCTGACAGCTGCACTAGGCAACAAAAACATATTTGATTTCAAAGTAGGAAAATATGATGAGTAAAATTGAGTTTGTAAAAAATCTGGCGGGGCATTCCGGTTGCGGATTAAAATTATACCGTAAAGAAAGCATTTTGTTTCTCCGAAAAGATTCCGGTACGTCCGGATATAACAGACGGTTAAAAAAGCAATGCATCAAACAGCAACGCTTTCAATTGGAAGGGATTAAAACTCCGGAAGTTTTAAGTTATGGACTGAAAAACGGACTGTTTTATTTTGATATGGAATTTTTAAACGGTGTCACGCTTGCCGAATATATGAACAGTATAAAAATAAAAGAAATTAATCATTTGATCGGCTTGTTGTTTAAAGCCCTGCCGATTTCCTCTTCTAAACTCAATCCCAAAGCTGACAGAATATTTCATAACAAAATTGCCGAATTGCGGCAAAAAATTACCGGAACGAATAATTTGGCAATGGCTGCTTTGCAAAAATTGGAAAATTTTAATTTTTCAAATGTTCCCGCAAGTTATTGCTGCGGCGATTTAACGCTTGAAAACATCATTCTTTCAGATGACAAACAAGTTTACTTAATAGATTTTTTAGATTCTTTTTACAATTCCTGGATGATTGATGTTGCCAAGCTTTTACAGGACTTGGAGCTCCGCTGGTCTTACCGCCACGGCAAAATAGATTTTAATCTGAATATGAGACTGGCTGTTGCGCGCGAAGCGTTGATTGAGAATATTTCGGAGTTTCCTGACGGCAGGGAAATGTTGAGGTCAATTTACCACATTCTTCTTTTGAATGTTCTGCGCATATATCCGTATGCCAAAGATACGGTAACCGTGGATTTTTTGCAGAATGCCGTTTCCAAAGTTTTACAAACCATTGCTGATCTGGAGAATAATCAATGAACACACTTCTGATACCCTGTGCCGGAAAATCAAATCGCTTTCCAAATATGAAGCCGAAATGGATGTTGACGCACCCTGACGGAAAATTAATGATAGAAAAAGCTCTGGAAGGCATCGACCTGAAAGTCTTTGACCGCATAATTATTACGATTGTCAAACCTCACGATGAAAAATATGAAGCCCGGCTGATTTTAGAGCAGGTGTTTGCTCATAATCCCAAGGTGGAAATTTGCATGCTGGATGATTTTACGGCAAGTGCCAGTGAAACGGTCGCCATGACCTTGGAAAAAATGAAAATAGAAGGAAGCTTTGTTATCAAAGATTCAGATAACATGGTGGCGGTTCCGATACCTTCAAAAATCCGCAATTCCATAGTCGGATATGATCTGCAGGAACACAAAGACATTACGAATATTCTGGGCAAAAGCTTTTTGATTGTGAATGAACAAAACATCATCTCGGATATTATCGAAAAGCGGATTGTGTCAAATATCATCTGCCTTGGTGTTTATATGTTTGAAAGCGCGGCTGATTTCAAAAACGCTTATCAGGAACTTAAAAACAAGGCCATCAGCGGAGAAATGTACATCAGTCACGTCATATCTTATATGCTGTCAAAAAGCAATGCCGTTTTTGAAGCCGTCATGGCTCATGGATACAATGATTACGGAACTTTGCAGGAGTGGAAAGAAGTCCAGAAAAAGTTCAGAACTTATTTTATTGATGTAGACGGCGTTATCATGAAAAATTCCGGTAAGTATGGCAAAACCAATTGGAGCAACAATACGGTGTTTTTGGAAGACAATGTCGCCGTAATAAAAAAACTTCAGGACGAAGGCGCTCAGATTGTCATCACGACATCACGGACGGAAGAATACCGGAAAGCTTTGGAAGCGCTTTTATCTTCGGTAGGTATAAAGCCTTATGCGATATTGACGGGAATGAACCATGCGGCCCGCGTTGTCATTAATGACTTTGCACCGACCAATCCTTATCCTTCGGGCATTGCCATAACTCTGCCTCGCAACAGTTCAATCAAAGACTATCTGTTTTAGAAAAAATATTTTAGGAGCAAAAATATGACCAAACAAAAAGTAGCATTAATATCGGGAATTACGGGACAGGATGGCGGCTACCTTGCCAAATTTCTGCTTGGCAAAGGGTATAAAGTCGTCGGCTTATACAGAAGAGGGGCAACGGATACTTTCTCCCGTTTAAAAGAACATGGTATTTTTGAGCAAATTGAATTGGCTGATTTCGATCTGTTGGAATTTTCCAATATTTGCCGGTTGATGAGAAAATACCAGCCTGATGAGTTTTACAATCTGGCGGCTCAAAGTTTTGTCGGGGCTTCTTGGGAAGAACCGATTTATACGGCACAGGCAGACGGTATGGGCGTCTTATACATTTTGGAAGCCATTCGTGAATTTTCACCGCATACCAGATTATATCAGGCGTCAACTTCTGAAATGTTCGGAAAAGTTCAGGAAATCCCGCAAAAAGAAACAACCCCGTTTTATCCGCGTTCGCCCTATGGCGTAGCCAAATTAATGGCACACTGGATGGTAACCAATTATCGTGAGAGCTTTGGTGTACATGCGAGTTCGGGAATTTTGTTTAATCATGAAAGCCCGATGAGAGGCAAGGAATTTGTAACCAGAAAAATTACGGCGCATTTGGCGCAAATGGTAACCGGCAAAACCGATAAACCCTTGGAGCTTGGAAATTTGAGTGCCAAACGCGATTGGGGCTTTGCAGGAGATTATGTTGAGATGATGTGGCTGATGCTGCAACAGGAAAAACCGGATACTTATGTTGTTGCTACCGGCGAAACCCACTCCATCCGCGAATTTGTAGAAGAAGCCGGAAAAGTTTGCGGCTATGATATAGAATGGAAAGGCGAAGGGGTAGATGAAATCGGTATTGATAAAAAGAGCGGAAAAACAATTGTAAAAGTCAATCCGAAGTTTTACCGTCCTGCCGAGGTCGAACTGCTGATCGGCGATCCGTCCAAGGCGGAAAAGATTTTGGGCTGGCATAGAAAAGTCGATTATAAAGGGCTGTGCCGGATGATGATGGAAAAAGATATTGAAAGAGCCGAAAACGGAACACTGTAGAGAGGGACTGATGGAAAACTTCTACAAAAAAATCGTACGGCTGTTCTGCGCAGTGATTCCCGTCAAGGCATTGCGCAGAAAATGTCGGGACTGGCTTTTTGCGGTCCCTGATAAAATCAGCATGCATTTTTTGCTGAGAAATAATAAGAATTATAAACCGTATAATAAATTCTATAAAAAGAAAATTTCTTCCCAAAGTGTTCTGATTGTTGAAATTAATACTTTTCACGGCATAACGCTTCCCGGATATATACATTATTTCAGGGAGTTGGGATACGATGTTGATGTGCTGCTTGATTACAAAAATGTTATAGATCAGCCGTTATGCCGGTTAAAAGACAAGTTTAGAGCCTTTGTCGGCACAAAGGAACAATTATTGGAAATTCTGCGCAGCCCAAGGATCAAAAAGTATAGTTTTGTGTTTATTAATACAACCTTCTATTATCCCGGCGGCCTTTCTGTGATAAGAATGATCGGCCGGCTTCCTGAAGGCAAATACGGAACATTAATGATTGAGCATAATCTTGATCCGTATGTTAAACAGTTTGGAGAAGAAAAGTATATTAAAAACGGCACGTTATTTACGCTTCTGGGCTTCAGAAATACTAAAATGCTGGGTTCAAACTATGTTGGAAAAGTAAAATATCCGCCTAAAAACGATAAAAAAACACGTTTTGTGGTTGTTGGTACAATATATCCCGGTAATAAGAACTTTCAAATGCTGCAAAATGCCGTTGATAAACTTTATAAAACCGGAGCGGAAAACTTTGAAATAAATGTAATCGGCTATGGCTCGCTGGAAGGGCTTACGGAACAACAGAAGAAGTTTATAATTCACCATGGGCAATTGGATTATCCGTCAATGTACAGCTATCTGGAAAATTCAGATTTTTATCTGCCGTTATTGGATCCGGACAACAAAGAACATCACAAATATCTGGACAATTGGGTTACCGGTTCCAGTATTTTGATTTATGCCTTTGCAAAGCCATGTCTGATAAACAAGACTTTCGCACCCGTTTACGGTTTTAATGAAGATAACGCGATTGTATACGGGAAAGATTTGTTTGCAGCCATGAAGCAGGCAATTGCGCTGTCTGCATCGGAATATCAAAAAAAACAGGCAAACTTGAAAAGTTTGGTAGCGGATTATCAAGAAAAATCTCTGAAAAATTTACGTGTGCAGCTTCGTAAAATGGAGAAAAATAAAGGAAACGGATGATGTTAAAACTTTATCTGAAATACTGGTTCTATACGTTAATGTCGCACATTGCGCTTTCTTCTAAAAATCGTAAGAAAAAGCGTATAAAGAAAAAGAATGTCCATAATGTAATCCACCTTGTAAAAGACATTCGGCACAAAAGCGGGAAAGAAACGGTTTTTGTAATCGGAGATTCTCATACGGATATTTTTACTAAAAATACCATAGAAAAAAAGAAAATAATCTGGGGAAACGGCACACCTGAACAAAATTTATGGGTGAATACTGAAAATGCCCCGGATTTTATTGCATATCATGTAGGTCCCTGTCTGGCATATTCCACCAACAGCCGCCATTCTTCCCAGTTTTTTTATGAAAAACTCCATTTCCTGCTTGATAACGGCTTTTTTCCGGACGGATGCCGTATCTTGACGGTTTTCGGCGAAATCGACTGTCGCGTACATGTCAAAAAGCAGGCAGAAAAACAAAATAAAACAGAGGAAGAAATTGTCGATGAAATTATTCGGCATTACGGAGAATTTATAACCATGTTAAAAAACAGAGGTTATCGTGTCACGGTATACGCGCCGATAGCTTCTCAGAAAGAAACTGTAAATGTTGATCCTGAATTTCCCCGATACGGTTCAGAAATTGATAGAAACAGCATATCCATACTGTTTGGACGCAAAATGGCTGAATTTTGTCAACGGGAAGGAGCACGCTTTGTCTCAATAATAAATAAACTTTTGAATGAAAATATGACAACCAAAGGAGAATATTATCGGGACGGCGTTCATTTAAATCTGGAAGCTTTCCCGTTTATTGAAGAAATAAAGGAAAAGATATGATTGATTTTAAAGATATAACCGTTGTTGTGCAAGGCGCCGTTTCACCGGAGCTTACGCCGGTGTGCCTTCAAAGTGTGCGGCAAAAGCTTCCTGGTGCCGGAATTATTTTGTCAACTTGGGAGGGAACAGATGTTTCCGGACTGGATTGTGATACGGTTATATTGAATAAAGATCCCGGAGCTGTGGCTCCCATGTATTCTGCCGATAAAAATTTGGGAAACAAGCCTAACAATATTAACCGGCAGATTGTTTCGACCAAAGCAGGGTTGGAAAAGGTCACGACCAAATATGCCTTAAAACTGCGTACGGATTTTGAAATCAGAGAAACCGGTTTTTTGCAACATTTTGATAAATATCCGAAATCAGGTAATGAAATGAAAATCTTTTCTCACCGGATTGTTACGGTTTTAGGAGACAAACCGGCACAAAAGATGTTTTTTCCTTATGATTTTATATCATTCGGTTTGGCAAAAGATATGCTGTTACTTTGGGATGTTCCCTTGCAGACAAAAACAGATGCCGAATGGTTTTTATCCCACCGGCCGGTAAATGAAGAAATGTACAAATTTATTCAGGGTAATTTTCGTTATATTCCGGAGCAACATATCTGGCTGTCCTGTTTGAGCAAGAAGTTTCCGCAGGTCTATGAGACAATAGAAGATTGTTCCGATGTAACGGAGAAAGGCGTAAAACTGACAGAACAGTCTTTTGCCAATAATCTGATTTGTCTGGACTTCAAACAATATGGAATCCATCCGTTGAAAGACAGTTTATTTTGGTTGTACGGCAAAGAAATATTTCATGTTCAAACGTATGAAGAATGGTTGTCTTTATATCAAAAATACTGCGATCCGGATTTTAAAATGCCATTGCGTTTTTGCTATGAAGAATTGTTGCAGATTTCCCGATATAAGGAAAAGTTCTATAAACACCGTTACGCATTGGCCGAAAAGAAAAAACTGAAAAATAAGTTGGGAGAAGGCTTAAAATGCTTCAGCTACAGTTTGTTGATATTTTTTAAAAGCTTGTCCCGTCTGCATAAAATAATATTCAGATAAGATAGTAATATTAACAAAAATCATAGAAACGGCAAAAGTCCTTTCTATGTATTTTCAAAAATATAAAGGTGGACTATGGTAAGTAAAAGAAGAAAAGAAAAAATGAGCTGGTCTGAAAGTTTGCTTTACAAGTACAGCAAGACTTACCGGCAAATTTGGCGAAACAAGGAAATTTTGGAAGATATCAAGGCTCAGAATGATCAGACGCAGGTCCTGCTTCAGTCTCTGGCGGAAAAACCGGATAATATGCCGCAAACCGGATTAAGCGCTTCCGAATTTGTTTCTTTTCTGAATTACACGGTTGATATCACCAAACTTCCGCCGGCGAAAGGAAAAATGCGTGCATTGCAGCTGGCCGATGCGGAAATTTTGCGGATATTTGATGAGGTTTGTCAAAAGCACGGTTTGCAATACTGGCTGGATTTCGGCACGCTTCTGGGGGCGGTTCGTCATCAGGGTTTTATCCCTTGGGATGATGACATGGATGTCGCCATGCCGCGGGAAAGTTACAACCGTCTTTTTGACATTCTGGAAGAAGAATTTAAAGGAACGGATTTGTATGTTTTTGGTAAAGAAAAGTCATATTTTGATTGGAATCCGTTTATCAGAATAGGCTATAAGGATACATTTCTAAATTTAGATGTCTTTCCGTATGATTTTTATTATAAAAAAGTGCAAACTCAAGAAGATAAAGATATTTTACAACAAAAAATGACAGAAGGTCGGGAATTTTTTAATCAACATTACCCTATACCGGATGAAAATGAAGAAAAATTAACTGAATTAAGAAAAATAATGTCAGATTACACAGCCAATACGGTTTGCGAAAATAAAATTGCAGAGAAACCATATGAACAAACCAAACCGACAATTTTTAAAGGTTTGGAGGATTGGGCTTACTTCCGGCCGTTCTATTATGATTATGACACAATTTTTCCTCTCAGGAAATTATCATTTGAAGGAAGAGAATATTGTGTGCCCGGTCAATATGATAAATATCTTTCCTATATTTATGGAAATTATATGCAATTTCCTGAAAATTTAAAAAGGCACGGCGATATTTTGATAAGCCGCCTGCCGGACAATATTGATGAAATAACCACCAAATTACAAGCAATAAGGATAAAATAGTATGGTAGATGATAAAGTTTATTGGGAAAATTTTTATGCTCAGGCCAAAATGCCGTTCAAACCGTCATTGTTCTCACGTTTTGTAAAAGATAATTATCTCCGCTGCAATGATTTATTGATTGAGCTTGGTTGCGGAAACGGACGTGATGCATTTTATTTTGCCCAAAGCGGAATTAACACTACTGCGGTTGACCAGTGCTCGGAAGAAATCAAACATCTTAATGAAATAAAACAACAGGATAATCTGCAATTTGAATGCGGAGATTTCACAAATTTATCTGACGACAGAATGTTTAATGCGGTCTATTCGCGCTTTACGCTTCATTCCATTGCCGAAGAACAGGAAGACAAGGTTTTCAAATGGGCGTCAAATGTTTTAAGCAAATCTGGCTATATGTGCATTGAAGTCCGCGGGATGCAAAATGAATTGTACATGAAAGGCAAACCGGTTGAAGGTCAGGAGAATGCTTTTATATATGAGAATCATTACCGTCGTTTTCTCGATATGGTAAAAACCTGTAAAAAATTGGAAAGGAATGATTTAAAAGTCAAACTGTGCGTTGAGAAAAAAGGCTTTTCCCCGTTTAACGGCAAAGACGAAACCTTTATGAGAATCATCGCCCAAAAAGAAAAAAACAGGTTTTATTAAAAAACAAATAACTTTCCCGACACATTAATAATGTGGACTATCATAGCTCTGGCTTGCAAAAAAAGACAGAGCCTGTTATTATGCGCGCATAATAAGAATGAAGGTTAATTATGTTTGCTAAAATAAAAAATAAAATCAATGGTTTGTATATAGTTCAAAACTACCGTAAAATGCTGCCTTATGTAAAGCCTTATTGGGTTAGGGCGATCTTGGCCGTTTTGATTACAATACCGATCGGCTCAATGGATGCCGTTATTGCTTGGTCGCTCAAACCGTATATGGATGTGGTAATGGTAGAAAAAAGTACCGCGGCAACATCTTATATTCCGCTTCTGATTATTTTATTCAGCACATTGCAGAGCCTGCTCAATTATACCGCAACTTATCTGAACACCTGGGTAGGGCGCAAAATAGCCAATGATGTTAAGATAGATTTGTTTGATAAGCTGATGACGTATGAAGCGTCTTATTTTGACAAATCAAATTCGGGGGATATCCAGTTCCGTTTCAATCAGGACGTCGATTTGGCTTGTAACGGCCTGTTGTCTAACATGAAGCTTTTTACAACCCGTGTTTTCTCATCCATTTCGCTGATTGGCGTTCTGTTTTACAATTCATGGCAGCTGGCAATTGTCGCCGTAGTGGTCCTCCTCGGAGCTTTATACCCGCTGACAACGGTTCGCCGCCGCATCAAATCCGTTATGGACAAGACCATTTTTTCCGGTTCCGCCGTTATGACGCATTATAATGAAACCTTTGCCGGCAACCGGATTATTACTTCTTACAATCTTTATGACTATCAGGGCAAACGCTTTCGCAACACGCTGCAAACCGTATTTAAAATGGGCATTAAAATGATTCAGCGTACCGGCATGATGTCACCGCTGATGCATTTGGTCATTTCTTTCGGTATCGCCGGCGTTATCTGGCTGGGCAGTTACCTGATTGTTCATCATGAGATTACCGCCGGAAACTTTGTTTCTTTTATCACGGCGCTGATTATGCTGTATAATCCGATAAAATCCATCGGCAACAATTATAATAACGTTCAAATGGCGCTTATGGCAATGGAGCGGGTCTTCGGGCTGTTGGAACAACAACCGGCAATTCATAACAAACCGGACGCCAAACCTCTGACTGAAGTCAAGAAAGAAATCTTTTACGACCATGTCAGTTTTGAATATTTAAAAGACAAACCTGTTTTGAAAGATGTCAGCCTTAAAGTCAAAGTAGGGCAGACCATTGCCTTTGTCGGAAACTCCGGCGGCGGCAAAACCACTATGGTCAACCTGCTGCCCAGATTTTATGACGTCAAATCCGGCGCAGTCAAAATCGACGGCGTTGATGTCCGTGACTTGGATTTAATCTCTTTGCGTGACAAGATAGCCATTGTCTTTCAGGACAATTTCCTGTTTGCAGGCACAATCCGCGATAATATTCTGCTTGGAGATGAAAACGCATCAGAAGAGCAGATCAGACAAGCCGTAAAAAGTGCCTGTCTGGAGGAGTTTATTTCCGGATTGGAAAAAGGGCTTGATACTGAAATCGGCGAGCGGGGCGTCTTACTTTCCGGCGGACAAAAACAGCGTATCGCCATTGCCCGTGCTTTTATTAAAAATGCGCCGATTGTTATACTGGACGAGGCGACTTCGGCTTTGGACAACAAATCGGAGGCCGTGGTACAAGAGGCTATTGACAATCTGATGAAAGACCGGACGGTGTTTATTATTGCCCACCGCCTGTCTACGGTTCGGAATGCCGACAAAATTGTAGTCGTCAATTATGGCGAAATTGCAGAAATCGGCAGCCATGAGGAACTGATGCAAAAAGAAGACAGTATCTACGCCTCGCTTTACCGAACACAGTTAAAATAAACAAAAAGCCTCTGAAAAGAGGCTTTTATATTAATCGTTAATCATCTGTGAAGCAAAAGTCGAAAGCAGCCCGCTTAATTCCTGATTATGTTTTTTGCTGAGATTGACCAGACACAAAGACTGATGAAAGGATTTGCTTTCGGCTGTTTCATAATGGCCGGCCACTCCGGATAAAGAGCAAAAGCGGTTGCGATAAGCCACCCAGGAATCATACATATCTTTCAAATTTCCCTTAAACATACCGTTACCCTTGTTCCATTCTGCCGCAAGCTTAATGGAAGCCAGTTGCTCATATTTGTTTTTGATTTCTGTATTCAGACGCTTGGCTTCATCCAGCCAGCAGCGGCTGTATGCTTCATCGGAACTGTCAGATTTGTTAATGCAGTCATCCACCTCCGCGGCCTGTACCGCAACAGAAAACAATAAAGACACAGCCAAACAACAACCGCTAAATTTCTTATTCATATGCATAACCCCAAATTATTTACTTATATAATAAGTAAAATATCAATCATCAAAAATCAATATATCCTAAAATGGTTTAAGTTGAGTTAATAAGAAATTTCGATGCAATGTGACATTTTTGTTAAAATTAGGCAAATGGACAAAAAATAGGATTGCCAAATAATTTGATTTATGATATGTTTTATAAAGTAAATTAAAAATTATTTCTATTATTAACCCAAAAAAACAAAAAATTATGAACATGGATTTTATAAAAAGAGTGGCTGAATTATCAGGAATGACCCAAAATGAAATTGAGGCAATGTCTCATAAAGAGATTGTTCACAAAATCATTTTACCCAAAATCTTGCATGAAGGTGGTCAGGATATCCGCGGTTGGCGTATTGGCGACGATTATATGTTGCTAATTGCCGATTTTGGAGAATACCTTTGGAAACAGGATTGGGGAAGCGGAGAAGCATTGCTGGAAATTGCCATGCAGCGTATATCGCATGGTGCAGTTTTGCACGAGCCGACAAGATATGATTTGTTGTTAGAAAGCTACGACAAATACTCTGCAAAATGGGATCAGCCCGGATTGATGACAGACGGATGTTGGAAGTTCTTGACCAAACAGGCCAAAACCTGTCTTAAATCTCCCAATATCAGGGAACATATGGTCAAAATAATCTGCGGTCTGGCGGAACACCTTGATAAATATGGTGAACCGCGAAACGGTTATTTGTTATCATCGTCTTGTTTGAAAAAGGTAACGCCGCAGGAAATGTTCCAATGGGCCTGGCAAATGATTTATTGGGATAAAAACATAGATCCCTATGATTTGTATTGCTATTTTGCTACGCCGCAAAGATGGCAGCTCTATCCGGTGTTGTTCAAGGAACGTTGGAATAAAATTGATAAAAAGGACTTTTACCGGCGCATTGGCATAAAAGGCTTTTTTAATAAATTAAAAGCCAGAAAAACGGTTCTGACAGCCGCGGCATAAACTTTGTTCAACAAATTTTTAAGAGGCAGGTGCAATCCTTGCCTCTTTTTTATTGTCATCCTGAACACTTTTTCTTTGTCATTCTGAACGAAGTGAAGAATCCAGATCGACCACATTATCTTAGAAAACCTTAGAGAGTGCAGGGCGCGTAAGCGGCCTGAACGAACTTAGGTTCCTAAGCAAATCGTCTTGGCGCGTCATTGGAAATTAAATGTTTCATTGTTTAAATACAACAAAACCCTGCTGTTAACAGGGCTTTATGTATGGCGCGTATCTAGAATTGCTAAGTAAAAACAACCGTTGCTCCGGTTGTTTTTATCTGCAAAATCTTAGAAAACCTTAGAGAGTGCAGGGTGCGTAAGCGGCCTGAACGAACTTAGGTTCCTAAGCAAATCGTCTTGGCGCGTCATTGGAAATTAA
>CAJUCZ010000011.1 GCA_910585375.1 uncultured Alphaproteobacteria bacterium | reverse complement strand
GAGGTTGGGCTTGACTTTTGCTTACTTTTGGTCAAGCAAAAGTAAGAAAGAAGAATAACCAACTCTATGAAAAACCCAAAACCCGAAAATAAAAAAAGAAAAACGCGGACAAAAGGGACAAGGGGGCGGGAGAAAAAAGGAAAGCCGCGGGGAGAGAAAAGGAAAAGAAAGTAGCAGGGAGTGTGGAAAGAGAGAAAACGGAGAACAAAAGGAACGGGGAAGCAGGAAAAAGAGACGTGCTACACCCTCTCATGAGTGAGAGGGGCGGGGAGAGTTGATTAGCCCGATTACCGAATGATTTCTTAGCTTTTGGCCCAAAGAGGTGAATATTAAGTACTAAGCCTTGGAACGTAGTGACCTTAACTTTGGGCTGAAAGCTTAGAAAATGAGGTTGGGCTTGACTTTTGCTTACTTTTGGTCAAGCAAAAGTAAGAAAGAAGAAAAACCAACTCTATGAAGAAACCAAAACTAGAAAATAAAAAAAGAAAAACAACGAAAAAATGGGGTGGAAAGAGAGAGAGGAGAACAAAAGGGACAAACGGGGATATAAGAGAAAGGAAGGAGAGGGAAGGAGAGGAGAGGACTAAACATCCCCTGATAAGAAAATAAATATGAGTGCATCAGAGGGAGGGAAAACGAAAAATATGTATTTCTACATTTTTATGGTTGAGAAAACCGTTATTTGGTGTATAGTAACCACGAAAATTTTTAATAAAATAGGAGAATACAATGTTCATTAGTGACGCTTTTGCACAAGTTTCCGGCGCAGCCGCACCGGCAGGGTCAATGGCCGGAACTTTCATTCAGCTCGGGCTGATTTTCTTGATTTTTTATTTCTTGTTGATTCGTCCGCAGCAAAAGAAAATCAAACAGCACGAGGCGATGGTCAGCGCTTTGAAAAAAGGTGACCATATCATTACCGGCGGCGGAATTTATGCAAAAGTCGTAAAAGCTGATGATCCGATGGATTTGACTGTTGAAATTGCCGAGGGCATTAATGTGGTAATCAACCGTGCCACCGTACGGGAAGTCCTGACGGCCGAACTACTGAAAGCCGCGCTGGAAGCCAAGTCAAAAATGCTTGATAAGGCGGCAAATTCTAATAAGAAAAACAAAAAATAAGAAGGCAGCAAAATGTATAAATTGTCACAAACCAGAATAATGATTATTATCGGCATCTGCCTTTTGGGAATCTTCTTTTCAATTCCCAATCTGATGCCGGAAAAAGCGGCTTCGTTCCCCAGTTGGTGGCAGCCGGTAAACCTCGGACTGGATTTGCAGGGCGGTTCCAACCTGCTTTTGGAAGTCAAAATAGATGATGTTCTGAAAGAAAAAATGGATTCGATTGAAGACGGCATCCGTCAGACCTTGCGTGAAAACAAGATTCGTTATCAAAGCCTTAAAGCCGCGCCGACGAATGTTCAAGTCAAGATTGAAAATCTTAATGCCCGCAACAAGGCCGCTTCTTTGTTCCGCAAACTGGACAAAGATTATGATGTTAAAGAAGAAGCGGATGGCTTGCTTGTGATTTCTTATAATGAAATGGCCTTAAACGAACTTAAGAGCAAAATTGTTGACCAATCTATTGAAATCGTCCGCCGCCGTATTGACGAACTGGGCACCAAAGAGCCTGTTATTCAGCGTCAGGGATCTGACCGTATTGTTGTTCAGCTGCCGGGGCTGCAAAACCCTGAATACGTCAAAACCTTGCTCGGCAAAACCGCAAAACTGAGCTTCCATTTGGTGGATAGCCGCAGTTCTGCGTTGGATGCCCGCCGCGGTATGATTTCCAATTCATCCAAACTGGTTAAAGGATCGGAAGGTGAAAACTATGTTCTGGGGCGTAAAGCTATCGTAACCGGAGAACATCTGGTTGACGCTCAGGCCAGCTTTCAGGATCAGGAACCTGTCGTAAGCTTTAAATTTGATACTTTCGGCGGCAAAAAGTTTGGCGAAGTGACCAAAAACAACATCGGCGAACGTTTGGCAATTGTCTTGGATAATGAGGTTATTTCAGCCCCGACGATTCAAAGTGCCATTTTAGGCGGCAGCGGCATTATCAGCGGCAGCTTTACGGCAAAATCGGCGAATGATCTGGCCTTGTTGCTGCGTTCCGGTGCATTGCCTGCGCCTCTTGAGGTTTTGGAAGAACGGACTGTCGGTGCCGGTCTGGGCGCAGATTCCATCCGCGCCGGTGCGGTCGCCTGCGTCATCGGCCTGATCGCTGTTGTGGCATTTATTATTGCTGCTTATGGCCTGTTTGGCATTTTTACGACCGTTGCTGTTTTTACCAATCTGTTTTTGATGCTTGGTATTCTGAGCTTTATCGGCGCCACGCTGACTCTGCCCGGAATTGCCGGTATTATTCTGACAATCGGCATGGCGGTTGATGCCAATGTTTTGATTTTTGAACGGATGCGTGAAGAAGTCAAAGCCGGACGCTCTCCGCGCGATGCGGCAGATGCCGGCTTTACCGAAGCGTGGACGACAATTGTGGATTCCAACCTCACAACTCTGGTTGCCGCCATTGTCCTGTTCTGGTTCGGGACAGGTCCGGTCCGCGGCTTTGCCGTAACTTTGGCAATCGGTATCGCAACCTCAATGTTTACGTCGGTAACCGTAACCCGTGTTATTATCGCCACTTGGCTGAATAAGGCAAAACCGACCAAATTGCCGATTATGTAAGGATAAGAAAAATGAGAATTTTTAGTTGGATTACCAAAGATACAAATATAAATTTTATGGGGGCTAAAAAGCTGACCTATGCAATTTCGATTGTCAGCTTTTTGCTGTCAGTTGTACTGATTGCCGTCAAAGGGTTTAATTTTGGCATTGATTTTTCGGGCGGTATTTTGATGGAAATCAAAAGCGAACAACCGCTTGATTTGACGGAAATCAGAAACAAGCTGGAAAGTGTCAATATCGGAGAAATCAATCTGCAGACAATCGGCGATAAAGGCAATGAACTGATGATTCGGGCCGAAGCCGATAATCTGGATGAAGAAGCTCAGCGGATTGCCGTTAAAAACATTAAAGAAGTTTTGGGCAGCGGCCTCGAATATCGTCGGATTGAAACCGTTGGCCCGCAAGTCGGTGATGAATTGAAAATTGCCGGCAGCATTGCTTCTCTGATTGCCATTTTGGCTATTTCCGCTTATATCTGGATTCGTTTTGAATGGCAATTTGCTTTTGGCGCTCTGCTCGGCTTGTTTCATGACGTGATTATTACGTTAGGTTTGTTGTCTTTGTTTGGCATGGATTTCAGCCTGACAACCATTGCGGCCATTCTGACTTTGGCCGGTTATTCGGTAAACGATACGGTTGTGACTTATGACCGTATTCGGGAAAATCTGCATAAATTTACCAAAATGCCGCAAGAGGTTTTGTTGAACAAAAGTATCAACGATATTTTCTCCCGCACGTTGCTGACCGGTTTTAGCACCATTTTAGCGGCGCTGGCGCTGTTGGTCTTTGGCGGAGATACGCTGCGCAGTTTTGCTTTCACCATAGTCTGGGGTGTAGTTGTCGGAACTTATTCTTCAATTTATGTTTCGGCGGTTATTTTGGACTTGTTTGACTTGCGCAAAACGCAGGAAGCTTCCCAAAATGTTAATCCTTTCGGCAATGTCGAATAGATCGGCGTAGGGTTATCCCACGGCGGAAAACAAGGCAAATCCTTGTCTCCGCCGTTTTTTTTATTTTGCTGTTGAAAAATCCAAAAAAATGTGCTACATCGTTATCATAATTTGAAACCATGGATGTTGTAATGATTATTGATGGTAACAATAAAAAACAAAGAAGCATATTAACCAATAAATGCTTCTATCAGACAACCGCAAAAATCATGCGTGACTTTGAACAAAAGGGTTACGCAAACTCCGCTGACGAAACTGTAAAGGTAATTTCCGCCTACCACGAAATCGTCAAGAAAAAATCCCGCAATCACTATAATAATGATTATAACGCCGCTTTTCAAAAAATTGATGAAGCCATAGACAGTCTGGCTAATAAAGTTTTTTATGATTATGATAAAAAACGCCACGATATTGCGTATCAATCTTTTGAAGAATTTGATTATGTCAGTGCCATAGTTAACCGTCAGCTCTCTAAAAAAAGCAGTTTTTCTTAAAATTTTTTGTCCTTTTTTATTTCTGGCAATAAGTCAATAAAGCAATTGCCAACCGGCACATAATATTCTATAAAATAGTCATGATTCTTCTTGAACTTTTTAAAGGACAAGCCATGAAAAAAATTTCATTAATCGGATGTGGCCGCTGGGGAACCTTCCTCGGGTGGTATGCCGGAAATTGTGCCGGTTTTGAACAGGTTGACATGTATGATATCCCAACCTCTCCAAACTTTGTCGAACTGCGTGATACCCGTAAAAATGCCTATCTGCGATTATCAGATAATATGGCACTGCATGAGAATATTGCCGATGTTTTGCAAAATGACATTGTAATTGTATCTATCGGATGCCAGCATTTGCGTTCATTGGCACGTCAGCTGAACAATTATAATCTGAACGGCAAAACTTTTCTGCTGGCAATGAAAGGGTTGGAAGAGCCGGGAGCCAAAACTTTGCAGCAGGTCTTTCAGGAAGAAATCAGACAAAATGTCCATGTCGCCGTTATTGTCGGCCCCGGCCATGTTCAGGATTATATGAAAGGGGTGCCTTCTTGTGCCGTGATTGACAGTTATGAACCGGAAACCAAAGACCGGTTGATTAAATTGCTTTCCAGCGACCTGATCCGTTTTTATTACGGTACGGATATGATCGGCAATCAGATCGGGGCTGCTTTGAAAAATGTAATCGGTATTGCCGCCGGCATTCTGGACGGATTGGAATGGTACGGCTTGAAAGGTGCGTTAATGGCGCGGGCTCCGATAGAAGTCGGGCGCTTTATCAGACATTTTGGCGGCAATCCGCAAAATGCTTACGGATTGGCACATTTAGGGGATTATGAAGCCACGTTGTTTTCGCCGCACAGCCACAATCGCAAATTTGGCGAGATGTTTGCCAAAGGGCAGGATTTCGGAAAGCTTGCCGAAGGCGTCGCTACGCTCAAAGCCGTCAAAATGATTGCTGACGAGCAAGGCATAGATATGCCGATTTGTCAGGCATTGTATAAAGCCGTTTATGAAAAAGCCGATATTAAAAGCGTTTTGAAATCTATGTTTGAAAGAGATTTGAAAAGCGAATTCGAAAGTATTTGTTAAAATAAAATGCCGGAGTTAATCTCCGGCATTTTCGTTGAGGCTTGCATCAATAATTTCCTGACGATTATAGATTTCTTCAAAAGCGGCAATCGCTTCGGTACAATCTTTGACCAAAGCCTTCTTAGCTTCCGGATGTTCTTCGTCATGAACAATTTTACGCAGAATTTCCATTTCCTCAGCCTGCATGGCCGGATTTTCTTCAATCATCTCACCGGTCAGGCGTTGGTATTTCTGATTGGCAATTCTCAAAATGTCCATACTGGCGGATTCGTTACCTGAATCATATTGCGATAAAAACAACAAATTGGCACAAAGCGCATATTGGTCTTTTAACTCTGTAAAACCAAGGATGTTTTGGGGCTCTGTCCGTGTCTCGCCGGCAGCAGCCTTTTCTGTCCGGCCGTCAGTCTCGGCCTGCGGCAGGGAATTGCGGCTGATGGTATAGCCGATAAGAGCCAGAATAACAATGACGGCGGTAATAATATAAATCTCATATGCCTTCAATTTGACCGGATGAAGCGCTGTACTTTTCTCAACCGGATTTTCTGCCGGTTTTTCATTATGCTGAACCCTGCCGGCCTCATCTTTAACAGGTTTGGGATTTTTATCATTTTTAAAGCGCGGATTTTTGTTCCGCTTGTATTGGTTGTTCTTTTTCTGAGGCCTTTTACCAGTAGTTTCCGCCATTATATATCCCCTGTTGAATTTGAATCAATCTTAATCTACCGCCAATCTTGCCAAGAATCAATAGATAAGGTCAATATATAATAATTTTTTGAACCGGTAAAATTTATACATACCTTGTTATACCCTGTTCGTTTCTGAAATTGCTTTAATCTGAATTTAATCTAAAATACCAAACAATTTTGAATTTTAAGGACTGCCGAATTATGAAGAAATATTTTTTATCGCCGCTTTTTATGCCTGTTGTCATTTCTGTGCTCTGGTTGGGAATGATGGATGTTATTTTTGCTTTTTTTCCCCAAACGCTGCCGGCTATTGCACAAGATGGAGGTTTGATAGAAAAAGTAACGCATGTTCTGTATGTTTTGATGCTGGGCTTTTTTATTGCGTATTATAAAGATTTCTTTCGGATTCGGAGCGATTATTTTATTTTTGTTTTCTTGGGAATCTGTGCTTTTTTGAGAGAGGCCGGAATCCAGCATCATCTGACAATACACGATTCAACGCCGTTTAAATCCCGCTTTTTTACCAATCCAGATAATCCTTTGTCGGAAAAAATTATCTTCGGCTTGGTTCTGTTTCTGGTCTTTGGGCTGGTTATCCGTCTGGCTGTCAGATACAGCCGTTATCTGATAGCGTCTTTTCTGAAATTCCGCTTAATCGGCTGGTCTTCTGCCGTTTTGTGTACAATGCTGGTTGTTGCCAAATTCGTAGACCGCTTTCCGTCAAATTTCAAACATTATACCGGAGAGCGTCTGAATCCGGTAATGATAAATAATCTGATGCTGATTGAAGAAACCGGCGAAATGTTGCTGCCGCTGATTGTCATTATCTTTTTGGTACAGTATCATTTATTGCAAAAAGAACGCTGGGACTAATCTCGGCCTCTGCTTCTTTCGGCATGAAAAGAAAGGTCGATTCCTTTCTTGCTCATATCTTTCAGCAAAAGGTCAAAATCCTGGCGCAGCGGATCGGAATCAATCAGTTCTTGTCTGTATTTTGCACCGATTATGCTGGATGCTTGTTTGTATTGCGTCAAATTTTGCAAGGCTTTCAGAGAATTTCCCGAGATAATGGTTTCAAGCCTTTCCTGTCGTTGTGCTTCAATGTCCGCAAAACACAAAGATTTGAAATTATCACTGTATTGGGCGTCAGGGTCGGAAAAATTTAACTTTGCTTGGATCTTGTTTTTCTCGGCAATTTGATTATACATTTTTATCAGGCCGAACATATTTTGATTCTGCCGGTTGGCAATATTGGCATAAGCCGCGGATATGGTCGGCGCGTTAAGGACTTTTGTGTGATAAAAGTATTCAAAACGGTTAGGAGAAAAAGTCGTTTCCGGACTGTTTGTCAGTTCGCCGAATTTCAAAATTTCCCGACACAGCGGTGTTTTATAAAAACCGCATTGTTCCTCAAAATCCATGTCGTTAAGATATTGCTGTACCTTCTTGTCCGTCCAGTTGATAAGGTCAATATCGGTTGTCTTTATTCCGATCTTTTCAGAAACAATGTCTTTTTCTATGTTTTTGTTCAGTCCGTTCAGCAGCTTTTGCAGTTCTTGCTTCGGCACAAACCTGCTTTCTGCAATTTTATCAATAACGGGCTGTAAAGCGCCGCAGTTTTGGGGCGTTATGCCGCGATTCTTTTGCATATTCAGTTGTAGCCGCCGCAAAATGGCAATGTTGCTTTCAGTAATTTCTTTTTTGTCCTTGGTTCTGTATGTTACCTGATAATTATAACTTTCCAAATCCAAAGCCGGATGATTCTCTCCCAAAGCTTTTACAATCTTGTGAGTCTGGGCTTGGCCTTTGCTGTCATAAAAAGTTATCATTTGATCAATAACGTCACTTATGCCCCGAACTTCGTCGTGAATCAAATCTCTCAACATGCCGTAAGTTTTGGCCAGAGCAATTCCGTCTTGCCGGTTTCTTTGAAAGATATCAAACTCGGTTGCCGGCAGTTCTTTGGCAATTGTCCGCAGTTCATGAAGATGTGCCGGTGTGACTTTTGAGGTATAAGCCTGATATGTATAATCGCCGATTCCGTATGTATGATTCTGGGTACCGTACATATTGGTCTGTTGACGGAACAGTGAATCTTTGTTGGTGAGGGCTTCCGGCAGTACATTTTGCCGCAAGCCTGTGTAAGTCGATTCACTCAACCGTTGTGCCCGGTCGGAATAAATAGTATAAAAGGCGGAATTTAATATTTTGATCAAATTCGTATCTGTATTTTGGGCCAGCATTTCTTGTAAATATTTGAGCTGCATGGCTTTAAAGTTCCGGCTGTTTTCATAATCTATGCTGTACACGTTGCGCATGATTGACGAAATATCTTCGGTATTATCGCCGCGGCTTGCAAATTTTTCCAGCATGGTCGCTGTATTTTCAAACATCAGCTCCGGTTTTTCCGGACATAGAAATTCGGCGCATCGTACAACGCCGGCCATAATCTCGCCGGCCAAGTCTTTATAGTCTCCGCCGATATTATGCTTGTGCAGTATTTTCAGATAAGTTGCCGAGTGCTTTTGACATTGTGTCAGCATTTCTGTATCAAAAAGATTGATAAGGTTAAGATAAGTGTTGCAGCCATTCAATAAGTAAATATCGCGCTTGTTGATTTTTTCCGTCCGGAAAAAGTCGCTGAAATTCAGATTATATAAGATTTTTGCAAATTTCTCGGAGAAAAGGGCACATTCTGCTTTTTCTTCATACCCGAAAGCTTCCGGATTCAAATCGGGACAATTTTGTTTCCGCCATATGTCAGAAACAATCTTATCCATTCCGTTGTCTTGCCAGACTTGTAGGGCTTCTTTTATCGGCATCATATCTTCTGTCCTGCGTTTTATTCTATAATCACTATATCATAACCGGAGTCCGCGGGCAAGAAAAAAGGCTTCTGTTGCAGAAGCCTTAATGAAACCGGTGGGCATGACAAGGATACGCTGCTGTGCAACCCGTCCCCTCGGTATCTAAGCGCGCTGCAGTTGCAGCCGCTTCCTTTGCTTGCTAAGATATTCCGAAGATGTGGCAGACCCCAACAACAAACCGTTGTTGGGCCTTAGCCATCTTTTGCAAGTTCAATCCTTGTCTGAATATGAAAAAAAGCCTGCACAAGGCAGACTTTTATAAAATTGGTGGGTATGACAAGGATCGAACTTGTGACCCCTACGATGTCAACGTAGTGCTCTCCCGCTGAGCTACACACCCGTTAATACACAGATATATAAAGGATGGAAAATAAAAAGGCAAGAAAAATTTTTGCAAAAATGAAATTAATCCCGATCTTGCTGTCCGATTGGGCTTAATAGTCTTACGTTATCAAAAATTTAATGATTTATTGCCATAATAAAACAAAATGATAAAGGAAAATACGGCAGTGAAAAAGATTGACTTCAAAGTAGACTATTCCAAACTTAAAATCTTTACCGAATATAATACCAAAGATTTTACCTATCCTGTTGTCTTGTCCTCACCTCACAGCGGGCACGATTTCCCTCCGGAATTTCTGGCCAACAGCAGCCTGAGCGTTGAAGAGCTCCGTATGTCGGAAGACTGCTTCGTCGATGAACTGGTGCGTGCGGCTTCCGATGCCGGAATGCCGATGATTTCCATGAATATTCCGCGCACGTTTATTGATGTCAACCGTGATAAAATCGAAATCGACGATACCATGTATTTCAACCATCCTTTGCCGCAAAACAATGTCGGCGGCAGCCGCCGCTGTCGTGTCGGCCTCGGGGTGATACACAGAATTGTTGCCCAAAACAAAAATATTTATGATGGTTTGTTGTCATATGATGAAGTGCAGGAACGCATTAAAAATGTTTATGATGTCTATCATAAAAAACTAAAACAACTGGTTGACCGTTGTGTAAAAAAATTCGGCTTTTGCCTGTTGGTAGACTGCCATTCCATGCCTTCCAAAATCTGCCGGATTATGACTGAAGAACGTCCGGTCGAATTCTGTCTGTGTACGCTTTTTGATGAAAGTTGCCCGCCGCGTATCTCTTCGCATTTGTATACGGCTTTGGAAAAAGGGGGCTATCGGGTCGAATACAACCGTCCTTATGCCGGTGCCTACATAACTTTTAATTACTGCCAGCCCCGAAAAAATATTTTTACTCTGCAATTAGAGATAAACCGGCGTCTGTATATGGACGAAAATGTGTATAAAAAAACAGACGATTTTCAAAAGGTTAGTGAGAATGTCTGCGATTCCCTTATCTCTTTGGGAAAATTTTTGCTAGACTCTCAAAAATAATAATGCTATAACCACCCTTGTTTTTGAGCCTATCTTGTTTATATGATAGGCGTTAAGTTGCTTTATTTTGTATGTTGCAGGCTGCCGTTTTTTATGTCTGGCAGAGCTATGGATAACAAATAGGAGTTTATACTTATATTTAACCAACCTCAAAATTGATAGTCATTTTTGCATCATGCCGTTAGCAAATTGAAATTGGCTGTTTTTGCAGACGAGGGATATTTGTGGCGTTTTGGGGGAGAAGAGGGATACGTTTGAGCGTGTCAAAATTTTTAATGTTTTTTTTAATTGTGCTGATGTTGATTCAGCCTGTACAGGCAAAAGCCGCTGAAAATGCTGTTGCCGGCGATGCCGTTGCTTGTTTGAATGCCACCACAAAATTAGAAGACAAATATCAAATCAAGGAACATCTGCTGACAACCATATCCAGCGTCGAAACCGGTCGTTGGAACAAAGAAATGCAGCAGAGTCTGGCTTGGCCCTGGACAGTAAATTCGCAGGGCAAGGGTACTTTTTACAAAACCAAAGCCGAAGCCATACGCGCAGTTAAAAATTTGCAGGCGCAAGGCGTCAGGAGCATTGACGTCGGCTGTATGCAAATTAATCTGGCTTATCATCCCGATGCTTTTAAAAATCTGGATGAGGCTTTTGATCCCTATAAAAACGCCGAATATGCTGCCAAGTTTTTGAAGAATCTTTATGAAAATCGTGACAATGACTGGATAAAAGCCGCCATGGCCTACCATTCCAGTGTTCCAAGCAAAGCACAACGCTACAAAAACAAACTGGTATCAGCCTATGAAAAAGTCAAACAGGCGCATAATACCATGGAGCTGAAGAAATTGGCTTCAGCCGGTGCGGTGGCTGACAAAAAAATCAAAAATGTCGTTCGGAAACAAGCCGCTTCGTTGCGTACAATTCCGAAGAATGCCGAAAGAGAAGCACGTCTGATTGCAGATTCCAGAGCCTGGCGTGAAACCAAACTTGAAGAATATCGTCAAAGCAGACAATATTAAATAGAAATTAAGAATTGTGGACGGGTGTACGGATATAGGGCTGTATTGGCAGCCTCTCGGTGGCAATAACGTTGACCAGATCAGCGGCCACTGTTACAGCTATACCGACTGCACCCGTTCTGCGTCAGGCTTTCACTATACCACAATAATCATAGATATTGGAAAGTATGATAACTATGCTGCTCTCGGTGTGGCCGGAGCAGACGCCGCCGTGCCTGATATCCGCCGTTTCCTGCCGCCGTCTCTCTGGGCGGCCTCAGCTGTTTTTATTACGCATTCTCATCCTGATCATCTGAACGGATTGGTGCATTATCTGAAGCTGGGATATAAATTTCCTCCGATTTATATGAGCCGTTATACCAGAATGATATTTGACGATCTGTTAAAAGAGTTTGCCGTTCCGCTGCAGAATTATCCTTTGATAGTTGAAATTTGCGCGCGTGATGAAATTACAGTCGGAAGTATGACGGTGGAAGCTGTTGCGGCTTCGCATACCTGTTTTGATTCTTTGGGCTTTATCATCAGGTCGGCTAACGGAACCGTTTATCATACCGGTGATTTCAAAGCTGATAACAGCACTTATTTTCGCCGGCCGACAGACTTTTCAAGATTGCGGGAGCTTTCCGGCCATATAGATATCATGGTTGCTGATTGCTGCCGGCTGATGGATGAAGGTTTTGCGCCGAAGGAGAGCGATACTTTCAAAAAAATGGTAAAGCTGATTGAGAAAAGCGGCAAAAACAAGATTTTTGTTCCGGTCTATCCTACACATCCGGAAATGTATGTCATTGCCTTTCTGACGGCGCTCAAGCTGAAGAAAAATGTTGTCTTCTACGGCACGCGTGATTTTTATATTTACCTGAATTTGATGATTGATTACGGACTGGATTTCAAGGCCTTGGCAAAAGGGCGGATTAAAGTCATATATCATCCTGATTTCGGCTTGGAAGAGCTTGATGACAATTATGTCGTTATCGGAACTTATAACCATATCGGGCGCGAATTTGCTCTCCGCCGTAAAGACAGCTATGCCGTCATTACCGCCAAAACATTTTTTAATCCGTTGCGCGGCCAGTTAAACTTGCACGGAGTCAAATTTGTCAGTGTGAATGAAGAACCTGTTTTGCAGGGGTATGGCCACGGTTTTCTGGGCGATATTGAAAAAATGAATGACGTATTGCAAAAACCGCTGCTGATTCCAACCCATTGTCCGGCTTATGTAACAGATTATTTTCGCAATCTTTCCCCCTTGCTCGGAATGACGCTGATAACCCCGACACCGTTAAACGGTTATATCTTCAAATTCATCGGACGCGAATGTGTAAAAATCAGTGACGGCATTGCTAAATGGCTGGTCATCAGCTATGATAACCCCAAACAAAAAATAACGGAGGTCCTGCAAAAACCCACGTCAGGTCTCGGATTCTTAAAACGGACGATCAGCCGGAAACGGTGCCGCCGCAAATTTAAGGCGATTCGGCATCAGAGGTTAAACGGAGTTTGTGATGTTAAAAAAGCTCGAAAAAGAATATCTGATTCGCAGTTATGAATGTGATAAAGACGGTGCTTTGCGCCTTGTGACAATGATGAACATTTTTCAGGATATGGCAGATAACCATGCCGCCGCCATGGGGTTGGGGCTGGATTTTTGTCTGGCGCGCGGACTGGCTTGGGTTGGGGCGAATTACCATATCCAAATAGAACGCCTGCCGCAACTGCATGAAAAAATCATTGTCCAAACCTGGCCTGCTGTTGAAAAAAAACTGGGAGCGGTACGTGATTTTGCGGTTTTTGATGAAGCCGGCAATAATATCATCAAAGCATCCAGCCAGTGGATTCTGATTGACTTTCATAAAAAACGTCCGGTCGGCCTGCGTGACAATCTGCCGGAGTATCAGGTGATTGCCGAACGCTCGGTTGAAACCGATTTCCCGAAAATCGCCGACATTGCCGGAATTGATTGCCGAATGGATTTTAATGTCCGCTTTGACGATATAGATTTTAACAATCATGTGAACAATGCCGTCTATCCGTTGTGGGCGGCTGAAGCCGTCGGGACTGAATTCCGCTCGTCTCATACGCCGGCAGAAATTGAAGTCTCTTTCAAAAAGGAATGCCGTTTGGGCGAAAGAGTGATTGTCGAAACGGAGCTTAATGATTTAATTTCTCTGCACAGTATCCGTTCGCAGACAGACAATCGTGAACTTGCCCGTTTAAAGATTACTTGGAAAATCTGAAAAAATAATCTATATATACAACTAAAGTTACAAAATTGAATTTGAGAGAAAAATATGAAGCCGCTTTTGGAAATTGAAGATTTACACGCCCGTGTCGGCGATAAAGAAATTATTAAAGGCTTTAACCTGACCATAAACGAAGGCGAGGTCCATGCCGTCATGGGGCCGAACGGAGCCGGAAAGTCAACCCTGTCTTATGTCCTGGCCGGTAAGCCGGGGTACGAAGTTACTTCCGGTACGATTCGTTTTAAAGGAAAAGACCTGATTGCAATGTCTGCGGAGGAGCGCGCTCGGGAAGGTATATTTTTATGCATGCAGTATCCGGTGGAAATTCCCGGCGTGCCGACGGCCACTTTCTTAAAACATGCCGTAAATGCCGCCCGCAAACATCAAAGTCTGCCGGAAATGGATACCTTTGAATTCTTGAAACTGGTCAGGGAAGAGGGGCGCAAACTCGGTATTGACAATGAGATGATAAAACGTCCGGTCAACGTCGGTTTTTCCGGCGGTGAGAAGAAAAGGCTGGAAACGCTGCAAATGTCAATCTTAAAGCCCGAACTCTCAATTTTGGACGAGGCGGATTCCGGCTTGGATATTGATGCTTTGAAAGTTGTTGCCGGCGGCGTTAACGCCCTGCGTGACGGCAAGCGTTCCATGCTGGTTATCACTCACTACCAGCGTCTGTTAAACTATATTGTGCCGGATTATGTTCATATTTTTGCCGATGGGCATATTGTCAAATCCGGAGACAAGAATTTGGCGCTGGAGCTGGAAGAAAAAGGCTACGCTGATTTTGTGAGAGAAAAATAATGGCCGGATTGCTGCAAAATGCTCCGCTTTGGGGAGATGATATTCCGTGGCTCTGTGCCCTGCGGGAAAAGGGAACTGACGTTTTCACGCGTCTCGGTGTCCCCGGTGCAAAAGTGGAAGATTGGAAATATACCAAACCGCGTCTTTTAAATGCCGATGATTTTGTTTTGCCGGAAGCGCCGGCTCAACATTCATGTTCTTGCGGTTGTGAAGACCATTGTGACGAAGGATGCGGCTGTCGGCGGAATATTCCGCTGGATGCCTATCAAATTCATTTTGAAAACGGTTTCTGGCATCCGGAGCATAACCATTTTCCGGAAGGGGTAACGGTATTGCCGCTGGATGAAGCCATTGCCGGCAACGAAGACTGTCGCCGTTATCTCGGTAAAATTGCGGATATTGAAACCGCGCCCTTTGCCGCATTAAATACCGCTTATCTCGAAAACGGCGTGTTTATCAATATTGCCCGCGGCGTCAAGCTTGACAAGCCGCTGGTGATTATCTGCCATACCTGTGCCGGTGAGCGGAATTTGTTTTATAATCTGCGTAATCTAATGGTGATGGAAAGCGGTTCCGAAGCCGAGATTGTTGAATATTTTCATTATGACGGTATTGAAAAGTCACGTTATTTTGTTAATGTGGTCAACGAAATCATGGTGAGCAAAAATGCCGTCTTAAAGCATTATAAATGTCAGGACGATGCCTATAAAGCCGCGCATGTTTCTCTGAGTGCGGTTCAGGTTAAAGCCGGCGGCTGCTATCGCAACTTCTGCCTGCAAAAAGGGGCGGACCTGGGGCGGAACGAAGTGCGGGTCAAATTGCATGATAAAGGTGCCGAAGCCCGTGTGGATGCAGCTTATAAGATGTCCGGCTGGGCCACATTGGATACCACAACGGTCATAGAGCATTTGTCGCCGGAAACTTATTCGGAACAGTTGGCTAAAGGCGTTGTTGACGGCGAAGCCAAAGGGGTGTTTCAGGGCAAAATCCATATTGCGGCGCACGCGGTTCATACCGAAGGAAAGCAGCTGCATAAAGCACTTTTGCTGTCGGATACGGCAGAGATTGATTGCAAACCGGAGCTGGAGATTTTTGCCGACGATGTCAAATGCTCGCATGGCGCGGCCAGCGGCGAGCTTGATGAAGAGCAGCTTTTTTATATGCGCTCCCGCGGCATCGATGAGGATGAAGCGCGCCGGATTTTGGTTGAGGCCTTTTTGGACGATGTCCTGATGAAAGTCGATTCTGATCCCGTCCGCAACTGGCTGAAAACACAAATATAAAATGAAAAGAGCTTATATTTATATTTTAGCCAGCCAAAGAAATGGTACGCTCTATGTCGGAATAACTAACAATATCATACGCAGGATTTTTGAGCATAAAAATGGATCAATAGACGGTTTTACAAAGAAATATAAAGTAACCAGACTGGTTTACTATGAAGTTTATGATGATTTACAGGCGGCAATTGCACGGGAAAAAGAATTAAAAGGTTGGCTGAGAAAAAGAAAAATAGAATTAATAGAACAACAAAATCCTAATTGGATTGATTTATATGAAGATTTGGTAAAAGCATTTTAGTTTATTTTTTTTTGTCATCCTGAGCGGAGCGAAGGATCCAGTCAAATAAATTAGCTTTATTGTAAAACTGGATTCTTCACTGCGTTCAGAATGACAAAAGGTGAAAAAACCAAAAAATTGAATTTCAGAGATAAGGAAACAACAATGTACGATGTATATAAAATTCGTCAGGATTTTCCGGTATTGTCGCAAAAAATCAACGGCAAACCGAATACTTTTCTCGATTCTGCGGCATCGGCGCAAAAACCGCAATGCGTTATCGATACCATGTACCACTTGTATTCCTCTTGCTATGCCAACGTACACCGCGGCGCCTATTATCTTTCCGAACATATAACGCTGGAATATGAAAACGCCCGCAAAATTGTACAGCGCTTTATCAATGCCGCCAGCGAACGCGAAATAATTTTTACCCGCAACGCCACGGAATCCATCAACTTGGTGGCAGCCTGCTGGGGACGGAAATTCTTAAAATCAGGGGATGAAATTTTGATCTCTCAGGCGGAACACCATGCCAATCTGATTCCTTGGCAGATGATTGCCGCCGAAACGGGTGCGGAGCTGAAAGTCTTTAAAATCGCGGATGACGGCAGCTATCTGGAAGAAGAATATTTGAAACTGCTTGGTCCTAAAACCAAAATGGTTGCCGTGACAGCCATGTCAAACGTCTTGGGAACGGTTTTTCCGGTGCGGAAAATGGCAGAACAGGCGCATAAGGCCGGCGCGCTGTTTTTGGTTGATGCTTGCCAGGCTGCGGTTCATTATGTTCTGGACGTGCAGCAGACAGACTGTGATTTTCTTGCTTTTTCCGGACATAAAACCTACGGCCCCAGCGGAATTGGCGTGCTTTACGGCAAGTATAAGCTGCTCGATTCTCTGCCGCCTTATCAGTTTGGCGGCGATATGGTGGAAAAAGTAACCTATGAAAAGACTACCTTCGATGAAGTGCCTGCCCGTTTTGAGGCCGGAACGCCAGCAATGGTGCAGGCCATCGGACTGGGACGGGCATTGCAGTATATGCAGAAGCAGGGCATGGAAAACATTGCCGCCCATGAAGCGGAACTGACGGATTATGCCCGCGGACGTTTTGCTGAAGTAAAAGGTTTTAAGGAAATCGGTACGGCTCAAGGCAAAGGCGGTGTCTTCTCTTTTGTTTTGGACGGGATTCATCCTCAGGACATTGCCTTCATACTGGATAAAGAAGGCGTATCTGTCCGCACCGGTCATCATTGCGCCCAGCCGCTGGTTGAAAGAATGGGCTACACATCGCTGGCCCGCGCCTCATTGGGCATGTATTCCTGCCGTGAAGATATTGATATTTTTATTGCTGCGCTTCAAAAGGCAAAAACTTTCTTTTAACGTGAATAATTTTTGCGCTCCGGCTTGTTTTATTAATAAACTTGGCTTATAAAGTAAACAGGTTTAGAAAAGGAACAGGCATGTCTGAGAATAATGAAAATACCCTGAATGAAGAAGAAACAGAAAAGCAGCTTCTGGCCGCAATGTCCGAACAGATGAAACTTCTGGATTATGTTGCCAAAGCCGGAAAACCGCTGCCGTCCGGTGAGCAAATCGCTGCGCGCGAGGACGTGATTGAAGCCTTAAAAACCGTTTCGGATCCCGAGATTATGATAAATGTCTGGGATATGGGGCTGATTTATAATGTTGAGATAAAAGACAACGGCGATGTCTTTATTGATATGACCGTCACGGCGCCGACTTGTCCGGTAGCCGGCATTTTGCCGGGTCAGGCCGCCGAAGCCGTGGCAGCGGTAAAAGGCATCGGCAGCGTGGAGGTCAAGTTGGTATGGGAGCCGGCCTGGACGTTCGAGCGGATGAGCGATGACGCCAAAATGATGTTTGAAATGTTTTAGGAGCGTGCAATGGCGGAAAAAGTTTTGTATCTCGAAAACCCGAAAGGCGATAGCGTTTATTATCTTCTTTCTCCGAAAAAAGTGCAAAGTGCGCTGGCGGAAGGAGAACCTTTCGTCATCCGCCTGCCGCAAAGCCGTCGCGATAAGGGCAAGCCGCTGGTTGCCGTTATTCTTGGTTTGGAAAAAGATGATTATGCCATTGATAAGAATTATGTCGAAGCATTGCTTGCCGCCGGTGCGGATTTGACTTTTATCCATTATGACGATGTCGATTCCCAGTTGGAAGATGCACAGCCGGATGCCTTTTTGCTTCCCGGCGGCTGTTTCGATTCTCCTGCGGAATTTTATCAAGAACCGCAGCGCCTGCCGCCGGAGCATGAACTGAGTCCGCGCTCGCTTGCTTATGTTTATGCCATCGATTATGCCAATGAAAATCAGGTGCCGGTCTTTGGTATCTGCGCCGGTTTTCAAATGCTTGCCGGCATGGCGGGAGCTAAAATGTACGTCAGCCTGAAAGACGAGCTTGCCTGCCCGCTGCCGCATAAAGAGCCTAAAGACAAAATTGCCCATGATGTGCATCTGTCGGCTGACAGCCGTCTGCGGCGGATAACCGGTGCAGGAACGCTTCAGGTTAACTCTGTCCACAGCGAAGGCGTCATAAACGATTCTGCGGTGCTGGAAGGGCTGAGGATTGTTGCTGTCTCTGCCGATAACGTTGCCGAGGCCGTCGAACATCCGGACGGACGCTTTGTCTTGGGCGTGCAGTGGCATCCGGAATATTTGTACAGGAAAGACAGGGCTGCGGCGGCCTTGTTTGCCGCTTTTGTAAAAGCCGCCGGAGAATACAAAGAGAAAAAAGATGATGACCATAGATGAATTGATTGAAAATTTTGACTTGTTGGACGACTGGGAAGACAAATACCGCTACATTATAGATTTGGGAGCAAGAATGGATGCCCTGCCGGAAAATTTGAAAACGGATGACTGGAAAGTCCACGGCTGCCAGTCCCAAGTTTGGCTGGTTCCGTCCGTAACAATGGAAGACGGGCAAAAATATCTCGATTTTCAGGGGGACAGCGATGCTGCAATCGTGCGCGGTATCGTGGCAATTATTTTAATGGTTTTTGCACATAAAACCCCGCAGGAAATTAAAGAAATTGCAGTTGAAAATATTTTTGCTAAACTGGGATTGCAGGATCATTTAAGTCCGAGCCGGCGTAACGGTCTGGCAGCCATGACGGAAAAAATTCGCTATTATGCTTCGGCGTTATAAGGAATAAGCATGAACATTCACGAGTATCAGGCCAAAAAAATCTTAAGTCAATACGGGATTAATATCCCCAAAGGCGGTGTTGCCTACACGCCGGCAGAAGCCAAAAGAGTGGCCGCCAGAGTGTCTTTTCGCGGGCCGTGGATGCTCAAATCCCAAATTCAGTCCGGTGCCCGCAATCGCGGACATTTTCTGGAAAAAGAAGCCGGAAAAGCCGGCGGTATCCGTTTGGTTAAACACCGTCGCGAGATTGCCCGTGAAGCGGAAAAAATGTTGGGGTCCACATTGGTAACCGAGCAGACCGGCCCTAAGGGAAAACTTGTCAGCCGCCTTTATGTGGAAGCCTATTGCAAAGTCAGCCGTATTTTTTATGCCGGTCTGGTTATTGACCGGATGATTCCAGCCGTCACGTTGCTGATTGCCGAAGTCAGCACGGAGAATATTACCGGCGTTGCTTTGGAGCATCCTGAAAAAATCTTAAAAATTCAATTGGATTTGGATAAAGGCGCTTCGCCGGCGCAAATTCAGGAGGTCATGGCGTTTCTGAAGCTTAAGCCGCGCAGTGCCCGCAGTCTGGAAACTTTTATCAACGGAATGCACAACGCCTTTAAGGATTACGATGCGACAATGATTGAGGTCACTCCGGTCGGAGTCATGCGTAACGGCGAGTTGATTGCGCTTGATGCTAAAATGTCATTTGATAGAAATGCGCTTTACCGCCATCCGGAAATCCGTCGTTTGGAAGATGAATATGAAGAAGACGACTATGAAATTCAGGCTAATAAATACGGTTTTAATTATAGTGAATTCGACGGCAATATCGGCTGCATCGTCAACGGTGACGGCATTGCGCTGGCGGCAATGGACCTGCTGCGCTCCAAAGGCGTCGGCACGGCCTGTTTCTTAAACGTCAAAGGCGGCGTAGACAAAGAAAAAATTGCTTCGGGGATTAAGATTATTATGACCAATCCGCGGGTGGAAGGCATTTTGATTAACATTCTCGGTGGTTTTCTGCGTTGCAACCTGATTGCCGAAGGCATTATTTCCGCGGCTTATGACGTAGGATTGAACGTGCCGCTGGTTGTCCGCTTTGAAGGAACCAACAAAGACGAAGCCAAGGAGATACTGGAACATTCCAAACTGCCGCTGGTGATTGCCAATGATATGCAGGAAGCTGTGGATACATTGATAAAGGCCGTGGAGGAGAGTGATTAAATGTCAATTCTGGTAGATAAAAATTCCCGAGTCCTCTGTCAGGGTATAACCGGTACTCAGGCAACATTCCACATCCGCCGCTCGTTGGATTACGGCACCAATGTCGTTGCCGGTGTCACGCCGGGCAAAGGCGGCAATATGCACTTGGGTCTTCCGGTATTTAATACAGTTAGGGAAGCCGTGGCCGAAACCGGCGTCAATTCAAGCGTTATGTATGTTCCGGCCCGCTCGGTCAAAGAGGCGGTCAGAGAGGCTGCCGAAGCCGGACTGGAACTGGTTGTCTGTATTGCCGACGGCGTGCCGATTCGCGATATGATCGAGATTAAAAATATTTTAAGAGGCAGCCGTACAAAATTAATCGGTCCCAATACGCCGGGAATTATCACCCCCGGTGCGGCCAGACTTGGAATTTTTCCTGAGAATATCCATACCCCCGGCCGTATCGGCATTGTTTCGCGCTCGTCAACGCTGACTTATGAGGCGGTGGTGGAAACCAAACGTGCCGGCATGGGACAGTCAACGGTCATCGGACTGGGCGATGATATGATTTTCGGCATGGATTTCGTTGACGTGCTGGAATATTTTATGAAAGATGACAATACAGATGCCGTTGTGATGATTGGAGCGTTGGGCGGAACTTTTGAAGAAAATGCCGCCGAATATTACCGCTCTTTGAAGCATAAAAAGCCGATTATCGGTTTTGTTGCCGGTGAGGCGATTCCTTTCGGACATAAAATGGGGTATGCCGGCGATATCATCACCAAGGGCAGAATTTCCGTGCAGGATAAAAAAGACGCTATGAATGCGGCCGGCATTACGGTTGTGAACAATATTAACGCAATTCATGAAAAACTGCAGGAACTGGCAGAGCCTGCCGGTCTGAAAAAATGAAACTTCTGCAAAAAATCTTAAATTCCGTTCTGCCGCCGCGTTGTATCTTGTGCGGCAAAATATTACATGAAGAAGAGGGGCTTTGTCCGGAATGTTTTAATGAGATAAACTTTATCTCCCGTCCGTATTGCGCAGCTTGCGGCCGGCCTTTTCCGGAAGCGTCTTCTGATGACGGGCTTTTGTGTCCGTCTTGTGTGAACGGCGGCAATTATCCTTTTCGGATGTGCCGTTCGGCTTTTCATTATGACGATGCTTCCAAAAATCTGGTGCTGGGGCTCAAATTTTTGGACAAGACTGAAAATGCCGGTGTTTTGGCTCGCTTTTTATATCAGGCCGGACGCGATATCTGGAAAGAGGGAGCCGATTTGCTGTTACCGGTTCCGCTGCATTATACCAGATTAATCAAACGCCGGTACAATCAGTCGGCATTGCTGGCAGGAGAATTGGAGAAACTCGTGGTTATTCCGGTAGATTACGGCTCCGTGGTTCGCCATAAGAAAACCCGCCCTCAGGTTGAGTTTTCTGGGCATGAGCGGATTCAAAACGTTAAAGGTGCTTTTCGGGTCAGGCATCCGGAACGAATTTCCGGCCGGCGGATTGTTTTGATTGATGACGTTATGACCACCGGCTCAACCTTAAAGGAATGCGCTTTGGTCTTACAAAAAGCCGGCGCGGCTTCAGTCGATGCCTTGACCGTTGCCAGAGTATGTTAGAGAGAGAAATAATGCAAAAATTAATTAACAAAAGAGCTGTTGTCATGTTATTGCTGGCAATCTTTGTCGGAGGCTACGCCAGCTTGTCTTTGGAGCTGATTGTCCTGCGTCAGCTGAGCAGTTTTGTCGGCACCACGACCATTACCGTCTCGATTGTCATGGGGGCGTTTCTGGCTTTCATGTCTTGGGGGTATTATAAAGGTTCGGTCGAAAGCGTCCGCCGCTTCAGCCTGCGTCGTCAGGCCGCTGACGGTTTTTTGATTATTGCCCTGTTGGTTGTTCTGGCTTCGTCTTATATTTTGATTGATATCTATTTTATGGCGTTCAATCAGGCCGGCATCACCTCAAATATCATCCAGACAGCGCTTTATTCTTTGCTGTTCCTGTCTTACGGCCCGTATTTGTTTGGCAAAATTACGGCCATGCTGAGCCGTTATCTGCACTATCGTGACCCGAATTACACCGGAAAAATAATGGCGGTGGATACAGTGGGTTCAGTGCTGGGATCTTTGATAACCACTTTGATTGTTATGCCGTTTATCGGCGTTAACCATACCATTGTCGTTGTGGTGGTTGTTTCTCTGATAACGGCATTTTTGCTTTCCCGCCGCCGTAATTATCCGGCAATGTTAACCATTTTGCTGGCTGCGGTTCTGTTCAATCAGGATAAGCTTTTGCAGGATAATTACGGAATTATTGAAAACAATGCCGTATCTACAATCAGTGTCTATAAAACGGACAGGGGAGCGTCGCGCCTGCTGGTTGTCAACGGATCACTGTCTTCTAAAATTTCAGGCAAACACGAGCTGAATTTTCCTTATGTCAATTTTATCAATGACTATTTTATCAATACAATACCCAAAAATAAAATCAAAGACATTCTGATAGTCGGCGCCGGCGGATTTACTATCGGTCTGGATGATTCGCGCAACAACTATGTTTATGTTGACGTCGATAAACACTTGAAGCGAATAACCGAAGAGAATTTTTTGAAGAAAAAACTGGGAGAAAATAAAAAATTTGTGGTTCAGGATGCCAATCAGTTTTTTAAAGAAACCAAAAAGAAATATGACGTAATTGTGCTGGATACTTATTCTTCCCGTCAGTATATCCCGATGGAACTTGTGACAAAAGAATATTTTGAACGTGCAAAAAATAATCTCAAAGAGGGCGGGATTTTGCTGTTGAACGCCATTACGTCACCGAATTTCGGCGATGATTTTTCCATGAATCTGGACAACACCTTGCGTCAGGTCTTTAAAGACAACCTGCGTGCCCAGACCATCAGCCGTTTTGATGCCTGGAAAAAAGATATGCATAACAACATTATATACATCTATTACAATCATCCCAACCCTGACAAAGTTTATACTGTCAATAAAAATCCATCGTTTTATGATTATCAGCTGTAAAAAAGATAGTTTGCCCGAATCTTGACAAGAATAGCGCACTGTGCTATTCCAGAAAAAAACAAAAAAGGATAAAAAAATGGATGTTGTTTTAACAGGAGACCGCCCGACCGGAAGATTGCACTTGGGGCATTATGTCGGATCATTAAAACGCCGTGTCGAAATGCAAAACAGCGGCAATTATAAAAATATGTATGTAATGATTGCCGATGCGCAGGCCTTGACTGACAATGCCGGCAATATTAACAAAGTCAGGGATAACATATCCGAAGTGGCTTTGGACTATCTTGCCTGCGGTCTTGATCCCGAAAAGGTGACGATTTTTATCCAGTCTCAGATTCCCGAACTTTGCGAACTGTCTTTTTATTACATGAATCTGGTCACGGTTTCCCGCCTGCAGCGCAACCCGACCGTCAAGAATGAAATCCAGTTACGCGGCTTCAAACAAAGTATTCCGGTTGGATTTTTCACTTATCCGATAAGTCAGGCGGCCGATATCACTGCGTTTAAGGCTAATTTGGTTCCGGTCGGCGAAGATCAGTTGCCGATGATTGAGCAGACAAGAGAAATAGTTCGCTCGTTTAATTCTACTTATAAAGAAGTTTTGGTCGAACCGGAAGCCATCTTACCGGAAAACAGCATGTGTTCCCGTTTGCCGGGGCTGGACGGTGCCGCCAAAATGAGCAAATCTTTGGGCAATTGCATTTATCTTTCCGATTCTTCAAATGATATCAGGAAAAAAGTCCAGAGCATGTTTACTGATCCGACTCACCTGCGGGTGGAAGATCCCGGCCATACCGAGAACAATCCGGTCTTTATCTATCTTGATGCTTTTTGCAAAGATGAGCATTTTGCCGCTTTCCTGCCGGCTTATCCAAATCTGCAGGAGCTGAAAGACCACTACCGAAGAGGCGGACTGGGGGACGGCACGGTCAAAAAGTTCTTGAATGAAATTTTGCAAAGTGAGTTAAAACCCATTCGTGAAAGACGCGAAGTCTTGGCGAAGGATTTGGGCTATATTTTCAGTACTTTGGAGCACGGCAGCCAAAAAGCCGAAGAAGTTGCGGCTCAAACGCTTCAGGACGTAAAAACCGCTATGGGAATTAACTATTTTAACGGAAATGAACTGAACAAATAAAATATTATTGCCGGTGCTTGAACCGGCAATATTTTTCTGAGGAAAAGATAATGAAACGGGTTCTTGATGAATATCTGGCCTATGAGATATTGTCTGTCGTGGAAGAAGTGCCGGAAGGCAGAGTTGCTACTTACGGACAGATTGCCCGTTTAATCGGTCGAAGCAAAAATTCCAGACTGGTCGGAAAAGTCCTGAGCCGTTCGGAATATTACGGCGCCTATCCCTGCCACCGTATTGTCAACCATTGCGGCCGTTTGGTCCCCGGCTGGGACGAGCAAAGATACCTGTTGGCCGAAGAGGGCGTGTTTTTGAATGATAACGGCCGTGTCGATCTTAAACGCTATCAATGGGACTGGTAACCGGATTGTTTTCATTGATTTTTTTATCTACCCATTATATCACCTCATGTCTTTTAAGATTATGTTAAATAATTTAAATATTAAGTTTATGGAAACTTGGAAATATGTTTTATACGGTTATTGCGGCGTTGCAATTGTTCTTTGCTTGCTGTCATTAAGAAAAGTCATAAAAATTCAGAAAAAAACTCCGGAAAATGAGCGCTTGGCTCTCATCTTCAAAGTGCTTCGGAGTTTTATTGTAAGTTTTCTGGCTCTAACGGCGGTAAAGGTCTTAACGATTGCTTATATGGCGGGCAATATGTCAACCGGATTGCCGGCTTTGACGGTGATTGCATTGATGCTTGCCGGATCTTGTCTTCTTTCGCGAAACAAGCAGTTGGAAGTAAAAAGCCAATATATAACTGATTTTTATCAAAGAATAACAGATTGAACTTAATTAAAATCAGACTTTGCCTCCTGCCGTATTTGTCAGAAATCACACCGGTCGGAATTTCAAAAAGTGAGACAAAAAATAGCGTAACATAAGAATAATGCCGGACAAAGTGTAAGAATCAAGGAGGTTTCCGAAATAAATAATTAAAATAACGTTTTCAGGAAGCCAGCCCCAGAAGAAAAACTGATATCTCAACAGTTTTAGGTTATTTTTCGCAATTTGGCTGTTCTTAATTGCTATTCTTTACATTAATAAATACATTGAAATTATTTTATATAGCAACTTCTTAAATATTTCTTACAAAAATCTAAAAACACCAAACTTTTCTCTCAAAGAAAATATTAAATCATTGGCCTTTATCCGCGTCCGCCGTCTGAACGGCTCCGCCCGGTTTGCATTCCTCTGGCACCGGAAGTTTTTACAAGAGTTTCGCATTTGTTTCGGATTGAGGCTTTATCAAAAACAATTCCGTGAATACCGAGACTGACCGCAGATTTTACATTTTTTTCTTTGTCATCGATAAAAATCATTTCGTCAAACCTGCAATCCAGCCGTTGGCGAACTTCTTGATAAATTCGGGGATCAGGTTTTAACAGCTTCAATTCAAAAGAGGCAAAGCGATATTTTTCTTTGACCTGTGCGGGAGCAGTGCCGCTAAGCATGGGCAGTGCGTTTGATAATATGCAGTTTTCAATGCCTTGCTGTGATAAAAACGCCATCGTCTGTATTGTTTCTTCAAAAAAATTCCCTACGCCTTTGTGCATGGCCTTGTTGATTTCAGGCAGCGTTTGCTTGCCAAAAGGAATATTATATTCTTTGCATAAACTTTTGCAAAATTCTTCGTCATAAATTTCGCCGGCCATATATGGATTATAATTAAAGGCCTTTATACCGCCTTTGTTGGAATACGCCGTTTTGTCAGACGTTTGGGAAAACGCCCATTCATCCAAATAAGCCAATGTATATGGATATATTGTCTGCCCTACATCCCAGACACAATATTTTATGCTCATGCAATTTCTCCTGAAGCCAACTCCGTTTATTTATACCATAAAACATAAAAAAGGTCAAATTTTGAATGAATTATTTAATTTTTTTATGTCCTGACCTTTGTATAAATTTCAGACAAATCGGTATGATTAACAATGTTAAAATTTCTCCAAACGGATGTAAGGCGTTTACATCCGGCTCAGTGAATTTCTGTAATAGTCAATAACTGCACGAACTCTTGGAATGTCTTTGGTTTTCTTCTTGGCAACCAGATAAATGATTGCTTCTTCCTCATAAGCAATATTATCTAAAAAAATTAAACCTTCTTCTTTTAATCTGAGAGGCATCAGGGTAATGCCGCCGCCGTTGCGGACAATGTCAATGACGGCGGAAGCCGATTTTGAACTGTATCGGATGCATTGTGCGCGTTTAACAATGTTTTTCCAGTCCTTGAGATAAACTTGAATATTTTCATTATTAACAAGCCAATGATTTTCCATCATGTCATCAAAATCTTTAGGGTAACCATGCCGAGAGATATATTTTGAAGATGTAAAATATCCGTATTTCACGCTTTTTTCACAGATTATAACATTATCCAACCCTTCCGGCGGTACATATGTCAAGCCGATGTCTATATCCATGGCGTTCAAATTCGGCAGCTCAAGATTGGAAATTGAAGCCATGTTAATAAAAGGATATTGGGCAAATAAATTGTCAATATTGTCATGGGGAAGGGCAATAAAAACACTTAACGGCATACTCACCCTTACCTCGCCTTTCAGTTCGGCGTTTTTGACATCAGCGTCATATATTCTGGTAAAAATATCCTCAATAAGTGCCACATGTTCAACCAGCGATTTGGCGCGTGCTGTCAGTCTGGTTCCTCTGGCATCGCTGACCAATAGATTATACCCGACTTCATTTTCTAAAATTGTCAGATATTTATTCATGGTATCAACTGAAGTACCCAGATTTTCCGTGACCTTTTTCTTGCCGCCGTATTCCTGAATTGCAGCCAAAAGAATGAGCGCCTGCAAACCCATAAAGTGTTTTTTTCTTATCATTTTCGTAGTCCGATAGTAATATTTTTTTTTATATTTTCTACACACAACTTAAAGTAAAAATAAAATAAAGACAACTGTTTTTTGCATTATCAACCGAAATTTGTTTTTTTGAATATTTGATATTAACAATCTTCTGTTTCAGCCTGTTGAAAAACTTCAGATAAAATGGAATTGTTGCGAATTTTATACCCACATCAAAAAAATAGTCTAATAGTTACCAATGAGAGAGATAAAATTAACACACAGCAAAATCATAAGCGTTTCGATTGTTGTAAAACATTTTAAAGCAAGTTTCAAAAAATGAAATTTTATTGATGCCGAAAAAAGAGCGTTGCAGTCAGATGTCTGCAACGCTCTTTGATGCTTTTTTTCTTATTTACAAAGCATAGTTTAATCCCAGTAAAACAGAAGAGTTTGAATATCCTTTGCCAAAGGTGTGGTCAGCATTGATATATGTTGTCCAGTTTTGGCCAAGACTTGCTCTTGCACCGATTTCCACTTTTCCTAAAGTTTGGTCTTTTTGTGTCGGAACATTTGTAAAATTAGAGATTTTTACATCATTATTATAATAAATATTACGGATTATGCTTGGTTGAACATAATATTTGAAATATCCGTTGTTTTCAGACTTATGTTGTTTCTCCAGCTTAAGACCAAGTTCTGCTTCAACCGCGGAAAAATCGTCATATTCAATGCTTTTTCCGGCGTTGTCGTTAAAATCATCATAATGCAGCCAAGTGTAGCTTAAAGAAACAAGAGGTGAAATATGCCAATCCTGAGCTAAGGCAAAGTTATATCCGGAAGATATTCTGGAACCGAAAGCATAACCGTCAGTGCTTGCTTTAACCCCGTCTTTGGTATTAAGGTTGACATCCAGATAACTGCCGTAGATTCCGGCCCACGCCCACCAATTGCTGTCAGTATAGTTATAATACAAACCTCCTCCATAACTGTCAATATCAACATCGGTTTTTGTGGAGGCATTAAAATATTTGCCGTGACCGTTAAAATCAAAATCGCCCTGACGATAAGATAAGAACATGCCCAATCTGTTATTGGCGTCAGAAACAATGTCTCCGCCGGCCTCAATACCGGATATGTCTGCATCATAATCGGCAACGTTTCTGATTTTTACAGTATTATAACTTGGCGAAACCCACAAGTTGTATAAGTTTTGTGCGTTATAGTGCTCATCATAGTATCCGCAGCAATTGTAATAAACTTTATCGGCGTCGACTTTGTTTTGGACATTCTGTAAAAGATTTCTGTTAAGCTCGTAACCGGCAGATTGCAAACCGAAATATCCCATCATTTCAGCGGCTAATGCAGGACTTTTTTCAGAAGTGTTTAAATACCATTTCTGAGCGTCTTCATCAAAAGATGTTTCCCAAAGATATGGGCTTCCGGCCACGCGCCAAACCTCAAAAGATGCATCGTTAACCGTTTGCGGCGTAGCTGCAAAAATAGCCGATCTGGAAAATGGATCCTGTGCGTTTCCTTCATCAATATCCGGAACGTCAATATCTCCGTCATCAATGTCCGGCTCTCCAAACGGATCATCCGTATCCCCTTCATCAATGTCCGGCGTGTTTCCGCCATTAGACGAAGAGCCCTTGATTGTTGCAAACAAAATTTTATCCGTCGGTTTGCCGGAATTAAGCGTGTTAACATACAACCGCGTATGGCCGCTGGCGTTTTCACCAATAACAAGCTCATCGGCACGGCCTTGAAGCGGGTCAACGTCAATGCTTAACAAACCGTTGTTTGAATAGTAGTTTGCCAAATTCATTACGCCAAGCTGACCGTTTGCCAAATCCAGATGTCCGCCGTCAAGGTTGATTGATGCGCCGTCAAGAAAACTTTCGTCTCCCAATTTTACTTTTGAGGAGTTAACTGTCAACCAGCCCAGATTGTTGACATGATTGTTAAATATAATGCCGCTGTTTTCCGCTTCATTGCCACGATATTCTGATGGCGAGCCGGAAACAGTGATATTATATCCGGCCTCGCCGTCAATAGAGTCGTCAAAGCGAATAGTTCCGTTATTGGCAATCAGGTTAATGCTTGCATCTTTGTCAGCCGCATAAATCGCATTATTGCCGTCAGTTCCGGCATTATCTGCTTTGTTTTTATCCGGGACAACTTTATTTCCGGCAAAAAGCACATCAGCTCCGCTGGCCGAAATATTGACATCCCCCGTTGTATAAATTGCTCCGCCCTGTTTTGCGGTATTATTAATAAAACTGGTGTTATGGATGTTCAGAACACCACCATTATTATTGATAACGCCGCCTTTTTCACTGTTAAAGTTCTTAACTTGGCTAACCCGGTCAAATTGCACTTCTTGTCCTTGAGAGAGTTTTATACCTGCAAAATTTTTACCGTCAAGTTCATTGCCGTTGCCTAAGATAATTAACTTTGTTCCGTTACCTTGCAGGTCTCCCAGATCGCCAATCACATTATCCTCGGAATCTGAAACACTGTAAGTTTTTTCTTTGTACTCTTCGGTGTCATTTACGGCGCCGTTAAGGCCCTGATTGGAAGTTGAAGAGCGATTCTCAACCCGCAGCGAGCCATCACCGTTATCAGCGAATTTATATTTGTAATTGACTGTAAATGTTCGCAGGTTGTCCAGATTTGTAAATTGCGGATTGCTGCCGTCAGCAGAATCAACAATTTGAATATTCTGTTTGCCGTCGGCTAAAATATTTACACTGCTTAATTTGATTTTAGATCCGGCAGCAACATCCGTGGCAATAATCTTGTCGGCTTCTCCGGCATCCAAATCGGCATCAATCGTCCAAGCCGCATTTTCATTTGAAGACAAAGTGTTGGCATAAACGTTCTGAATTTCGTTATTTTGCAGATTAAACTGCCCGCTGTTCAAAGACAAATCTGTTTTGGCATCTAATGTATTTTGCGAGCCGATTGTCAGCTTGGTCCCTTCAAGAGTAAGTTTTGAAGCATTTTTAATCATGTTGTTCAGTTGGACTTCGCTTTCGGCATCTCCGTTAACGGCAATTTTATAATAGCCGCTTGAACTGCTGTTTTGTTCAGACCCGTTGATTGTGTCGTCCATAATGATTTGCCCGCCGTTTAGCGCATTCAGCGTCAAAGTCTTGTCGGTTGTCCCCGTCAGCATATAAATGCCGTTATTTTCTTCCTTGTTGCCGTTTATGGTTTTGTTGTCGCGAAACAAAACGTTACCGGCATTGGCTTCGAGTGTCAGGTCGTTGTTTGACAAAATGGCGCCGCCCAAGGCCGTTCCGTTATCAGCTTGCGCCGTGTTGTTTACAAATTCGGAGTTTACGATTTTATTGATTTTTTCAATATTTTGATTTTTAGACGCATTTTGCCCGATCATTATTGCACCGCCGTAAGCTTTTCCGCCTTCGGATAATGCCACAGCTTTGTTTTCTTTGAATGTTGCATTGCTGATTGTGTCAATTGAAGCTTTGTCCGCCGCTGTGTTGTTGGAATTTTTATAAACCGCGATTGCGCCGCCGCCGCTGATGGTTGCTCCTTTGTTGCTGACAGTATTGTTTTCGAAAGTACTGTCTTTGATAGTATTGATAGCTCCCTCATTGTGGATTGCCCCGCCATAACTGTTGACATTGTTGCCTTCCGCGCGGTTTTCTCTAAATTCAAGCGTAGATAAATTGTTTATTTCATTAGCGTTATAAATAGCGCCGCCGGTTGCGGCAATCTCAGTCTCGCCCTCGTAAGTCGCCTGATTTTTCAGAAACAGGCCGCGGATTCGTTGAGCATCGACAATTTCGCCGGAGATTTCATTGATAATGCCTTTATTGCCGATTGCGCCGCCACGAGCTTCCGGCCGGTCAGTTGTAAGTCCTTTTTTATCACCCGTAATTTTGGCCACATTACCGGTAAAGTTGCTGGCGATGTGATCAATCTTAGCGCTGGAGCTTGAGCTTCCTTGATTTCTGATAGCCCCGTGAACCTCTGCTTTAAGAGAAGTTTCGCTGATATTGTTTATAAAATCAGCTTTGATTTCACCAATGCCGGGATTATCCAAACCCGAGGAATACTGATTGTAAATTGCAGACCCCCCAATCCAGGCGGTTGCTTTTGTATTTTCTACTTTATTTCCTTCAAAACTTCCGCTGATTTCTTTAATCTCGCCCTGATTATGAATAGCTCCGCCTGCGGTGTTAACAACATTTTCAGAAAATTTACCGTTGAGGATGTCGGATTTTCCCTCCTTGGCAATTGCAACAGCGCCTCCCTGAGTATAGGTGGAACCTCCGTTATCGTGAAGATTGCCGTCAATGATGTTAAGAGTTCCGTTTTCCGCGTGTAAATTTCTATTAGTGCCGTAGGCCAGAAATTTGCTCATTTCCACGCTGTCAAGAGTTAATACGGCGTCTGCGCCTTTGACTTTAATGGATGGGTTGTATTGGTCTGGTTGCGCGTTGTTATTGTTGCTGGCGACGAAATTAGCACCGTAAATATAAGTCTTGCCTTTTGTAACAGTCAAATTTTTATAGTGGTCAATTAAAAAATATTTATTGTCTGCGTTAATTTTAATATTAAGACCATCTATATTATTTTGGTCAATATATGATTTGAGATTATTTGCGTCTGTGGGCGTGTAAACTGCATCAAATTCTTCCGCATAGCCGTAATGATAAGGGGTGAGTGAGGTGGTCACAGATAATGTTGCAATGAAAAGTAAATTCTTGGCCATCATTTTATAAATATCCTAAAAAAATCATTAAAAAAATCCCCACACTCTTAATAAAAATATAACTCTGTGTCAATAGCAAAAAGTTATTTTTTTGTGAATTTTGTCGAAAGTGTAAGGCCTGCAGTTTAAATTTTAATATGATGCCATTCTTTATGTTTTCTGCCGTCAATTTATAGTTTATTGATTTTCTTGGTTATGTGATATAGCTTTTATTTTCGACAAATATTGCTGAAGAGGCGGCAACGGCAGATATTTTGGGGGAGGTTCGGATATTTCGCAATAAAAAGATATATTAATTGATCTTTGATTGTAAAAGATTGCAAATGGAAGCTGCCAAAAATGCGATTATCGGACTGAAAACTTTGAACTTTTTAAGCTTATATGTAAGAGCGATAAAGGGGATTATTGGATTTTGTCAAATTTTATGTTTGCGCTGGCGGTAATAATATGATATATTAACGGTATAAAAGTATAGATTTGCAAATAATTATAATAAATAAACTTTCAAAGTTATGAAAACGATAGGAATAATAATCCTTGTTGCTCTTGCCATTCTGTTGTTATTGGCACTTATAAGAGCATTGGCGTCTGATAACATCCGGTACACGTCGTGGTACGAAAAACATGCTGATTGGTTCGGCATTATTGTATGTGTACTCTTTTTCGCAACCGTAATATTATTCGGCTGACTATACAAAAAAAGCAAAAAACCCCTGTTTGAAACGAAAATCGTTTCAGCGGGGGTTCTTTGTGGCCTGATCTTTAAGCGATTGAAAGAAAAACAATAAAAATTTTGTGCCGGTCTCATATTTTGACAAAGGGTTATATAATATATATGGGCAACAAAGATAAAAATCTGATAATCGGACAAAAAGCGTTTTTATAAAATTGAATTGTGTAAGTATTTGTTTGAAAACAAAAAAATCATCAATATGAAAATTATTATAAATAATGTATTGATTTCTGTCTAAAGTTTTAGTAATTTTTTAACTCACCCACAATAAATTATAAAATATTATAACTAAATGCTAACTTTTTGGAACATGACTAGATACAACACTTTGATAATATCAATTGCCGCAGCTTGGGGAATAGTGCCGTCTGCGGTATGGTCTTTAGAACCGACATTAAATGAACTGGATGCAGAAGCCGAATCCGTATTGCCTGCAATCGGCAAAACCTATAATCTTACAGAGTTAAACGGCAATTTGCCTGAAGGCGCCGTAATTGTTACAATTAACAGTAACGATTACTATTTTATGCCTGACGGTACTGATGCGGAATTATTAACTGTTTTAGCCGGAACTTCTGCGGGGGCATTGGCAGAAGCCTCGGACGGTTTGTTTGAATATGACGGCAAAAAATACGCTTTTAATTTGGCCTCGCTTCCGTCCAGCGCGTTTACGTATCAGGAAGGTTCTGAAAGTAATTATGATTTTATTGTTCCGGAAGCAGACGGTGAAGGCAAGTTAAGTAATAAATATTATAAAATATCCGTGCTTCAAAATGAATTTTCTTCAGCACAAAATATTGCATGGGAAAAAGTTTCTGCCGAAGGAACCGATATCATTAAGCTTGAGCTCCCTAACGGAGAAACGCAATATTTTAAATATACATACACTGACGTTCCTGACCGAACAAAATATACTAAAACCCAGACATCTTTAACAGGAGATGTTGATGCCGACTTTGTTAATATTAGAAGAGGTTTTTCAAGTGGCGGCGGTATCAGCAACAGCAACACCGGTACAATTGACGGCATAAAAGGGAGCTTTGTATTTGACTACGCTCCCTATGGCGGTGGCGCTGTCTCCAATGCCGGAACAATAGGTGACATAACCAGTGATTTTATTGCCAATTATACAGGATTGACGTCAAAGGGCCAAAAAGGCAACGGCGGTGCTATTTATAATCAGAAAAATGCAGAAATCGGCAATGTCACCGGTGCTTTTATTGCCAATAGCGCCGGACAAGGCGATGGAGATGGCTCCGGCGGCGCTATTTATAATGAAGGGACAATGAAAGATATTACCGGAAAGTTCGTGGCCAATACCGCCAATACTAAAGGCGGTGCTATCAGCAATAACGGTACTATGGGTAATATTACCGCTGATTTTGTCGCCAATCATGCCGATAACACAAATGGCAGCGGCGGGGCAATTTATAACGGCAGCAGTCAGGCTATTGGAAATATTACGGGTGACTTCGTCGCTAATTCAACGGCCACAAGCGGTGGTGCCCTTTATAATGAATTTTATGCAAAAATCGGCGATATTACCGGAGATTTTATTGGCAACACGGCTGGTGTTAAAGCCGGGGCAATTCAAAACGAAGGAACAATTAACAAAATCAGCGGAGATTTTATTGGCAACACGGCAAACAGTGATAACGAAACTTATGGTGCCGGAGCGATTAACAATGGCGGTATGGGAACCATCAATGGAATTAGCGGAAACTTTATTGGTAACACCAGCTTAAGCCACGGCGGAGCTATTAAAAACCAGAAAGAAATCAAAAACATTGACGGTGATTTTATCGCCAACTCTGCGGGCAGACGCGGCGGCGCTATTTATAATGACTTGAATAAAACCATTGGTAATATCAGCGGTGATTTTATCGGCAACACGGCGGCGGAATACGGTGGCGCCATTTATGGCAACACGGGGGCTAAATTTGGTTCGGTCAGTGGTAATTTCCTTAATAATTCCGCAAAGGCCGGCGGTGCAGTATATACTCTTGGCAATATGACTTTCGCTTCAGGTGCCGATACATATTTTATGTCTGGTAATTATACTCAAAACGGTAGTTATGGCAAAATTTACAACGCTGTTTTGGGAAATACCACCTCCGAATTCACATTTGATACTTCAGGCGGCGGCAACTGGGTAATTAACGATAACCTGAGAAACGGAATATATAATTTTACCGGAGACGATGTTGTTGACGCTCTTACGGGAACGACTGCTCAGAGTATTGCCGTAAATAATGATATTATCAATGTCGGAAGCGTGACCGTCAGCGGAACAACGCTTAAATTCGGCGACTATCAGCACGATGATCAGAGTGCTCGAAATTGGGATGGCAAAGGTGCTTTTGCGGCAGCTTTAAATGCGGATGGCTCGGTCAACCGTGATGATCCGATGACTTCGTTGACTCTGAACAATGCCGTGTTTAACCTTGCCAATGATTATCAGGATATTGTTAATTTGAAAGGATATTCGGCAACAGACAGTTTTCTGCATATTAATGTTGATCCGGATAATATGACTGCGGACGAGCTGCATATTTCAGGAAATGTTGAAGGTGAAACCAAAATGATTGTTCATGCTTCATCAGATACGGATATTCGCGGCAAGGGTGGGATTATGTTTGCACAGTCCGAAAATGATGCTACCGGCAACGAAGGATCATTTTTAGTTTCTCGTGTTTACAAAAGCCCTTATTTATACGATGTTAAGTATACTTCTGTCGGTAGCAACGCCAATCAATGGGATTTAGTTATGAATGATGATGAAAATCCTGATAAGAATTATGTTCCTGATGAGCCGGATGCCCCTGATGAGCCGGATGTCCCTGATGTTCCCGGCGTTCCGGATGTCCCCGATATATCTTTTCCGGAGATTCTTCACGGACAAAGAGTCGCACCGGAAGTTATTGCATATCAGGCCTTGCCGGTGGCCGCTTTGGAACAGACCAAGGGTATGATAGAAAATATTGACCGTCAGGTTCAGGGAAACCGGATTTATTGCCGTTCGTGTGGTTTCTATGATTATTACTGGGACGGAAAACCGTTTAATACTTTGTGGGCAAATGCTGTTTATTATTCATCACGGAATAAAGAAAATGTTGATATTGATGCAGATGTGTGGGGTTTGGAAGCCGGCGGGACGCTGCAGTATGATTTGTACAACAAACTGGGATTGTTTTTCTCTTATCGTAAAGGCCGTTATGATATGAATGGCGATGGCCGTTATTATTACTCAATTACAGATTCAAAAATTGATATAGACAGCTATTTAGCTGGTTTGTACTACCGTTATAGTCATAAAAATTGGTGGGCTTTTGCTACTTTGTTCGGCGGCATCCAACAGGCCGATATGAAGACACAAGACGGCATAACCTCAGAGGCTGACGGTATAGAGTTTGGGGGCAGTGCTGAGATTGGCTATGATTATGCGCTTAATAGGTCATATTATGTAACGCCGGAAGCCGGTCTCTTTTATACGCAAATTAAATATGATGACGCAAGCGACAGCGCGGGAAAAACAGCCCGGTATTCACTGTTGCAACAGCTTGAAGCCATATTCGGCGTTAAACTGACACAGAAATTTGATGTAATTCACGGTTATGGGAATGTCTATATTAAACCGAGTTTAATTCAAACGTTTAACAGCGGTGATGATGTGAAAATTACCGGCCTGCGGAAAACGAACATGTTAAAAAATCAGACTCTGGGGCGTTTGGAAATCGGCGGACGTTACGGTTTCTCGGATTATATCTCTGCATACGGCTGGGTTAACCATACTTTCGGCAGCCATTATAAAGCATCAACTGTGGGTTTGGGAATTACCTATAACTGGTAACAGCCGCTTGCACGGTATATTCCCTCTCCCGATGCACGCTGCCGTATTCTTGTCTACATAGATATCCTCCCCAGTAAACTGGGGGTTCTCTAGAAAAGGCACCCAAAGGTGCCTTTTCGTTACAGTTCTAAACGGAACTGACCACGCTCGTTGGCGCGGAGCAGTGTCTTGCGACACCTTGTGATTCACCTCTCCGATAAATCGGGGTTTTCTGTAAGAAATTGATAACAAAAAAGCACCTTAAAAGGTGCATTTCAACAAATGGTGCGCGGAGTCGATAGTTGGCGAAAACGAGCGCAAAACTTTAGCGAATAGCTTAGTTTTGTGCGATGTTTGAGACTTACGGGACGAAAGGGGCCCGTTGCGAAGCAATGGGAATTTACATACTGTGCAGTTATCAGACTAATTGTTATCAGAATTTTTAGGAATTGAGTAGGAAAGTTAAATTTCTTATTACAAAACTGATATTACCTTAAAACCAGATATATTCCAAACATAATAAAAATAAAAGAAATCAATTTTTTTATCACTTTATCCCGAGTTAAATTTTCTTTAAACTTATCTCCAAAAATTTTATAAAGAATAAAAGTTAGGAATAAAGTAAATATACTTTGAGATGAATTTATTGATTTTATAGTTAAAACAGGAATTTGAGAAAGAGCGACAATCATTGCCAATGTTCCACCTTGACTCAATACCTCATTGCTTAGAAACAGCGAAATGTTTTTTTTATATTCTGGAAATGTATTTATAATATCCAGTCTTATATTTTTAATAAAAAGGAAAGAAAAAGATATAAGAGTTGAAAATAAAGCCATCCAGAACATAAGTGTCACAAAATCAATTTCTTTAAGAGAATATTTTTCCAATACCGAAGCAAGAGATAAAGCTAATGACACTATTAACATAAGAAAAAAAGCAATATTTAATTTTAACAGCTTACGATTAAAGTTTAACAAAAAGCTTGATAAGAGAATAATACCAAAACCTACATATTGCATTATACTCAATTTTTCACCAACAATAAAATACGCAAAAATCGGAACAGATACTTTTCCAAGGGAAAATAATGCAACCGTGATTGATGTATCAACCTTACGCAAGGCAATATAATACGGAATTTGATAAAATACATCTATCGCTGCAACTATAATAATGACCGTTAATGAAGACCACGAAGGTAGTGTCGGAGTTCCAAACGAAAATAAAAAAGGAATAATAATTATATTTGTTATGGTAGCGTAAAAAATAAGAGATGTTGTTTTATTAAAAATACTGTTTGAAAAATGTGCATCAATAATACAAGATAATGAATGCAAGATAGGTGCAAAAAAAGCTATCAGAATGTACATAGGGTAATCTCACTATTAAATTTTATATATGATAAAATCAAACAATTAAAATTTATTGAAAAATGATTAAAAAGAGTAAACATTTGTATCAGTTATCTTTTTAGCAAAAAGTCCGATAAATTTTTCAAAATTTCTGTTTTCAAAACCACCAAAATCGGACTGGCTAAAAGCCTTGACTTACATAACAAAAAAGCACCTTAAAAGGTGCTTTTCAATAAATGGTGCGCGGAGTCGATAGTTGGCGAAAACGAGCGCAAAACTTTAGCGAATAGTTTAGTTTTGTGCGATGTTTGAGACTTACGGAACGAAAGGGGCCCGTTGCGAAGCAATGGGAATTTACATACTGTGCAATTATCGGACTGAAAACTATGATGATTTTAAGGAACTTTCATATAAAATTTTTTTACTTAATGACCTCAGCGACCATAACTGACAATTAAGGTTTCTTTATTGATTTTTATAAATTTATAGCTTAAAGTTATAGAAAATGATTTGAATACCGAGGCTATTATGAAAAAATTTTATTTGTTTTTCTTTATAATACTTGCAGGATGCACAACAGTAACTGTATTTAGTGATAATGAAAATTGTATTAGTACAAGAGAATTTGAAGTATTTCAGGCTTTAAATGATGGTGGAGCTTTGGCTCGAGAATGTACTTTATTAGATGGTTGCTCATATCAAAATCAACTAGTGTATTTAGATTGGCAACCTAATATAGATTATTATGATGATATGATTGTAAAGGTACCATCAAATAAATGTGCCATTAGAGATGGAGTTTATAAATACACAAATAAACAAGATACTCTCAAAACAGTTCCGGTTATTAAATTCGAATATAAAGATACTCCCAAATCAGAAAAGGACATTTTAGAACGATTGGAAGACAAGCATAATAGAATGTATGCGGCTTGTTTGTACGATTCTAAAGCTAGTGGAAAAGAAGATTCCAAGTTTTGTAGTTGTTATGCTGAACAATTTATGAAATATTTTCTTGAGATTAATTCTCAAGAAAATGCAGAATATTCTAGCGATACATTAAATAAAATGATAAAAAAAGAGTGTGGTAATCTTCCTAAATTTTTAACCTCAAACTAAATATTTCAAAGGCTGAATTATGGATAAGTGGGAAAAATTTTGGAAAAACGAAAAGAAAAGCTCCTTACCAGATGATTTTTTTAAAACCAATCATCAAGAAAACGATAATGAAGAAGAAATCCCTGATTATATAGAATCTTTAACGGGAGGAGCGATGCAAAGAAACTGGAGAACACCTACGGAGTTTCCTTATTGTCCTCAAAAAATTAGTAATACACCACTAGAGGATTATTTAAAAAATTTACAAATTGGCAAAATATTTTGTAAACATCAGTATGGACAATCTGAAATTATTAAATTTGGTTTATCCAAGAATAAAAATTCCATTGTGGTACAGTGTTTTGATGCAGAAAATCCTGTTAAATCTTGGTATATTGCTAAAATAACCTTTGAAAATAATTTATTTGTACATACCGCAGATACTAGTTGTTTTACAGAAGAAGGGGCTGAAAAATATTATGCACTTGCTTGGGGTGAAGAGTGGACTGGCGGCGATGTCTTTGATGACTATTGTTAGTTAGTAAATTATCGGACTGGGATTTGAAATCGTAAAAAGCTTGATTTTCTTAGCTTTTGCCTAAAAAGTCCGATAACTTGCCTTAAAAGTGCCATTATGAAAACACTCAAAATCGGACTAGCTAAAAGCCTTGGTTTATATAGTAAAAAAGCACCTTAAAAGGTGCATTTCAACAAATGGTGCCGCTAGTAAGAATCGGACTTACGACCCCACCCTTACCAAGGGTGTGCTCTACCACTGAGCTATAGCGGCATAAGTTATGCTGTGAATGAAACATACATAAACATTTAAATAAAATCAAGTATGAATTATGCTAAATGCATAATTTTTTTTATGAAGAGTAAAAAATATGTCGGAAAATACTGAAAATAAAAGCAACAAACCCGCTAAAACCCGTAAGGATCAACGTTTTGAGCGGGAGGCTAAAGCCCTGCAGAAAAATTTGGAAAAACGTAAAAAACAATTGGCGGAACGCGAAAAACTTAAAAAGTCATAGTTTGTTTTGACTTTTGGCGATTCTTTCCTATATTAACAACTAAAGGAGAAATAATATGAAAAAACTTTTAAGTCTCATTTTGGGAGCAATGTTTATGATAACGGCTTGCAACAAAAATTCTGCCGAAACCTTTGCCGGTAAAGAATACAAACTGGCAGACGCCAACCCCGGTGTTGAAATCACTTTGGGCTTTGCGGCAAATGAGCCGCGCTTTTTCGGAAAAGCTGCGGTTAACCGTTATTTCGGTAATTATACCGTTGAAGGTGACAAGTTGAAACTGGGCGCTGCCGGTTCGACCATGATGGCAGGCCCGAAAGACCTGATGGAAGCCGAACAGAACTATCTTAAGGCGCTTAGCATGGTTGAAAGCTACAAGCTGAACGGTAAAAAGCTGGCAATCAAAACTTCTGACGGCCAGACTTTGGTTTTTGATGAAATCGGTCAGGTAAAAGAAGACAAATAAACTGTCGTAAAAATATAAAAAAGAACTGTTGCCTCGGAAAGGTACAGTTCTTTTTTATTGGCATTTTTAGCCTAAATGTCAGAAAACACCGTTTCCAACTGACAGCAACGCGCTATGGTATTTTTACCGCGTTTTTGTGTTGTCAGATGACTGGCATAATCATGTGCCGGATCGTTTTGAATATTTACAAAACTTTTCAACATTTGCCGCTCTTCTACGCAGATTCCGCATAAGAAAGCCTTTATTTGCTCCGGATCAAATTCCTCACCCTGCCAGACATGGCTGTCCAATTTTTTTTCTAACTGTTTTGTATCCATATTTTTCATTTTTGTGGATTTAACAAGCTTTTTTATTACATTCAAAATCAAAAAGCAGTTCTTTCTGATCATACGAGATTTTACCCACACAAACGGTATGGAACTTTTGCATTTTGCACTGATTTTTACAGTCAAAAAAGTTTCGCTGATTAATTTCAATTCTTCCGGTGAAAAAAGGTGTCAGCAAATTTAAAAGCTCAGCTTTGTCAAGCTTCTTGCCTCTCAAAACATCATCTTTTAACTGTGCAATCAGTATTATTACTTTCTGGTTCATACTAATTTGTTATTAATAATTATTAATCGCACCTGATGTAGCACAAAAGGGCTTATTTGTCTAGATAATATATTGACGGCTGATTTCTTTAAAAATATCGGAACCGGCTTTTTCCAACCACTCAAAAAACACCATTTCCGAGGTCACGACATCCACGCCGTTTCGCATCAGCCGCTGCAATGCCATGATGTTTTGAATGGGCTTGCGGGAGGAACATGCATTGGCGACAACAAAAACCTCATACCCGAGCTCATGCAAATGCAACGCTGTCTGCAACACGCAGATATGTGTTTCAATACCGGCAATGATAATCTGTTTTTTGCCGCATTTTTTTATCTGCGTGAAAATGCCGCTGTTGCAACCGCAGGCAAACTCCAGTTTTTCATAATAACAAGCATCATCGCCGGCCTTTTGACGCAAATCAACCATTGTCTGTCCGAGGCCTTTGGGATATTGCTCTGTTATAATGAAAGGAATCTCCAAACGTTTGGCAACGCCGATTAAGGCTGCGCAGTTGTTAATAACTTCGCGCGGATTGTCCATTGCCGGCGCCAGCCGTTCCTGAACGTCTATAATAAGCAAAAGCGAGGCGTCTTTTCTGATTAACATATTTTTCTCCTGCATTTAGAAGTTGACTAACCGATATAAACTAAATAATATCTAAAAAATAAAAATTAACCAGAACTTTAAAGAAGAAATAAAATGAATTTTCGTGATTTAGGATTAAGTGAAAAAACGCTTCAGGCAATTGATGAATTTGGCATTCAGGAGGCAACGACCGTACAAAGCGACGTTATCCCCTCAATTTTGCAAAGAAAAGACGTTTTTACCATTGCTCCGCAGGGCTGCGGCAAAACGACGTCTTACGTCTTTCCGTTGATTGATATTATCAGTACCAAAAAAGCGGACAATATTTTGATTATTACGCCGGATTCTGAGCAGTCGGTAGTCGTTTCCGACCGTTTGGCCATTTTTAACAAATATCACGAAATCAACGAGGCCACAATCAAAGACAAAGACGAAGACATTGACAACGAAGCCAATGTGATTATCGGCTCGCCGGATTTGTTGGTTGAGCTGGCCGAAGATAAAAAAATTGACTTCGGCAAGGTGTCGATTTTGGTGGTGGATGACATCAATCTGATTAAGAAAAACAAGCAGCTTGGCAATTTGGAAAAAATTCTCGAAATTTTGCCGGCAGACAAACAAAATATCGTCTATACCAATCGGCGCTCTAAGGAAACGCAGTCGATTTTGGAAAAAATTCTGAAGGCTCCGGAAGAAATTAAAGTCGACAAAGCCAAAGAACAGGAAGCTCAAATCACGGCGCAGACCAAACCGACACAGAAAAAGAACTGCGGACAATCCCCGCGTTTTGCACCGGCCAAAGAAGACAAACAGGCCGTTGAACTCATGAAGAAATATAACAGCTTTCAGGGCAAGACGCCGGAATTCGTTCTGATTCAGGGAATCGTTGTCGAAGCGGAAAATGCGGCAAACTGAAAACAGTAAATGCCTTTTTGAAAACACCTCCGGAAAGTTTTTTCGCGAGGTGTTTTTTTAGAGGGAGAATGTAACAGTTTTATGATATTCATCTGTTTTTTTAGTCTTTGTTTGACAAAAAGCACAATCAATGCTATTATATAATTCTAAAATATATAGATATATCGATTATTAATCCGCTGAGGGCTCTTAAAACATAACAGTTTTCCGCCCAAAGCACAAAACATAAAAAATATGAGACATAATAGCATTATAATGTTGCTTGTTTTGGCACTCAGTGCAATAAGCAGCTCAATGTTAGGACAAAGAGTGGTCGTTGACGGCATGATCACTGAGTGGACAGGCCGCGGCAACGAATATTACTACGGCCCCGTAAACTCAAACCATCTTAATGTAATTTACATTAAGCCGTTTGAGCAAATGGGAGTCCAATTCTATACGGACGAAGTTCTGTATGGAGTTGAACTCTACAGAGATGGCTACTTCTTCTCTACCAATTATGGATTTTATATCTGTGAAAATAACGGATACGTCCATCAGGTGAGAGAGATGCCGAAATATCGCACCACTAGCGGACTTCGTTTCGCTTATGGCGGTGGTTATTTCAACTATGCAGGCATTGGCCGTTATGGTACCGGTTGGCTACTATGGCGGTGTAAGCCACGGCGTAGCTAACGGTGTCGGTCGTGTGATTCAGGGAACAGTTGACGGTAGCGTCATTGGCGGTACGGTTGGCAGTTCTATCGGCGGCGCAGTCGGTACTGTTGTCGGCATTACCAATGCCATTAAAGACCGCAAGGCTTGCAAACAGGCTGAAAAACGTTATTCCGATGACGTTTACGGCAGCGGTTCAACCCGCAGCAGCCTTCGCTCGTCAGATGTCTCTACCCGGAGCAGCGTTTCCGCTGCCGGTCGGACTTCTTCCAGCCGCGTTAGGGAAACAACCCGCACCCGGTAAATTGTTAATAAAATAACCTCCCTGTCTTTTGGACAAGGAGGTTATTCTTTTTGGTAAAAAATTTGAAAGCTTGAATGCTTTCTTTTCAGGAGCGCAAAACTTAATAAGCGGAATATTTTTTTGTTGCAACCACTTTTTGATACATACGTTCAAAATAAGTTGCTTTCCGCCAGTTGTACTTCTCCCGCTCGGGTGCATAAGCATAAATCTCACGCTCCCAGAGCTTTTCGGCAAAGGGCTGGTATAAACGGTTAAACGCCTTTGCGACAAATCGTAACGGGTGATATTTCTTTGGGCTGTGATAATCCACAAAAATAACTTTCCCGTCCGGAGCAATGCTTTTCAGGGCATTGTCCACAATCTTGGCCTTGGTTTGGGGTGGGACCTCATGCAGAAGCATGTAACAAATTGTCACGTCATAATCCCGAAGGTTCAGCTCTTGAGAAACATCGCGGTTTGCCAGCCGTATATTGGGGAAGATATACTGGTACTTTTCGCGAATCCGGTGCAGCTGCATATTGCTGACGTCGATAATGTCATAAATTCCGTTATCGCCGATTTTTTCGACCACGGCTTCTATTTGGGGGCCAAAAGTCGCGCCGAACTGCAATACTCTTGCGCCGGGCTTAATTTCTTTTACCAAGGCATCGGTTAATTTTTTGCTGTACCCGCAAGACAACACATTTTGCACAAAACTGTTGTCCAAAATGTTGCTGATTTTTTTGCTGCCGTACATCCATCCGTAAACTTCTTTGAGGTATAAGGGCAGCTTTTTATTTTGCATTGGAATTTTTTCCATAACTACACCTTTTGAAGAATCGGTTTGCTTCTTTTTGTGCATTATGGAAAATTTTTTTGCAATTGTCTATAGTTTTTTTTATATTTTCGATATTTTCGCCATTAATAGTCATGTTTTCAATGTTTTCACACTGTTGGACAAAGCTTTTTAGTCCAAAAACTTTTGCTGAAGACCGCCAACTGTGAAATTTCAGTCGGATATCCTCCCTGTCCTGGCTTTCTATTGACTCCAGAGTTTCAGTTGTATCCTGCAAAAACTCCTGCCACAGGCAACCCATTTTGTCCTCGCCGAAAATGCTCAGATATTGCCCGGCCTCTTTTTCATCAAATAATGCGTTATTCATCTTGAAGCAAACCCCGTTTGCGGGCTTCATTAACGGCCGAAACCCGGTTATATACGTTAAAAATTTTCAATATTGCCGTAACGTATAATTTAACCGTTCCTTCGGTAATTCCAAGGTCATAAGCGATTTGTTTGTTGGACAGGCCTTTCCCCATGAGATTCAAGACGTCAATCTGGCGCGGCGACATTGAGATTACCTCAGTCGGGTTTTCTTTTTCGGCAGTTTCTTCACTTTGTTTCAATAGGTCAAATTCCGATTCTTTCGTGCCGTTCAGCAACTCGGGCGGAATATAAACGCCGCCTGACAAAACCAAATTGACCGCGCTGGTAATAACGGCATTGGGGGCTGATTTCGGAATATATCCGGCCGCACCGATTTCTATGGTCTTTTGCACAATGTCTTTTTCAAATACGGCCGAGAGAATGATAATCGGCGTGTCGGGCAGGCCTTTGTGGATATGCTCAATGCCTTGCAGCCAGCCGGCTCCGGGCATGGCCAGATCGGTCAGAACCAGATTAAAGTCTTTTTCTTTTTCAATAATTCTGAAAATGTCGGTATAATTGTGGGCAAAAACAAATTCATCATCCGGAAACAAATCCCGCAAAATAAACTCCAGCCCTTTCAAAAACAACTCATGGTCATCAGCAATCAAAAACCGCATTTTTTTCTCCTTATTTCCAATCTCCGCAAATTGCCTGCCAGCAGGAGAGCGCAGCGGCAACCGCGGTTTCTGCCCGTAAAATCCTTTTTCCGAGCGACACGCCTTTGGCATATTTCTGCCGGCGTAAAAACTCAAGCTCTTCTTCGTCAAATCCGCCTTCCGGTCCGACTAAAACGGCAGACGGCAGGTGTTTGCCGGCATCTTCGGCAAAAACTTCCGCAGCCGGCCGGCCGTTCCCCGTTTCGTCCATATAATACAGCAGCCGGTTTTCATCCCAGACTTTCAGCACGCCTTCCAGAGTTCGGACGTCTTCCACTGCCGGAACGTCCAGCCGTCGGCATTGCTCGGCAGCCTCAACGGCCTGACATATGTAGCGCTCTTTTTTAACTTTTTCACTGATTGTGCGACGGGTAATTACCGGCACGATTTTTGAAACGCCCAATTCGGTGGATTTTTCTATAATGAAATCAGTCTTGTCTTTTTTGACCGGTGCAAACAGCAAAAAAATGTCCGGCGCTTTTTCAAATATCCGTGTCTGACGCAAGACTTTGGAGGAGGTCTGTTTTTTGCCGCAAACTGAAAGTTCACATTCAAATTCTCCGTTTTTGCCGTCAAATGCCAGAAAAAAACCGCCTGCGGCCATCCTCAAAACATGGCACAGATAATGCGCCTGTGTATCGGTCAAAAAGAACTCCAGATCTTTCCGGAGTTCCTGTGCTATAAATAATCTGGGTTTTGTTGCCATAAATTTTTAATCCACGCTGATGTTAAACACTTTGGAATGAACTTTAACGCCTTCGCCCGGAACATTGGTCACGCAATCAACATAAAGTTTTGAGCGTCCCAGATTCTCGGCGTTGAAAACAATTGAAAGCTCGTTGCCCTCTTTACTGCCTCTTTCATATTTCAGAATTTGGTCATTACATTCGTAAGTGCATGTTTGGTTGTTTTCTTCAATCAGCTTAATCGTCAGGTCTTTGCCGAGCGGCACGGAAATTTTGCGTTTTTTGGAGTGAACGCCGACCATAACGTTGCCATTGGCTTTGTTTAAAAGCTTTTGTGCGATGATTCTGTTGTAGTTAATGGCAATTTCTGTTTCAGTATCCTGCGCGGCGGCTTGAGCTTTGGCGGCTTGCTTGGCGGCATGTTTTGCTTTGTTTTCGTCAGTACGATAAGAAGTTGCCGTTCTGTTATGCTCGCTGTTAACCGTATCGGCAGGCGCAAATATCTGATAAGCGCGGGCTTTGGAAAGAGAAGAAACCGTCGCGGCTTGTGCATGTTCGCAGGACCAGATAAGTATTGCAGCTGCTGTTAAAAACCAGAAATGTAATTTTGCCCCGAACATGTCATCACCTAATTTTTGGTATAAGTAATACTTTTGCTTTATAATTTTATTATATACGATATATTTGGAAAAATAAAGTTAAGATTTTGTGACATTTGGCGTAAGGAGCAGAAATGATTATTACCGTAGACGGGCCGGCCGCCGCCGGAAAAGGCACATTATCAAGTGTTTTGGCACAAAAATACGGTCTGGCTTATTTTGACACCGGCATGGTTTATCGTGCCGTCGGACTGGAAATGGCTTTGCGGGGCAAAGACCTCGGAAATGAGGCCGAGGCTTTAAAAGTCGCGGACAACCTGACCTTTTCGCAAATGATGTTGTTGGCAAAACATCCTGATTTTCGCTCCGCCTTGGGGGGCAGAAATGCGTCTGTCGTTTCGGCTTATCCTTCGGTGCGGGCTTCGCTGCTCAAAATGCAGCAGGATTTTTCAAAAAATCCGGTCTTTGCGGACGGTACGCCTGCTAACGGTGCCATTTATGATGGACGCGATACCGGTACGGTCGTTTGTCCGCAGGCAGATATCAAATTTTTTGTAACGGCCTCGCCGGAAGTCAGGGCAGAGCGCCGTTTTAAGGAATTTCAGGCTAAAGGAGCCGCTGTTACTTATGACGAGGTTCTGGCTGACGTTAAAGCACGTGACGAAAGAGATATGAACCGTGCCGTTGCCCCGATGAGACCGGCAGCTGATGCCGTCATTCTTGATACCAGCCACGATACGATTGAAGACGTTTTGCGCCGTGCTGTGGAAATAATCGATTCCCGCTTGCAAAATAAATAAAAAAAAATGCTTGAAAAATAATAAATTATGTGTATAAAAAAGCCATCGGTTTACGGTGCGGTAAGCCGGTGGATTTTTTTAACCCCGCACAAGTCCCCCTTGTCTATGTTTTTTTGAGGGTGGCATTTTATTGAAATATATATATTTTATGACAAATACAGAAATTAAAATTCCTGAAATGACCGAAAATTTTGAAGCCCTGTTGAATGAACAGTTTGGCGATAACGGTATTACCGGTTCGGTTGTTAAAGGTACAATCATCAGATTAACTCCGGATTTTGCAATCGTTGACGTCGGATTGAAATCCGAAGGCCGTATCCCGTTGCGTGAATTCGGTCAAAATCCCGAGCTCAAAGTCGGCGATAAAATTGAAGTTTATGTTGACAGATACGAAGACAAAGACGGCAATATTGTTCTTTCCCGCGAAAAAGCACGCCGTGAAGAAGTATGGATTGATCTTGAAAAATGCCTGAACTCCGGCGAAAGAGTCAACGGCGTTATCTTCGGCCGCGTTAAAGGCGGTTTCACCGTTGATCTGAACGGTGCCATTGCATTCCTGCCGGGATCTCAGATTGATATCCGTCCGATTCGCGACATTACGCCGTTGATGGGTATCTCTCAGCCGTTCCAAATTTTGAAAATGGACAAGGTCAGAGGCAATATCGTTGTATCCCGCCGTGTCGTTCTGGAAGAAACCAGAGCCGAAGCTCGTGCCGAACTGATTAACGACCTCAAAGAAGGTTCTGTTCTTGAAGGCGTTGTTAAAAACATTACCGACTACGGTGCATTTATTGACCTCGGTGGTGTTGACGGTTTGTTGCACGTTACCGATATCTCTTGGAAGAGAATCAACCATCCGGCAGAAGTTCTGTCTGTCGGCCAGACCGTTAAAGTCCAGGTTATCAAATTCAACGAAGACAACCAACGCATTTCTCTGGGTATGAAACAGCTTGAGTCCGATCCTTGGGCTGCCGTTGCCGACAAGTTCAAAGTTGGCGAAATCTACAAAGGCAAAGTTACCAACATCACTGATTACGGTGCATTTGTAGAACTCGAAGACGGTATCGAAGGTTTGGTTCACGTTTCTGAAATGAGCTGGACCCGCAAAAATGTACATCCGGGCAAAATCGTTTCTACTTCTCAGGAAGTTGAAGTTAAGGTTTTGGAAGTTGATGCCGACAAACGCCGCATCAGTCTCGGAATCAAACAATGCACACCGAACCCCTGGGCTGCTTATGTTGAAGAGCATCCGGTCGGTTCTGTCATTGAAGGCAAAATCAAAAACATTACCGAATTCGGTTTGTTCGTTGGCCTGTCTGATGAAATCGACGGCATGATTCACTTGTCTGACATTTCTTGGGACAAATCCGGCGAAGAAGCTGTTAAAGATTACAGCAAAGGTCAGGATATCCAAGCCAAAATCATCGATGTTGATGTTGAAAAAGAGCGCATCAGCCTCGGTATCAAACAGCTGACCGAAAACGAATTTGCTTCAGCTCTGGATGAAGTAAAGAAAGGTGATGTTGTAAAAGTAACTGTTGTCAGCACTGATGACAAAGGCGTTACCGTTGAATTGAACGGTATTAACGCAACCATCAAAAAAGCTGACTTGTCTAAGGACAAAGCTTCTCAGAATCCGGAAAACTACAATGCCGGCGATGTTCTGGAAGCCAAAGTTACTTCCGTAGACAAGAAAAACAACAAGCTTGGCTTGTCTGTAAAAGCTTTGGAAATTGAAGAAGAGAAAAAAGCTCTTGAAGAATACACCAACAATTCTACCGGTGGTTCTTCTTTGGGTGAAGCTCTCGGTGAAGCTTTGAAGAAAAACGCTTAATTGATTTATTGGGTTAATTAAGCCCGCTCCCCTGATTGCTGAAGCAGTCAGGGGAGTTTTTTTTCTGGTGTTAGCGTAACTTTAGCGAAGTTTGAGCGGTGAATTTAAAAAAGAAAAAGACCAAAACCGGATAATGGACATTGGTCTTTATAGGAACTGGTGGAGCTGAGGAAGCGCTAAGCAAAAACAACCGTTGCTCCGGTTGTTTTTGTCTGCCAGTTCTTCGGAACATCTTAATGAGCGCCGAAACGAAGTGAGTAAGCGAATTTAGATGCCGAAGTATATTCTCCTCCGGGAAAACGAGCTTTGGCGAAGTTTGAGCGGTAAGTTTAAAAAAGAAAAAGACCAAAACCGGATAATGGACATTAGTCTTTATAGGAACTGGTGGAGCTGAGGGGAATCGAACCCCTGACCTCTTGAATGCCATTCAAGCGCTCTCCCAACTGAGCTACAACCCCATTGTTAACAAGAACGATATTTTTATACGGGATAATTTTTTATATTTCAAGTCCTTTTTTACAATAATAATAAAAAAATTGCCGGTTTGTTGTTTATTTTTAACACTTGACACACTCAAAAAGCTTTTTATTATAAATAACATTACGGGGCTGTAGCTCAGTTGGGAGAGCGAATGGTTCGCAATCATTAGGTCGGGAGTTCGATCCTCCTCAGCTCCACCATAGCTTTATATGCTATCTATGCAGTTTATCGGTGAAAACGCCATCCTATTAAGAGAATGTTTCTATTAAAAGATGGAGAATCAGGTTCGAATCCTGACATAGATATCAAAGGCAATTTTACAATGTCAGAATATTTAAAAACATTTAAAAATAAAACGGGCAAATCAATCTTTCAGTTAAATATGGCTTGTTATGCACTAGGTAGTGTTGAAAATTTAGAAAAAATTGATGCGCAGGATGTTGGCTTCCGTGTTAATTTTTCAACCAATAATCCTAAAGATGCAGCTAGAGCAACAAGAGAATATATAATAAGAAGTACGCTGGTATATGTTTTTGAGAATTTTTATATTTTTTTGAAAAATCTTATTCAGGATAGAATGGAAAGTGCTTGGAAGGATTTTCAGAATTCCGGTAAGGGAAAAGCAGAAAATATAAAAGATTTTCTTCAAAAAAAAGATTTTCATTTTGGGGCTGAATCGTATATATCTGTTATATATTGCCTTGCTAAATGGCGAAACAGAATAATTCATGACTCTCTAAATAAACTCCCGGAACCTCTTAAATCTGGCTTGTTAGCAGACAGTAATTACTATTCTAAAAACCATGGAAATATAAATATTGAACAATTTATTAAACACTTTGAAGAAGACAAGCCAACATTAAAAGATGTTTCTACAATAATATCTGTTACTATCAGAAGTGCTGAGGTTATAGATCAAGTGTTATGCCGGGAGCCTGTGTCTGCCGCCGAAATTATTGAGAAAATTAAAAAAAATCCTAAAACAAAAGAAGAATTTTACAAACTTATGAATAAGGTGAAATTAAAAAAATTATCAAAAGAAAAAGAAATTTGTAAAATAAAACTTTTTTGTGCAAATAATAAAATAGATGTGAATGAACAAATTGCTGAAGATTTGATCAGTAGTTTTTATAAAACTGTTTAGATTAAATATTTTCCTTCTCAATCCTGACCTCAAAACCCTTGGAGGTATTGGCAAAATGCAGGCAACAGCCGTAAAGACCGGCAATCCGGCTGACAATGGCCAGCCCGAGGCCGCTGCCGTTTTCTTTCTGTCCGGCCGGCCGGAAAAAGCGCTCGCTCAGCCTGTTCAAATGAGCGGTTTCGACATGAGCGCCGGAGTTGATTACCTTAATGTGGTCCGTATTGAGTTCAATACTGATAACGGCGCCTTCCGGACTGTATTTGATGGCATTATCAATCAGATTGCGCATCAGCAAAGCGCACAAAACCGGATTGCCGGCATGAATAACCGCAGGTACGGCCAGCTTTTCCTGAAATGAGATATTCTTTGCTGCGGCGGCAGAAGCATACTCATCCTTAATCTGCCGGACAATATTATCCCAGTCAATCTGCTCAAAAACCTCATTCTGTGCCTGTTTCGCTTCCAATCTGGACAAAGCGAGCAACTGCTCAACCAGTCGGGCAGAGCGTTCAATGCCGATACCAAGCTTTTGCAGGGCAACCTGCCGCATTTTCTGGTCATTGCCGGCCAGTTCGGCAACTTCAAGCTGAATTTTCAATGCCGTCAGGGGCGTACGAAGTTCATGGGCCGAGTCGGAAATAAAGCTTCTTTCCCTTTGCAACAGGTCGTCAATTTGTGCCATCCTGCGGTTGATTGCCTCAATCATCGGCCGGACTTCCGAAGGCAGGTTCTTGCCCGTCAAAGGCGATAGATCGTCCGGCAGTCTGTTTTCCAAATCGGAAGCCAGTTTTTTCAGCGGAGAAAACTCCCGTGAAATAATGATAATGGTCAAAACAAGCAAAAGTCCCAGACCGCCGAGCCACGGCGCCAGAAATTCTTCTACCATGTCCATTGTAATATCGGTGCGGTATTCCCTTTCCTGCCCGATGGCAATATAAAAATTTCCGTCTGCGGATTTAACCCATACAATCCGCCACCATTCGTCATCCACTTTTTGTTTGCTGAAAGTCCCGATTTCCGGCCGGAAAGTAAAATCCTTGCCGTTTTCGTTGTCATGAAAAATCATTTTCCCGTCAGCATTGAAGACAGCAAAGCCGATTGCTTCGTCTTCATCCTCGGCGTTTTTAATGTTTTTGATGATTTTATTGGTAATTTTTTGCGTCTGCATGGAAACATGGCTCCAATCGGCAGACGCCATCTGCCGTGCGAGCAGCATTTGATAGCTGTCAAAAAACTCATCAATTTTTTCTTTGCTTTCCTGCCAGCAGATAAAACCGGCCGTCGCCCAGATAAGGCACGAAAAGCCGACAAACAAAATCATCAGCCGCAGTCGTAAACTCAGATTTTTCATTCTTCACCCAATATATATCCGATTTTATTAATTGTTTTGACAATATCTTTGCCAAGCTTTTTGCGTAAATGATGCACATGAACTTCCACGGCGTTGCTCGACACTTCTTCTTCCCAGGAATAGATTTTGTTTTCAATGGCTTCCTTGGAAAGAACTTTGTTCTTGTTCAAAAGCAGCAGCTTCAAAAGTGCGGTTTCCTTGGGGGATAAGATCACGTCTTTGCCGTCGGCCGTCACTTTGAGTGTTTGCGGATTAAAAGTAATATTTTTGTAAGTGATAAGCGGATTGTTCTGTCCGTTTTGCCGCCGGATAAGGGCATTCAGCCGGGCCTGAACTTCTCTTAAGGCAAAAGGCTTGCCCAAATAGTCGTCGGCCCCGCTGTTTAAGCCGATAATCCTTTGGTCAACGTCTCCCTGCGCGGTTAAAATCAATACAGGTTCGTTGCGTCCGCGGTTTCTCCAGTTTTTCAGAACGGATAAGCCGTTCTGCCCCGGCAGACCCAAATCGAGGACAACCGCTTCGTAAGGGGCCTGCATTAAGGCTTCTTCACCCTCCAGCCCATCGCAAAACCAGTCAACGGCAAATCCGAGCTTTTCCAGTCCTGTCTTCAGTCCGTCGCCGATAAGACGGTCATCCTCGATAAGTAAAATCCGCATTTTTTTGATCCGTAAGATTATTTTTTCAAAATAACTCTGTCGGCGTCTATTTTAGTATTAAACATATCTTTGTCAACTTCGCCGTGAATTTCAATGGTATTCTGCGGGGTCACGTTCACGCCGTTCCAGTCTTCATCGTCAATTTCCACAACAATGGTACCGGTTGCGTCTTTGAACTGATATTTCTCATCCCCGAGACTTTTTTCGATCTGTCCGACCAGCACGACTGCTGTGTCGTCACTGAGCTTCTGGGCTTCGGCAACAGTAGAAGTAGGCAGCCCCGGTCCCTGAAAACCGCCGGCCGGCTGAGCGGAAAAAGCAGCGGCGCTGAAGCCGGAAGTAAAAGCCAGAGCGGAAATAGCCATAAACATTTTATTCATATCTTTTCTCCTTTGATTGTTAAATACATTAGCTGTTTACAATGTAACTTCACCATGGCAAACTTAAGTAACGCTTAAGGATTTAAAAATTTTTTTGAAAAAATAAAAAATCTATACAATTCGGGAATAAGGTGTATAATAACCGGCAAGACGAAACCTTTGCGACGGAACAAACATGCTGGCACTCAAACATATTTCAATCAATTCTTTTAATGAAAACATTGTTTACCTCCACAAAAACTGCGTGGCTTATAAAATGGATGAGATTCGTTTTCTTACCAAAGTAGAGGTTCACGGAGGCGCCCAGCCGTTGTACGGTTTTTTGCAGATTGTCGAAGACGAAGATATTGTCACGCCGGACGAAATCGGACTGAATACTGAGGCTTTTGAGCAGTTGAACCTGCCGGAGGGCACGATTGTGACATTGTCGCTGACTCCTCCTCCTCCGAGCCTGAATTCTATCAAGCGCAAAATTGCCGGCAATATTTTGAGTCCTGCGGAATATAACAATATTGTCAATGATATTATAAACAAGCGCTATTCCAATATGGATGTTGCTTCTTTTCTGGTGGCTTCGGGCGCTTTTATGACCCCGCAGGAAGTCTTGTCTTTTACGCAGGCCTTAATCGGTAATAACACAATCAACTGGGATCATGAGAGCATTGTGGTTGATCACCATTGCCTTGGCGGCGTCCCCGGCAATAAGACCGATATTATCCTGACGGCCATCGTTGCGGCTTACGGGCTGCCGATTCCCAAAACCGTATCGCATTCGCTGAGTTCCTGCGCCGGCGTGGCCGATACCATGAGCGTCTTGGCCAATGTCGACTTGACCGAAGATGAGATTCGCGAAATAGTAAACGAAACCCGCGGCGTTCTGGCCTGCCACCGTAATTTGGACATTGCTCCGGCCAATAAGATTATATCTACGGTGGAACGCCAAATCGGCACAACCCAGCAGCAACATCTCGTCGCGGAGATTCTGGCAATAAAAATGGCAATGGGCGTGACGAATCTGCTGATAGACATTCCGGTCGGCCCCAATTCCCGCATCAAAAATACCAGAGAAGCCATGCAGATTCGCAAACTGGCCGAATACGTCGGAGATCAGATAGGCATAGAGGTCGAGGCCGTAATTACCGATGGCAGCGAGCCTATAGGCAACGGTGTCGGTGCCGTTTTGGAAGCCCGCGATATTATGCAGGTCTTGCGCAATAAAGATGATGCGCCGCAGGATTTGCGCGAAAAGTCTTTGTTCCTTGCCGGCAGAATCTTGGAGTTTGATCCCAAACTGCGCGGCGGTCAGGGGTATTTTGTTGCCAAAGAACTGCTGGATTCCGGCCAGGCGCTGGAAGCCATGAACAAAATCATCCATGCTCAGGGCAAGGCGCCGCAGCCGGTTCTCGGCAATCTGGTCAGAGAAGTCATTGCGCGGGAAGGGGGAACGGTCGAAAGCATTGACAATGCACGCATTAACAAAATCGGCGTTCTTGCCGGAGCAATTCAAAGCCCCGGTGCCGGTATAGACTTGCTTAAAAAAGTCGGAGACCATGTGGACGAGGGCGAGGCTCTGTTCCGGATTCACTCAATGTCGCAGTCCGAGTTTGAGTATGCCTGCAGCATGGCCGAAGGCAATAACGGTTATGTCATTTCTTAAAAGATTAAAGATCCTGCCCGCTTTCCGCCAGTTCTCTGGCGCGTTGCAGATAGTGCGGAGAGGTGTCCGGTGTTCCGACATATCCGAGCGAATAGTTGGTAACAACAAAACCAAACGGGTTTTTCATCGCATCGTCCTTGGTTTTGAACGGCAGATTCATATAAGTAATCCGAAGCGTGGCGCGCCAGATTTTGGTATCAATCTTGTCAGAGTCCGGAGTTATATCCATGGTTAAAAACTGAGCCTGCCACAAGCCGAAAGTCAGAGGCCGCACCCATTCAACCTTAACGTAACGCTGCAATGCGTTTTTCTTAAACAGCATCAGATTATATTTCACATCCGTACTGTAAAATTTGTTATACACGTTGGCATCGGAATACCAGAAAATCGTCTGCCGCTGCCCCCAGCGGGAAAGCAGCTGGTCATAATCGGTCGTAATGGCGTTGCGCAACGTAATATATTCGGAAATATGCTGCTCGGCAATCAGGTCGGTAACCAGAATTCGCCGCTCCGCCGGCTGAACCAGCTCTAACTGTGAAAAATATTTGTTAATCTGCAACAGGCGGGGATAAACGGTTTTTTGCGGCAGCATCAGGTAAATCGTAAGCGCCAGCATCATCGTTATGCTCATGCTGATAACGGCCAGAATGACCAAAATCCGCGAACTCCAAAGATAGCGCCGCTCCGGCATGGCCTGTGTATGGGCGCGTTCCGGATAAAGCCCGAGCTTGTCAGGGCTTTCCTTTTCTTTGTATTTGAATACGGTATAAAAAATGTCGAACATAAAAACAAAAACCTTTATCGCGCCGCTCGGGTTATGCAAATATTTTATACATCAAAGTTGAATAAAAGCAAATAAATACTGTTAATCTCCGAAAGATTGATATAATTTATACCCATACATGTATTTATAAAGGGTTTAAATTATGAAAAAAATATTGGCATGTTTGATTTTGGGCATGTTTTTTGTTGCTTCCTGCGGTGTGCGTGACGAAGGATATTCCGCAAGCGAAACAACGGTGTCTTCAGCAACTTATTCTGACTGGGACAGCGCAATCCGCGCCGATGTGGACATGCAGAATATGTACCTGAACCAGCCGCGCAAAATCTCCAAGCCGATAGATATGTATATGGCAATGGCTCTGGCGCTGAAATATAACTTTACCCGCCGTGTCGTCAGCTATGAGCAAAGCCTGATTAAAGCCGGAAAATCTCCGGTCAACCAAATTCCCGAAATCATGGGGCAGGCCGGTTATTTAAACACCGATTCCCTGTCCGATGCCAATTCCGAACTCCGTCTGGCCTGGAACCTTTTGGATATGAGTACGGTTTATTATCAGACGGTTGATCAGGAATATCGCAAAAATCTGGCCTTTGAGCAAAGCCGGAAAGTGATCCATAACCTGTTGCAGGAAACTCGGGTGCTTTATTGGCAGGCTCTGACTGCTCAAAGGCTGCTGCCGGTGATTGACGATATGATAGAGGTGCTGACGCTGGAAGTCGATGAATTGAACGCTCAGGCCAATGATCTGGCCAAACTCAACCAGTATCTGCCGACTGACAAGCTGGTGCTGAAACGTGAATATATGGAAGCCGTTAAAAACCTGTCGGAATTAAGACGCAGTCTGGAAACGTCCGAAACCAAGCTGGCCGCCTTAATGGGCTTTCATCCGGCGACCGAATATAAGCTTGTCGGCAAATTGTACGGCAATTTCTCCCTGCCGGATATCCGCACGCCGCTGGCCGATATGGAATGGATTGCATTGACAAACCGTCCGGAACTCAAAATGCGCGACATGGTCAATATTGATGAAAATCTGGAATTTACCGTTCAGGAGTTTAAAACAACCTCACAAAACGATTATCAGGGCAATCCGTCTTATTATAATAAAGTCTGGAGCCGTAAAGCTCAGGAAATCGGATATCACGTTTTTGAAGATGTGAGAAATCCCCGTGCCGGAGAGTTGGAGGCATTGCGCCGCCAGCGGATGACAAATTTGGTTCTGAGCCAGCTGTACGTCGGCTGGGCGTCTTATATGTCGGCGCTGGAAGATTATCAGATTAACATCGAAATAGCCAACGTGTCGGAAGACATTGCCGAAGACATTACAGTCAAACTCGGCAGCCGCGATTCGAAATCTTTGCTTGAAGCTGCCCGCGCGATCTCGGACGAGGTAAAAGCGTCTAAGGCTTATATCGAACTGCAGTCTTCTTTGGGAAACTTGTATGCCGCGCTGGGACTGGATGCACTTCCTTATTATATGTTAGGCGAAAAACCGTCCAAGATTGCGGTCTATCTGCATTCAACTCTGGAAAAATGGCGTGACGGCGATTTCCTGCCCGATAATCGCCCGTATCTGTTGAATGTGCCGTCCAAGCGTCCGCCGGTCAATCTGTCGTCGGAAAATATTCCCGACCAGAAACTGGAAACCGGACAAGATTATCTGTATGCAATTCCCGAAAGCGCGTTGAATGACGTCAATGCCCGCGGCAAATTAACCTTCAAAGCCGGGTTGATTGATGACAGCCCGCTGCCGGATTGGCTGACGTTTGATGAAAAAACAATGACGTTCTACGGAACTCCGATGCCTAAAGACGGCGGAACATATCATGTTAAAGTCTATATTATAGATGAATACGGCAATGTTAATTATATTACCTATAAGATTATTGTCGATGAAGTCTATGTTCCGTCCATGCAGGTTCGTGGGCTGACCAAAGGCAGAAATGCAACAGTGCTGAAACGTTGCCGCGGTACAAATTGTGCCGATGATTATATTGCAAACGGCGAGGTCGGAAAAGAAATTGAAACCAGCCCAAGGTATTAAGCAGATAAAAAGCACTCTTCGGAGTGCTTTTTGTTTCTGTACCGATTTTTAAGAATAAGGGTTTTTTAGACTTTTCTAAAATCCGCTTGCAAAATCTCTGCAATACTTTATGATAATAGCTGCAGTCCGGAGACGGGCTGTGGTGTCTCAAAAACATCTCAAAAGAAATCCGTCTTTAGGCGGAGTACCGGAAATAAGTGCGCTTGTGCAACGAATAACGGTGACTGATCTTTTGCAGTTTTTGAGCTCCGCCACCCTTGTTTTAGGGTGGTTTTGTTTTAATCAAAACTATGGAGCTAAAAAGAAATGTTATCAAGAAAATATAGAAAAGAGTGGTATAAAACCTTCCGGAGTTATTGCAATAAAGAATTGAACCGGATGATGACGGAACAGGGCTTAACAAGTACGGAACTGGCGGATCATATAGATTTTTTTGAAGGTCGGATAGAAAAATTAAAAAGAAATACCAGCCATGTGAGAATGGAAGAATATGTTTATCTTTTTTCCTTTCTGGATAAGGTGTTTGAAATAAAACTTGTCGATGCCAAAGATTATCCTTGGCAGTAAGAAAAAAGCGGGATTAATCTCCCGCTTTTTTATTTTTCTCCTGAAACACATCCTCACATTCGGCACGGTTTGTGTGCCCTTTGCGAATGGCTTAGGTTTTGGAGCAAAAACCGAAAGTGAAGCACCCCACCCCTCAAGCCTGAGGGGGTGGGGGAGTTGACCCGCCCTTTAACGAGTACTTCTTAGTCTTTGTGAAAAAGAGGAAATTAAAAACACCATTCCCCCGTCCGGCACGGTTTGTGTGCCCTTTGTGAATAGTTAAAAGTGAAGCACTGTCACCCCCTCTCTTGAGAGAGAGGGTTGGGGAGAGTTGATCAGCCCTTCGCGAGCAACTTCTTGGCTTTTAAGAAAAAGAGGTAATAGTGAAGCACTATGTAATAGAGCGTAGCGACCTTAACTTTTTCTTGAAAGCCTAGAAAGCGAGAGCGGGCTAGCTTTTTTGCTTTTGTGGCTGCCGGCCTCCGGCCTTTTGTAGCATGACAAAAGTAGCGAAAAGAAAAACCAACTTTATGAAGAAAACATAACCCGAAAATAAAAAAAGGAAAGGCCGCGGCAAAAGGGACAAGGGGGTGAGAAAAAAGAGACGTGCTACACCCTCTCATGAGTGAGAGGGGCGGGGAGAGTTGATTAGCCCGATTACCGAATGATTTCTTAGCTTTTGGCCCAAAGAGGCGAATATTAAGTACTGAGCCTTGGAACGTAGTGACCTTAACTTTGGGCTGAAAGCTTAGAAAATGAGGTTGGGCTTGACTTTTGCTTACTTTTGGTCAAGCAAAAGTAAGAAAGAAGAATAACCAACTTTATGAAGAAAACATAACCCGAAAATAAAAAAAGGAAAGGCCGCGGC
>CAJUCZ010000010.1 GCA_910585375.1 uncultured Alphaproteobacteria bacterium | reverse complement strand
GATTGTTCCGATATTGCAGTGCGGCTTCGTCCGCTCAAACTTCTCTTTTGCCATTTAGATTTACTCCAAATAAAAAATTATATATTAAAATTGAGTTAGTATTTTTCACTTTTAAGGAGGAAGATAAAGTGGTTTCTAGTGGCGGTAAAAATTTTAATGTACACAAACGTACATGAATTTTTACCGACCACGTAAAACCGCTTCAGATTTCCCTTAAAATGGAAAATTATGCGTTTTTGGCTTTCACCTTCTCAGCCACTTCTCTCGGCACTTCGGCATAATGGTCGAATACCATGGTAAACTGAGCACGGCCTTGCGACAAAGAACGCAACGTATTTACATAACCGAACATATTGGCCAGAGGAACACTCGCATCAACAACGCGGGCATTGGCTCTCTGATCCATACCGCTTACCAAACCGCGGCGGGAGTTCAGGTCACCGATAATATCACCCATATATTCTTCAGGGGTAACGACTTCAACCTTCATAATCGGCTCCAACAGTCTGGCATCAGCCTGACGCATACCTTCACGGAAAGCGGCGCGTCCGGCAATTTCAAAGCACATAACGTTAGAGTCGACTTCGTGATAAGCACCATCATAAAGGGTAGCCTTCACACCCGTTACCGGATATCCGGCCAAAACACCGGCATCCATTGCCGAGCGCAAACCTTTTTCAACACCCGGAATATATTCTTTCGGAACATTACCGCCAACAACCGTGTTTTCAAACTCAAAACCATTGTAACCTTCAATCGGTTCAAACTTGATTTTGACTTTGGCAAACTGACCGGCACCACCGGATTGCTTTTTGTGAGTATATTCAATATCACAAGGTTTGGTAATGGTCTCACGATAAGCAACTTGCGGTTCGCCGACATTAGCTTCGACTTTAAATTCACGACGCAAACGGTCTACGATAATATCCAAGTGCAATTCGCCCATACCCTTAATAATGGTCTGACCGGAATCCGGATCGGAAGAAACCTTGAAAGACGGGTCTTCCATAGCCAGACGGGACAATGCCAAACCCATTTTTTCAACATCGGCTTTGGTTTTCGGTTCAACGGCCAACTCAATAACCGGATCCGGAAATTCCATGTTTTCCAGAACAATCGGATGAGCCTGATCACATAAGGTATCACCGGTCGTGGTATCTTTCAAACCAGCTAAAGCAACAATATCACCGGCATTGGCATCTTTAAGCTCTTCACGTTTGTTTGCATGCATCAACAACATGCGGCCAACGCGTTCTTTCTTATCTTTAACGGAGTTATAGATATAAGAGCCGGCAGACATCGTACCGGAATAAATACGGGTAAAAGTCAGAGAACCGACAAACGGGTCGTTCATAATCTTAAAGGCCAAAGCAGACAACGGCTCGTTGTCAGACGGCTTACGGGTAATAACTTCGTCAGTACCCGGTTTAACGCCTTCAACAGCAGGAATGTCAACCGGTGACGGCAAGAAGTCAATAACCGCATCCAACAAAGGCTGAACACCTTTGTTCTTAAAAGCAGTGCCACACAAAACCGGAACAAAATCCTGAGCAATAGTACCTTTGCGGATACATTTTTTCAAAGTTTCGACAGAAACTTCTTTGCCTTCCAGATAATCTTCCATGGCCTGTTCATCTTCTTCGACGGCCATTTCAACCAGCTGATGATGATATTCTTCGGCTCTGTCCTGAAACTCGGCCGGAATTTCCACAACATTAATCGGAGAATCAGGAGTATCACCGGTATAAACGATAGCTTTCATTTCAACCAGATCAATAATTCCCTTAAAATCAGCTTCAGCGCCGATTGGCAATTGAATAGGCATCGGACGAGCGCCCAGACGATCCTTAATCATTTCCAAACAGCGGTAGAAGTTTGCACCGATACGATCCATTTTGTTGCAGAAACAAATACGCGGAACACCATATTTGTCAGCCTGTCTCCAAACGGTTTCAGACTGCGGTTCAACGCCGGCAACCGAATCAAATACGGTAATAGCGCCGTCCAATACGCGCAGGGAACGTTCAACTTCAACAGTAAAGTCAACGTGCCCCGGAGTATCAATAATATTGACACGGTGTCCTTTCCAGAAACAGGTTGTTGCGGCGGAGGTAATTGTAATACCCCGCTCCTGCTCCTGTTCCATCCAGTCCATGGTAGCGGCACCGTCATGGGTTTCGCCGATTTTATGGTTTTGACCGGTATAATACAAAATACGTTCGGTAGTCGTTGTTTTACCGGCGTCAATATGAGCCATAATACCGATGTTTCTGTACATTTCCAATTTATGTGTACGAGCCATTGTCTTTTGTCTCCTCGATTAGAATTTATAATGAGAGAAAGCTTTGTTAGCCTCAGCCATTTTATGAGTATCCTCGCGTTTCTTAACGGCAGACCCCTTATTGGCAAAAGCATCTAACAGCTCGTTTGCGATTTTGTCGGTCATTGTGGTTTCGGAGCGCTTTTTAGCGGCATCGACAATCCAACGGATAGCCAAAGCCTGACGACGATCAGCACGAACTTCGGTCGGAACCTGATAAGTTGCACCACCGACGCGGCGGGATTTGACTTCAACAACCGGCTTTACATTTTCAATAGCGTCAGCAAAAACTTTTAAAGCATCTTGCTTGGTCTTGGAAGCAATGATATCAAAAGCCGAATAAACGATTTTTTCGGCAACGGCTTTTTTACCGTCTTCCATAACATTGTTGATAAATTTTGTAACTACCTTGTCACCATATTTAGCATCAGGCAGTACGATTCTTTTTTCAGCAGTACGACGACGTGACATTATTCATTTCTCCTATTTAGGTCTCTTAGCGCCGTACAGTGAACGACGTTGACGACGTTTGGCCACACCTTGAGTATCCAAGGTGCCGCGGATGATATGATAACGAACACCAGGCAAGTCTTTTACACGGCCTCCTCTAATCAGCACCACTGAGTGTTCTTGCAGGTTGTGACCTTCACCAGGGATATAGCTGATTACTTCAAAGCCGTTTGTCAAGCGGATACGTGCCACTTTACGCAACGCAGAGTTCGGTTTCTTAGGGGTTGTTGTATAAACCCTAGTACAAACACCGCGTTTCTGAGGGCAAGCTTTCAAAGCCGGAACTTTGTTTCTTTTCACTTTGGGTGTTCGTGATTTACGAATTAACTGATTAATTGTAGGCATCACTAATTTCCTTAAATTAAATAAATTAAACTCCTCATTTTAAAATCTGGGCACACGTCACCCGTCATTCTCAAATGAGTCTCGGCATACTAGAATCAGTTCCCCCGAAAGTCAACCCCATTTTTACAATTTTTTTCACATTTGAGTCTAAAATATTTTTACCTTTGCTTAAGACCTTATTTCTCCGAGTCACAAAGTTGTTGCACAGATTCGCAAAGCCATCGCCGGCCACCTTTGAGGACACCGATTCTTTGAGTCAAATTGAGTCCAGAAATTTTATTTTTTGGTCTGATTTTTGCATAACAAATAAAAATCTCTTGCAATTCGCAACATAAAATAATACCCTCGCTGTCAGAATAAACTTGACAGAGGACTATGAATGATGACACGAGAAGAAGACTTGCAATCTGCAAAAAGAACCATCGAAAAAGAAATCGACGCCTTGAAAATCATGGAAAACGAAATCAGCGACAGCCTTTCTCAGGCTCTTGACCTGATGCAAAACACCAAAGGCCGCGTCATCATTACCGGTATGGGAAAATCGGGTCATATCGGCAGCAAGATTGCGGCAACGCTGGCTTCCACCGGCACACCGTCTTTTTTTGTGCACCCCGGCGAAGCCAGCCACGGCGACTTGGGGATGCTGACCGATGAAGATATTGTCATCGCTATCTCCAATTCCGGCGAAACCAAAGAACTCTCTGACATTATTCTTTATTGCAAACGTTATGGCATTCCGTTAATCGCCATAACAAAAAACCCGCACAGTGCATTGGGACAAGCCGGCGATGTTGTCCTCAAACTGCCTGACAACGGCGAAGCCTGCCCGCTCGGACTGGCACCGACGTCATCCACAACCGCAACATTGGTTTTGGGAGACATTTTAGCGATTACGCTGTTGGAACGCAAAGGCTTTACCAAAACGGATTTCCGTCAGAGACACCCCGGCGGCAAACTCGGCGCCTTTTTACAAAAAGTTTTTGACCTGATGCATAAAGACGATGAAATCCCGCTGGTTTCCGATGCTGCTTCCATGCAGGAAGCGCTGCTGACCATGACGTCCAAAATGCTGGGCTGTGTCGGAATTGTCGATAAAGACGGCTGCTTGGAAGGCATTATTACCGATGGCGACCTGCGCCGCTGCATGAGCGCCGACATCTTTAACAAAAAAGCTTCCGAAATCATGACCCGCAATCCTAAAACGATTGAAGGCGACATGCTGGTGGCAGAAGCGCTGAAAACCATGAACGAAAAGCACATCACCCAACTCTTTGTTTTAAAAGACCGAAAACCGGTCGGCATTCTGCATATGCATGACTGCCTGCGCATCGGAGTAGCCTGAGTTGTCCGATACTCAAAAACTGGATAAATACTTTTATCAGAAACAGACATCTTCACCCCAAAAAAAAGATGCCGTAAGCCGTCATTCCAAAATGATCCGGCTTGCCAAACTCCTGCTGCCCGGCGCGGCGGCATTGCTTATCAGCCTTTTGCTCATCTTTCCCAACCTCAGGCAACAGGCTTATGACATTAAACTTGATATCACCCGCCCCAAAAGCGGCGAACTCGAAAAACTTCACATGGAGAAAGCCACTTTTTATATTACGGACAAAAATAACCGGGTAACCAATCTTACGGCGGTCAATATTGATGAGACTTCTCCCGGCTCAAAATTAATAAAACTCAACGCCCCCGAGGGTATTATCCCCGGCAGTGATAAAACTTGGGTCAACATCAAAGCTCCGACCGGCTTTTTCAATCAGACCGACAATATCCTGAAACTGACCGATCAGGTAGAAATGTTTTACAGCGAAGGCATGACTGTCAATACTTTTGAAGCTGACTTCAATTTTACGACTTCAACCGGCAGCGGACGTACTCCTGTTGACGGACAGGGTGTTTTCGGAGACATTAAAGCTGCCGGATTTGATTTGTACAATCAGACCGGAGTGTTGGTGTTTATCGGACCGGCCGATATCAAAATCAGAGAAGAAAGCTTTAACGCAGGGAACCAATAATATGCGCAAATTATCTATTATCACAGCCATTTTCAGCCTTTTCCTAAGCTCTGCCGCCACAGCGGAAGATATTAATATTCATGCCGATAAAAAAGTCGAATGGCATTCCAAAGAACAAAAAATGGTCGCCGTCGGCAACGCCGTTGCCAGCAAAAAAGATATGAGCATAAAAGCCGGCGAACTCTCTGCCTGGTACCAAAAGATTCCCTCCACCGGCAAACAGCAGATATCCAGAGTCCATGCCCGTGACAATGTCATCATGCAATCAGGAGAATCTTCAGCCTATGGTCATACAATGGACTACGACCTGACTGCCGACAAGGCCGTTTTGCACGGCACCCCGGCCAAAGTAAAAACTCCGACGGATACCATTACGGCCGAAGACCACATTACTTACTACCCGTCGCAGCAAAAAGCCGTTGCCGAAGGCAATGTCTACGCCACTAACGGCGAAAGCAAAATCTATGCAGACAGCATGATTGCTCATTTTGAAAAAGACAAGGCCGGAAAGACAACCATGAAACAGGTAAAAGTTTTCGGCAACGTCAAAATTCTGACCAAAGACGGCACGGTATGGGCTGACCGGGGAACCTATCTGCCCAAACAGGGACTGGTCAAACTTTATGACAATATTACCATTGATCAGAAAGGCAACAAACTGCGCGGCGATTTGGCCGAAACCAATTTAAATACCGGCATCAGCAAAATGCTGGTCGCTCCGGGAGCCCAAAAACGTGTAACCGGTGTATTTATTGAAAAAGCCAAAAACAAAGACACAGCCCCGACAGCGGAGGAAAATAAAAATGCCCAATAATTACAGCGATTCTAAACTGGAAATCTTCAACATCGGAAAAAAATATAAAAACCGTCCGGTCTTACGCAATGTTTCACTCAACGTCCGCCGAGGCGAGGCCGTAGGGCTGCTCGGGCCGAACGGCGCAGGCAAAACCACTTGCTTTTACTGTGTCACCGGCCTGATTACACCGGACTACGGCGATGTCCACATTGACGGCAAAGATATTACCAACCTGCCCATGTACCGGCGCGCCCGCATGGGTATCGGCTATCTGCCGCAGGAAGCTTCCATTTTTCGCTCATTAACGGTTGAAGATAACATCAAAGCCATTTTGGAATTGGTAATTGACGATGAAAGCCAGAGAGAAAACATGCTTGAAGAACTTTTATCGGAATTTTCCATCTCTCATCTGCGCAAATCACCGGCCATTGCCTTGTCCGGCGGTGAGCGGAGGCGTTTGGAAATTGCCAGAGCCTTGGCCAGCCAGCCGAATTTTATTTTGCTTGACGAACCTTTAGCCGGTATTGACCCGATTGCCGTCGGAGAGATTCGCAATCTGGTTTCCCAACTCAAACACCGCGGTTTGGGCGTCCTGATTACCGACCACAATGTCAGAGAAACCCTTGATATTACGGATCGGGCCTATATCTTACACGGAGGCACCGTTTTAATGGAAGGCACACCGGAAGAAATTATTGCCAACAAAGAGGTCAGAAAAGTTTATCTGGGCGATAATTTCTCCATGTAAGAGGAATTGAATGAATGGCCGTCACCCCGCATTTAGACCTGAAGCAGACACAGTCTCTGGTAATGACACCGGAACTGCGGCAAGCCATTAATCTCCTGCAAGTTTCAAACCTTGAATTAAGCGCATTAATAGAAAAAGAACTCGAACAGAATCCTCTGCTGGAACGGGAAGATGAAAACACTTCCCTGCTGCCGGAAACCGCAATTCCGACCATAGACGACTATGCGGCAGCCTTAACCCCCGATACGGCGGAAGAAACGCCGAACGACATACCCTGCGATAACGAATGCGATGATTTCGGCAGTGACCGTGAAGGGTACGACGATGCAGAAAACCGGTGCGACTGGCAGGATTATGCCGCCGCAAAAAACAAACGCGACGATGACGATTATGATTTTTTTGAACAAAAGCTTGCCGATGAAAAATCTCTTTACCGCTTGCTGGACGAACAAATTTCCCAAAGTTTCACTTCGTACCAAGAACGGAGCATTGCCTTAAATCTGGTCGAACATCTTGATGATGCCGGATATTTTCGCGGAGATTTGTCTGCCATCGCCAAGCGGCTGAAAATTCAGGAAAACACTGCCGAAAATGTTTTAACCAAAATGCAGGAATTCGAACCTTCGGGCATATTCGCCCGTTCCCTGTCCGAATGCCTGAAAATTCAGCTTCGGGACAAAGGACGGTTGGATCCCGTTGCCGAAAAGGTTCTGGACAACCTTGAACTGCTGGGAAACAAAAAGTTCACCGAACTGAAAAAAATCTGCCGGATTGATGACGAGGATCTTGCATCCGTCATAGATGATATCAAAGCCCTCAATCCCAAACCGGCCGCAGAGTACCACCACGATCTTACAAGCTATATCATTCCGGATGTTTTTGTTCGCCGCAAAAAAGACGGCAGTTACCGGATAGAACTTAACAATATGTCGCTGCCCCGCGTACTGGTCAATCGTCAATACTATACGGAAGTTAAAAACAAAGGCAGCAAAAACGACCGCCAATACCTCAAACAGCAGCTCGGCAGTGCCGGCTTTTTGGTAAGGGCTTTGCGCCAAAGAGCAGAAACCATTCTGAAAGTCACGGAAGAAATTGTCCGGAACCAATACGAATTCTTCGAAAAAGGCATTGATTTTCTGCGCCCCATGCAGCTTAAAAACATCGCAGAACAAATCGAGATGCACGAAAGCACCGTCAGCCGCGTCACCACCAACAAATATATGCATACGCCGCTTGGTATCTTTGAGCTTAAATACTTCTTTACCAACGCTGCCGGCAGTTATACCGGCGATGATGCCACCTCCACACTGACGATTAAACATAAAATCAAAAAGATGATCGACGAAGAAAAACCGGACAATATCTTATCAGACGATAAAATTGTCGATCTTCTGGGACAGGAAGGCATAAAAATCGCACGCCGCACCGTTGCCAAATACCGCGATCAGCTCGGGCTGGCCTCCTCGGCCGTTCGCAAAAAACAAAAAGCTGTGCCATAACAAAGCACAAGCGGAAGCCGGAAAAGTTTTATATTGACTTTTCCCGAAATATGTTATTATCTGATTTTCTGATTGTAATAAGCATCAAACTGAAGTATATTAATGCTTATAAACATGGTTAATAATCAATTTGCAAGGAAAAATTATGAAAATTACATTGACAGGCAAACAAGTAGACATTGGCGACAGACTGCGTTCACATGTTGAAGAGAACATTTCAAATTCTGTAAACAAATATTTCAGTGCTCCGATCAGCTGCAACGTTTATTTCTCCAAAGAACGTGATGATTTTTGCGCTGAAGTTACCGTTCATCCTGCCAAAAACATTGTTCTAAAAGGCAGCGGCACAGCCGGCGATCCTTATTCTGCTTTTGACAATGCCAATGCCCACATTGCAACCCGCCTGCGTCGTCACAAAACCAAACTGAACAACCACAAAGGCAAAACCGGCCTGGCCGAAATTGCAAACGAAGCCGTTTTCCGCATTGATGAAACTCAGGAAGAAATTGATATCGACGATGCTCCGCTGACAATTGCTGAAGTTGAAGCCAATATTCCGGTCTGTACGGTTTCAGAGGCTGTCATGTTCATGGACTTGAACGAAGAATGTGCTCTGATGTTCAGAAACAGCGCCAACGGCCACATCAGCATGGTATATCGCCGCAAAGACGGCAATATCGGCTGGGTAGAGCCGAAAGCTGAAAATTAAGTTGAAATTACATAAGGCATATAATTTATGAAAATTTCAGAAATCATGAATGAAAACTGTATTGTTGTGGGTATAAAAGCCCAGAATAAACGTCAGCTTCTTCAGGAACTCGCTCAAAAAGCTTCCGAAATAACACAAATTTCGGAACGTACAATTTTTGACAGCCTTCTGGAACGTGAAAATCTGGGTTCCACCGGTTTTGGCGGAGCAACAGCCCTGCCTCATGCCCGTATTGCTGAAGCAGGAAAAGTCAGCGGTATTTTCGCAAAACTTAATACCCCGATTGATTTTGACGCAGTGGACGGCAAACCCGTGGACCTGATTTTTATGCTGATTTCACCGGAAGGCAGCGGGGCGGATCACCTGACCGCTTTGGCTAAAGCCTCCCGCATTTTGAAAGACGAAGCAACCTGCAACAAAATCCGTCAGATTTCCAAATGCGAAGAAATTTATGCTTTGTTAAATAATCAGGACTAAAATGCGCATAGACAAAAACCCCGTTCAATCGGGGTTTTTTCTATTTTAAATCCGGCAAAACATCATCTCTAATGCACGCTGCAAGGCTCCAAATCACGCTGCCGGGCAACAAAAAAAGCAAAATCCCGATTATCCGTGGCAGCAATTCGGGAACCGTCAGCACCATAAATAACCCACATTTTGTCTCCATCGCAATTATCATACTTAATAAAAGCCAGATTATCGTCATTCCAGTCCTCATACCATATTGCCAGCTCTTCCGGACTCAGTTCTGTCTCTTTTTTCATAATATTTCCTCTTCTTTAACCATTCCCTCTGTATACTGGCAATAAGTTTCTATTTTATTAAAAATTTAATTTATTTTCGTGAGCACTTATGTTTATCAGCCTGAACAGAAAAATACTATATACAATTGCCGTCTTCTTTATCCTGACCTGCACAATCTTCGTTTATTCGTTTTATATCGTCTATGGTCAGAAGTTTCAGGAAGAAGGCCAAATCAATCTGTTAAACACCAAGCAATTTTCAGAATTGAATTATGAAAACGTCATCCTGCGGCAGGAACTGAATACCCTTCTGAAAAAAAACGAAATTTCTCAGGTTTCTGCCAACGTTGCCGAAATTCTGCGCTACAATGAGGATCCGCGTTCACTAAACGAAATCACGACAGAACATAAACGCGTTGAAGAAATCATCCGCAACTACAACAGCCGTTACAATTCTTTTGCCCGCGCCGTAAAAGTAACGCTTATCAGCACGTTTCTGATTATTTTGCTAATCATCATTTTGGGAATTCTGCTGCGAAAATGGATACTTGAACCCATCGACAAACTCTCACATATCAGCGATTTGGCCGCTTCAGGAGACCTCTCACAGCGCATCTGCCTGAGTACCAATTATTTGTTTGAGGACGAGATTGACAAACTCAGTCAGGCTTTCAATCAAATGCTTGAAAACCTAAACAACAGTTTTAACGAAATCAGACAAAAAGAAAAATTCCAGCAGGCACTGATTAACAGCATTCCTGACGGCATTCGTGTAATCAATGAAAATTACGACATTATTCTTGCCAACGATGCCTATTACAAACAAATCAACACCCGTCAGGGAGTGGGCTTAAAATGCTATGCCTCCTGCCAAAACCTGAATCATCCGTGCCCTGACAGCAGCTTTACCTGCCCGCTAAAGGAAATCAGAAAGAACCGGCAAAAACAAATTAAAGTAATACAGCAATTTCAGGCCTTTCCGCACCGCCACCTGTCAATCAACGCCGCCCCGCTGGTTATTGATGAAAATAATCATCAGGAATTCTATATTGTCGAATCAATTCGCGACCTGAGCGACGATATAAAATTCTCTCATCAGCAAAAACTGTCTTCTCTGGGCTTTTTATCAACCTCCGTTGCCCATGAAATGAAAAACAGCCTTGGCTCTGTCCGCATGATTATGGAAAACATTATCAACAAATATTATCAAAACATTCCGGACGCTGACGAGGCCAAAAAGTATCTGCAAATGATTCTGGAACAAATCACAATTTGTCTGAACATTCCCGAACGGCTTTTAAAACTGTCCAAAAACATTCATGACGGCAACGGTCCCGTTGATTGTATCACCTCAAGTCAGGAAATCATCGCCCTGCTGGATTATGAAGCCAAACGCAAAGGAATTGAACTCACTCTTAAATCTTCCGCCCCCAAAGTATGTATCCTCGGCAACGACTCTGACTTCAAAATGCTGATTTTAAACCTGTTGCAAAATGCGATCAAAGCAACCGGCAGCGAAGGACAGATAGAAGTCTCTCTCCACACGGACGCCGGCATGGCAATAATCAAAATCAAAGACACAGGTCGGGGCATTTCCGCCAAAAATCTTCCCCACATTTTTGAACCTTTCTATTCCGAAGGCCGGAAAGGCAGCCAAAGCGGCACAGGTCTGGGACTTGCCATTGTAAAATCCATTGTGGAAAAATTCAGTGGAAATATCAGTGTCCAAAGTAAAATTGACAAAGGCACAACTTTTACAATCGAATTTCCGCAATATGCCGAATCCGATACATCCAAACGCAAAAAAAACGAATAGACGAAAGAAATCAATTGCATAAATAAAATTTAGGCGCTATACAATAACAAAATACAATAACAAAGGAAATATTAATGAGTAAGGAAGAACTTCTTGAATTAACCGGAGAGGTCATTGAAAAACTGCCTAACGCCATGTTTCGCGTAAGATTGGAAAACGGCGTTGAAATTTTGGCGCATACTGCCGGAAAGATGAGAAAATTCCGCATCCGCGTCATGGTCGGAGACAAAGTCGATATTGAGATGACACCTTATGACCTTACCAAAGGGCGAATTACCTTTCGTCATAAAGATTAAAAAAAAGCCGAAGATTGCTGACATCGCACTCTTCGGCTTTTTATTTTCTTTCTTTTTGAGAAAACGCATCAAACGCGGAGTTTATATTACATAAACTTAATTGCCGCAAATCCGCCGACAAGCAGCAACAAAAACAGCACAGACAACAGGCCGAGATTTTTTTCAATAAAAATCTTCATCGGCGCACCGTATTTTTTCAAGAGCCATGCCACCAGATAAAAACGCATGCCCCGAGCCACAACCGAAGCCAGACCAAAAACCCAGATATCCAGATGAACCACGCCGCTGGCAATGGTAATGACCTTATAAGGAAAAGGGGTAATTCCGGCACCGAATACAATCCATGCACCCCACTCGTGATAATAATTCTTAAATTGCTCGAATTGATTAAGATACCCGTAAAAGCTCAAAACCGGTTTGGCAATCAGATCAAAGAAATAAACGCCTATAAGATATCCTAAATACCCGCCGAAAACACTGGCAATGGTTGCGACGCCGGCAATTCTCCAAGCTTTGGAAGGGGTCGCCAAAACCATCGGAATCAGCATAATGTCAGGAGGAATCGGAAAAAACGAACTTTCAATAAAGGCCACGGCAAACAAAAAATACATTGCTTTTTCGCTGGAAGCCAGATTAATCATATAATCATAACAGGCACCCGTCACTTTGTGCCACAAATTCAACATACTTCTTAAAACCATAAAAACCCCGTCTTTACTGAAAATCCCAATCGCCGCCTGGCCGGCAAAATATTAATCACACCTGTTATCACAAGCTTTTTCAGTATAAAGACAAATAATTATTTTAGCAACTCCTCTAAATCGTCAACCTGTTCATAACTCTCCAAATAACGGATAAGAGGATGTTTAAGCTCGTTCAGAACCTTTCCAAGCCGGTTTTTCGGCAGATTGACCACCACGACTTTCGGATTGTTTTTCTGCAGATAACGCTTGGCAGCTTTAAGATCATTAACCTCAAAACATGACCATTTTCGTTCTTCCATTCTTTGCCGGATCGGCTTTTTCATCGGCTCAAAATCTTCCAGCAGCAAAATATCATGCTTTTTGTTTCCTATACAATATGCCTCCAAAATCTCCAAAAGATCTTCCAATTTTACAGGTTTGTTAAGATAATGCGCGGCACCTTTCTGCACTGCAAGTGCCTTGTCTGCCAACACACTCATTACAATAACCGGAATTTCGGATGTCCGCTCTTCCGCCGCCAGCCGGCTCATAACCTCCCAACCGGTAATTTCGGGCATATTAATATCCAGAATAAAAAGATCAGGCATCAGCTCCTTGGCATAAAGCAAAAACTGATAAGCATTCGCCGTGGCAAAAACCTCATAGCCGGTTTTTTCCAACATTTCCCGATATAAGTTAAGAACAATCAGATCATCGTCAAGCATAAAAACCCGTCCCAATTTCTTAGTCATTTCCCTTCCTTTGCACCAAACAATTGAATAGAAAATATATAAGAGCTGGAAACGATTTTAAAAGATTACAAAATGTTTTTTTGGTTTTTATAAGCGCGCCATGTATTTTCTAAAAGCATAGCCACGGTCATCGGTCCCACGCCCCCAGGAACCGGCGTAATCCAAACATCACGACCGGCCAGCGCCTCAAAATCAATATCGCCGCAAAGTCTGCCATCTGAACCGCGGTTAATCCCGACATCAATCAACACGGCACCGTCCTTAACCCAGTCACCTTTAACCAGCTTTTCACAACCGCAGGCCGCCACGACAATATCCGCCTGCCGGACAAGTGCCGGTAAATCAATCGTCTTGGAATGGGCAACCGTAACCGTACAGTCCTGATTCAAAAGCAGACTTGCCATCGGCTTTCCGACAATATTGGAACGCCCGATAATAACAGCATGCTTACCGGCAAGTTCAACTTGAGTGCTTTTTATCAGGCGAAGAACCCCTTTCGGCGTTGCCGCAATAACAGCCTCGGGACTGTTCATCTGCAAAAGCCCCAGATTCACCGGCCCGAAACCATCAACATCCTTACAGGGCATGACGGCTTCCACCAGACAAGCCGTCTTCAAATGACACGGCAGCGGCTGCTGGATGATTATCCCATTCACGCTTTCGTTCTTATTCAAAGCTTCAATAACCTCCAACAGCTCTTTTTCAGCAACAGTGTTGCTAAAATGCAGCGATCTGCATTCCATGCCGATTTCGGCAGCAGCTTTTTCTTTATTGCGCACATAAATGCGGCTGGCCTCGTCATCCCCGACGGAAATAACCGCCAAAACCGGTCTGGCTGCCATATCGGAAATCTGCTTTTTCAACGATGCACGAATTTCCTGAGCGATTTTTTTTCCGTCAATGATACTGCAGCTGTGTGTCATAATACTTCCTCTTTTAATTTTGCAATAAGTTGCATGACTTCGTCATCATCAGCCTCAATACAGATTTTTTTACACCTGTCTGTTTCACCGCTGACAATTTTCAGTCGGGATTTTGCCAACCTAAAAAATTTTGCCAGAAAGACAATCAACTCTTTGTTGGCTTTCCCCTTTTCCGGCACGGCATTAACCGAAACCTTCAAATACGCGGCACCGTTGGCATCCGTATAAACCCCGTTTATGGAACAAGAAGAAGAGTTAGGGGCAATCCTAACTCTTAACATCAAACCCTGAGGTGTCTTTTCTGTGATATCTGCCATCTAAAAAGACCAACCTTTTTGTTTGGAAAACAACGGTTACAAAATGATGTCGCTCAATCTGAAAACCATACGTTCCAGAAACAGCAAAACCAAAAGCAAAACAAACGGAGAATAGTCAAACCCGGAAACAGGCGGCAATTTACTGCGGATTTTATCATAAACCGGATGCGTAACGTTTTCCAAAATCTCCATTGTCTTTTTGGCATATTTGTTGGTAACGTCCAAAATTTTGAAATGAATCAACCAATGCAAAACAACTTCCACAACAACGATTTTGAAATAAATATTCAAAAGCAGTCCGATAATATATAAAAACGGCTCAAATAAAGCACCCATAATTTTTATCTCCTAGTTATAACTGTTCATATACTGCCTGCTCAATCTTTCAAACTGAGCCGAATTAAAGTTCTGTTTATGTATGGACAACACCGGATGTTTGCTCTCCGGCAGCCTGCCTCTAAGTGCATTTATACGATCAATTGTTTGCTTTTTCGTTAACGGCTCGCGATTAACTCTGTTAATCATCTGCTCGGCCAGACCGTCTTCGAACGTAATACCGTAATTAATTTCAAGTTTTGTCTTCAGCCGGTGCGGAATTTCACGCCCCTGCCGCATAAAATAAAGCGCCAGCAGATAAAGCTTTGTCCGATCATTGGTAATCCGGTCCAATTTCTTTTCATCGGCATAATTCTGCGTCGAAAGTTTGACAGCACTGCGGATTTCCATAAGCTTTGCCCATTTTTTCTGCAAAAAAGCAATTTTTTCTTTGGCCGTATCAGCCAGATGGCCTGTTCCCATAGCCGCCCGCTGATACAAAGAAATACACATTTTGACCTCGGTTTCCCGTTGATCCAAATCTGCTAAAAATTCGTTTCTTCTTTCCAGTTCTTCTTTAGTTACCCCGTCGGTTGACATATCTTTGATAATGTCTATCCCATCTTCAATCCAAGTAAAATACTCGTTTTTCGGATCAGTCTCGGATGTAATGGTCTGAATCGAATTCGCCACAATAAAATCAAGTTCGCCGACCGTAATTTCCTTATCGCCGATTTTAACCCTGCCGTCAGACTTAACCTCCAGCTGAATAGCCAGCGCTTCTTTTTCATCCTTGCTGATTCGGGGATAAGCATGTTCCAAACCTTTTTGAATCAGCTCATTGTTGTTTCTGACAACGCCGCCGCCGGCATTACTCAGGCCGCGCAATTCATTAATCTGGTCTGCCGCACTCATGCTGTCCCTCCGTTCTACACTTCTTCAAAAATAATCCGTCCTTCTTCCAGCCAAATTAAACGATCAATCACCCACCGGCTGATTTGTTCAATTTTTTCCAGCTCCACTCCCATGGCCTGTCCGACCCTGCCGATAAGCAGCGTTTCACTGTCCGAAAGTTCGTCATCGGCATGCGCCAGAATACACATTTCTTTAACCAGTTCCAAAGCGGCTTTACGGTTGTCAATGATTTTAACGGCTTCAACAATTTCATCATCCGACCCTTGATGAAGAATTTCTTCAAGCCGGCTTTCTGATACGCCGTATACTTTGGCAACCTCGCGGATAAAAGCTTTCTCATCTTCGTCAAGTTTCCCGTCTGCGTTGGCCAGTCTGGCCAATGCTTTCATAAAAGCGATTCGTTGATCTTCATTAAGTCTGGTGAGATATTCCATATCCTGCTCCAATTTAAAACTAGCCATAACAAGCCTCCTGATTAACTTTTATTTTATCTTACCAAAACTGCCGTTTTTTGCAACAAAAAAGCATGCACCTCCGCAACGGAAAAGAAAATCCGCTGCAGATAACACAAAATTCGGTTGAAATCCCTGACCTTTTGGCTTAAAATATAAGGATAGGAAAATAAGAGCGAGAAAAGCGTGAAACACTATTTTATTAAAACTTTCGGCTGCCAGATGAATGTATACGATTCGGAACGCATCGCCGGCATTCTGCAAAATCTGGGATATCGGGAAGCTTCTGCTCCCAAAGACGCCGATTTGATTATTTTTAACACCTGCCATATCAGGGAAAAAGCTGCGGAAAAAGTCTTTTCCGACCTTGGGCGCATTAATCTTATCAAAGAAGAACGCCGCCAACAGGGACGCGATACCATTATCGGCGTTGTCGGCTGCGTTGTTCAGGCCGAAGACGAGCAAATTGCCAAAAGAGCACCCTTTGTAGACTTTGCTACCGGTCCGCTTACTTATCACCGCATTCCGGAAATTCTTGCCAAACTCGGGCGTCAAAAAGGCACGCCCGTCATTGATACCGACTTTCCGGCTGAATCCAAATTTGATTATCTGCCGCAAAACGACAACCGTTCTTCCTGTGCTTTTCTGGCCGTTCAGGAAGGTTGCAACAACTTCTGCACCTACTGCGTTGTCCCTTATACCCGCGGCGCCGAATATTCCCGTCCTGTCAAAGAGGTCATCGCAGAAGCGCAAAAGCTGGTTCAAAACGGTGCGCTCGAAATTAACCTGCTGGGGCAAAATGTCAATTCTTACCATGGAGAGGACAGCGCCGGCAAAGAACGGCCGCTGTCCTACCTGCTGCGCGAACTCGCACATATAGACGGCCTGCGGCGCTTGCGTTATACCACTTCTTATCCGGCCGACATGACCGATGACCTGATTGAATGCCACCATGATTTAGACAAGTTGATGCCTTACCTGCATCTTCCGGTCCAGTCCGGATCCGACCGGATTTTAAAAGCTATGAACCGCCGCCATACCTCGGCCGATTATCTGCGGGTAGTTGAAAAACTGCATAAAGCCAATCCGGCAATCGGCATGTCGTCTGACTTTATTGTCGGCTTCCCCGGAGAAACCGATGAAGACTTTCAGGCCACGCTCGACATTGTCAACCGCGTCAAGTATATTCAGGCCTTTTCGTTCAAATATTCCCGCCGTGCCGGAACACCGGCCGCCCTGCTGAAAAATCAGGTTGAAGAAAAAATCAAAAAAGAGCGGCTGAATATATTGCAGGATTTATTATTTTCTTATCAGCTGAAATTCAACAGGGACAGCATCGGCAAAATTATGCCGGTTCTCTTTGAGAGCAAAGGCCGCGGCCGCAACCAGCTGTTCGGACGCACGCCGTATATGCAAAACCTGCACGCCGAACTGGATAAAAACTTTTTAAACAAAATCGTAAACATAAAAATAACCGAAGCAGCAACAAACTCCCTGATCGGGGTAGTGGAAGGGTGAAGATCATGGCAGAAATCAATTTGGAACTTTATAACAATCTTTTGGTACAACAAGTCGTCGGTCCGCAGGATTCGCATCTGCGCCTGCTTGAAAAACTGTTGAATGTGGAAATATCTTCTTTCGGCAACCAAATCAAAATCACCGGCGACAAAGATGCCGCCGTTCAGGCACAAACCGCCATTGACATTCTGTATCACAAAGTCGGCAAAAATATCGACATTAATGAAGAGGAAGTTAAAGCCGCGGTCCGAATCTCCGGCGCCGGCGCAGAAAAAATTGCCGAAGACAATATGGAAAATATTGTTTTAAAAACTAAAAAACGCCATATTTATCCGCGTTCGGCCACTCAGGCGGCTTACATTCAGGAAATGATGAAAAACGAACTTGTCTTCGGTCTGGGGCCGGCCGGTACCGGTAAAACTTATCTGGCGGTCGCACTGGCGGTCTCCATGATGCTGGAAGGTAAAATCGACAAGATCATTCTGTCACGCCCGGCCGTTGAAGCAGGAGAAAACCTCGGTTTTCTGCCTGGAGACTTAAAAGAAAAAGTCGACCCGTACCTGCGTCCGCTGTATGATGCCTTGTATGAGATGCTGCCGGCCGAACAGGTTGATAAAAAGCTGGCGCTCGGAGAAATCGAAATTGCCCCGCTGGCATTCATGCGCGGCCGCACATTGTCAAATTCTTTCATCATCCTTGACGAGGCTCAAAATACCACACCAATGCAGATGAAAATGTTTCTGACCCGTTTGGGTGAGAACTCCCGGATGGTCGTCAACGGCGACTTAAGTCAGGTTGACCTGCCCAAAGGCACAATCTCCGGCTTGCGCGATTCGCTTGAAACATTAAAAGGCATCGAGAATATCAGTTCAGTCCGCTTCAGCGCCGCCGACGTCGTCCGTCACGGTCTGGTGGCAAAAATCGTCAAAGCCTATGAAGAAAGGAGCAAAAAGACTTACGGTGATGAGTAATACCCGTCTTTTAATTTCGGTTGAAGAAGACCGCTGGAATCAGGCACTGCCGGATTTTGGCGGCCTTTCCAATCAAATCATGTCCTCGGTTTTTGATTATATATCTTCCCTCGGAGAAATTGATTTCTGGGATGGTAAAAAACCGGTTGAAGTTAACCTTTGTCTGAGCAATGATGCCGCTGTCCAAAAACTCAATAAAGAATTTCGCGGCATGGACAAACCGACCAATGTCTTGTCTTTTGCCAATATTGATGATGAGGCTTTTGCCGAAGACTGTGAACTGTATGAAGAAGTTGAACTTGGCGACATCATTATCGCTCTGGAAACATTGGAACGTGAAGCTGACCTGAAACAAATTCCGCTTTCCGACCATTACTGCCATCTTTTGACTCACGGTCTGCTGCATTTACTCGGCTTTGACCATATTGAAGACGAAGAAGCCGAATATATGGAAAGCTGTGAAGTTAAAATTTTGGAAAAACTAAACATCAAAAATCCTTATCTGGATTAACATAAAGGAAAAACCATGCATTTCCGCCGCATTTCCGCCATGCTTTCGGCCTTTCCTCAAACGACGGCTTTTATACTCGGCATTTTCAGCGTTTATGCTTTGCCGCCTTTTCATATTTTTCCCATTCTTTTTGTAAGTTTTTCCGGCCTGTTCTGGCTGCTGGATAAAACGGCGGACACAGCCAAGAAAGCATGGAAACTCGGCTATATTTTCGGCTTTGGCCATTTTGCTTTCGGCCTGTCATGGATTGGCAATGCCTTGTTGTTGGATATCGCGGCTTTCGGCTGGCTCTACCCGCTCTGTTTGTTGGCCGGCGGCGCTTTTTTCGGACTTTTTACCGGGCTGCCGTTGTGGCTTTCTTATTACTTCAAGCCGCTTATTGCTCGGATTTTGGCATTTGCTGGCTTCTGGGGTTTCAGTGAATGGCTGCGCAGTTTCGTCCTGACCGGTTTTCCATGGAATCTTCTCGGCTCGGTTTTTGCTTTCTCAGACACTATGCTGCAAACGGCCTCTCTGTGGGGAACTTACGGACTTTCTCTCATCACAATTCTCATTTCTTCTTTTCCGGCACTGTATCTCTGCAACCCGCAGAAAAAAAATCTGCTTCCGGCAGCCGGCATTCCGGCTTTGCTGTTATCGCTCCTTTTCGGAATCGGTTTTTTTCGGCTTTCCGCCGCCGCACAAACTGCCGGAAAAACAACTGTTCGCCTTGTCCAGCCGGCCATCCCGCAAGCCATGAAATGGGATCGCAATGCCTTGGAACACAATTTTCAAAAATACATCGCCTTAAGCCGAACAGCCGGATTGGATAAAATTGACTTTGTCATCTGGGGAGAAACGGCTGTTCCCTTTCCGCTGGATGTTGACAAAGAACATCTGCAGGCCATAACCGCCGCCATTCCGGATAACGGATACCTGATAACCGGACTGGTCAGATACGAGGGCAAACCCAATGGCGGATACACTCCGTTCAATTCAATGTTTGTCATCAACAAACAAGGAGAAATCATTGCCCATTATGACAAAACACATCTGGTGCCTTTTGGCGAATACATACCGCTGAAACAGTATCTGCCGGATCGCATTCGACCGGTCACCAATACCATTGCCGATTTCGGCACCGGCAGCGGCCCGAAAAACCTTCACATAAAAAACTTTCCGGAATTGAGCGCAACCATTTGTTATGAAATCATCTTTCCCCGCCAGATTATAAACGGGCAAAAAAAACCCGAATGGATGATAAACCTGACCAATGACGGCTGGTATGGAGACTCTATGGGACCTTACCAGCATTTAACGGCGGCAAGACTGCGTGCGGTGGAAGAAGGCATTACCATAATCCGTGCGGCCAACAGCGGCATCAGCGCCGCCATTTCGCCTTATGGACAAGTTATCGCCGCAATTCCGCTTAATATTCAAAATATTATGGATATCCGCCTTCCGGCTGAAGCTTCTGTCTTTACTTTTTACAATAAACATGGTAATCATGTTCCCATAGCATTGTATCTTTTCAACATAATACTTGCCTGTTATATTTCTCAAAGAAACCATAAAAATATGAAAAAGAAGCAAATTCAACAATAACAGATATATAAGCAAAAAATAATATAACATATTATATAAAAAATTTGTTGACGACACGCTTGGAAAATCATATTTATAGTAATAGATATAAATAAAAAGCGTAAAGGAAAAAAAATGACTGCTGAAACTTTTAAAAGATCAAGTCGGGGAAGAACTCCAACCGGACAACCTAACCCCATCGACGTACATGTAGGCAATCGCATTCGTCTGCGTCGTACTCTTCTCGGCTTAAGTCAGGAAAAAATGGCTTCGTTATTAGGTCTGACCTTTCAACAGGTTCAGAAATATGAGCGCGGAATGAACCGAGTCGGGGCAAGCCGCCTTTGGGACATCAGCAAAGTTTTGGAAGTTCCCATTGGTTTCTTTTATGAAGATATGGACAAAGAAGTTGCCAACCAAAGTCCGAGAATGTTCAGCATTCCCGACAGTACGCCTTTGGCTCTGGCCGAAGACGATGCCGCTTTTGACGCCGACCCCATGAACCGTCAGGAAACAATTGAGTTGGTTCGCGCTTACTACAAAATTCCCAACCGTAAAGCGGCCAAACATGTTTATGACCTGATCATATCTTTGTCAAAAAGCACTTATAACAAAGACGAAGACGGCGAATAATACAACGAGTATAACTAACAAAAAAAGCTGGATAAATTCCGGCTTTTTTTTATGCTTAAAACAAAGAACGGACAAGGAAAAAACAATGCAAGATTACTTTTTTACCAGCGAATCGGTATCAGAAGGACACCCTGACAAAGTATGCGACCGTATTTCCGACGCCATTGTCGATTTATACCTAAGCAAAGATTCGGATTCCCGTACGGCAATTGAAACACTTGCCACAACCAATCGCGTCATCATCTCTGGCGAAACCAGCAGTAACGCCGTTATCATGCACGAAGATATTGTAGAAACCGTCCGCCGGACCATTAAAGAAATCGGTTATGCGCAAAAAGGCTTCAACTGGCAGACAGTCCGCATAGACAATTTCTTGCACAGCCAATCCTCCGATATTGCCCTCGGCGTCAACAATGACGGCGCAGGAGATCAAGGTATCATGTTTGGTTATGCCTGCCAAGAAAAAGGACTGGCCACCCATTATATGCCTCTGGCCATTTTCTGGGCACACAAAATATTACAAAACCTGAATCTGGCTCGCCACAATGGCGAAATTCCGGGGATTGAACCAGATGCCAAAAGTCAGGTCACACTGCGTTACGCCAACGGCATTCCTGTCGGGATTGCCAAACTTGTGGTTTCAACCCAGCACATTGAAGCGCTCAGTCAGGAACAAGTCCGCGAAATAGTTATCAGCAACCTGCACCGGACAATCCCGCAGGAATTTTTTCCCTGCGAACAAGATATCCTGATAAATCCGACCGGACGCTTTGTCGTTGGCGGACCTGACGGCGACACCGGACTGACCGGACGGAAAATCATTGTTGATACTTATGGTGGTTATGCTCCTCATGGCGGCGGCGCATTCTCCGGCAAAGACGCAACGAAAGTTGATCGCTCGGCCGCCTATATGCTCCGTTATCTTGCCAAAAACGTCGTAGCTGCCGGATTAGCAGATGAATGCCTGCTTCAGCTGTCTTATGCCATCGGTCTGAAAGAACCGCTGTCTTTCTTCATAGATTGCCGGGGTTCGGCCCGCGTTGACGAACAAAAAATCTTGCACATTCTGAAAGATATGGTAGATTTGAGCCCGAAAGGCATTATCCGCACGCTGAAATTGAACCGGCCGGTTTATACCCCAACCTCAAGCTATGGACATTTTGGCCGCACACCGGATGAAAACGGATGCTTTTCATGGGAAAAAACAGATTTAAGCGAGAAATTGAAAAAATGCTTTTAACCGACAATCAGCCGAAATTCTACGGCCGCCGCCAAGGGCGCAAACTTCGTAAAGCCAAATCAACATTACTGGATTCTTTTCTGCCGCAGGTAATACTTTCTCCCCAAACCGAATTCAACAAAGACACGCTGTTCGGTTATCCGGTAAAAAAAATCTGCTTGGAAATCGGATTTGGCAATGGCGAGCATATCGCCGGACAGGCTTTGAACAATCCGGATTGCGGCTTCATCGGCGCCGAAGTCTTCAAAAACGGCATAGCTTCGTTGCTGGGACTTCTTACCGGCATAAAAGAAGGTTCCGACCTGCCGGAAAAAATCACGCTTCTGTCCGGACGCAATGATAATGTCCGTGTTTTTGACAATGACATCCGTTTGCTGTTTTCCCGTATTCCGGATGGTTTTGTTGATCGGATTTTTGTGCTTTTTCCCGACCCTTGGCCCAAAAAGCGCCATGCTTTCCGCCGCTTTATCAATCCGGAGAACTTAAAAGAAATCAGCCGTATTTTGAAAAAAGGCGGCATCCTCCGCGTTGCGACAGACCACAAAATTTACAAAGGCTGGGCACTGCGCCAAACCTGCGGCTTTACAAATGAAAACGGAAAAAAAGTCTTCCGCTGGACCGCCAAATGCAGTAATGACTGGCGGCTTCCGCCCGCAGACTGGGTCGAAACCAAATACCAGCGCAAAGCTCTGGCAGAAGGCAGAAAACCGGTATTTTTGGATTTCGAAAAAATTTAGTTTACTGCGTTACAATGGCCGGCTGGGTATTGGGTGTTGTTACTTCATCAACATCCTTAATCGGAAAAGCCTGCACGTCAATAATATCATTTCCCTGCTGATACAGCTCATTTTCGATCTTGCCGTTTTCGGGCAGTGGAATTTCCCCCGGCCCCATAGCCTCGCCGACGGCGTCTCGGGCAAGAACTTTAGGCTGCTTTTGCATTTCAGGCAAAGACTGAACAGGCCCCTCCTGAGCCGATTCGCCGGTTGCAGGCGCATCATCTTCTCCGACAATCGGATTGCCTAAAGGATTAGGTGCGTTCTCCGGCTGTTCAATCTCAAAAACATTTTCTTTTCCGGAAGGCGTCTTGGCTGCGCCATATACAACTGTCTCCTGAACCGGCGGATTTTCTTCGCTGATTGTCACCATCCTCGCCTCGGCCGATGCCGGACTGTTTACAGCGCAATATGCCCACAAAATCATTGTCAGGTTTCGCAAAGCTTCATCCATTTTCCTCACCTCGCTGTTTGTAATTTTGCAAATCAAATAATCCCTTTCAAAACAAAAACAAGGTGAAGGAAAAAAATTTTTAAGCACCTGCGGTTCTCAATGCCGCATATCTTTGTGCAAAATCAGCCAGAGCCAAAGTCTGCCCGGCCTTCAAATCCTGCTGGGTTTTCTCATCAATAATATCTTTCAGACGGCGGCGTCCTGTCTTGCATTTCCGCATCACGCGGCGCATTGTGACATCGTCCATCATCGGCGTATAATAACCGTCTTTGTCGGCGCGCCCGTGTTTATACAAGTCACGCACGGCCAGATTAAAATGCCCCCCCGGAGTCATGTCCAAAAGCTCCTGCGGCGCAAGACGATGACAATACAAAGCCATTTCCAGCCAACGGCGTTTAAGAAGCCCTTCATGCAAAATGCCGCCGCCGGCAGTTTTCCACCCGCTCAGTTTACGCGCACATTCAAAATCGCTCTTACCGCTGTTAACTGCTTTCAAAAACTCGCAGGCTTGACGCTTTCTGCCATGATTATCATACCCCAGACCGGCAAAATTAGCGCTGCCGACGGCATAAATAAAAGCACTCACAGCCATCAATTGCCCGTCATCCAGATCTTTGCTCACATATTTTTCAATAGCCGGAAAAACGTCTTTGCGTAAATGTGCCTGCGTATACAAACGCGCCGTTGTCTTGTCAATCGGTGCATCACGCATCGTAACAGGCATTCCGTTCGGTTTGTAGCAGGATCCGTAGCCGATTGTTGCTGCGCCGCCACTCATATAAGGATAAGCTTCATAATTTTCCATAAGAGCAATCATTGCCACAATTTTATTTTCAATCTGATACAACCGCTGACCGTTTTTTGTAGCATATTTGTTAAGCATAGACGGCAAAGAAATTTTTTGTGTTTTATATCGGCGGCTATCGGCTTTTTTGTTCGGCGTTGCTCTGATCTTTGCCACAATCTTATCCATTGATCTTGCCTTGGAAACAGTCGTTTTTTGCCGAGAAGAAACCACGGTTTGCTTGCCGGATTTCTTTTCATTTTTAACAGCCGAAACCCATTCAGAAATCTTAGACAAAGTTTTGGTTCCCAAATCCCAATCTGCCTTATTTAACACTTTTGTATTGCCGGTTTCTTTTGTCCGGAAAGTTTTATGATCCGTCCGGATTTCTTTTTTTACCTGCTGCCTGTCCTGTTGTTCATTTTTTTCAAAATAACTCCGGATAAAATACGGTGCGGCAAGAATCACCGCCCCCTGCAATGTCTTCATAACTGTTTTTCTGATATTTTCTTTGCTAAACCAACTACTGTTCACGATAACAACCTCAGCTAGAATATTAACTATAATAAAGACCATAGCACAATAGACAAATTTTGTCAATATTTTGTGCTGTTTTTATTCAATTCTTTTAATATAGAAAAAAACGGTACCTTTTCAAGGTACCGTTTTCATATAAAAATACAATTTTTTAACAACTTCGCAACGCCTGCTGTAAGCATGGGTTTCCACTTTCTTGTTAACCAAATCCTCAAACTCGTGCTTGTAAACCTCAGACAGTTTTTTTCGGTCATTTTTTGAAATTTTCCGAACTGTCTCTGTCATACAGTTATCTAGAACAGCCTGCTCCTCTGCCAACCAGGCTTCCAGCCGTTCTGCCTGCTTTTCCAAACACTTCAGTGAATGCCGGAGAACAAGGCAATAGAAAAACAATAAAGCGGCAACCAGTCCCAGAATAATCATTATAGCAAAACAGTACTTTTCCATAAGCAAAAATTTTAAGATTATTCTTCAACAAGCACAGAAAAACCACAATCTCTTTTTTCTATGTTCTCGATTTCTTTCAACCTTGTCCTGATATGTGCCACCAAAACACACAAGGTTTCCTTTTTCTCCGGCATATCCTTATATGCTTCATACTCTCCGATATTCACAATATATTTATTCAAAAGCTCCTGCAATCGCTCCTTAGAAAATTCTGCCAGCAAAATCTCCTGACCATTTTCCAAAGCATCAATACGCCTCAGAACTTCCTGACCCTTCGCTGTTAATTCTCTTTTCAGACGGCTATTTTCTGCAGAAAACTGCTGAAAGCCGCGGTACATGACCACCCCGAAAAAAGAAAGAATCAAAGCGACGGATGACCATGAAATCCACCAAAGATACGGTTTGAGCTTAAATGAATCAACCCCATACAGACCAAAGACAACAAATATTGCAAAAATAATAACATTTGCAAGATCTTGCGATTTAAGTTTTACTCTCATAATAACAAAATTTAAATTAATAATTCTTTTAACTTCGTCAGGCTAGCATCTTGACATTTTTTTGTCAATCAATCTTTAACAAAAAAACCTTCCGAAATTATTCCGGAAGGTTCATTGTTTATAAAAAAGCAAACACACCTGATATCATGCTTCAGCCTCCCGAACGGCTCTTGCCTGTTGCAACTCCAAACGCATTTTATCAAGTTCATACTTCATCTCCTGAAGCAGCCTGTCTTTTGCATCAAGCTGACGTTGATAATATACAAGCAAAACCAAAGCCGTAACAGCAATAATAACCGAAAAGCCGACAAAAATCCAAACTTCCGTATCCATAAGGCTGTTCATTAAACATTGTCAATATCAATCTCATGCAAAGCATTTTCAAGATATTGTTTCTCAATCTTTGCATTATTCAACATTTCTTCGGCTATTTTGCGTTGCTCTAAAAGAACATCAAAAATCCCTTCCTCCTGTACCGGTTTCTCTGCCAGCCTCTTTCGTTTGAGTTCATTATACATTTCAAGATAAGCCTGAGCTTCATTTGCCAGCTTTTTGTTCTCTTGCTTCAGCTGGGCAATTTGAACTTGTAACAAAATCAAATAAACAAGCCCGCCCATACAAACAATCATTAAAAATATTTGCAAATCCATAATAAATAAAATTTAGTTAATAATTCTGTTATTTAGTGCACTTTACAAATCATTACCCAATTTGTCAAACACAAATTTTCTGCCGATTTCACCAACTTGAACAACATAAATTCCTCCTCCGAATACTATTATCTTCCTCTCCAAAGCTATGCAAACCTGATAACCGAACCGGAAGATTTTTCTGCCAACCCGCGCAGATTGTACTGCTCAAACAAAAAATCCCCGATGTTTTCACAATCGGGGATTTTTCTTAACTAAGCCTGCTCAGAACTATTGAGCATCCTTCTGCTCTTCAGCTGTCGGCAATGCCATATTGGCAGCCGCCGCAGCTTCCTCTTTGAGCGCCAGAATTTCTTTGTCATTCTGAACGGCAACTTTCTTCAAGGCTCTCAGAACCGTACCGGTACCGGCCGGAATCAGACGGCCGACGATAACGTTTTCTTTCAACCCCTTCAGATTGTCAACCTTACCCTCAACCGCAGCTTCGGTCAAGACGCGGGTAGTCTCTTGGAAGGACGCGGCAGAGATAAACGACTTGGTCTGCAAAGAGGCTTTTGTAATACCCAGCAGAACCGGATCCGCCTCGGCCGGATTACCGCCATCGGCAATAGCCTTGGCATTCTCGGCTTCAAAGACATCACGGTCAACCTGCTCTCCGACAAGGAAAGTGGTATCACCGGGCTGAGTAATCTCAACCTTGCGCAACATTTGCGAAACAATAACCTCAATATGCTTATCGTTAATCTTAACGCCTTGCAGACGGTAAACATCCTGAACTTCTTTAACCAGATATTCAGCCAGTTTTTCAACACCGAGAACACGCAAAATATCATGCGGAGCCGGCGTACCTTCTACCAGCATATCGCCTTTCTTAACGATATCACCGTCTTGAACAACCAGATGGCGTCCTTTCGGAACCAGATATTCAAGCGGTTCGCCTTTCTTCGGAACAACTGTAACGCGCTGTTTGGCCTTATAATCTTTACCGAATTCAACCATACCGTCAATATCGGAGATAATAGCCTGATCTTTCGGGCGGCGGGCTTCAAACAACTCGGCCACACGCGGCAGACCACCGGTAATATCTTTCGTCTTGGAGCTTTCTCTCGGAATTCTCGCAATAACGTCACCAACCTGAACTTCCTGACCGTCCTCAACTGACAAAATCGCATCAACCGACATATAATAACGAATTTCTTTACCGTTATCATAAGTAACCGGTTTGCCTTTAGCATCTTTCAGCATAATGCTCGGTTTCAGACCGGCACTTGAAGACTGTGACCGCCAATCAATAACCGTTTTGGAAACAACACCGGTCGTTTCGTCAACGCTTTCTTTAACCGATACATTATTAATGAGGTCAATCAGAGCAACCTTACCTGCTTTTTCGGTAATAACCGGAATCGTAAACGGATCCCATTCGGCAACTTTTTGACCTTTTTTAACCTTTGCATCTTCGGCAACCAGAAGTTTTGTACCATAAGGAACATGGTGGCGGGACTTCTCGCGGCCCTGAGCATCGACAATAACCAATTCACAGTTACGCGACAGAACAATACCGTTACCTTCAGAGTTATAAACGAGGTGCTTGTTCTCAACTTTCATCACACCGGCAAACGGAACTTCAACGGAAGCCTGCTCGGCACCTTTCTGAGCGGCACCACCGATGTGGAAGGTTCTCATGGTCAGCTGCGTACCCGGCTCACCAATGGACTGGGCTGCAATAACGCCAACGGCTTCACCGACATTAACAGGTGTTCCGCGGGCCAAATCGCGGCCGTAGCAGGCAGCACAAACGCCGTCTTTGGTTTCGCAAGTCAGAACCGAACGGATCTTAACTTGCTCGACACCGGCTTTCTCAACAACTTCAACATCGTTTTCATCAATGAGCTTGCCTCTCTTGACCAGAACTTCGCCGGTTTCAGGATGAATAATGTCTTCCTGAATGGTACGGCCGAGAATTCTCTCGCCGATGGAAACAATAACGTTACCGCCGTCAACAACCGGACGGACAATAATACCGCGCTCGGTACCGCAATCCGTTTCGGTAATAACCACATCTTGGGCAACGTCAACCAGACGGCGGGTCAGATAACCGGAGTTGGCAGTCTTCAAAGCGGTATCGGCCAAACCTTTACGGGCACCGTGGGTAGAGTTAAAGTACTCAAGCACGGTCAGACCTTCTTTAAAGTTGGAAATAATCGGTTGTTCGATAATTTCACCGTTCGGCTTAGCCATCAAACCGCGCATACCGGCCAGCTGACGCATCTGAGCGGCGGAACCGCGCGCTCCGGAGTGAGCCATCATATAAACGGAGTTGATATAACCGTGCTCGCTCTTGGAGATGTTTTTCATCATCTCATCGGCAATCTTATCGGTACAAGCTGCCCAAATATCAACCACTTTGTTGTATTTCTCGCCTTTGGTAATCAAACCGTTTTGATACTGCTGTTCAAATTCCTTAACCTGTTTTTCGGTTTCGTCAATCAAAACCTTCTTGGCATCAGGAACAATCAAGTCATCTTTACCGAAAGAAATACCGGCCTTACAAGCGTTTGTGAAGCCCAGAGTCATAATCTTGTCTACAAACAAGACGGTTTCTTTCTGACCGCAGTGGCGGTAAACAATATCAATGATCTCGCCGATTTCTTTCTTCTTAACCAAACGGTTAACCAAAGAGAACGGAACATTCTGATGTTTCGGCAAAATCTGTGATACTTTAATACGTCCCGGAGTTGTCTCGACAACGCCGTATTTGATTTCGCCGTCATCACTGACATATTCCATACGGCACTTAATCTTGGCATGCAGGTCAACAACCTTGGCATCCAATGCCATCTCAACCTCGTTAATATCCGAGAAGACCATGCCTTCACCAAGCATACCGTCAGCATCATAAGTCAGGTAGTAAATACCCAGAACCATGTCTTGCGTCGGAACGATAATCGGCTTGCCGGACGCCGGCGACAGAATGTTGTTGGTAGACATCATCAAAACACGGGCTTCAAGCTGTGCCTCGACAGACAACGGAACGTGAACGGCCATCTGGTCACCGTCGAAGTCGGCGTTAAACGCGGTACAAACCAACGGATGCAAATGGATAGCCTTACCCTCGACCAAAACCGGTTCAAAAGCCTGAATACCCAGACGGTGCAATGTCGGCGCACGGTTCAGCAGAACCGGATGTTCATGAATCACTTCTTCCAGAATATCCCAGACTTCCGGACGCTCTTTTTCAACCATGCGTTTGGCCGCTTTAATGGTTGTGGCATGTCCGTAAAGTTCCAGCTTGGCATAAACAAACGGCTTAAACAATTCCAGCGCCATCTTCTTCGGCAAACCGCATTGGTGCAGTTTGAGTTCCGGACCAACCGTAATAACCGAACGGCCGGAATAGTCAACACGCTTACCGAGCAGGTTCTGACGGAAACGGCCTTGCTTACCTTTAAGCATATCGGACAAAGATTTCAGCGGACGTTTGTTTGTACCGGTAATGGCACGGGCACGACGGCCGTTGTCAAACAAGGCATCAACAGATTCCTGCAACATACGTTTTTCGTTTCGGATAATGATATCCGGCGCATGCAGCTCCATCAATCTCTTCAAACGATTGTTGCGGTTAATAACGCGGCGGTACAAATCGTTCAGGTCAGAGGTTGCAAAACGGCCGCCGTCCAACGGAACCAACGGACGCAGTTCAGGCGGGATAACCGGCAGAACATCCAAAATCATCCATTCCGGTTTGGTATTTGAATCAAGGAATGCTTCAATGATTTTAAGTCTCTTAACCAGTTTCTTTCTCTTGGATTCGGAAGCGGCTTCCTTCAGCTCTTCACGAATAGTCTTGCGTTCGGCTTCCAAATCGATTGAAGCCAAAATTTCTTTCAGGGCTTCGGCACCGATACCGGCACGGAAAGAATCTTCGCCGTATTCGTCAATGGCTTCCTGATACTGTTCCTCGCTCAAAAGCTCATTGACAGAGAGCGGAGTCAGCCCCGGCTCAATCACAATGTAGCTTTCAAAATAAAGGACGCGTTCCAGAGCCTTCATCGGAATATCTGTCAAAACCGCAATCCGCGATGGCAAAGATTTCAGGAACCAGATATGGGCAACCGGCGCGGCCAGTTCAATATGTCCCATTCTTTCGCGACGAACTTTGGAAAGTGTGACTTCAACGCCGCACTTCTCGCAGACAACACCGCGGTATTTCATTCTTTTGTACTTTCCGCACAAGCATTCATAGTCTTTGACCGGACCAAAAATGCGGGCGCAGAACAAACCGTCTCTTTCCGGCTTAAACGTACGATAGTTAATGGTTTCGGGTTTTTTAACCTCACCATAGGACCACGAACGGATTTGCTCAGGAGAAGCAATGGAAATCTTAATCTCGTCAAAAGATTCCCCGGCAGTTTGTTGCCCAAAAAACTTCATAATATCGTTCATATTTTTAAAACTCCTCTTACCTTAGGCTTCATCATTAAGCAATTCGACGTTCAGGCACAACGACTTGATTTCTTTAACCAAAACGTTGAAGGATTCCGGAATGCCGGCTTCAAAACCGTCATCGCCGCGAACAATTGCCTCGTAAACTTTTGTACGTCCGTTAACGTCATCGGATTTAACGGTAAGCATTTCCTGCAGGGTATAGGCAGCGCCGTAAGCCTGCAGAGCCCAAACTTCCATTTCACCGAAACGTTGTCCGCCGAATTGAGCCTTACCGCCCAGCGGCTGTTGGGTAACCAGACTGTACGGACCGACAGAACGGGCGTGCATTTTCTCATCAACGATGTGGTGTAGTTTAATCATATAGATGATACCGACGGTAACCTTACGGTCAAACTTCTCACCGGTACGGCCGTCATACAGGTCAATCTGACCGGAAGTCGGCAGCCCTGCCAACGAGAGCATACGGTTAATATCGTCTTCATGAGCGCCGTCAAATACCGGAGTAGCTGTCGGCACACCTCTCTTGAGGTTGGAAACCATTTCGAGTTTCTCGGCTTCGCTCATCGGAACAATATCACGATTATACTGTTTCTCACCATAGATTTCTTTCAGGCGGTTATTCAGTTCGTCAAGAGTTTTCTCGCCTCTCTTGTACTGTTCGCACATTTCATTGAGCTGTTGGCCCAATTCCTTGGCTGCCCAACCCAAGTGAGTTTCCAAAATTTGTCCGACGTTCATACGGGAAGGCACACCCAGCGGGTTCAACACAATGTCAACCGGCGTACCGTCTTCCATATACGGCATGTCTTCAAGCTTCAGAACGCGGGAAATCGTACCTTTGTTACCGTGGCGTCCGGCAATCTTATCGCCTGACTGAATCTTACGTTTGGTCGCAATGAAGACTTTAACCATTTTCAAAACGCCCGGCAGCAAATCATCGCCGCGTTGAACTTTTTCAACCTTGTCCTCAAAATGCTTCTGAATCTTTTCGTTGCGGGCATCAAACGCAGCCAGCAGTTCTTCGATTCTGGCCATGACTTCTTCGTCTTTGACGACAATCTTGCGCCATTGCGAAGACGGAACCGAAGCCAAAACTTCATCCGTAATCACGGCATTTTTGGAAATGCCTTTCGGAGCATCAACTACGGTCTGGCCAAGCAGGATAGATTTCAAACGCGCTTCAAAATTCTTGCGGATAATCGCCAACTCGTCATCGCGGTCTTTTGCCAGATTGGAAATTTCTTCCTGTTCAATAGACAGCGCACGCTCGTCTTTCTCAACGCCGCGGCGGGAGAAGACATGAACGTCAACAACAATGCCTTCAATACCCGGCTGAACGCGCAAAGAAGTATCGCGGACATCAGAGGCTTTTTCACCGAAGATGGCGCGCAGCAGTTTTTCTTCCGGCGTAACCGGAGATTCGCCTTTCGGCGTAACCTTACCGACCAGAATATCGCCGGCCTTAACCTCTGCACCGATATAAACGATACCGGCCTCATCAAGATTGCGCAAAGCTTCTTCACCGACGTTCGGAATATCGCGGGTAATTTCTTCCTGACCGAGTTTGGTATCACGCGCCATAACTTCAAATTCTTCAATATGCAGAGAAGTAAAGACGTCATCGCGGGAAATTCTCTCGGACAGCAAAATAGCATCTTCGTAGTTCAAACCGTTCCACGGCATAAACGCAACCAGTACGTTTTTGCCCAGAGCCAATTCGCCCATATCGGTACAAGGACCGTCAGCCATAATGTCGCCGGCTTTAACCTCGTCCCCGACCTTAACCAGCGGAACCTGATTAATGCAGGTGTTCTGGTTGGAGCGGCGGAATTTCTGCAGCTTGTAAATTTCAACACCGACATCTTTGGTATTTTCGTTATGGGAACGAACCACGATACGGTTGGCATCTACGGCATCAACAACGCCGTCATATTTACAAACGACCGTCGCACCGGAATCTTTAGCCACGGCAGCCTCCATGCCGGTACCGACCAGCGGGGCTTCCGAACGCAGCAAAGGCACGCCTTGGCGCTGCATGTTTGACCCCATCAATGCACGGTTCGCATCATCGTTTTCCAAGAACGGAATCAATGCCGTCGCAACCGAAACCAACTGTTTCGGCGAAACGTCAATAAAGTCGATTTCTTCCGGATGGGCAAACTCAAACTCGCCGGCTTTACGGCAGGCAATCAGTTCATCTTCAAAATGCCCGTCGTCTTTGACTTTGGCATTGGCTTCGGCGATTTTGAACTTGCCTTCCTCATCGGCTGACAAATAAACCACTTCCGAAGTAACCTTGCCGTCAACAACCTTGCGGTACGGACATTCGATAAAGCCGTATTTGTTAATGCGTGCAAAAGTCGACAGAGAGTTAATCAAACCGATGTTCGGACCTTCCGGCGTTTCAATCGGACAGATACGCCCATAGTGTGTCGGGTGCACGTCGCGGACTTCAAAGCCTGCGCGGTCACGGGACAAACCGCCCGGCCCCAATGCGGACAAACGGCGTTTGTGTGTAATCTCGGACAACGGGTTGTTCTGATCCATAAACTGCGACAACTGGGACGAACCGAAAAATTCGCGGATAACGGCGGCAATCGGTTTGGCATTGACCAAATCCTGCGGCTTGACGTTAGCCAGAACTTCGGAGGACATTCTTTCGCGAATGGCTCTTTCCATACGCAACAACCCCATGCGGTATTGATTTTCCATCAATTCGCCGACTGAACGGACACGACGGTTGCCAAGGTGGTCAATATCATCAACTTCGCCTTTGCCGTCACGCAGTTCGACCAAACGTTTGACAATACGCAAAATATCATCGGCGCGCAATGTTCTCAAAGTATCGGGAGCATCTTCAAAAGAAATGTCCAAAGCCACATTCATCTTAACGCGGCCGACGGAAGAAAGGTCATAGCGTTCCAGATCAAAGAACAAAGATTTAAACAACTGCTCGGCAGTTTCCAGTGTCGGCGGCTCTCCCGGACGCATAACACGATAGATATCAAGCAAAGCCTCCTCACGGCAGGAATTCTTGTCGGCAGCCAGCGTATTGCGGATATACGGGCCGACATTAACGCCGTCAATGTACAGCGTATTGATTTCGCTGACTTTGGCAGCAGCAATCTTGCCCAGCAGTTCTTCGGTAATCTCATCACCGGCTTCGGCAATCACTTCGCCGCTTTTCTTTTCAACAATCTCGTTGGCCAAAAACTTGCCAATCATCCGGCCGGCATCGACTTTGTAAAACTCCAAACCTTCATCGGCGAGTTTCTGAGCCAGTCTCGGGCTTAATTTCTTACCCTGCTCCAAAACCACATCACCCGTTTGGGCGTTAACAAGATCAAAGTCAAACTTGACGCCTTTCATTCTTTCCGGAACAAATTTGGCTTTCCATGCTTTTTTATCGGCGACAAAAGTGTCAACATCATAGAAGTAAGCCAGAATTTCTTCTTTGGACATTCCTTTGATTTCGGAAGGATCAATCTTCTTGCCTTCTTTGGCCAGCTTTTTAATCTTCTCTTCGGTTTCTTTGGAATACAGAGAATACAGGATTGAAGTTACCGGCAATTTGCGGCGGCGGTCAATTCGGGCATACAGCAGGTCTTTGGCATCAAATTCAAAATCAAGCCAGGAACCGCGGTACGGAATAATACGGGCGGCAAACAAATATTTACCGGAAGAAACCGTCTTACCCTTGTCATGGTCAAAGAACACGCCCGGAGAACGGTGCATTTGCGATACGACAACACGCTCCGTACCGTTGCAGATAAATGTGCCTTTATCCGTCATCAGCGGAATATCGCCCATATACACATCTTGTTCTTTAATGTCGTGAATAGACTTCGCACCGGTGGCTTCGTCAGTATCCCAAACCACCAGACGCAGCGTAGCCTTAATCGGAGCGGCATAAGTCATATCGCGCTTAATGCACTCTTCCACGTCATATTTCGGCTCTTCGAGTTCATATTTAACAAATTCCAACTCGCCGTTACCGGAAAAATCTTTGATTGGGAAAACAGATTTGAATACTTCTTCCAAACCGAACTCGCATTTTTCTGCGTTTTTATCAGCTTCGATAAAGCTGTTATAAGAACCGGTTTGAACTTCGATTAAACTCGGCATTTCTGACACGGCGTCAATCTTGCCGAAGTTTCTTCTTACACGTCTTTTGCTCGTATAAGATGTCAACATATACTTCAATCCCTATAAGTTAGATTCTGCGACAATACTGCCGGATAACTCCGAACCCCGACCGCAGAAGGTTGTAAAAAAATCGATTTTTATTGAAGGAATCCTGCCAAACCCCCGAATAAAAAAATTCACTTGGCAGCGATTCGCAGAATAATAAACTTTAAATTCGTCTACTTTTATACCACTGAGTCTAAAATTGCAAGCACTATTATCGCAAAAGAGTCAAGTTTTTTAATATTAAATTTAACACATTTTTAATCTAAGCGATTCATATTCCTTGTTTACCAAATACCGAACTCCATATCTGACACATTTCCAATTCTCAACAAGATTCAGATATTTTCGTCCTCTTTTTCACACAACGCACCACTGTTTTCATTTCTGGTAAACATAAAGCAAAAAACCACCTCAAAGCCGTTGAATTTAATACTTTTTTGCTTATTGTATAACTCTCCGTTATCATCCCTGCCAACAAGCGGCCATCCACCAGAATATATTTAACAAAAATAAAAAATGACATTACTATGCTTTTGAATATTAATTTTTAACTTATATAATTATGAACACAATTACTTATTACTGGCTTGCTCTAATTTGTGCAATCATTTGCGGAATACTGTTTGGCATTTCAAAGAAAAAAAACACTTTCTTTGCCCGATGCTTTCCCGAGCGAAAACATAAAACAGCTCTGAAAATTACAATCAGCATTTGCTTTCTGGCAACTCTGATTTTCGGATATCTGGCAACAATAAAAGACCTACCGGCAAGTTTTCCCAATATGCTTTTTGGAATTCTTGGCGCTATTTCAGCCTTCATTCCTGCCTATATCAGTTATGCTCTTTACCATCAACATACGTTGATAAAAATAACGCATGATAAGAACGGAAAATCAATAAACTTTGAAATCTGGGCGATAAACGGCTTATTACTGCTTTCATTTATCATCCCACTTGTTTACCTGAACATTCAGGGAAATATTGACGCCGCCCGCTTATCTGATTGCTGCAATTGTCGGAATATTGGCAACAGTCCTAATTAGCGCTATACTTACAATCATTATCGAAATTGCTTTATTCTTATACCGGCTTCTCCCAGAACTGTTTCAATTCTATCTGGACTGGCTGAAAGAAGAATAGATATCCCCTGGTAAACTGAGGGATTTCAGCAAAGCATGTATAAAAAAACTCCAAACTTAAGGTTGGAGTTTTTTTCAATTAATTTCTTTGCACTCTCTCATCAAAACAAAAAATGCACTACCGTCTCAAGAGTAAAAGTTCAAGATTTGAAACTTATAGCATAAAAAACAAAGCGGTCAAAATTTTAATGTACAAAGAAGTACATGAATTTTGACCGTTCTGCAGTTTTTTGCGCTAGAAGCCCAAAGACTGAACTTTTAATTACTTGAGTTCAACCTTAGCACCAGCCTCTTCCAGCTTCTTCTTGATTTCTTCGGCTTCAGCTTTGGCAACGCCTTCTTTAACAGTCTTCGGAGCACCGTCTACCAAGTCTTTGGCTTCTTTCAAGCCCAAAGATGTGATAGCGCGGATTTCTTTAATAACGTTAATTTTGTTAGCACCGGCTTCAGCAAGAATGACATCAAATTCTGTTTTTTCTTCTTCAGCAGCACCGGCAGCAGCACCACCAGCAGCTACGGCAACGGCAGCAGCGGCAGAAACGCCCCATTTTTCTTCCAGCATTTTAGACAGGTCAGCAGCTTCCATAACGGTTAAAGCTGACAATTCATCAACTAATTTGGCTAAATCGGCCATATCTTTATCTCCAATAAATAAATTAAATTTAAATTCTAAAAATTTTCACACTCTTCAATTATTGCTTTTAGGCAAGATAATGCGCCGTAAGTTTTGAGCGAAGTGTACAAACAAAAGTACATGAGCGAAAAACTCACAAGCAGGATCTGCATAAAACAATAATTAAATTTAGGCAGCTTCTTTTTCGCTGTAAGCCTTGGTAACTCTTGCCAATTGTGCTCCCGGAGCCTGCAACAGGCCAATAATCTTGGCACGCAGTTCGTCCAGAGAAGGAATGGTAGCAAGTTTGTTGATTTCAGCAACAGAGAGAACACCGGTTCCCATAGCGCCGCCGACAACAATCAGCTTCTCATTGGTTTTGGCAAATTGAACACAAGCTTTGCAGGCCGAGATCGGATCATTGGCGAAAGCAATAGCCGTCGGACCTTTGAACAAATCTGTCAGACCTTCAAATTTTGTGCCCTTGAGAGCAAGACGAGTGATACGATTTTTAGTAACTCTGAACCCAGCGCCTGCTTTTCTGATATTGTCACGCAGTTCTGAAACTTCGGCTACAGTCAAGCCTTTGTAGTGGGAAACCACAACAATTTCAGCACCGTTGAACAATTCATTCAGTTCACTGAGCAATTGTGCTTTTTCTTCGCGATTCACTTTATTGTCTCCAATAAAAACATTGCTTGTTGCAATGTATTTCAACACTTAACCGCCAAGACTTTAAGGTTAGAAAATTTAATTTGCTTCATCTCCCAACCGCCTTAGCGGAACCAAATCTGTCCAGGAGAAAAAAGATATTAAAATGTCTCTACTCCCGTCTGCGTAGGATATTTAAGATAAGGTCTTATCCGGTACCTTTCAAAGGACTTCCTTGCAGCAACCGAAACCGGCCACCTCTTCTCAGAACCCCCAATCGGCTTCCAAATTTCATCGACCTGACCACCTACGGTCTTGGACAGTTTTCAAAAAACTTTCCGGTTCTTATTGAACTCTTGTTAAAGTTTTTCGAAGAGCGGGCGGTGATAAAGTTCACCACCCAAAACTTTTTTATACTTTGCAAAATAGGTTTGCGTATTTAAATCAAACAAACCATCCGCGGCTTTGATAAACGTTTTTGCTACGCCGGAATTTTTAAGAGATGTGTACATAAAAACGTACATGAACGAAAAAATTCCAAGTATGAAGAACGTTTAGCAAACACCCCGCTACAAAGCTGAAGAATCAACCTTCAAACCAACACCCATCGTGCTGCTCAAAGAAATCTTCTTCATATAAACGCCTTTGGCACCAGCCGGTTTTGCTTTAATGATAGCATCAATAAAGGTTTTGGCGTTGTCATAAATCTGATCTTCGCTAAAGCTTGCTTTGGCAATACCGGCATGAACAATACCGTTCTTTTCAACACGATACTGAACTTCACCGGCTTTAGCTTTTTTAACGGCATTGGCAACATCCATGGTAACCGTACCCAGTTTCGGATTCGGCATCAGACCTTTCGGGCCGAGAACACGTGCAACACGGCCGGCCAGACCCATCATGTCCGGAGTAGCAATACATCTGTCAAAATCAACTTTACCGGCCAGAATAGAGTCAATCAGGTTCTCGGCTCCGACAACATCAGCACCGGCAGCTTTAGCTTCATCAGCTTTTTCACCTTGAGCCAAAACGGCAACGCGAACGGTCTTGCCATTGCCGTGCGGCAAAGAGCAAACGCCGCGAACCATTTGGTCGGCATGTTTCGGATCAACGCCCAGATTAATAGCCAGATCAATTGTTTCGTCAAATTTAGCTTTTGCATTTTCTTTAACGAGCTTAACAGCGTCTTTCAGAGAATAGCTCTGCATTTTATCAACTGTTTTATAAGCATTTACGATTCTTTTTCCGTGCATAGCCTTACTCCACAACCTTAACACCCATTGAACGAGCCTGACCTTTAACCATGTTCATGGCAGATTCGACTGTCGAGCAGTTCAAATCCGGCATTTTGGCTTCGGCAATTTCCTTAACCTGAGCCATAGTCAGCTGACCGGCAACAGATTTGCTGGGTTCTTTGGAACCGCTCTTAATATTGGCGGCTTTTTTAATGTAGAAAGCAACCGGCGGCAATTTGGTGACAAAAGTAAAACTCTTGTCTTCAAATGCGGTAATAACAACCGGTACCGGAATACCCGGTTCCATTTTCTGTGTTGCAGCATTAAACGCTTTGCAGAATTCCATAATATTCAAGCCTTTTTGGCCCAGAGCCGGACCAACTGGAGGAGAAGGGTTAGCTTTTCCTGCAGGGATCTGAAGCTTGATCAATCCTAAAATTTTCTTTTTAGATTTAGCCATTTCATACCTCTGTTAGGGTTGTGGTACAAGACGATGGCACGCCTCCCACAAAATTATTACAATACGATTCGCCTCATTAAAGACAGAGTCCTGCCTTTAAGAGTCGCCTTTGTATATCACACTTCTTCAAAATTACAAGTACTTTTTTAAATTTTCTTCATTTTGAGTCACAAATTTTTCGCAACCCATTAAAAAGACTCGAAAATCGCCGATACTTTCGCGTCCAATCTTGACAAAAACTATTGCAAAATCGGAAAACTTGTCATAGAGTATAATTAATGTTTTATTATTAAATCAATTTTTATGAAACAAAGTATCACGCGGTACGGATTTGCCCAAGGCTCTGTATATCAGGCCTCCGTATCAAAAATTAAAAATGACCGGGTATTTTTTAAAATAACAAACAAGTGGGGAGAAACATTTACGGCAGCTTATTTTGTAACAGGAGGCAATATGAATCTCCATCAGGTTTTTAAAAAAGGAAGCCTGACCGAAGTCAGCGTCATCTGTCATTGCAATCCTGACAAAACGCATCACGGCCTGCATCTTCTGGTTTTGCCGCAAACATTGCCGCCCGATGACTACATGAAAGACCATGCTGTCGGAACAATTGTTCAGGCAACCATAGACAATATTAAAGGGGCGGTTATGACGCTTCGTCTGGCCGATAACGTCTATTGTCTGACCAAACGTTGCAAAAGGGCAAAAACCGGAGACGAAATCAGTTGTAAAATTGAGCGCTATAACAAAAACAAACGCACAATTTCCGTACGGGTTTTACAACCGGCATAAACATTCAAAAAAAAGCCTTTGATCTCAAATCAAAGGCTTTTTTTTGAATCTGCAGTTTTCTAAGAAACTTTCTCAACCTGAGAAAACTCCAACTCCACCGGCGTTGACCGGCCAAAAATGGAAACCGAAACTTTCAGACGGGATTTTTCCAAATCAACTTCTTCAACCAGGCCGATAAAAGAAGCAAACGGACCGTCGCAAACCCTGATCTGCTCACCGACTTCATAATCAACCACGGTCTGCGGACGCTCAACCCCTTCCTGCATCTGAGTGATAATCCTTTGAGCTTCGGCCTCGGTAATCGGGAACGGTTTGTTACGACTGCCGAGAAAATTGGTAACTTTCGGATTATTCTTAATCAGATGCCATGCGTCATCGGTCATAATCATCTTAACCAGAATATATCCCGGAAAGAACTTGCGTTCGCTGCTGACTTTGGCACCCTTTTTAACTTCGACAACTTCTTCGGTCGGCACCATAATGTCCAAAATCTTATCGTCCATTTTTTTCAAAACGGCTTGTTCTTTAATCGATTCGGCAACTTTTTTCTCCGAACCGGAATGAACGTTTACAACATACCAACGAGCATCCATAACTTATTCTCCAATCATAAAAATCTTCTGCACGCCCCAACCCAGAATCTGGTCAACCACAAAGAAAAACGTTGCTGCAATTGCCACAATGACCAAAACCATAATCGAGGTCTGAATAACTTCTTTTTTTGTAGGCCAGGTAACCTTTTTAACTTCCTGCTTAACCTGCCTGAAAAACTGTATTGGACTAACTTTTGCCATGGATCCTATCCATTATAAATAAAGATTAAAAACAAACATTCGCACTTGATGCACTCAAGAAAACGGCAGAACATATCCGGCAATAGACGAGCCGAAACACCGGCCAAATACATCCTGACTTAATGTCGCCAACATATTAAATTATTTTTTGTATGTCAATAGAATATTCTCGGTTTGCTCAAATAATCTTGGCTGTACGGCCGTCTTTTCAAAAATCCCCAAAAAAAAATCCGAAGAAATTCATCTTCGGATTTAAAATGCAGACATCACACAGGACGGATTACTCATACACAACCTCCCAGACAAAAGGAGAAGGCACATCGGGAATAAAACGATGGGCTTTTCTTCCGTCACGCAGTATCCGCCAGTCTCCCGGAACGGTACTCTCAATTCTCAAAACTTCAAGATTGTTAACCCGCCATACCGCAATTAACATCTTTTTGGCATTAAACGTCATGCGGTTAAGCGCATAGTGCAATCCATGGACTATTTATTAATTTTCCAAGAAAATAATATCTTTTCCTTGAGTTTTTGCATATTCAATTTCTTTTTGAGTGCTATCGCCGATATATCCGTTTTTATTGACCACAAAAACCGCATCCGATAAATCTATCCGTTTTCTATGAGCTTTAGTAAAATGTTCCCGCTGCTCTTTGTCATATGCTGCTAAATCGTGATTAATTGGATAAACAATTGATAAAACACAGTTTCCCTCCAAAGTTAACTTTTCAGTCCAATATTTAATATCAGCCTCAAATTTCAAAGAACCACAAATTGTAATAATTCTCATTTCACATACCCCCTAAATAAACTCGCAACAACACAAAAAACAGACAGAAATATTGACATTTTAATAAAATATGCTATCAACATTCCATAAATTAAAATTATTATAAAACAATTAAAAATATTTATTATGGTTAGAGAATAATATCTTAATCCGGAATTTATGTATAAGCTCATAAATTCTTTATGCAAAGCAGACGGCTGGACTATGTACTTTTTGGTTTTCGGAAAATTGACATATCGGAACTTTAAACAACCTATCTTGATGCAAAATAACCATGGCTACAATATGGTATATAAGTTTCAAGTGTATAAGCTTCGAGATAATGTTAATTTGGGTAGAAGTAAAACTTTACACTATAAAAATGTTATTTCGGTCAGTAACAGCGACTTTATGAAAAACATCATCTGCAAAGACATTTATTTTGACATTCTTAATGAATGTTTTGTGGAGCATGATGACACAGTTTGGAGTTTTGAAGAATTTCCCTCTTTTTTCAGGCTGGATAATCAATTATATTATGGGATATACGGGCAGCCTAAGGTGTTGAAATATCATTACAGCAAGGCCAGAGATTGTTATAATCAGAAAGACTATATGCGTACGATGGAAATTAATTCGCATAACCTTTTTGACCCTCATAGCCTTTTGTATAATATGATTGATGAAAACAGGCAAATAGACGTTTGCTACTCAGATAAAATGTGGGAATATTGGTTTGAAACGCAAGAAGAGGCAATTTCAACAATTAAAGGGATTTTGGGCAGAGATTACGAGCCTGATAAGTGTAAGAAATTCTATAGAATAGGGAAGAATTTTAACACCACAATATGCGCTTCAAACGGCTATTTCAGACTGTATATTCATGAGCCTAAATTTCCGGTGTTTTACACGGATAATGTTTTGGAGTTGACAGTTCCGATTGCAGAAACCGTAAAAGAATTAGGAGATATGGTTTGCCGAACTTTATATAGTATTCAAGAAACAATTACATTGTTGGCTGTTTCGGTTGGGGGATTAATGAACGACAGATTGAATGATCGGTACGAATCAATATTTAAATCTCGGCTTAATTGGCTCAACAAAAACGCACCTTTAAGCGAGTTCTTTTATCACAGAAATGAAAGCCATAAAACAGCAATGGATCTCACATACGAAGACCGAGTTATGTATGGCGAGATGTCAGATAAAATTGAGTGGTCACGTTTAAGAGCATTAGAAAATACTTCACAGATAAAAAGCAGTTATGAGGCTCTTTATTCAAATATCAAAAAAATAAAGGCTTCAGAATTTTCATTAAATACGTTGCTTGAAATATCAAATGGCTTTAAGATGCTGGAAAGTCAAATAAGTATAGAAAAATAATATTCTATCTCTAAAAAAGGAAGCTTTAAATAGCTTCCTTTTTTATTGGCAGGTTCGTCGAGTAATAAAAAAGATTTTGTTTGGGATGGTCCGTGTAACCAGCGGGAATTGGCTCCTTTGATGATACCTTACACGGACTCGGATAAGTGTTTGATATATAAAGAAAAAAGACGCTTTTCAGCGTCTTTATCTTGATTGGCAGGAGCGGTAAGACAATACACGGACGATTTATATTCAATGCCCATATTTTAAACATGCAACGCCAAAAATAATAAACACAATCCCCAAACAGCGGATGAAAGAAATAGCGTCATGAAAAAACAATATATCAGAGCGGTGGGGATTCTGGCTCTCAAATAGTAAGTATGATTTCTCCGAATCAGCCGATTATGCCCATTCATAAAAAAACGCTCCTGTGTTACACTCTTGTGATACACCACGAAAACTGGCATTTTCTTTAAAATTGGCAAAAAAATTCGGTGTAATTACAATGAATTACACCGATAATGGCAGGGGCAGTAAGACAATGCACGAACCTTTTCATACTGTAGTAATTAAGATTTTTTTATAAAAAAAATCTTAATTACTTATAGATGTTATTGATTTTTTAATAAAAGCAACCTATATTTAACGTAAATTCGTTAAAAATGAGGTATTTTATGTTTTTAAATTTCAAAATAAAGAACTTCTTATCAATAAAAGACGAATATAAAATTGTTTTGTCTATCAACAAAAGTCAACAAATTGATAACACATCTGAAAAACTATTAAATAGTTACATAAATAAAGTTAGCTGTATTGTTGGTCCCAATGCATCAGGAAAAACCAATATATTACGAGCATTTGTTTCATTCGCACGATTCATAGAGTATTCCTATACCTCAAAACAAAAAATAATTTTAGAACCCCATTTCTTCAATCGTGATGAGGATATCTTCTTTAGTACAGAATTCATTGAAAATAATAATCAATATAGTTATGAGATAATTTTAAATAAAAACAAAATTCTCAAAGAAAGACTACGCAAACTAAATATAAAAACTAATAGATATAATGATATATATTACAGAAATTCTGATGACATAAGAATTTGTGATGATATACGTGTAAATCAAGCAGATATAGTACGTCTTGATAATAATGTTAGCCTCTTCTCATTTTTAAAAAATTTAAATTATTTCAAACAGGGAAATATCAATATAAATTCTTTTGCTAATGTACTATCTAATGTGCAATTATTTCACTTTTATGGTATTAGAAAACCTACCCTTTTAGCAATGGCCGAAATATCAAATCAGTTAGCCGAAAATGAGACTCTTAAAAACATAGTTATTAAAGAAATTCAAAAAATTGATTTAGGTATTGATGATGTTGTTTTACTTGAAGCTAAACAGCGAGTTCAAGATGAAGAAAAAAATGAATTATCTCACGAAAAAGATACAAAAATATTAGGAACCATCCATAAAGCAGATGGAAAACAAAGTCTCTTACCAATATTTGATGCTTCTGAAGGAACGGCCAATTATATATCATTATTTATCAAAGTTTATGATATTCTGCAAAATGGGGGAATTCTAGTTGCGGACGAATTGGAATGCAATCTGCATATAGATTTAGTTGAACGAATTCTAAATCTGTTTATGAAAAAAGAAACCAATCCTTATAATGCACAAATCTTATTTTCAACACATAATCCTTGGTTTTTACAATATTTAACCAAAACTCAGATATTTATTGTAGAGAAAGAAAAACAACAAACAGAAATTTTTCGACTAGATGAAATTAAGGATATTCGCAATGATGAAAACTATTTCCTTAAATATATTGCCGGTGAATATGATGGGAAACCTAAGATAAAGGAATAGAACATTGGGAAAGAAAAAAGTAAGACAAAAAACAATTCGTTATATTTATGAGGGTGAATTAACAGAAAAAATGTTCTTTCGTCAGTTACATCAATGTTTTCCCAATACAATAGCTCAACCACTCAATATTTTTTGTGGTAAAGGAGGAACTGCAGATTCTCAAGTGTCCAACACATTAAAAAGTATGCATTTTAATAAAATCTGTTTAATCCTAGATGAGGATTTTCAAACCAAAGGTCCAATAAGCAAAAGTAACTTAAGAGAATTAGAAAAATTTTGGAAACTAAAAGAGAATGAATTAGATTCTGTAAAATATAGAGATTTTGTAGAATATGGATGTAAAAATAAACCTCTTATTATTTTTTCAAATCCATCTTCAATAGAGGGAATTATATTGCAAATTCTAGGAAAATCTAAAGAAGAGTTAGAGGGAAAAACAACTGATCAGTTAAAAAGTGAATTAAGTTCGCATATTTCTCAGTATTTTAAGGATGAAGATATACCTGTTCCAGAAAACAACGAAGAAAAGTTACAAATTTTCTTTAAAGCAAAACTCTCCTTGGAAAGATTAAAAGCTCGAGAAAAAGACATTAAAGAATTGAAATATATTTTAGATATTTTCGAATAATTTCTATAAAATAACATCAAATTCTTACCATCTCAAACTCTCCAAGATTATCTACTGCGACTCGAGACCAGTCTTGATAATTTTTGCAGGCAATCAGCTTATCAAACGGAGTTTTAAGTTTGTATTCCAGCCGCTTGCCATTGAGCTGGCAGTCTGTGATAAGTAACCGCAATAACTGATTTTGCTTGTCTGGAGTTGCCTTATCAAAAATATTAGAGATATTTACGGCCATAGAAACAACTTTGGTAATTGCTTCTTTCATATTACCGTCAATCGTTTTGTATTTTTCCACACTTGCTTTTAGCTCATCCATCTCTTTGTCAATCGCAGCTTTTTTGGTTTCATAAGTGGATTGCGGCAACTTTTCCTCAAGATAAAAATCCAGCAGATTATCCTCCTTAACTTTCAATTCGTTAATTTTGTTTGTAATCTTAGCTTTAAACATCGCATTAAATTGAGATGTATCGTTTAGATTTTTAAGAAGTTGGTTCTTCAGGGTTTCTTGCAAAGGCAGAGGAAGTGTCAATTTGTCAAGCACCTCTGTTTTTAATTGTTCAATAATATCTTTTTCATTAACAACGCCTTGATGACAAACCTTTTTTGAGTTTCCACATCTCAAATAGACATACTCACGACCGCTTTTTTTAATTTTCTTTTCCGGAGTTATTAAACAACCGCATTCTTTACAGCGTATCATTTTCCTGAATATATAGCAGTTTTTAGCAATTTCCTTAATGTTGGTTCTGTTGTGTGTTCCGTTTTTTATAAAAATATCCTGAACTTTATTAAACAATTCCTTTGATACAAGCGGTTCGTATATATGCGGTATTATCTCACCCTTAACACACATCTCACCATAATAAAACGGATTTGTGAGCACTTCATAGACGGTATTTCTGGTAACAAAGCAGCCTTTCTTTTTCTTAACTCTAGTGTATAAGCCTAATTCTTTAGCTATACGCCAAACAGACTGAACCGTATGCAATCCGGTTGCGTATTCCTGGTATAAACGTTTTATTATTGGTGCCCGGACCGGATCAACAATTATAGTTGCTTTATTGTCTTCGTCACGTCTATTTAAGTAGCCCAGAGGTGCTGTTCCCTGCCATTTTCCTAAAGACCAATTTTTAGCCTGACTGGCTTTAACTTTATCTGTTTGAGAGTTAACCTGTGCATTGGCAAACATAACAAACATATTCCAAAAGGTTAATTCGGACGCTGCAGAGTCTTTTGTGATAATTAGTTTTTCTTTTATAAAATGTATTTCGACTTTTCCTGATCTCCGAAGACTTTCAACATAATATGAATCTTCCGGCAAACGTTGCAATCTATCAACATAAGCCACAACTATGGCAACTTTACCCTCACAGCCTGCAGCAAAGTTTATCATTTTATGAAATACCGCACGGTCACCATGCGTTGAACTCTCATCAATACTGTACTTAGCAATAACTTCCAGCCTTTTATCTTTGCAATATTTGATTGTATCTTCCTCTTGAACTTCTAAGGATATACCTTCATCTTTTTGTCGTTTGCTTGATACTCGGGCAAATATGATTGCTTGGGTACATTTTTGAGAGACAACCTTTTTCTGATATTTCTTTCTCATAGCTTAATAATCCTCATCTTCATCATCATAAGAATAGTCATCATCAAAATCTTCTGATTCAGCATAAAAATCGTCTGCATTCATAGTTTCGATAAAGTTTCCGGTTTTGTTGTCATAAATTTTTACGATAGTCCAAGAAGGATCAGACACATCAAAATCGACGTTAATATCTTCCGAACCTTCAAAAACAGCTGCACTGCGTGAATAAATATCTGAATATTCTTCTTCAAAATGCTTTTCAATTTCTGATGTTAACCGACAAACGCAAACCATACCGGAATCAGCGCAAAATTCTTTATGAATAATATAACTTCCATAGATTTTATTATTCCAATCGCCAAAACCTGTATCGCAAGCATAAGTAGGAAAACCTGTTAAATCAGTCAAAGCCTTAGAAACAGCTTCATTAAATGCTTTCGGGCTGTCATCTAAAAATTTGCAACATTCGTCCCAAGCATCATCATTTAAGATATAGCAAGGGTCGGTTACGACATATTTTATAAGTGTATTCATCTTTACTACTCCTTTGTTTTTACACTATATTTATTATGTCGTGTTATTTTGGGAATGTACGCAAAAAAATGAGTTCGTGTGTAACTTTTTTACTAATATTTTACTGATTTTTCAAAATGTTAGCTTTAATGGTTTCTTGCATTTGAGTTATATATACCTTATCAGCTAAAGATTGCAATTCTTTCTCAGGTATGGATTGGATATTATGATATTTAGACATCAAAATTACCATATTTAGCCTAGCTATTTCATACGTTGGAGTTTGAGAGTTGTATATCAAATTTTCTTTGACAAAATGGAAACTAACTTTTCCTGCTTTAATCAAATTATTAAATAACTCAATGAGTTCTGTATTAAACGGTAAATCCTCAATACTATAAAACACTACATTTATATGTTCGCTTGGGATAGTCGTAATATCTTCAAGGAGACTTTTAACGTAATGTGTATCTTTATGTTTTGCATAAATAGAATACTCTTTAATTATAGATAATTTGTTATCCCGACAATAGTTTGCCAGTATGTCAATCTTATTATCAATTTCAGAGCTTACACTTGTGAAAATTATAGCATTTGCCATATTATTTATTCCTTTAGTTGTTAAAAACGATTTTGTAATGTCGTGTTTGAAAAGAAAAGTAAAACAGATTCTGAAAATATTTTTTATCTTTTTTCAAAGCATTAACCTAATTTACAAAATAAATGAGGTTATGAAGAAGAGTTTTTGCCATCAATGGCAAATTCTTTTGTTTCGTCTTCCAAAACGACTTTTACAGCCGTTGTATAAAAATCAATCAGATTGCTTGTCATTTCGTTTAATTCAATATCCGTAACGTCAGGATAGAGAATTGATAACTCGTTTTTGAGTCCTGTGTATGTGTCAGTCATACAATATAGAAGTTTGAAAAAATGACATTCTACTAAATTTTTTGGAATTAATTTTCCAAATAGTTAATGTTTGGACTTTTGACATAGCAATGTTAAAGGTTGAAATAACTTCTTGCCCAAGGAGACAAGAGGTTAAGTAATGCAATATTAAGTCTTCTTTAATTTTTATTCTTATAAAATCTTATTAGTGTAACCAAGTAAAGACATTATATAATGATTAAATACAACACATTATTTCCAGAAAAATATTTGCAAGACCGTTTGCATCTTTCTTCATTAAGTATAGAAAATATAAAAGACAAACAATCTGTTGTTGAACGCTGGAAACACGAAATAGATACAAAATCCATTTATACCAAAAAGGAAGAACAATTACAGTCTGACTTTTTAAATGATATATTTGGAAAAGTTTTAGCTTATGCTTATGAACGCGGTTTAGATGAACTTAATCTGGAAAAAGAATATAAATCAAAGACGGATGGAACCAAACCTGATGGCGTTTTGGGATATCTGACAAAAGATAATAAGGATATTCGCGTTGTTATTGAGTTAAAAGACGCTTATACCAATTTAGACCATAAACAAAATCGTAAAAATGATAACAGGACACCTGTAGAGCAAGCTTTTTCTTATGTCTCAAAATGTGGAGGTAAATGTAAGTGGGTTATTGTATCTAATTTTATTGAAATTCGTTTGTATTCTGCTAATGATTCTTCTGTTTATCAGGCATTTAATATTGTAGATTTAGTAAAACCAGAGAAAATAAAAGAGTTTTATGCTTTACTGGCCAAAGATAATTTATTTATTCCAACTGGAAATTCTAGAATTGATGATTTGCTAAAAGTAAAAATTGAAGCAGATGAAAATATTACTAATGAGTTTTATGGTATTTATAAAAATCTCCGTAGCCAATTATTCAAGCATATTAAAGAAAATAATCCGACTATCGATGAAAATACAATTTTAACTAAATCTCAAAAGATTCTAGATCGCATTATATTTATCTGTTTTTGCGAAGACTTAGGTTTATTGCCTTACAAAGTATTTAAAGAAATTTTGCATCAAACCCAAACGGCTCGTTTTATTATGACAGATACAAGGCTATGGGAAGAAATTAAAGGGCTTTTTACAGCGATAGATCAAGGTTATCCGCAAGAAAATATTAATCGCTTTAATGGAGGATTATTCAAAGCGGATAACATAATTGATAATCTAATTATCAAAGATAGCATTTTGAAAGAAATTCTTTCTATTGAGAGATATAGCTTTGATTCAGATCTTAATGTTAATATTTTGGGACATATTTTTGAACAATCAATTACAGATTTGGAAGAACTAAAATCTGTCATAAATGGCGAAAATTTCGATAAGAAAAAAGGTAAACGTAAAAAAGATGGTGTTTTTTATACTCCTGAATATATTACCAAATATATTGTGAATGAAGCCGTAGGAAGTTGGCTAGAAGATAAGAAAAAAGAATTGGGTTATTATGAATTACCCAAAATTGATGATGAACAATGGCGTAGAATTAAAACCGGTAAGGTTCAGAAAAGCAACAAAACAATCAAGGCTCACTTAAATTTCTGGCTGGAATATCGCAAAGCATTGGATAATATTAAAGTTTTGGATCCGGCATGTGGTTCTGGTTCTTTTTTGGTTCAGGTATTTGATTATTTAAAAGAGCAAAGAAATCAGGTTAACGAAGAAATTGCTACATTTGAGGGGACTCAAGCAGAATTATTTAACCAAGATACTCATATTTTATCAAATAATATTTATGGTGTTGACTTAAATGACGAATCAGTAGAAATCACAAAGTTAGCTCTGTGGTTGAAAACAGCCAATAAAAAAGATCCTTTAACTGCGTTAGATAATAATATCAAATGTGGTAATTCTTTAATAGATGATGTTAGCATAGCAGGAGATAAAGCTTTTGATTGGAATAAAAAATTTCCTGAAATTATGCAAAATGGTGGATTTGATGTTGTGGTTGGTAATCCTCCTTATGTTTTTGCTAGAAATAAAAATTTTAATAATAACGAAAAAAATTACTATTACAGAAAATACAAACAAGCTACGTACCAAATCAATACTTATGTATTGTTTATTGAGCAAGCTTATAATTTAATGAAAAAAAATAGTTATTTGGGTTATATTGTTCCCAATACGTTTTTAACAATTAATAGCTTTAAAGAATTAAGGTTTTTTCTTCTAAAGGAAACAGATTATACACAGATTATAAATATTTACGATAAGGTTTTTAATGATGCCGCTGTTGATACGTGCATTGTAGCTTTTAAAAAGACATTAGGACAACATTTGTCATTAGGAGAAATGCGAGAAAGAATACTAACGTTAAATGAAAGTGTAGATAAAAAAGATATTGTGATAGATGAGTGTGTTATTAATATATCGGCACATCAAAATTCTATAATTTCTAAAATATTAGGTAAAATAAATAATAAATCTCAGAAAATTGATAATTTTTCGAATGTAGTAGCTGGTTTGCAGGCTTATGAAACAGGAAAAGGAACTCCTAAACAAACAGAAGAAATGAAACAAAAAAGAATTTATCATTCTAACAAACCTGAAGATGATACATATAAAAAATATCTTGAAGGAAGTGATGTTTGCCGATATTTCTTGGGTTGGAGTGGGGAGTATTTAAGTTATGGAATTTGGCTTGCCGCGCCTAGAAAATCTGAATATTATGAAAAAGAAAGAATCCTTGTTCGACAAATTCCATCTAAACCACCATATTGTATTAATGCAACTTATACTCATGAAATATTATTGAATGATAGAAATAGTATGATTGTTTTGGATTTTAAAGAAAATCCAAAGTTTTTGCTTGCTTTATTAAACAGTAGATTAATGTCATTTTGGTTTCTCTATACATTTGATAAATTGCAAAGGGGAACATTTCCTCAGTTTAAAATAAATGAGTTAAAACAGTTCCCTATAGTGAAAACAAAGCAAGAGCAAAAAATGAATTTGATAAATTTTGCTGATATTATTTTATTACAAAATAGAAAAAAGTATGAAAAGTCACAGCATTTTCTAGATTTGTTAAAAGCCGAATATAATAATATACAAATATCTGGAAAATTAGCAGTATTGTATGAATTAGATTGGAAACAATTTACAAATGAATTAAAAAAACAAAAAATTGTTCTATCTGGAACAGCAAAAGATGATTGGTTTGAGCGCTTTAACCGCATTTCAACTGAAATTAGAGAAATACAAAAAATAATCGCAGAAATAGATAAGAAAATTGACTTCTTAGTTTATAAACTTTACAATTTAACAGATGAGGAAATTAAAGTTATAGAAAGTGTATAATGTCTTATTGTTATATGTGTGGTAAAAAATTATCATCTGAAAAACCTGAGCATATTATTCCTAATGCGATAGGCGGACACCTCAAATCTAGGAATATATTATGTAGCAAGTGTAATAATAGCTTATCAAATATTGATAATTTTTTATGTAATGATTTAGCCTTGCTAACTAATTTTATTGCTCCCAAAAGAGATAATAATAAACAAACAATCCCAACTGTAGAAACAAAATGTGCAGGTGATACATTTTTTCGTTATGCTGATGGATCTTATAGAAAAAAAGATAGTGTTAAATTTGATGGAAAATCTTTTAATTTTACTTTTTCTCATACAATAAATTCCAAAGCGGAACAAGAAGATTTTAATTTATTGAGAAAAACTATTTACCAATATGCCAAAAGTCAAAAAAAAGATGATAGTTGGGCTCAAAAACATATTAATGAGGCTCTTCAACAAGCCCTTTTTAGACAACATAATAATGATATTCATCAGTTTCAGTTTGAAGCGAATAAGTCCGGGTATTCATTTTTGGGTGCATTAAAAATTATTTTAGGTTATTGTGCATTTAAAAAAATTGATAAACCATATTTGGAAAAAGCAATTCAGATTTTAAAAACACGAGACATTCATACTTGCAATAAAATATCAAATTATTTCAATAATAATACACAACTGCCAAAGAATGGTGTTTATCATACGCTATATCTCAAAGGGGATAGTTCAAATAATATATTATTTGCTATTGTGTCTTTATATGGTGTATTTAATGTTTTCTTTTTACTTTCAGATTGTTACACAGGAATAGATATGGAAGAAACATATTGCTATGATTTGATAAAGAATAAATATTATTTCCATAACATATCTTATAACTTTTCAATAGAACAAATAAATACAATGTTGGCTGAAAATTGTAATTTTGAAGTTTCTCAACAAAATTTTTATCAATTTATGAACTTTTTTATGCTAAAAGATAGGCAAAATTATATTCTGAAAAAAATTGATGAAGTAAAACAATCCGTTTTTCAAAAACTAGTATTTAAAAGTGAAAATCTTACAGAAGAAAATTATAGGAACGATTTTGCAACATTATTCCACGATGCTATGAAAATATGTCATAACATGGAGTTTTTACCAGCTAAGTGTTTTAATGATTTATCTAAAATTATTTTGGATAATATCTATACTTTTAATTGGTATTGTTATAATAAAGAAATGTTATTGTTTATGGGAAATAGTGTTACTATGCTATATAATTCTCATCCCAAGACTCAAGATGAATTATTCAATTTACTTACTTCCTATATAAATACATACAAATGCGCTACTCCTGAAATTCAGCAATTATATGATGAAAATAAAAAGGGACTTACAAAATTTATGATGAATTTCTATAGTAATACATTGAAAAATACAAATTATAAGGATTTCTTTTTAAAATAAGATGTCTTCATTCAATAGTTATTCATAATAACTCTTTGTTTTCGTTTTAAATTCTCCAATCGTAACAAAATGTCATTGGTTTTGAGAGTGTTAGGGGCTCCCGAATAAGATTATTCACGACATAATGTAAATAGTTAATAACAAAAAGGAGTGAAAACTATGTATTTTATTGAGTTACATTATACCAACGGCAATGTTGTCAGATTACCAGAGCCTTATATTCTGTGGCAGGATGCTAATCGTGCTATTTTAGCGAAGTATGCTAACAATCCGTATTATACCGCAGGTATTGTATCAGAATAAGGAGTTTGTGTTATGTTGAAGAATTTTGAAAACTGGCTATTGCAACAAAAATATACTGCTTTGACGGCTGCTGATTATACCGGTCGCATTGAAAGGCTTTGTCGTAAAGAACAATTTACACTCTCTCATTTGGTTGAAAATATCGCTTCTATCCTGCCGGAATATGAAACTGTCGGTACCAAATCAAGTTATGGCAAGCACTCTCATACTTCTGTCAGGCAGGCCTTGAGACGTTTCAAAATGTTTTTGGTTTCTGAAAAACTTGCTTGAGGTGCGTTATGGCAGATATAAAAACCTTAAATGACAATCTACGAAAGTTTTTGATTGCTGGCAAGATTATGCTGACGCGAGGTATAAACGCCAAGAGCTATGAAGAAGTCGCTGAAATTATGTTGAAAGTCAGAGATTTTAACAACTTTACACCGGATAACGATCCATACGATGAACACGACTTTGGCAGCTTTGAATACAAAGGCGAAAAAATCTTTTGGAAAATAGATTATTATGACAGAAATTATCAATACCTCTCAGAGAATCCTGCTAATCCAGATGTTACAAACCGTGTCTTAACGGTTATGTTAGCAGAGGAATATTAACACATAAGCTTTAAATTTTGACCCGTAGCAAACGATATTGAGTTTTGTATATACTTATCTAGATAAACAAAATTTCGTTGATTATGGGTCATTTTTACATAAACAAAATATGTATTGACATTATATTGATTGTGTATTATATTTATATATATTTTAGGAGTAACACGATGAACACACTTATACAGGCCAGAATTGACAGCGAAGTAAAAAAAGATGCTGAAGACATTATGAATAAACTCGGAATAAGTATGAATGAGGCTATTCGAATGTTTTTAATGCAAGTTATTATTCACAAAGGAATTCCCTTTAAACCCGTTTTACGCGATGAAGAGCCGAGCATAGTATTGAAACAGGCTATTGATGATGTTGAAAATAAAAAAGGATTGACGCGATATAAAAACACTGACGAAATGTGGGAAGATTTGGGACTGTAAACGATGCTGGAACTTGTTGTTTTTTCTGCATTTAAAACAGAAGTTAAAAAAATTAAAAATCTTAAAGATAAAGCTGAGCTAAAGTTGGTTTTGGATACTCTACTTCAGGGACGGTCTTTGCCGGCAAAATATAAAGACCATTGTTTAAGCGGAAATTATAAAGATTATCGTGAGTGTCATATCAAACCGGATCTTCTTCTGATTTATAAAATTGTTAAATCCGAACTGGTATTATACGCGGTTCATATCGGCTCACACTCTGATTTATTAAAAAAATAGTAACACTTGATATTAGGATTAATTTTTTTTATTTATATTTTTTCTTTATATAGTTGTATATTTTCATATTTTTTGTGAAAAAAAAGAAAGAGATATACTTTTAAAACAAGCACTTGAATCATTTTGGGGTTTGGCTTTTTGATACTGAAACTTGAGATAACGCATTGAAAATATGTTAAAAATATCACATTGAGGATATGGGAGGAAATCATTAGAAGATAAAAGGCCTTTTTTAAATCGGTTTTATTTAATCGTATTAACCATTTCAAATAAACAGCTTATCGTTCGCTGATTTCAACATTAAAAAAAGAAAAAGGAGTAAAAAACTTACCCCTTTTCCAAGCAAACTGAAACCGACCTTAAAATGGTGCTGATGCTTCCAAGTATTCTTCTTCGGTTATTAACCCCATTTTGTATTTAAGTTCCAATAATTCGTCTTCAGCACGTAATCTTGCTACTGCTTCCGCTCTTTTTTCAGCTTCAGCTTTCGTAACATCTCTTTTTAGTGTCTCTTTCAGAGATTTTGCTTCTTCGTTTTTGAGATCCAACTCTTTTTGAAGTTTTTCGCAGGTTGCTCTGGCTGTTACCAATTCATCAGATAATTGCAAATTAGGAATATTCGCATTTTCATTTTCGGCAGATATAGTAGATTGCTTTTGTTTTCTGAGTTCTGTATGAAATTCATAATCTTCGTGTAAACTATCCCACTCTTCGCCATCTGATGACGTACCGGCAAATTTTGTATTATCCGCAGCTAAAACTGAATCCAGATTAGTATATAAACAGCTTGTGTACTTTTCTGCTAAAAGCTTTTCGTGATTTTCGTTAAAATCGGGAATTACGGCTTTAAACAATTGATTTAAATACTTATATTGAATATTTTCGCAAACCGCTTTCTTCACGCAGTGAAGTATAATATCGTTAATTATATTATCAAGCGGCTGATAAAGCAAAGTCCCGTCCAAGTTTTGTATATATTGGTTAAGCTCGCGTATCAATAAGCAATATTGTATAGTTCCTTTTTGTTCGGTATCGGCTGTGACTGATAAAGAGGTATCATTGTTTGTTGTGCGTTTATACGCTGTTGTATCCGCTAATTTAGTCGGTGCATCAGCGAAATTTATTGGAAGTTTAATAGAAAAATCATTTTCTTCCGGTTTGTTGGTGTCGTCGTCTTGCGATGGGTTTTCAAAATAGAGTTTTAACAGTTCATACAACTCCGTTTTTGAAATTTTGGTATTATTTTCGTTTTTAGTATTATGATTATCGTTTATTTCCAAAATTTTAAGATAATTTTCACCGGTAATCTGATAAAATTTTGTACTGCATTTATCATACATAAATAAGTTAAGATAACCTATTTTTTCTAACTCTTCGACAGTTTCTTTGATGGCATCTTTGCGTTCAGACTTTATAATTTGTTTATTATAGTTGTCTTTAATACACTTATATATATCGCTTAGCTGAAATTGGACAATGCGCGAGCGGGAACTTTCGCTTCCCGTTACTTGTCCGAATTTGTCCCCTAAAAACGTTAAAATTGATTCCAACGCCAACGGATTAAACGCATTTTCGTTGTAGACGGACACTTTATTATATATATCATAGTATCTTTCAAAATCGGGTAATGAGTTCATAATGTTATTGATAATTTTTTTCAAAGTTCCGTTTTCCAAAGGACGTCCATTTAAACGATTGCCGAATTTTATAACCGATATACGACGTTGCCTGAGGCTGATTTCATCGTTAGAGGTGAAAATATTGTTTGTATTAACCTGATAGTTATAATGTTTTTTGTTCTTTGGGTTGATTTCAACTTTACCGCCATTTACGATTGTTAATAATAATTCGCGGTCAATATCCACCGGTTTTACTTCGTCAAAATAGTTAAGATGACTTTTCCAAACCTGTTCTTCATGTGTGCTTTCCAACAATTTGCCGGACTGAGCTTTAAAGATAACCCCATATTGCTCTTCAACATCGCAGATGGCTTTAGCTGTTGCTGATTTACCATTTCGGGCAACGCCGTTAAAAAAGACGCAAGTCTTATCATTTTCGGTAAATTCATTATTACGCGTATATTTTAATTGCATAAGAAAACAGACTAAAGCCAAATAACTGTAGTCATTAACAATATTTAAGCGGTACAGATTATCAACCAGCTTTTCTAAATCAGGCTTGGTATCAATATCGGATTTTTCAATGTTTTTACGGATACGTTCTTTTTCAAGTTTTTCCTTAACTAACGCAATTTTATCGGCAATACGTTCAACCGTTTTTATTTGACATTCGACTAACCTTGCAATCCGCGCTGTAACAGTATGCTCTGTTACTTCCCCGATCGCGTTATCCGTTGTTCTGTGAATAATCGGATTACTTTTAAACGTTTCCATAACAACGTCGTAGGCATTGCCCTGATTAAAATCAATGTTGTGATGAGCACAGTAACAAGCAATTGCGGTTTCATGCTCATGTGTTAAATTTACTTTAAAATTAGTCATTTTATAAACCTCTTTTTATGTTATAAAGCAAATCCCCGAAAGCTTCAGTTGCCATTTGGATAAGGCGTAACTTTCAGGGATTCATTGTTGAAACCTATAAAATGACGTATCCAAATTATTTCTGATCCGGCTTTAAACAACTGCACTTTTCAACAATGGTTACTTAAAGCGGCAATATCTTTTAGTTTTTTGCTTTGTTAGTTCAAACAAAGAGAAGCAAACAAAAAGCCCCTCTATTTAAATAGAACTGCGATTTTTCAGAAATTTTTCGGACTTTTTTAAATTTTTTTCATTTTTTTTATTTTTTTCGTTGTTTGTTTTTGGTTTTAAAGTTGCTTAATTCTTAAAATAGCAAAAGAAAAAATACAATAAATATATATTTTACAATAACTTATGCAAATTTTTGCACGGCTTTTTGAGCTTATTCGGGCTTTTACTGCTACAAATTACGTATAAAACCTAAATTCGACCTTTAATGCACGAATGTCAAAAGTCATAAGGTAAGTTGCTAGTGGAAGAGGATGGGCTGATTTTATCTCTCGCACGTAAAGGCTTGTTCAAATTTTGACACATCTGTTTTAGGAGTAATGGTTTTTAGCTAGCCATAAGAGGTACCGCCCAAGCATACACGCACGGGATGGGAGTAGCCTAGCCGCAAACGGGATATGGCCCCGGTACTGATAGTATATTTTCTTCATCAAAAAAATAAATCGTCGTCAACGTCAAAAACGTTGATTTTACGCAAGTTTCAAATCCGACTTTGGATAAAAGATAATCCCGAAAGGCAATAGAATTCGAACTTTATTAAATGCTTGTAAAATAAAGGATTTTGTTTGGGAGGGTCCGTGTAACAAGCGGGAAACGGCTCTGATCGGCACACTTCACACGGACTCAACTAAGGGCTTGGTATATAAAGAAAAAAGACGCTTTTCAGCGTCTTTATCATGAATGGCAGGGGCAGTAAGATTTGAACTCACGACACCCGGTTTTGGAGACCGGTGCTCTACCAACTGAGCTATACCCCTATTAAACGAGCCTTTCCGACCCAGCTTTATCTTTCATACACAACAAAACATAAGAAATCAAGTATTTTTTTATTTTCCGCAATAAATTTATCTCAAATCACTCTTCCTCCGCCGGCTCATAATCAACAACAGCGGTAACAGTATCATAATCAAAACCGGCGCGCACCAGAACAGCCATATCTTTTTGGCGCATTTCTCGCCGTTCCCTCTCCTCTTTCCGAAAAGCCGCAATCTTTTTCTTTTTTGCCAGCTTTAAGGCGGCATCAAAAGCGTTATATTCCTGCTCGGCAAAACACCGCTCTATAACATCATCACTCACGCCTTTTTCCTTCAGCTTCCCGACAATATAACACTTTGCTTTGCCGGCGGCAATATAATCCCGACACCGGTTTTCGGCAAAACGCCTGTCATCCAGATAACCGTAACGTTCAAAATCGCTTATAATGTCTTCAATCCAGCTAACCGCCTCGCTTTTGTCACACTCCGGATTGTAATAGGCATACTCGTTCACTCTTTTCATCAAAACTTGCCGCAGCGCAGCCTTTGTTGTATCATAACGCTTCAAATAATAAAGGGCAATATTTCTCAATCTGACCGGTGTAATTTTTTTAACTGTTTTAACCTTTTTGACTTCTTCCGCCGCAAACACTTGAAAATTCTCCGCCTATACATTATAAATTTAGTAAACGGTTTTAATTTAGCAAAGGAATAAGATTTTGCCTAACAATAATTTTGACAATTGTGTATCTTTTCACATCGACAACGGAGCCTTTCGCGGCCGCCTGACCCGTTTGGACAGCGTTGTCAACACCATACTGGAAAAACACCAATACCCGCTTCCGGTTTCGGCAGTTTTGGCCGAAAGTACGGCTCTGGCAGTTCTTCTGGCATCAGCATTAAAGTATGAAGGCTTGTTCACACTGCAAATTCAGGGGAACGGCCCCGTTTCTCTCGTCGTTGTCGATGTTACGTCAGACGGCAAAGTCCGCGGCTGTGCACGCTTTGACGAAGAACGTCTGAAAAAATCGCAGCACCTGCGCAAAACTGATGACCAAATTGAACCGGCACCGCATTTTCTGGGTGAAGGCTTTTTGGCTTTTACCGTTGATCAAGGGCCGGATACGGAACTTTATCAGGGAATTGTTGACTTGCAGGGCAAAACTTTAAGCGAATGCGCCTTACGCTACTTCAAACAATCCGAACAAATTGACACGGATTTGAAACTGTTTTTCCACACTCCGGGAAGTGAAGGCAAAGACTGGTACGCTTCAGGCATTATGATTCAAAAAATTCCGGAAGCCGGCGGCAAAGTTCGCGAAGGCGAAGACATTGCCGAAAGCTGGGACGAAGCAAAAATCTTTATGGAAAGCCTGAAGGCAGATGAAGTTTTTGACGCGGCATTAAGCGCGCAGGATATCTTAACCCGCCTGTTCCATACCCACGATCTGGCGGTTTCGGAAACAAAAAATTACCGCTTCGGCTGCCGCTGCTCCCGCGAAAAATTGCGTGACACGCTGGCAACATTCAAGCCGGAAGAAATTGAAGCCATGTGTGAAAACGGCAAAATTTCCGCCACCTGCCAGTTCTGCTCTGAAAACTATGTCTACAACCGCGGAGAACTGCAAAAGCAGTAATCCGTACCTGCCCGACACGGCAGAACTTAAGATTTTTTTAATTTATAATTGTTATAGTTACGCTAATCATGGTGTAACTATAATTTTTTACAGGCCCATAAAAATGATAAAATTTAGCAAAATATTCGGCGCTTTGGCCGTTGCCGCATTTATTTCGGGTTGTGTCAGTAATGCTCCCGAAATTGAAACCTACAACGCTCCCCGCTATCAGGATTCCGGTGTTATCGAGCTGAAAGTCAATAAAATAGATATCGTTTCCGAATTTATTCCGGAATTTGAACGCCCGCATGTTGAACAGCTTTTTCCGATATCAATTGAAAAGACAGCCCGTCTTTGGGCCAAAGACCGCTTGGACGCAGTCGATTTCTCAAGCAACAAAATTGCTTCTTTCATCATCAAAGACGCCAGTGTCACCGAAGAGGTCGAAGAATCCGGCAAACTATTCTATAAAGACCGCTTGGTTTACAAAGCCAACCTGAATGTCGTACTCAAAATTTCTGACGACCTCGGTACGGATTCCGCCCAAACCGAAATTGTTGCCTGGCGCGAGCTTATAATTCCGGCAGATACCGACATCATAGAAAAAGAAAAATACTGGAACGGAATGGTCCAAAAACTTTTTGATGAATTTAACGTCAAGATGGAACAGAATATTCACAAATATCTGAATATGTATGTTGCTGACAACAACTACGTCCATACTTACGATAATTAATGAACAGATACTTCCGGCTTGTTTTTGGCAGATAAACAGAAGGTTGGGATTTTAACCTCTTTAGCAATGTCCTGACCTTCTGCTTTTATTTTGCAACTACCATAAAAAACTGCATTTGAGGCGGCAATCGGAGCCATACTGGTATACTCAAAACATTCCCCCGGTTCCAACTCTGGGATTTCTCCCTTAAAACCGCAAGTATCATCAGAAAAAGAGTTTCCTTTATCATCGGTAATTTTCCAGTTTTTCCCCAGCAGGCTGATCTTTCGTGAAGAATTATTCTCAATACACAGATAATATCCCCAAAGAAATTTATTCTCGGACACTGTTTTTTCTTCATCAATCAATACCGGACAAGCCGAAACGACAATATCATCGGTCTGGCTGAATAAAAACTCACTGTCATCGAACATTTGGTCACTCTCTTGCAATTCGTTAATGAATAGTTAATTTTTATTTAAGCTTTTTAAGATTCGCAACCCCGATGTAATTCCGACTCGCAAGTTATTCACAAAAATTTCGCGTCAAAATTTTATAACACCTTTATCCCCAAAAAATATTATGTTTTTTTAATATGTTGATACTTTTCTTACCTCTCAACGGTTATACGATTTTTCGGCACATACAAAAAAACGGAGCATGAAGCTCCGTTTTTTTATTTTGTTGATTTTTTCTCTGCCAACAGCCTGATACAAATACGCTGAAAATCTTCAACTGTACGAAGTTTTTCGGCTTCAGTATCAGAAATCTTAATTCCAAAAGTTTTTTCCAAGGTCATAATAACTTCAACCATATCCAAAGAATCCGCACCTAAATCGAAATACGGCGCCGCAGACGGAACAACCTGTTCCGGATAAACCTGCAACTTCTGCTCAAAAATATCATTCACCTTTCTGCAAATTTCCTGCTCAGCCAAATCAGTCGGAACAAAAGTTTCAACTTTGGCTTCGCTGAACGGATTTTTCCAAATGCTGCCAACAGCATCACTTCTCTTAACCACATCAAAGCAAAATTTTTTCTTTACAACGTCCCAATACAAATAAACAGGAAACTTTCCTTGTTCAGCTAAAGTCCTTAGCTGTTTTTCATCAAGCACAATCATAGCCGGTAAATGTTTTTAATTTTGAATCCGCCCGCGCTCTGCAAGCTTTTGAAAACAAATTTCATACAAATCGTTAACGGTATGAACCTTTTCACTCTCCGCATCAGAAATTAAAATTCTCAACTCTGTCTCCATCAGCATAACGCTTTCGACAACATCCAAAGAATCGGCACATAAATCTTCGGCAAAATCAGAAGACAAATCTACCTCGTCAAACGGCACCGACAACTTATTGGAAAGAAGCTCTTTTATTCTCTGCTCTAACTGAGCTTTACTAAAATGTTCCATAATAAATAATTTTAATATGATTAATAATTTTATTGTCATCCCCACGATACAAAAAAAGACAAACAAAGTCAAACAAAAAAGCCCCGCAAACGCAGGGCCTTTGGAAACAGTAAATTTATTTTGCTAAAATTTCCAAGAGTTTTTTTGTTGCATCTGCTGATGAAATATTCTGACAGACAGCATATTCATTAGCCAGACGATCAAGCGCCTGCTCATAAATCTGACGCTCACTGTAAGACTGCTCGGCCAGATTCTCACTGCGATACAAATCACGAATAACCTCAGCCACGGCAACCGGATTTCCGGAATTGATTTTATTCTCATATTCCTGTGCGCGACGAGACCACATCACTTTTTTAACTCTGGCCTTACCTTTCAGAACACCAAGAGCCTCATCCATCGTATCGGATGCTGAAATTCTCCGCAAACCGGTCGTTTCTGCCTTAGCCATCGGAATACGCAAAGTCATTTTATCCTTATCAAAATTCACAACAATAAGCTCGAGTTCACTTCCTGCAACCTTCTGCTTTGTAATATCAGCTACCTTACCCACACCATGGGCAGGATAAACCACAAAGTCGCCGGAATTGAAAGCAATTTTTGAAGAAATTTTTTTATTCATCACTTGTTCCTATTTTCTAAACCGAATTAATTAAAACGGAAGTTTTCCCTAAAGACAGCGCTACCATACCATAAAAAAGCATTTAAATCCAGCCCTATTTTAAACTTTTTTTGACAAAATTAAACCCATCATCACTAACCGTTTGGAATTTTTATTTTTTTAAATTACCTTTGACACATATTCCGGCTAATTTTCTTTATTGTGCCTGTTTTAAACATCACCTTTATATGAGTGTTTATTATTTTTATATAATCCTCTCTTTTATATTTTCCAAAATACAAGACAGCCGCCGCTCCCGCCAACCAGCAGACAAGCCCAATCCCCTGTATTTCCCCCCGCAGTTTTTCTCCTGCCCCAAAAGCCCTTTGCATTTCTGAACTT
>CAJUCZ010000009.1:22473-66181 GCA_910585375.1 uncultured Alphaproteobacteria bacterium | reverse complement strand
AACGGCGGGGATGAGAAAAGATGATTGTGTAAAAAAGATAGAGGGAGATTGGGGCTGCGGAGAGAAAAAGGGAAGTATTATGGGCAGAGGATAGGAAAAAAGAGTAAGAGGAAAAGGGAAGAAAGGTGAAGGGAGAAAAAGCTGGGGTGAGGGAGAATGGGGAGGGGATGAAAGAAACGGATTGTGCAAAGAAGGAGAAGGTAGGAGATGAAAAGAGAGGGACAAAGTGAGGAGTGGCAGGGGAATAAAAGAAAAGACAGGAGAGAGATGAAGTGAGTGGTGAAAGGAAGGCCAAAGGAGTTTAAGGAGAGAAGTATGGCAGAGTGGAGGGGAATGAGTTTGGAGGGCTAAAGTGTGAGGAGGAAGAGGGTGGGGAAGAAATTAAGGTTGATGAATAGAGGAAGGGAAGGGTAAAGTGTGGGGCGGAAGAGGGAGAATAGAGAAAGAGTGGAATAGTGGGTATATGGGAAAAGGAGAAATTCTCAAAGGGTAAAATGAGAAAAAACAGGCAGAATAATGTAAATGTAGGAGAAGAAGATTAGAGTTTGAAGAGAGAGAATGCAGGAGAGAAATATAGGGAGAGATAGCAAAATAAAGTGAAGTGTGGAGAAGTGATTAGAGGAAAGAAATTAAGGCAGGGATGATGAAGGCATAAGAGGAGGAAAAGGCGGAAATGCAAAAAAGCCTCATCCGTAAAGGAGAGGCTTTTTGAAGTCCGTTGATTGTAAAAAATTTATTTTTTTTCATCCGGATCGCGGAGAACATAGCCGCGGCCCCAGACGGTTTCGATGTAGTTCTTGCCGCCGGAAGCTTTTTCCAGTTTCTTGCGGAGTTTACAGATAAAGACATCGATAATTTTCAATTCCGGTTCATCAATACCGCCGTAAAGGTGGTTTAAGAACTGGTCTTTGTTTAGAGTCGAGCCTTTTCTGAGGGAGAGCAATTCCATGATGCCGTATTCTTTGCCGGTCAGGTGAAGCGTTTTGGTTCCGACGGTAACAGTCTGTGTATCCAGATTGACCTCGACTTCGCCGGTGCGGATAATGGAATTGGAATGCCCTTTCGAGCGTCTGACGACCGCTTGGATTCGAGCCAGAAGTTCGGCTTTGTCAAACGGTTTGGTCAGATAGTCGTCGGCGCCATAGCCCAGACCTTTGACCTTTTTGTCGGGTTCGGAAAGGCCGGACAGAATCAGTACCGGCGTGTTGACTTTGGCGGCGCGCAGGCTTTTTAAGACCTCATAGCCGTTCATGTCGGGAAGCATCAAGTCCAGAATAATGATATCGTAATCATAAAGTTTGCCAATCTCAAGGCCGTCTTCGCCCAGATCGGTCGTATCTACAATCATGCCTTCTTTTTTGAGCATTGTTTCAATGCTTTGGGAGATTGCGTAATCGTCTTCGACAAGTAATACTCGCATGGTGTTGCCCCTTTTATTAAAATTATGCCTTATCATAATCCTTAAATTTTTATTTGTTAACTTTTTAATCGGGGCTGTTAATAATTATTAACAAAAATTATATAAATAATGATTTATGTGAATAAAACGGAAGAATTGCTGAAAAAAGTGCAAATATATGTAAAATTCTTTTTTAAAAGGGGATTTTTATCTGATGACTTTGTATGAAAATATCAGCGATGCGGTTCAAAAGCTGGAAACTGACACTTATTTTGGGCAGGTCACCGCCGTGCAAGGGTTGTTTATCGAAGTTAGCGGCATTCGTTCGAATCTGTCTATTGGCGACAGATGCAATGTTTTTTCTACCCATGGCGAGAAAGTAACCTGCGAGCTGGTAAGTTTTAAAAATGACAAACTTTTGCTTATGCCTTACGGGTCGTTAGACGGTATCGGCGCGGGGTGTCGGGTAGAAGTTGAAAATGCGGCGCCGGTGATTTATCCGCATCCGGAATGGCTGGGGCGAATCATTAATGCTTTTGGCGAGGCCATAGACGGCAAGGGACCGCTGCCGAAGGGGGATAAGCCTTATTATATTAAATCTTCTCCGCCGCCGGCTGCTTTTCGTGACCGGGTTCAGGGCAAAGTCGATCTCGGCGTGCGGGCGGTCAATACTTTTCTGACGGTTTGCAAAGGCCAACGTATGGGAATCTTTGCCGGTTCCGGTGTGGGTAAGTCGACCCTGATGTCGATGATGGCCAAAAATACCAGTTCTGACATTTCTGTTATCGGGCTTATCGGCGAGCGCGGGCGTGAGGCAAAAGAGTTTGTAGAAGACGTGCTGGGGCCCGAAGGGCTGGCAAAATCCGTACTGGTGCTGGCGACTTCCGATGAAAGCCCGCTCATGCGCCGGCAAGCGGCCTATACGGCGATGGCTGTTTCGGAATATTTTCGCGATCAAAATAAAGACGTTCTCTGTATGATGGATTCCATTACCCGTTTTGCGATGGCACAGCGCGAGATAGCGCTTTCGGTCGGCGAGCCGCCGGCATCCAAAGGCTATACGCCAAGCGTTTTTGCCGAATTGCCGCGGTTGCTGGAACGTGCCGGACCAGGGGCGGGCAACGGGACGATTACCGGTTTGTTTACGGTTTTGGTAGACGGAGATGACCATAACGAACCGATTGCCGATGCCGTGCGTTCGATTTTAGACGGGCATATTGTGCTTGACCGTTCCATTGCCGAGCGTAACCGTTATCCGGCGATTAATATTCTGCGCTCGATTTCGCGTACAATGCCGGATTGTGATACGCCGGAAGAATATGCGCTTGTGGCAAAAGCCCGCAAATATATTTCGGCTTATGAGGACATGGCAGAACTTATCCGTCTCGGGGCTTATAAAAAAGGGTCGAATCGCGATGTGGACGAAGCTATATTTTATTATCCCAAGATTGAGGCCTTTTTATCCCAGACCAAAAAAGACAAGGTTTCTTTGGAGCAGGGGTACCAGGAATTGGCCGATATTCTGGCAACGCCTTTTGTGCCGCAGGCCTAGCGGGGAAGTATGAAAAACTCTCTAAAGACATTGCAGCGGATTCAAAAATTTAATATTGACGAGCAGCGCAAGATTTTGGTTGATTTGCAGACCAAGCAGGATCAGCTTAAGGTGGAATTTGCGCGTTTGAATCAGAATTATGAGGCAGAGAAAGCTTATGCCGTACAGCATCCCGGACTGGGAAATTTCGGCGCCTTCGTCAAACGTTATCTTGAAAAAAAAGAGGCGCTGGAGACTGCAATCGACAAAATGCAGCAGGCTATTGAAGAAGTGCGGGACAGGATTGCCGATATGTTTAAGGAACAAAAGACTTATGAGATTGTGGACGACAACCGCCGCAAACGCGAAATTAAAGAAGAAAACGATAAAGAACAGAAAATGCTTGATGAAGTCGGAACCAATACCTATATAAAGAAGCATGAGGCCGGGGCACAAAATTAGTTTCGGCCGGATAACGGCAATAATATAAAAAGGAGAAAACAATGTTTGATTTACCGGCTCTGCCTTATGAGATGAATGCGCTGGAACCGTATATTTCCGAAACAACAATGGAATATCATTACGGCAAGCATCATAAGGCTTATGTAGATAACCTGAACAAGCTGGTCAAAGGGACCGAGTTTGAGAATATGCCGCTGGAACGGGTGGTGAAAGAAACTTATAACAAGCCCGAGTATACGCCGGTCTTTAACAATGCGGCGCAGGCATGGAATCATAATTTCTTCTGGCATTCGATGAAGAAAAACGGCGGAGGCAAGCCGGAAGGCGAACTGCTGGCGAAAATCGAACGCGATTTCGGTTCTTATGAAAAATTCCGCGAAGAGTTTAAAAATGCCGCAACTTCACAATTCGGCAGCGGCTGGGCCTGGCTGGTCGAAGATACGGACGGTAAGCTGAAAGTGGTTAAGACTTCAAATGCCGATACGCCGGTTGCCCGCGGGCAGAAGCCGCTGATTACGCTTGACGTGTGGGAGCATGCTTATTATCTGGATTATCAGAACAGACGTCCGGATTTTGCCGAGGCTTTTCTTGACCATCTGGCAAAGTATTAAGTTGTTGTAATCAGAAAATCCGGAGTTTGTAAACAACGGCAAAAAAAACTTGAAAAAATCGTATTTGGTGATAAATTAGCACCGAATTAAATACTATGCCGGTGCGGGGCGTTCCGCACATTATATATAAGGAAGGATATTAATATGGCTATTCGCGTTGGTATCAACGGTTTTGGACGTATCGGCCGTTTGGTTTTTCGTGCCGCTCAGAAAAGAAATGACATTGAAATTGTAGGCATCAATGACCTCATTGATGTTGAATATATGGCTTATATGCTGCGCTATGATACAATGCACGGCAAATTTGACGGTACCGTTGAAGTTAAAGACGGCAAACTGGTTGTTAACGGCAAAGCTATCCGCGTTACCGCCGAAAAGAATCCGGCTGACCTGAAATGGGGCGAAATCGGTGCTGATTATGTTGTTGAATCTACAGGTTTGTTCCTGACAAAAGAAAAAGCTCAGGGACATATTGACGCCGGTGCAAAATATGTTGTGATGTCTGCGCCGTCTAAAGACGATACGCCGATGTTTGTTTGCGGCGTTAACACAGACTCTTATGTTAAAGGTACTCAGTTTGTTTCTAACGCTTCCTGCACAACCAACTGTCTGGCTCCGATTGCCAAAGTTTTGCATGATGCTTTCGGCATTACCGACGGTTTGATGACAACCGTTCACTCTACAACCGCTACACAGAAGACTGTTGACGGCCCGTCCGTTAAAGACTGGAGAGGCGGCCGTGCTGCTTCCGGCAACATCATCCCGTCTTCTACCGGTGCTGCCAAGGCTGTCGGCAAAGTTATTCCGTCTTTGAACGGCAAACTGACCGGTATGTCTTTCCGTGTTCCGACTCTGGACGTTTCGGTTGTTGACCTGACGGTTAATCTGGCTAAAGAAACTTCTTATGAAGAAATCTGCAAAGCCATGAAGAAAGCTTCTGAAGGTGAACTCAAAGGTATTTTGGGTTATACCGAAGATGATGTCGTATCTTCTGACTTCCTCGGCGATGCACGCACTTCTATCTTTGATGCCAAAGCCGGTATTCAGCTGACTCCGACTTTTGTTAAAGTTGTCAGCTGGTATGACAATGAATGGGGTTATTCCAACAAGGTTCTCGACCTGGTTGCCCACATGGCTAAAGTAAACGGCTAATTTTAGTTTCCCCGCTTTTCCGGCGCACAGGCGGTTCATCGCATATGGACTGCCGATGCTGTGGACAGGCGGGGAATTTTTTTTTTCAGATAAGGAATTTATAAATGACTGAATATAAAATGATTGAAGATTTGGGTGATTTGAACGGAAAAGTCGTTATGTTGCGCGCCGATTTGAATGTGCCGATGGATGAGAATTTTCATGTGACCAACACAGCCCGTATTGACCGTACCGTTCCGACCATTAAACTTTTGATGGACAAAGGTGCCAAAGTTGTGGTGGTTTCTCACTTCGGCCGTCCGGAAGGCAAGGGCGACATGAAGAATTCTCTCAGCCATATTGTCAAAGATTTGGAGAAAGCGCTGGGCAAGCATGTGGTTTTTGTTGACGATTGCATCGGGCCGAAAGTTGAAGAAGCCGTTAAGTCTTTGCGCAATGATCAAATTCTGTTGCTGGAAAATCTGCGCTTTTATAATGAAGAAAAGAAAGGTGACGAGAAATTTGCCGAAGAACTGGTTAAACCGGTTGACGTTTATGTTTCCGATGCTTTCTCTACCGCTCACCGTGCGCATGCTTCCATGGTTGCCGCGGCAAAACTGCGTCCGGCTGCAATGGGTTTGCTGATGGCAGAAGAGGTTAATGCTTTGTCGAAGGGACTTAACAATCCGCAGCGTCCGTTGATGGCTATTGTCGGCGGTTCCAAGGTGTCGACCAAGCTTGATTTGCTGAACAATCTGGTTAAGAAAGTTGACAAGCTTGTGATTTCCGGCGGTATGGCTCATACCTTTATGAAAGCCAGCGGTATTGATACTGTGAACGAGGTCAATTCTTTGGTTCAGATGGATATGATTGACACAGCCAAAGAGATCATGAAGACGGCCAAGGAGAATAACTGCGAAATTATTTTGCCGCTGGATGTGGTTGTTTCTAAAGAATTTAAGGCTGATGCCGAACATAAAACCGTGGATTTGGAACATATTCCCGCTGAAGGTTGGATTTTGATGGATGTCGGTGCCAAGACAATCGAATCTATCAATAAAAAGCTGGAAGAATGCAAAACTCTGGTTTGGAACGGTCCGCTCGGCGTATTTGAGCTTAAACCGTTTGATACTGCGACCAATAAAGTGGCTGAACGTGCTGCCGTATTGACGCAGGAAGGGCGTTTGCTGACGGTTGCCGGCGGCGGTGATACGGTTTCGGCTCTTGAAAATGCAGGTGTTGCCAGCAAGTTCTCTTACATATCCACTGCCGGCGGTGCTTTTCTGGAGTGGATGGAGGGGAAGGAGTTGCCGGGCGTTGTAGTCCTCCAAAAGTAAAAATGTGTATAACGGAGAACTAATACAGATTTAGCGGGTTGGAGAAATGCTCATGTACTTCTATGTACACTCCGCTTTCTCCACCCTAAAATCTTATTATTTCTCTCGTTCTCCACATTTTTTACAGCGGCCTGAACGGACGCTTTCTGCGTTTTTATCAGTCAGTTTTGCGTTTCAAAATTCTCGTGTAGCTATATGTACACGTCGTCGAAAAAAAAACGGCGCAGCACCGACCTTTATCAAACTTTTTGGTAAAAACGCGTATAATGGTCTATTAATACAGAAAAAATCTTTAAGGCTAAGTTACGTACGTCTATGTACGCGCTTGTCATCTTAAAGATTTTTTCTTATTATCTGACTTAGGCATCCAGGCTCGCTGCGGTTGCTCATGCTTTCCTTGCTTGCCAAGATGTTCCAAAGAGCTTGCAGACAAAAACAACCGGAGCGCAGTTGTTTTTACTTAGCGCTTCTCCGCGTTTTTACAGCGGCCTGAAAGGACGCTTTCTGGGTTTTTATCAGTCAGGTTTGTGTTTCAAAATTCTCGTGTGCCTTTTTGTGCATGTCATCGAAAAAAACAGCGTAGCACAGGTTCTTATCAAACTTTTTGAAAAACGAGTTTTTACAGGCAAAAGGCACCTTTTCAAAGGTGCCTTTTGTTAGATTTTAGTAATCAATTTCGGAAAATACTATTTTATTTTTATAATTTTCAATTGCAGTACGGGCATATGGTGAAATATTTTCCGGCATATTGTTGATATCAATCCATGCCAATTTTTCGCAGAATTGGGGTTCAAGATTTTGTGGCATACCTGTAAAATTTTTGATAAGCGTAACAAATTCAATAGAATTATAGTTTCCGTTATCACAAAGGCGATGTAATGTTGAAACTACACTTATGTCTTCTTTATTTACATTTAAGCCGGTTTCTTCTTGAATCTCACGTATTATAGCCTGAGGAACGGTTTCTCCTTCTTCCATGCGGCCGCCGACCAGATTATAATATCCAGAGTCCGGTTTGTTTTTTCTTAAAATCATCAGAACTTTATTGTCTTTGATAATAAGGCTTATAACACAACCGAAAATCTTAAATCTTTCTTTCATTTTTTCTCTTAACATGTTTTATATACATAAAAGTTTAATAAATAATATTTTTTTATTTTATGTCTTTTTTATGTTTTGTCAATATTTATTTTGGGAAAGTATTGTTATTGTAGATATTTTAGGATAAAAACTTGAGGTTTCAAACATCAATAAAAATATTTAATAGAATAATATGTTTTTTTTTATGAATATTTTTGTCAAAAGTTATTGCGTTTCGATATTGACTGTGCTATGATGAAAGCAATAATTTGATGACTGACAGAGAGGCAAAAATGGTTCGGGCAATTAATTTCAAAAGCAGCAGAGAAAATGATTTCAACGGTGAGTACGAGTTTTCTCCGGAAAGTGTAGCTGACAAAATTCCGGCAGAATTAGGAGTTGAAAATATTGCCGCAGATAAAAAAGCCGATTTTATGAAGGATTTTGCCCGCCTTTATACTTTTAAAGACCGTTTTGATTCTTCTTTTGAGGCGGAAAGTTCTCATTTTGAAAAGAAAAAACTGCCGAGCGGTGAAGATTTGCTTTATCTGGTAGTTGATCATATGAAGCCTTCTGACTTGTCAATGGCGGTTTCAAACGGTCAATTGGTATTGAAAAATTCTGAGAATATGACGGAAGACAAGTATAGGGATTTAGCCAAATTTTGCTGGATGAACAATATTTCTGATATTTCCTTTCCGGCAAATATAGAAGAGGAATTTAAAAATAAGTTTCAACAGGCTTATCATAATGAAGAAAATCATGCTGTTTTAGGGTATGGCAACAGTGCGGAAGATAAAAAAGAGCAAGCTGAAGTTGACGAGGAAGTCAGTCGCAGCAAGGCTGCCGCAGAACGGATTGCCGCCGAGGCCGTAAAACTTCCGCCGGAGCAGCAGAGTGAGTTTGTCCGTAATGAAGTGGAAAAAATTCAGGCTGAAAAAGAGCAGGCCGTGAAAACGGCTGAGGCAGGAAAAGAAGATAAGAAAGACGGGCCTGATTTGAGTAAGATTGAAAAAAATATGAAGACATTTATGGAAGTCCGTTCAGCCAAGAAGAAAGATTCCTGTTATTTTAAGACGCATACATGGGGGGGCTGGCTGCATTACCGGATTTATGCTTCTCCCGATCAACGTGCGTCAGACGGTTTATGGGATGACAAGACTAAGTCTTTTAAGTCTAATTATGAAATTGATTTGAAGTTTAAGAATGATAATGGTACGTTGCGTATGAAATATGCTTTACCTGCAGACAAGGAAATTCCAGGAAAATATGCAGATGAGATTGTCAGCATGATGAAGGCGCAGGGATATTTGACTATTGAATTCGGTAATCTGACAGATCAAGACAAAGGTACTTTCAGAAAAGCCTGCGGTCAGGCCGGTGTTTTGCCGACTTTTAATCTGGGTGAAAAACATGCCCGCGGTATGTTGGCCGCAGCTGCTGACAACAAGTTGGTTGATTTAGCCGGTTATAAAAGACGAATGGCCAATAAATTACGCAAACAGGTTCAAAAAAGCGAAAAGCCGATGGAAGACAAGGATAACAAAGGTGTTCGCGGCGTTATTCTGGAATGTGAGGCAGAGAACGGCATTGTCACAAAAGATATCAAATGGAACGAAGATGATGTGATGAAAGCTCTTAAAATTGCCAGAGACAATCTGTCTGATACCGATTTGTTGGAGTTTAAAAAAGGTTTGTCTGAAACTTTGATGACCCAGATGATGGAAGAAAATAATTTCAATAATCAAAATCCTCTGAAAAAACAGGCGGAGAAACTGGCGAATGAAGTGACTTATAAACCGTTTGCCGATGCTTTTGATAAGATTCAGGATGATATTAAGACAATTTCCGAGGGCAGCAAGGATAAGCGAGCAAGAGCCGAAGACGTTATCGGTGCCATGGATACGGCCGGCGAGCTTTCTTTGTATTTTAATGAATATAAAGACAAGTCGTTGCGGGATTTTGTGGAGGACGGCAGGCTTAATCTGGCCGAGGAACAGAAGGCTTTTGCTCAGACTTTTCCGTTGGCTAAATGGGATAAGACGAAGTTTAAAGATCTTAGCTGCGACCAATTGGTTCAGTTGTATGAAATCATGAAAGCTGAAAATGTTAAAAAAGCGGCAGAAAGGCTTGAGGAAGATACCAGAGGGAAATCCGGCCAGAGTTTTGATACAGCGGTTAAAGATAATGTCAGCACCGCTTCCAGTAAATTAAAGAATATTGTCAGAACTTTGAGAGATTACGGATATCGTGATGCTTCAGCCGTTGATGTCGGTGCGCCGGTTTATGTCCGTCCGGACGGTGCGGGAAAGCAGAAAACACAGCAAAATAACTGGGATAAAGCAAGAAAGCGGGGCGGCCGGTAGCATAATTTGTTGTTAACAAGATATTAATTGTTTTTGCTGTAAAAATTTTAAAGCGTATTATTCGGTAAAGGAGATAAATTATGGAATTAAAAAATAAAATTTTGGTCGGCAGCACTTTGTGCGGTGCGTTGGCTTTGAATACCGAGTATGCCAAACAGGCTGATGATATTTTGAAAGATCCGGAAGCTGATTTGGCAAAACGCGAATGGGCCGCTGATGCTAAAACAAAATCGTCTGTTGCCGGAATGGTGATGGTTGGCGGTGTGGTCGTCGGGTTGGGCAAGCTTTTGGCCAAAAAAGTTCCAGGGGCTTATGATTTGCCGGCAAATGATGCTCCGATTGCAGAAAAGGATGTTCCTTTTACGGTTGAAGTCGGAAATGAAGATGGCGAGATGAAGCAGGTTTATGCTAATGCCGCTGCTTTGAAGAATATGCAGAGAGGCCGTTAATCGGGATTGAAAATGGCAGGATACGCTACAGAAAATGCATTTTGTATTGCCGAAGGAGAGGAAGGGGAAATTTATATTTTTCTGACTGCCAAGAAAAATCATCCGAAAATGCCGAAAATTATTTATGATGGCAAGGATCATGCTATATTTTTGCGCAATTCCGAGCAAAAGATTATTTTAGATTATATTCATCCGGATGTGCGGGACAAATTGCGGAAAGCTAAGGCTGTGGTGATTGTGGAAACTTTGTTGGAAAATATTAAAGACAGTTATATGGCCGAAATGCAGATGGTCGAAAATATTCCGATTGACTGGCAGAAAATCGGGTTGAAAAACTGGGAAGAAGCCGCCCTGAAATAATTTTGAAAATATTTGAAAAAGTGCTTGCAAAATTGCCGGTTTTACTTTATAAATCGGTTTGTTAACCAGTGGTCCTATCGTCTAGCGGCCTAGGACGTCGCCCTCTCACGGCGAAAACACGAGTTCGAGTCTCGTTAGGATCACCAATACAAACGGCAGGTATAAAAACTGCCGTTTTTCTTTTATAAATCAAGTACTTAACCGAGTTCGAATGTTGTAAATTTCAAAAGCGCATTTTGGGAGAATTTTACGAACTCGTTTGTAATAAAACTAGGAGCAGTTTATCAAATCTTTTATAATTTTTGCTATTATCTGCAAAAAGGAGTTAGTATGAATATATATATTTCAAGCGATATGGAGGGTATTGCACAGACAAGAGAATGGTCTGATGTGCGTAAAGTCGGTCCTGATTACAAAAAGTTTCAAAAAATTCAAACAAATGAGCTTAAAGCTATGGCGGAGTGTTTATTTCAGCAAGATAAAATTATGATTAGGGATGGACACGGAAGTGCTAAAAATATTTTAAAAAATCAGTTTTCATCTAATGTGGAGGTTATTGATTATTGGGATAAAGATCCGACTAATATGATGAAAGGAATTAATCTATTTCCTTTTGACTTTGCGGTGTTGCACGGTTATCACGCTGCAGGAGGCTCAGGGTTATCGCCTTTAGCTCATACCTTTAGTTCTCGCAATTTTGAGAAATTAACCTTAAACGGAGAAGTTGTCGGTGAAACTACATTTAGTATTTTGACTGCCGTATATTTTCATATTCCTGTCGTTTATATATCAGGTGATAATGGTGCAGTGGCAGAAGCGAAAAAACTTTGTCCGAATATTATTGGAACTATTGTTAAAGATTTTAGTGTTGATTCTTTTTTATCGCCTAAAGACGCTATCAATGCTATAAAAACCGATTTCAATTATGCTTTGCAAGAATATAAAAAAAATCCTCACTTGTTTGATATAAAATTGCCAGATTCTTTTGAATTTACATTAGAATATAAAGATACCGATCAGGTTATGTTGCATATCAAGAGTTTACCTAATGTTTTTCAATCGGGTAAAAACACATTAGGTTATAAGACCAGTGATTTTTACGATTTACTGTCTGTAATGCGATTGATGAAGCTGCGAATTGATAAGCGGCCTTGGATAGTCTCAAAATTAAATAATGCTATAAATAAATTTGCAAAGATTATTCGCAAGCATTAAAGCCTGCTTATTGTTCGTGAACCTTAAGTTAAGCATCACCAATGCAAGCGGCGCTCTTTTTAGGGTGCTGTTTTGCTATGTGGGGCAAGGCTTTCAGCGAGTTCGAATGTTGTAAATTTTAAAATGTCATTTTGGGAGAATTTTGCACAGCTACGGAAAACAAAAGTTTTCCTACTTGTGCGAACAACTAACCTTTGCCGCGGTCGTTTCTCCCTTGCAAAGCTAAGAGAAGCTTCCGAACTCGTTTGATGATGTTTCTTTATTTTTCAATAGGTTGAGAGAGTTTGAATTCTGTTTGGTCTCAGGATTATTAACTTAATAATTTTTAACAGTTATAAATACTTCCTCTTGAGAAGGTTCTTCAAAAGATTTTTTTATACTATCGAAATGTAAGAGATTTTGTTCGGCAATTTTTCCGGTTCTCTTTGTCAGCCTTTGTTTTAAGACTGAATCAGGGGCGTAGATATAATAAATTATAGGATATCCGCCCATTTGTTTGATTTTGTTGATGGCTTGTTCGCGTGATAATTTAGTCCAGAAACCCATATCAAAGATAACATCTTTATTTCTTTTGATATAAGTAGCAATTTCTTGCCAAAGATAGTCAACCGTTTGTGCAAAACAAAAATCCCAATTGGTTTCATATTCTTCAGAAGTGTATCTTAACATACAAACTTCATCGGGGTTTAGATGAATTGCACCAGTTTCTTGAGTCAACTTTTTAGAATAGGTTGTTTTTCCGGCTCCGAGAAAACCACAGATTAAATATACGGTAGGAATATTTTTCATACTTTCCTCAATCTCGTTGTAATAAAACGCTACTGATGTGATATATAGTATGACATTCTTAATAAAGTCAAAAGAAATTATAAAATCACAAATAGCTCGTGAATTGTGAGTTAAGTATCACCAATTGCGATACCTTCAGTTTTTGAAGGTATATTAATTATTAAACTTGTCATCTAATAATTTCTCTGCTTTTTTGGTATTTTCATTGGGAAAATGCCATGTGTCAATTGCGAACTTGATTAATTTTTTTTCACGTTCATCATCCAGGTATTCACCTTGGCTGCAATAATACCATTTTCCTTTTCTTTGGAGCTTTTTTAGTCTTTGAGATACTGAACAAAAAATTTTTTTTAGTTCTTTTCCTTGAAGTAAGTTTGTTTTATCAATGATACTAATTCGGCTTTCAATATCATTATCTTCGTTTAATTTCTTTTCTATATCTTCATTTCCCGCAGAAATATTAGGGGTTAATTCTAAAAGAACTAAATTTCCAAGTCTTCTTTTGGCGATATAATTTTCTGCAGCGTATTGTAATCTATTTTTTCGGGCCCATATATGTTCAATAGACAAATAATCTCCACTTTTGCAGTCTTTTCTTGTTTTTTCAATTGAGGCGACATCAAATGTTTTATTTATGTTATCTTCAAGGTATTCTTCGTATTTGGCAAAAAAATATTTCAATCCACTCCAACTTGCAAAATCATATGTGTCGTCATCTGATAGACTCATAGCTTCCACAAATTTTGTTATAGGTACCCAAGAAAGAGATATATTTACCATTTTATTTTTCAATTCTTCAACTGAAAGTAGTTTTTCATAAAATTGATTAGCTATGGTATACAACTCAGATTGGCCATTATCTGATCTAGTTAATACTCTTGGTAAAACATACATTCTGAAATTTAAAATTTCCAAATATTTGAGTAATTCATCTTGTTCAATTTGTGTTAAATCATCTCTGGCCATTATGGCTAAAAATAAAGGGGTAATTGATGATGTATTTTTTTGACAAGCTAAATATTTAATCTGTAAATTAGTCGTGTTGGGAAGTTGATTTATTATAGGGTTACAGTTACTTGATCTAACGATACATGAGTAATATTTCGATGCCGTTTGTATAAAGCGAAGAAACTTCATTAATTTATCGCTTGTATTGGTGTTTTCTTGACTAAAGGCTTTAATTGGGAAAATTTCCTCTTTTAATGTTTTGTATATGTTCTGGTATTTTAATTTAGTTGAACTGAAAAAAGTGATAAAACAAACACGCAAAAAGCTATTTTCCTCTTCAATAGTATGAATATCTGCCCTGTTTAAGTTTTTAAGCATTCCTTCCCAAGATTCGGCTATTTTTTTGTGCAAAGAATGATTTTCGCCCAGTGAAGTTGCTATATATACAAAATAATTTTTTATTTTTTCTATTTCGCTTAAATCTTTTCCTCTGTTATTTATTATTTCGAACATTGCCGGGGCGTTTAAATAATTATTGGGTTTGTAAACAATAAACTTTAGCCTCTTGGTTATAATGTCTAATATATCATTTATTTCTTGTAATTGTTTATTATTTATCCATTCGTCGAATTGTATTTTTGCTGCTTTTATTCTTTTGTGCGAATATATTTCGACATCTATATTGACATTGTTCTCCACGATAAATTCTTCAAAAAAATTATTTGTATCATTTTGTGTAGACAGTCTGCTTTGGGAATCATTATTTGTTTTTTGAATGATATAGTTCTCAAATAAATTTTGATCATTAGTCCTATCATATATAGATTTCAGCAAGATAAACAAACTTGTCAATCTTTGTTGTCCATCAACAATTAAATACTTATGTTTGTCTTCTGATAAAACTATTGTTCCTGTAAAATGTTCTTTTTTGGAAAACTCCTTTATGTCTTCTATATCCTGTTTTAAATCTTTTATATGCTTATCTTCCCAAGAGTAACTTCTCTGATACGCAGGAATGACCAATGGGGTAAATTTGTTAAAAATATCGGATAATGTCATATAATATACTTCTTTGTTTAATTTACCATTCGAATATTTTTTTGCCATTTGATCTTCCTTATTAATAATTGTATTTTACAGTTAGTTTAGTTTTTATAATTAAAATTGCAATCGCATAGGTTTAATTATTAACAATGGGTTCCAAGGTTTTATGAATAACTCAGAAATATCTTAGGCGTTTAGCAAATTCAGGTGTTTTTTTCTTGCTTTTGAATTTGTATTATAATATGTTTTATTAACTGATTTTATTATTAACTTATAAATATTATAATTATGGGAATTTATGTTTGCTTTGTTTTTATGTGCATAGGTCTGGTTATTTATTCAGGAATATGTTTGACCGTTCACAAAACTGGTGCTTTAGAGATTTTGAGGCTGATATTTGCCTTGGCATTTATTTTGTTTGTTGTTATAGCTGTACTGGATATTGGAGAATTTTTAAATAATATTGAGCGCCATATAGAAAATCTCTATATGATACCTGCAATTATTTTATCTTTTGTATTCATTAGGCTTGTTTTTCATAGCGGGACAATGTTTGTTGACACATTATTGCGGAAAACTGGAGAAACAGGAGCTTCTTCGGATACCGAGCATGAAATGATAGCCGGAGTATTAGCTGGTTTGACGCTGGGCTGTATATTGGCATATTTTTACGGGTCGTATCTTGAGAGCGGTTCTGTTAATATCCGGCAGCTGCGACAAGGGGTGGGTATAGCTTTTGTTGTTGCTTTTTTGTGGTGTTGCTGTCTTGAAATTATATCCAGATTTGTAAAATGTAAACAGTAATCGGTTCAGGAATTGTACCGGCATTTGTACTCTATTGTCATGCGCCCTTTTCAGGGCGCTGTTTTGTTTTATTACGTCCCTTACAGAAAAATCCCCGTTTACTCGGGGAATATGCGGGGAAAAGGAATATCAGAAATATTCGCCGTGGGCGACAATCAAACATTATATGCTGGTTTTGAAAGACGGGTATGTTCCGCCCCGATATATTACTTTAGAAATAGATAATTCTGCTGCCCGTGAGGCAGAGGAAAAGATGCAGGTTTGAAAGATAGTTTTTTATCAATCCATATAAAGTTTGTCTCGTACGGTTTGTCAGGGATATGGTGAAGAGAGGTTGAAATTTTTTCCTGATTTGTTAAAATGCCGGTTATCAGTTTGTTGACATCATAAAACAGGACAGCAGAGGAAAAGGGATGGTTTATTTATGTTATTATAATTCTCCGGTTGGGCGGCTGCTGATGGCCAGCGATGGGGAAAGCCTGACCGGTTTGTGGCTTGAAAAGCAAAAATATTATGCAGCAACGTTGTCGGAAGAGGGTGAAGAAAATGCAAATCTGCCGGTCTTTGTAAAAACCAGAAAGTGGTTGGATAAGTATTTTCGGAAAGAAGAGCCAGCAATCTCGGATTTGCCGCTGGCACCGCAAGGTGGAGAATTCCGGCAGGCGGTTTGGAAGATTTTATGTGACATTCCGTATGGGAAAACAATGACTTATGGGGAGATTGCACGGAAAATTGCGGCGCAGAGCGGGAGAAAAACGATGTCGGCTCAGGCTGTGGGCGGTGCGGTGGGGCATAATCCGATTTCCATTATTATTCCCTGTCACCGTGTGGTCGGGAGCAACGGCAGTCTGACCGGATATGCCGGCGGTCTGGATGTTAAAAACAAGTTGTTGAAACTGGAATCTGTTGAAACGGCAGGTTTGCGAAAGTCTACCAAAACCGGGCGGGGGGTGCATGCCGGAGATTGAGACTTTTTTTAAAAACCGGTCTTTTGATTTTTCCAAGCTTGAAGCTTTTGGTTTTGTTAAAGACGAGACCGGATATCGTTATGTTTCTGTTTTGGGCAATACCGGATTTGAGGTTTGGGTTGTTGTGACAAAAGACGGAAAGTTGTCTGCCGATGTTTTTGATTGTGAAACCGGCGAACCCTATGTGTTGGTTAAAGTTCCGCAGGCAGAAGGGGCTTTTGTAGGCAAAGTCAGGACGGCTTGGGCGGAGGTTTTGGAAAAGATTGCGCGGGAATGTTGCCGGTTTGAGATTTTTAAGTCGTTGCAAGCGAAGGAAGTTATTGCATATATCAAGCAAAAATATGATGATGAGCCGGAATTTTTATGGCAGAAATTTTCAGGAAACGCTATCGTGCGCCGGCAGGATAATAGCAAATGGTATGCGGCTTTTTTGCAGGTTCGGAAAAACAAACTCGGTTTATCGGGAGATGATGAGGTTGAAATATTGGACTTGCGCGCAGAAAGCGGCGAAATAGAAAGACTGGCGGACGGCGAGCATTTTTTTCGCGGATATCATATGAACAAGAAGCACTGGCTGACCATTGTCTTTGACGGTTTTGTGCCTGTTGAAGAACTCTGCCGCCGTGTTGATGAAAGCTATGAACTGGCTAAAAAATGATTATAAAAATGTTCTTGATAAATGGTGAAACGTATTGAACTTTTTGAAAAAAAATGCCCTGAAGGGCATTTTTTAAGGTGTTTAGTTTTCTTGCCATAAGCTTGATGTTTCTGCTGCAGCGATGGTTTCGTATATTTTTTCCACTTCCTGCAGGTTTATCCCTTGGGGACAGCGGGCTGAAAAATATCCGGACTCTGCGCCAAAATACATGATATAAATTTTGTCTTGGTCGCGTTTGAGCTTAATTGGCACGCAGCTTTTGATTAAGACTTCATCTGTAATCGGATAATTGGTATAATCTCCGCTAATGTTGCCGCCATTGCTTTCTGTTTCGCTTTTTCTGACAGATACCTTTCTGTGCTTGTCGAGCGGGTAGGTGACTTCAATCATGTCATTCATTGCTCTGACGGTGTAATTTGACAGCGAAAGAGGAAACGTAAAACCAGCTTTTTGAGCTGCCAAATTTAAGTCTGTTCCACAATCAATCCAGGGATTGTCCATACCGATTAAAGCAGCTCCGGTGTTGAGGTTTTTGTGAGTGCCGCAGCAACTGAGCATTCCGCAAGCAGTCAGCAATAAAATTTTTTTGCTAAGACTGTTAATTTTTTTAATAATTGTTTTCATATGAATTTTTTATATAAGTTAATAACCGAATTCTTATGAAAGTTTAGTAATAATAATTCCATAAAATTTATTTTAGATAAGCATTTTAACACTTTTGCTGATTTGTTCAAGTGATTATTTTATATGGAGGTATTTGCTGATAAGGTAAACAAAGAAAAGGCAATTCCCTGAAGGGAATTGCCTTTTTGTCAGGATAAGACGTTATCAGATTTTATCAAATCCGGTCTTATCCTTGGGGGCATCTTCGGGTTTGATGCCTGCTTTTTCCAAGACTTGTTAATCAACTGTTTTGGCTCCCAGTTTATCTAAGATTTGTTGACCAACTTCAGTTGAGCCGAAAGTTTCCAGCATACCGGCAAGGTTAAAACCGCTGTTGGGCGAGAATATTCCCGCAGCTTTGTTAGCGCCATCGCTGACGGAACCTGCGCCTGCGATAACCTTGATATCGGCGTGTCCAAGGTTCTTGGCCTGTTCGATACCGATAATCTGGATGGCTTCAATCTGGCGGATGCTGATCAGGTAAGCCTGATATTCTTTGTTACTGCCGATTTCAGAAGCCAGTTTTAACTGTGCGTCAACCGGAGCCATCTGCATTTTGGTTTCTACCAGAGCTTTAGCTTCACCTTCAGCCTGAATACCTTCGGCGGATTTTTGGGCTTTAACCAATTGTCCTTCGGCTTCATTCTGCATTACAATCAAGTCAGCCTGTGAGTTCAGGTCTTTTGCCTGTTTCGCGGCTTCGGCTTTGGTAATGGTTACCTGTTTTTCCGCTTCGGCGTTGGTGGTTGCAACAGATTTTTTAATTTCCGCTTCCTGCGTTTCTTTAACGCGTTTTACTTCCATTTCTTTTTCTGCAGTGACCTTGGCTTTTTCCTGAACAGCCTGAGCTGATTCTTCCTGTGCAATGCCGACTTCTTTGGCAACGTCGGCTTTGCGCAGACCGACTGCTTTTTCGGCATCCTGCTGTTTTAAGTCGACTTCCTGTTGAGCCAGAATTTCCGCTTCCTGCGCTGCCTGATTGTTTTGGGCGACGGTAGTGCGGGATTCTTTTTCAATCAATGATTTTTTCTTCATCATGATGTTGGCAATCACTTCCTCGCCGCGGGCATCGCGGATGTCCATCAACTCAATATTTTTGACCGGTTCAACGCCCCAGTGTTTAAGCTGTCCGCCGACTTCCGTGGTGAAGTCTTCGCCATATTTGGAGCGTTCACTCATGATTGATTCCAAATCTTCTTTGGCCAAGATAGAACGAACTGCACCCTGAACAATGCTGGTTAGTTGCGCCTGAAGTTCATCGAAAGTCAGAATTCTGGAAGCAGCAACTTTGTAGTCAGCAATGCGGAAGAACGCTTTGATATCAACGACAAAAGGCAGACGGTCAACATCGTAAGCCTCATAATTGTTCAAATCGACATCAAAAACGGACAAGGGCAAAACAGATACGTCAACACCCAATACCGGAATGGTAGCAGGAAATTCGTAGTAAACATTGCCGTTTGAGGCTTCTTGTTCATCAACGTTGCCATAAACTTCGGTTTTGCTGCCGCGACGCACGATGTGCACTTCATTGGGAGCAACAACGCGTCTTAGTCTGGTTATCCAGAAGAAAACCGCCAAAACTACAATGATGATGACTGCAAGACCGATCATTAAAGGACTTGAAAAACTTGTCTCGGAAATACCTAATAATGTGTTCATAAAAATAAAAATTTGAATTAATAATAAATTTATCGTCTAAATTTATAGTACAAAATTTTTGTCATGTCAAGCTGATATTGGGGGAAATGTGATGTTTTTTTTCGAAAATTTGTATAAGGCGGATGAGCGGTAGTATTTAAAAAAGAAAAACCCCCCTATGAAGAGGGGGGAAGAATACAACATTTTTTTATTAATTAAAGTATGGTGTATCCGGTGTGTTTTTAAGATATTCCTTGAAGTCTCCGTTTTCATATTTACCGATAACCTTTTGGTAATCGGCAATGTCAGCGAGAATTCCGTTGTCATAGTCTTGAGCGGTGAAGCTTTGGCGAGCCTGCAAATCAGAAATGATTATATTGGCCACGGCTTCTTTGTGCTCAATACCGTACAGAATTTCCTGATAATTCGGCCATCCCATGTTGGAAAAATGGCAAATCAGGTCTCGGAACTGTTCCCAATCTGTTTCTTGCACTTCCGGCATCAGATAACGTTCCGGTTTGGAAGAAGATGTTTGACCGTCAAAGGAGATTGTATCTTTCATTAACGGGCCGATACTTGCTGCGGCATAACCGAGCAGAAGTTCGGATATGTGTCCTTCCGGTACATGTGCGTTTAAGAAGAGTGGGCAGTGAGCGATAACCAAATTGATTTTGACTTCGCTGAATTTCTTATCTTTCAGCATCAGCAGCCATTCGGCAAACAGCCGTTTGTCATAGAACGGATTTCCGGTGCAAAGAATATACGTCACTTCTTTCATGCCCTGATTTTTGGCAAAGTTGTATAATTCTATCAGATTACCGGCGGTATCGGTATCTTGAAAAGCCTGTTCATTTGTGCGGACATAGTCTGACGGTGCCATTTTTTCCATGATATTCAGGTAGGCCTGATATTCTGTTTGGATAATGATGCCGTTTTTCCGGTTAAAGACTTTTTCAAAAAGACCTTTGTTGCCTTCTTTTCCAATTGCCAAAAATGGTAACAACTGATTATGCTGTTTGGCATAGAAACGTAATATTTCCATTGCAAACAGCGGTGCAGTCATCATTCCGCCAAAGCAAACCAGAATCGGGTTTGTCATGCCGGAGGGCAGATTGTACAAATTATGAGCCGTTGCCGCGCCGACTTCGTTTTGAGCATTGCGATAGCTGAAATAGGCGCCGTGGCTAAAGCCTCCGACTTTTTCAGCGTATTTCAATATTTTTTTCCAGTCGTTTCCGATGTTGCGCGGTGTTATGGCAGGCATGTTTTCATACATGAATTTTCGACCGTCTGCATTACATTTGTAACCGTTCTCGTTCAATAGCTGATGTAATCTTTCAAAATAATTTTCCATATTTTTATTTTTTTTTGAGGTTAATAAATAATTTTATTACAAGAAAAATAGTATCATAAATGACATATTGTGTCAATGTATATTTTTTTTGAAATTTTCGAAAATTTTTCAAAAAAATATACATTCCCCCGATTCCTGCTTTATCTGAGATAAAAATCAATTATGTTCAGCGCGGGAGAGTGACGATAAAACAAGAGCCTTGTTCCGGAGCGCTTTTGACTTCTATCAGCCCTTTGTGTTCTTTGACAATGATATCTGCCAGCGAGAGGCCAAGTCCCAGACCTCCGGCGTTGCGGCTGCGGGATTTTTCTGCCCGGTAGAAGCGTTCAAAAATATGTTTTTGATCGGTTTCGGAAATTCCAATGCCTTCATCACTGATTAAGATAATATTTTTATTTTTCTGCTGTTGCAAACCGATATGAATTTTTTTGTTTTCCGGCGTGTATTTGACGGCATTGTCAATCAGGATATAGAGCAGTTGTTTGATTAGGTTGCCGTCGGCACTTATGGGCAACTCATCGGGAGCATCAAGGGTGACCGATAATTTTTTTTGTTCAAACACCGGTTGGAAATTATCAATAATTTTGCGGGTTTGTGCCGTTAAATTGAATTCCTGATATTCCGGGTGCAGGCGGTTGTTATCAGAGCGGGCAAGCTCCAGAAGATTGGACGTGAGTTTGGACATGCCCAGAATTTCATTTTTCATTTCCGTTGTGATATCGGGTGCGGTTTTTTGTTTTTCCAGCAGTTCAACATATGCCAGCAGAACGCTGAGAGGGGTGCGCAGTTCGTGTGAGGCATCGGATACAAAACGTTTTTGTTTGTCAAACATGATGTTGATCTGCTTGACGGCGCGGCCGGCAAGGTAGCTGCCGACAAGCCAGGCCAGTCCGGTCAGGGCAGAGATGATAATGAGGGTGAATATGATATATTGTTTAGAGCTGCGTTTCATGGGCGTGTTGTTGGCCAAAACAAAAACTTTTCCGACAATTCGACCATCGGTATTATACAGGTTTTTCATCATCATTTTAAAGTACCATTTGACTTTATTGGATTTGACGTTTTCGTAGTATATGGTATTTTCCTGATAGTGTTTTGAAAGCATGCGCTGCTGAAGTTTTTGCGAAAGATCTTGGTTTATGGATTCTTCCGATGAGATCAGTTTGTCTCCCAGAAACCAAAAAGTAAAGTGATTCATGGCATTGATGTCTGCGTCGTTTTGGCGTATCTGGAACTCGTTTTGATGTATTTTGAGCGAAGCCTGTGCTTCCCAGACTTCTTCCAACAGATAGTCATTGAGGGTGTCATTGATTGATTTTGTGATAATCTGACGGTACATGTAATAGCAGCCGCTGAACACTATCAGCAGCATTGCCGTGATAACGGCGGTGTATTTATGGACAAGTTTCTTTTTTATATTTTCAATCATTGTTGCCGATTTCCATGGTATAGCCGATGTTCTTGATTAATTTGATATTGATGAACGGAACAAAGTTTTTGAGTTTTTTGCGCAGCATGTAGATATGCGAATCCAAACTTGCAGGTCCCGTATCAAGTTTGTCGGGCCAGACTTTGTCAAATATCGTGGCTCGCGGCAGAATTTGTCCGTGGTTGATAAAGAGCAGGCGGAAAAGGTCAAATTCCTTGCGGCTGAGGCTGAGCTTTTTTCCCTGATGGAATATACTGTTTTGGGTATTGTCAAGCGTGACTGCCTCTTTGGTATAAACATCATCGATAAAAGGTTTGGTTTTGCGGCGGCTGACGGCATTGACACGGGCTATCAGTTCTCCGGTCTGGAAAGGTTTGACAATATAATCATCGGCGCCTGCGTTGAGGCCGGCTATACAGTCTTCCGTACTGTCTTTGGCGGTGACGAAGATTATGCCGCCCTGATAATTGTATTTTGAATCATCGCGCAGGATTTTGCAGATTTCGATGCCGCTGATTTCGGGCAGCATCCAGTCCAGTATAATCACGTCATAAGCGTTGAGACGGTTGTCCCGAACAAATTCAAGGGCTTCTTTGCCGTCTTGCGCCCAGTCGGTTTGAAAGCCCTCTATATTCAGAAGTTTCTGAATAACGGCGCCGAGTTTGGCATCATCTTCAACTAAAAGCAATTTCATTTTGTTGTCTCCTTGTATGAAAGTGTATCGATAAATGCCGGAAATTTCAAATAAATTTTTTTATTTTTTTTGCAATTTGCTTTAGATGAATTTCAGATTACGGGCATACCGCTATGAGAAACGAAGTTTGTCTGAGGAGGAATTTTATGACTTTAAACATTTTTACGGATATTAACAAAAGCATTAAGACCGAGTTGTCGCGAAAGGCCATTCATTTGAGCTCTTTATGGATGCCGATGTTTATTTTTCTGGCTGATAAAAATACGGCCCTGATTGTTTTTGCCGCGCTTTTGGCAATTGATCTGGCTGTGGAATATTTCAGTTACAAAAAAATCAGATGGGCCAGAAACAGTTTTGAGCGGCTGTTTCTCAGAACGTTGCGGGGAAAAGAGATTAAAAAAGACCGTTTTCGTCCCAGCGGTGCATTGTATGTTTTGGCAGCGGCCGTTTTGTGTGTGTTATGTTTTCCGAAAGAGGCGGCAGTTGTGGCAATGACCGTGATGCTTGTGTCTGACAGTTGTGCTGCCGTATTTGGAAAGATATGGGGAACGCGCCGTCTGCGCAACCGGAAATCGCTGGAAGGAACGGCAGCTTTTTTTCTGAGCAGCATTTATGTAATGCTGGTTTTGAATCCGCTTTTTCCGGTTTCTTATGCCAGTGTGCTGGCCAGTACGGGGGCGACAATCTGTGAGTTGTTTGAAGACCGGCTCAAGCTGGACGACAATCTGCTTATTCCGCTTTCCGTTGGCATTATTCTGGTTTTCTTATAATTTTATGAAAGTTATTTCCATGAAAAAAATCGTCTTTTCTTCCGGCCGCTTAGTTTTTGTGCTGAGTGTTTATTTTGCAACGGTTTTGAACCTGAGTTTCTGGCGTTTTTTATGGCAGCATCTTGAGGTTGGCAATGTTGCAACGTTTGTTTTTGCGATCTCTTTGCCGTTTTTTATGTTTATTCCGCTGTATTGTTTTTTTAATCTGATTATCGTACCGTATCTGGCCAAACCGCTGACTGTATTGTTGTTGATTGTTTCGGCGGCGGCAAATTATGCTATGTTCAAACTCGGCATTTTTATTGATTCCGATATGTACCGGAATATTATTGAGACCAATAGCAGAGAAGCGCTGGATATGGTGACGCGGCCGGCCATGCTTTGGGTTTTGGCGACAGGCGTTTTGCCGGCCGCGGTTGTGGCCTTGGGTAAAATCGAGTACCGTCCCTTTGGACAGGAACTGAAAAGGCGTTTGTTCCGCAGTTTTGTTTTATTGTCGGTGTTGTTGGGATTTGCCGCTTCTTCTTATAAGGAATATGTTTCTTTCGGGCGCAACAACAATCAGGTGCGCAAGCTGGTCAATACTTTTAACTATATTTATGCGGTCGGCCGGCATTATCAGCGGCAGGCCAATGCCAACCGGAAGTTTGTGACGCTTGATTCCGCACCGGTTCTGACGTCAAAAGGCGGAAAAAAGCAGGTTACGGTTCTGGTGGTAGGAGAAACGGCGCGGGCGGCAAATTTTTCTTTGTACGGATATGAGAGAAAAACGAATTCCGAGCTTGAAAAACGCGGTATTGTGGTTTGGGGCGATGTTTCGTCCTGCGGAACGGCAACGGCAATATCTTTGCCTTGTATGTTTTCTCATATGAACAGGAGGAATTTTGATGCGGTCAATGCCAAATATACGCAAAATCTGCCGGATTTGTTGCAGGCAGCCGGATATCAGGTCTTATGGCGGGAGAATGATGACGGCTGCAAAGGCGTGTGTGAGAGGGTGGCAACGGAAAATATGCTGCAACACAAGGAATCGGGGTTTTGTAAAGGTGATTATTGTCAGGACGAAGTTCTGCTGGAAGGGCTGAGGGAGCATATCCGGAATGCGGCGGACCGGACGATGATTGTTTTGCATACCATGGGCAGCCACGGGCCGACTTATTTTAAGCGTTATCCCGATGCCTTCAAGAAGTTTGTGCCGGCCTGCGATACTGCCGATTTGCAGAATTGCAGCAGAGAGCAGATTGTCAATACGTATGACAATACGCTTTTGTATACGGATTATGTTTTGGCTTCGGTAATTGATATTCTGAAAGAATTTCCATCCTATGATACGGCGATGCTGTATGTTTCCGACCATGGGGAATCGCTGGGTGAAAATAATATTTATCTACATGGTATCCCTTATAAGATTGCACCGGATGAGCAAAAAAAAGTGCCAATGCTTTTGTGGTTGTCCGACGGAATGGTGCGAAATAAAAAGATTGACAAAGCTTGTTTGCTCAGTCAGGCAAAGGACGGAAGTTTCTCCCATGATAATCTGTTTCATTCGTTGCTTGGGTTTTTGGATGTAAAAACAAAGGCGTATTCTGAATCATATGATGTTTTTGCGGCTTGCAGGAGATAAAAGCGTTATGAGGGGCAGCGTCGGCAACGCTGCCTTATTTTTTATAAAATTTCAGATTATTTTCAGATTGGTTTCATATAGTCAGTTCAGAGCAGCCTGTTTATTTAGAATATCCGCTGTTGTTGTACCTTGTTTAAATTGTAGTTCCAGAATTTTTTTATCCTTTCGTAGTTGAAGACGGACTAGTACGGCAACGAGATTTTCAAAGGGCTGCTTTTTTTATTCCGTGATTTCCGCCAACTGAAAACGAATCACCTTTTGCAGGTTGGCAAGGGATGTTTCTATCTGATAACCGATTTTGCCGGCGCTGTAGATTATGGTCTCAAAATTTCGGGCGGAGCTGTCAATCGTGGTGGTGAAAAATTTTTTCATGCCAATCGGCGAGCAGCCGCCGTGGATATAGCCGGTCAGCGGCAGCAGTTCTTTGGACTTGAGCATGTCTACGGCTTTTTCGCCAACACTGGCGGCTGCTTTTTTCAGGTCAAGTTCTTTGTCTACCGGAAGCATAAATACATAATGCTGTCTGGATTTGCTTACCGTTACCAGCGTTTTGAAAACCTGTGCCGGATTTTGTCCCAGAACGGCGGCGACTTCGGTTCCGCAGGTTGTCGGTTTGTCGGCATAGCAGTAGTGTTTGTAAGGAATTTTTTGTTTGTCAAGGATGCGCATGGCATTGGTTTTGAAATCCATTTTTTTCTCCGGTATTTATTATCAAACGGAATAAATTTTTGTTATTTTATAACAGAAAGTTTTTTTGTAAATAAGCTTTGCAAAAATAAATTATTCGGTTAGACTTCGGAGCAGAACGGAGGTTAGCATTATGGAAAAATCACAAGTTTATTTTACGAATCTGAGAGCGCGCGGCGAAGGCGGTCTGCTCGGGAAGTTGGAACGTCTGGTTAAGCGTGCCGGCATTGAGAAAATTGATTTCAAAGACCAGTTCGCAGCGTTAAAAATTCATTTTGGTGAACCGGGGAATCTGGCCTATTTGCGGCCGAATTATGCCGCAAAAATTGTGAATATTCTGCGCGGTTTGGGCGCCAAGCCGTTTTTGACCGATTGCAATACTTTGTATTCCGGCCGCAGGGCTAATGCCGTTGACCATTTGCAGAGCGCAATGGAGAACGGTTTTAATCCGCTTTCTGCTCAGGCACAAGTGATTATTGCAGACGGTTTGAAAGGAACGGACTATCGCGAGGTGGAGATTGACGGCGAATATTGCAAAGCGCCGAAAATCGGTACGGCACTGGCTGATGCCGATATTATCATCTCACTGACGCATTTTAAGGGGCATGAAATGGCCGGTTTCGGCGGAACTTTGAAAAATCTCGGTATGGGAGGCGGCGCCGTCCCCGGCAAGCTGGAAATGCACTGTTCGGCTCAGCCGAAAATTGACGTTGATAATTGTGTCGGTTGCGGGGTTTGCGAGAGACATTGCGCGCATGACGCCGTTCATGTCAACAAGCAGACGCACAAGGCCGAAATCAATTATGACAATTGCGTGGGCTGCGGGCAATGTGTGGCATTATGCCAGTTTGACGGTGCTGTTGTTTCCGGTTACAATTCTTCCGAGGAGCTGAATTATAAAATTGCCGAATATACAAAGGCGGTTTTGAAAGACAAGCCGAATTTTCATATCAGCTTTATTATGAATGTATCGCCGGAATGTGATTGCTGGGACAGAAACGATGCCGCTTTTGTGCCGGATTTGGGAATTGCCGCTTCGTTTGATCCGGTGGCGCTGGATCAGGCTTGTGCCGATATGGTCATTAACGCGCCGGCATTGATGACGGATAATGAACTGAGTGAGAAATGTCATGACCATTGCTGCGGCAAAGACAAATTTCATCTGTTGCATCCGGATACTAACTGGGAGGCCTGTCTGAGCCATGCCGAAAAAATCGGTCTCGGCAGCAGGGCTTATGAACTGATTGAGGTTAAATAAAAAAAGAAAGGGCTGAGGTGTCAGCCCTTTTTGATAACTTTGTTTTCTGGCTTGCCAAGGCGGGGTTTTTGGCATAAGATAAGGCAAAACTTTAACTTTTACGAGGACTGTAATGCCGGATATTGACGTCTCTTTTGTGATGACGGTTTATAATAAAGAAAAATTTTTGCCGTCAGTTTTGAAAGCGTTGTTAAACCAAAGCGGTTTGAAAAATCCCGAATTTATTTTTGTGGATGATGTGTCTAAAGACCGTTCGGTTGAAATTATTGAAGAAATGACGAAGGGGATGCCGAATGTGCAGATTGTGCGGAATCCTAAAAATCAGGGGATTTCTATCCGGATTAATCAGGGGATTGCTCTGGCGCACGGAAAATATGTGAGAATGCTGGATTCCGACGATATTTTTCCGATTGATTCAACCGAGAGAATGATTGCGCTGGCAGAAGAATATGACGCCGATATGGTTTACGGAACTTTTACCAAAACCGGAAAGCCTGCCGAAGAACTGACGAACGAATTTATGAAAAGCGGTTTCAAATATTATTATCGCAAAGACGCGTTGCGTGCGGTTTTGGACGGGCGTTTTACGCGGATGGGGCAGTTGATTAAGCGTGATGTGCTGCAAAAGGCCGGCGGTGCCGATGAAGACGTGTTTATTCAGGACGAGACCATTCCTTTGCGTGCGGCTTTTTATGCCAACGGAATTGTCAAGATGTTTGCCGATGTGGTGTTGGTGCCGAAAGAAGACGGTAATCTTTCCGGCAATAAAATCCAGCTCGACCATGACCGCTTTCTGGCTTATTACGATTTTATCAATGCTCGTCCGCATCTTGATAAGGATATTCTGGCAAAGCTTAATGTGCGTGCGGTTTCTGCTTATTGGAAATATATTCGCAAAATCAGCAAGTGTCCGATGTTGACGATGACCTTTCCGCTTTATCTTTACACCAAGCTTTTCAAACCGCAGCCGGATATGAAAAAGCTGGGTAAAATGGCGCAGGTTTTCAAGAGTATTAAGACCGGCGTGCTGCGTCCGAAAAAGGCCTGAGACTACATGAAAAAATATCTGGCTTGTTCTTCCGAGACTTATTTGCTGCCGATTGCAGAATTGCTTTTGCTTGAAAAAAATGCGGGATATGCGGCCGGCGGCGAACCGCTGGTTATGGCGGGAAGCCTTAAGGAAAAACAAAAAGAAACGCTGTTTTCCGGTGCCGAAGCCTTGGAGAAGGCACAGGCAGCCGGCGAGGAATATTATCCGGTGCGTTTTGTTTATTATACTTATCGTCCGCTGTTGGGATTTTTTATAAATTTGCTCAAGCCGCTGAAACGCCGTTTTTATCGGGAGGGGATTGTGCGTTTTCATATGCGGCTGAAAGATATTTTGGCAATGAAGCTCAAGCGCGGTGTGCGGGATGAAGGAAATGCCTATAACTGGACCAACAAGCGCTGGGCTATGAGCTTGGAGGAGCGGCATAAGCGTTATGACACGCTTTATCAGTCTTTGAAGCAGAACGGTTATGATGACAAGTCGCCGATTTTTGTGATGATTAACCGCAATCTTGGAGCACGGGACCAGCTTTTTCAGGGGCATCACCGTCTGAATATTTGCGAGGAACTGGGTATTGAGAAACTGAGTGTTTGTTTTTGGACGTCGGTGCCGTCGCCCAGATTTATGGCTTTTTTTGAAAAGATTGTTTCCAAAATAAGAGGAATGAGAAAATGAAGATTATGGTGGTAAAAGACCGAAATGTTTTGAATACAAAATTTTTGGGGCAATTTGTCAGTTCGCTTGTTTTGAAAGGTCATGATGTTCATGTCGTCTGTGACACTTATCGCAAGCAGGGCAGCGGCGTTACTCTGCCGGACGGGGTTAAGTTTACCAATCTGAACGGCAAAACGAAAAATCCGTTGGTGAATTTATGGCACCGAACCCGAGAAATTCTGGGGACTCCGGTTTTTCGCTTTAACAAATTTATTGAACAAGAAAAGCCCGATATTATTTTTTGTTATTTTCTGGTTGATTTGTATAATGTGGCTTTTTTGCAAAAGCATAATATTCCGATTGTGATGATGATGCATTGTTATCCGCCGGCGATGCTCGGACGTTTTCAAAAACGTTCAAAATGGAAGATTTATAAAAAGTGTGCCGCGCAAGTCAGTGTTTTTCATGTGCTGATGAAGTCTTATGAGAAAACGATTGCGCCTTATTTCGGCGAAGTTAACGTAGCGACAGTACCGAATGAAGTTGTACAAATTCCCGAGAGCGCGCGGGTTGATTTGGAAAATGAAAAAAAGCGCATTATCTATGTGGCGCGGGTGGAAAAAGAGGGCAAGCGCCAGCACCTGATTGTGGAGGCTTTTGCCAAGATTGCAAAAGATTTTCCGGACTGGGTCGTAGAGTTCTGGGGGTTGCAGAAGTATCAGAATTATAATGAAGAACTTATGGCTATGGCTCGGAAATACGGGATTGAGAAAAATATTCGTATTATGGGTTTCAGTGATAATATTCAGGATGTTTACCGTACTGCCGATATTCATGCTTTTGCCAGTCTGCACGAAGGGTTTTCGCTGGCGTTGGCAGATGGTATGGCTATCGGTTTGCCCAGCATCGGATTTAAGGAAACGCCGTCGGTTAATGAGTTGATTGTGGACGGGCATAACGGGTATCTGGCAAAGGACGTTGATGACTTTGCCGAAAAACTCAGGCTGCTGATGACGGACAAGGACCTGCGTGTCAGGTTTGGCAAAAATGCCGTTGAAGACATGAAGGCTTATGCGCCGGAGATTGTGGCCGGGCAGTGGGATGAGCTGATTAAAAAGACAGTCAAACAAAAATAACATATTGTAACTTTTAGCCTGACAATGGCCGTAATCAGATTACACCTTGTCAGGCATTGTCATATATAAGGAAAAAATCATGAAAAAATTGAGCGGGTATTTGAAAGTTGTGCGGAATGCATTTTACCTTTTTCTTATCCGGTTGTTTTACCGGAAACAGAAATTTGACAAGAAATATTATGTTTCCGTCTGTGCCATTTTTAAAAATGAAGGAAAATATTTGCGGGAATGGATTGAGTATCATCTGACGGCAGGTATAGAGCATTTTTATCTGTATAATAATTTTTCCGATGACAATTATAAAAAGGTTTTGGCGCCGTATGTCAAGGAAGGCATTGTGACGCTGACGGATTGGCCGGTAGAGCACGGGCAGCGTTCGGCTTATAACGATTGTGTGGCAAAATACAGCGATGAGAGCAACTGGATCGGCTTTATTGATTTGGACGAATATGTTTGTCCGGTACAGTGGAACAGCATTAAGGACTGGCTCAAAAATTATGAGCGGTACCCGCTGGTTTCGGCTTTTTGGCGGATGTTCGGTTCTGCCGGCATAATGGAAGAAGACCGCTCAAAGACGTTGATTGAGCAGTTTACTGTTTGTTCCGACATTATCTCCAGTTCCAAAATGTTTTTGAATACGCATTGGTCGAAGCGGATTAAGGATTTTCATCTGTCTCACTATTGCCGGTTTAATATTTGGGGCAAACTGGCGCCGGATAATGCCTTTTTGTTTTTTATGCCGGGGAGCAGCCGGAAAAAGGCAAATGTGCAGATTAATCATTATTACAGCAAGAGTGCCGAATATTGGGCCAAAAAGAAGATGGTGGTCGGCGATGCTTATTATCAGACTTCGGAAAACAAGCGTCCGTGGGAGATGTTTTTCTGGTGTGAGGACATTTGCAATAAATCTGATTTCAGCATTTTCAAGTATCTGACCAGACTTAAAATGCGGATGAAGGGTTAATAAAAGGGATAAAAATTACGGCGGCAAAGAAAAAATTGCCGCCGTTTTAATGCTTTCATAAAAAATATTATTTGGTCAACTTTATTTTGAGTTTGAACAAGAGCGGCAGCTTCAGCATTCGGGCAAGGGGAGAAACACATAAGCGGCGGGCGTAGTCTTTGTCCGGTGTTTTGCGGATGATGCGTTTGAGCAATTTTTGCAGATATTTTACGGCTTGGGGGCGGCAGAGAAAAGAAGATTTTTGCGTTTGGCGCAATAAGGTGGCCATAAAGTCCGCGAGTTCCGCAATTTCTTCTTCCGAGAGTGTTTGTTTGCAGACAAATTTTATCAGCAACGGTTGAAGCATGGTACCGGATTGGGCAATTTCAATCCATTTGGCGGTTTGTAATTCGGCCGTGGACTGACTTTGTCTGCCGTTGTGCGTAACGGTAATGTTTTGACCTTCCCAGCGGTAGTCAATCAGGATTTTCGGCAGGTTGGCAAAGTGCAGCTTATCAGCCTGAGCCAGCCAGACGCCGTAGTCTTCGGCAACACGCCGATCCGGTTCATAGCGGATTGCGCCATTGCGGCGGAACATGACAGACGGGTTGTTCAAGGCACAATTGAGAAAGATGTTCTCGTGAATAATATCTGCATGTTTCAATGGGACTTTCAGTGTTTTCTTTTGCGGAAAGCGTTGCATATAAGCGCCGAGGACGTCAATTTGCGGGTGTCGTTCAAGATAATCGTATTCGGTTTGCAGGCGATGCGGACGGGCAATGTCGTCAGAATCCATCAAAGCAATGTATTTGCCTTGGGCCAAAGATAATCCGAGGTTGCGTGCCTGTCCGGCACCTCCGTTTTTTTCTGTTTTTACAAAACGGATGCGCGGATCCGCAAAATCTTTTATGATGCCTGATATATCCGTGGTTGAGCAGTCATCGATAATTAAAAGCTCGAAATCGGCAAAGGTCTGTTTTAAGATGCTTGCAACAGCCGGTTGCAGGTGTCGGGTTTGGGTATTGTAGACCGGCATGATGACGGAAATTTCAGGCATGATGTTTCTCTATTGTTTCTTTTATTAATTCTTCCCATTTATTCCAGATGATTTCCGGATTATACAGCTTCATCATTTCTTTGCCGGCAAGGCCGAAACGCTGACGGGTTTCGGAAGAATCCATCAATATTCTCAGTTTGGCGGCAAAGTCTTCCGGTGTGCCGTCGGCAAGACAGCCGTTGATATTGTCGACAATCAGTTCATTGACGCAACTGGCTGTTTTTAGTCCTACACAGGGGAGGCCGACAGCCATGGCTTCGGATAAAGCCAAGCTAAAGCCTTCAAAAGCGGACGGAAAAGCGCAAATGTCCGATTTGAGGAGTTCTTTTTGTGCTTCAGCCGTTATGCCGCGCAGGAAGACTTGTTTTTCTAATTTAAGCACTGAAATCAGTTTTTGAAGTTCCTGCAGTTTGGATTTTTCCGCACTTCCCCACAGATTGACTTCCCATTGCGGGTATTGCGGCGCGAGCAGGGCAAAGGCTCTTATCAGCAAGTCTTGCTGTTTGTGTTGATCAAGGCGGGCCATGTAAATGATTTTATATTTGTCTTTGGCGGCATAAGAAATATTTTTGCCGGTTTGGTCTACCGGATTGCCGATGACGGTGATTTTTCCATTATAGTATTTTTGCAGATTTTTTACAAAAGACGGGAGCAAAACCTGAGCCAAAGAGATTTTTTCCAATGCCTGAGACATATTGCTGCAGGTTACTTTGTTTTTGGCATGAAAATATACTGACGGCAGGCTGTGAAACATTTGAATGAGCGGAATTTTGTTTTGTTGTCCGTGCAGCAGGTCCACGCTGTCGGCAATGCCGCAGGAAAGAATGATGTCCGGATTGATTTTGCTGACTTCGGCGGAAACAATATCGGCAGCAGCTTTTTCCCGATCAAAAGACGGGAACTTTTGCAGCAGGGAAACGGCGTTTTTGCGGCGGCGAAGAATTTTGTAACCGATTTGGCGGAATATTCCCCAGTTCTTTTGGACCTCATCGTGCAGATTGAGCAGGCGGATTTGGGGACTGATAGGGAAGAAAAGAGCGCCTTTCCTTTTGTCCCGCGTCATAATAACGACCTCATGCCCGCGGGCGGCAAAGGCATTGGCAAAGTTGCTGACGATTTTTTCGATGCCGCCGTGTGTGCCGATGAGGGCACTTTTTCGATATATCAGTATTCTCATTGTTCTTTCAAAACTGTTGTCCGCAATTTATTGTTTTAAGATGACGGGTAACGGCCTGTTTGTCAATGCTAAACCGTTTGCAAGTGGAAAAGTAAAAAAAAGCCTCCCGAGATGGAGGCTGAGCGAAAAATTTTGTGTTTAAAAATCTTAAATTGTATTTCTGAAGTTGGCTTTTTCAATATCTTTGAAATATTTTACGGTGTCAGCCTTCAGTTCGTTGGTAGCGTCTTCATCGCAAACAATAACCGCGTGTTGATGCATTTGCAAAATGCTGACCGGCCACATATGGTTGATGCTTCCTTCGACAGCATGGTGCAGGGCGCGGGCTTTGTTTTGGCCGGAAGCGAGAATTATGACTTCGCGCGCATCGGTAATGGTGCCAACCCCTACGGTAAGAGCCGTTGTCGGAACTTTGCTGATGTCATTGTCAAAAAAGCGCGAGTTGGCTTTGACTGTTTCCGTGGTCAGGGTTTTGACCCTTGTGCGGGAAGACAAAGAAGATCCCGGTTCGTTGAAAGCAATATGACCGTCGGAGCCGACGCCGCCAAGGAACAAGTCTATGCCGCCGCAGGCTTTGATGCTTTCTTCATAATCGGCGCATTCTCCGGCATAGTCTTTGGTCATGCCGTTCAGGATATGGACATTTTCACGTTTGATATCAATGTGTTTGAAAAAATTCTCCCACATAAAGAAGTGGTAACTCTGCGGATGGTCTTTATCCAGACCGATGTATTCGTCCATATTGAAGGTAATGACGTTTTCAAAGGAAAGTTTGCCGCGTTTGTGCAAGTTGATCAGTTCTTTATAAGTTCCAAGCGGGGTCGAACCGGTCGGAAGCCCGAGAACAAAAGGTTTTTGCGGTGTGGGGCGGGTACCGTTGATTTTATATGCAATATAATTTGCTGCCCAATTGGAAAGGGTGTCGTAGTCAGGGCGGATGATTAAGCGCATTTTATTTCTCCTGAAAAATTTTGCCGTTGATAATGGTTTTGATTATATGAAAATCTTCGTTAAAAACAACTAAATCAGCATCGTAGCCGGGGGCGATCTGTCCTTTGCCGGCAATTTTATGGACAGCTGCCGGATTGGTGGAGGCCATTTTAACGGCCTGTTCGTGCGAAAGTCCCCAGGAAACAAGATTGCGGACACCGTCGATCATTGTCAGAGCGGAGCCGGCGATGACATTGTCGGATTTGCGGTAAAAGCATTTATCAAGATAAACTTCTTCGCCGTTGGCAAAAAGTTTGTCTGCTTTTTGTTTGGTCGGTTTAAGCGAATCCGTGACCAAAACCAGCTTGTCATGCGGTTTGATGCTGACCAGCAGTTTTATCAGGTTCGGATCAACATGAACACCGTCGCAAATCAGTTCGCAGGCAATTTCCGGATGGATGAAGACGGCGCCGACGGCTCCGGGATCGCGGTGGTGGATGCGGCTCATGGCATTAAACAGGTGTGTGGTATGCAGAATACGGACCTGCATGCCTTCGACCATGTTTTTATAGGCGGCATTGGTATGGCCGGCCTGCAGATTGATGTTTTTTTCAATGCAATACAAGGCAAGATCGCGCATGTTTTTTAGTTCCGGCGCAACGGTCATGCTGATGATGTGTCCTTTGGCGGCTTTATACAGTTTTTCCATCAGTTTGAGGTTTACCGGACTTATCGAATCGGCAGACTGAACGCCGAGCCTTTCGGATGAAATGAACGGCCCTTCCAAATGGATGCCGAGGATGCGGGCGCCTTTTTCTTTGCCCATGGCTTTGACGATGGCTTTGATACTTTTTATCATCTGGTCTTCGGTGCCGGAATAAATTGTCGGAAAAAAGGACGTGACGCCGTATGAAGCCAGAATTTCCGACATTTTTAAAACGGAAGAGGCGGTATTGTCGTCAGTCCCGTATCCGCCAATGCCGTGAATATGCGTGTCGATGAAGCCGGGGGCGACGTAGGCACCATTGACGTTTATAATATTGACCTTGGGGCTGAATTGTTTGTGGAGAAAGCGGCTTTCGTTAAAAACATCGGCGATTTTGTTGTCTTTTATATAAACCGCGCAATGCTCCATGACCGAAAATCCGGTTAAGACCGTTGCATTGTGCAAGCAGATTGCGTTATCCATGATGTCCTTCTTTCTTAAATATAATGAGGTTAATATAGCAGCGAAAAGTAAATTTTCTGCAAATGAATCTTGTTTTCCGACGGTGTAAAAATGCTTGCTTAATTATATTTTTGTGATAAATTCCGAGTAAGTTTAACGTTTTTTTTGTGAGAATTGAAAATGGCATTATCAAAAGAGACTATCGGCCGCTTGATGGGTGATAACATTTTGGCCGCGGAAGAAATTGAAAAAAGATATCCGCCGCGGCAGTTGTCCGACAGCCGGTATGTGACCCGTATTGCCCCGAGCCCGACCGGATTTATGCATATCGGCGGGATTTATGCGGCGTTGATTTCAGAGCGTTTTGCTCATCAGAGCAACGGTGTGTTTATTTTGCGGATTGAGGATACCGATACCAAGCGTGAGATTGAAGGTGCGACGGATTTGATTATCCGTTCGCTCAAAGAATATGGCCTGATTGTTGATGAAGGGCCTGTGAACGGGAATGAGGAGACCGGCGCTTACGGTCCGTATACGCAAAGCAAACGCAGAGAAATTTATCAGGCTTATGTCAAACAGCTTTTGGAAAAAGGCATGGCTTATCCGTGCTTTTGTACCGAAGAGGAAATTGAGGCCATGCGCGAACGGCAGACCAAAGCCGGCGGACGTCCGGGGTATTACGGTTTGTGGGCCAGAGATCGCAATCTGACCGAAGAGCAGGTGATTGCCAATCTGGATGCCGGAAAGCCGTTTGTCATCCGTTTTAAATCTCCGGGGAAGTATATCAACAAAATTGCCGTTGAAGACATTTTGCGCGGCAAGCGCTTTTTTCCGGAAAATGATTTGGATATTGTCATTTTGAAATCCGATGGGCTGCCGACTTATCATTTTGCCCATATTGTTGATGACCATTTGATGGGAACAACCCATGTGGTGCGCGGCGACGAGTGGTTGTCTTCTTTGCCGTTGCATATTCAGCTGTTTGAGGCAATGGGCTGGAAAGCGCCGAAATATGGGCATATCGCACCGATTCAGAAACTTGACGAAGGTGCACGCCGCAAACTCAGCAAGCGTAAAGATCCTGAGGCTAATGTGGCTTTTTACGGCGAGAAAGGTTATCCGAAAGAAGCCGTTATTGATTATTTGATGAATCTGGCCAATTCTGATTTTGAAGACTATAAAAAGGCTAATCCCAACAAGACTTATAAGGATTTTGAATTTAAGATCAGCAAACTTAACAACAGCGGTCCGCTTCTGGATTTTGTCAAGCTGGAAGACATCAGCAAAGAGTTTATTGCGACTTTGAGCTGTGACGAGCTTTATGACCGCTTATACCAATGGGCGGCCAAATATGATCGGGAAATGCAGAACCGTCTGGATGCCAACGGCGGCTATTTCAAGCAGATTCTGGATATCGAGCGCAGCAACTGCGACCGTGTCAGAAAAGATTATGTAACTTTTTCCGGTATTTGGGATGAGATAAGATATTTCTTTGATGAGGAATTTATCCTGACCAAAGATGACGTTCTCAAGCTGGTGCCGAATCAGCCTTTAGAAAATATGCAGGAGATTGTTAAAGCTTTTGTTGCCACTTATGACGAGAATGATGATAAAAACGAGTGGTTTGCCAAAGTAAAAGACTTTGCTCTTGCCAACGGTTATGCCAAAAATCCGAAGGAATATTCTAAAAATCCGGAAGCTTATAAGGGCAGCGTTTCTGATGTGGCAACCGTATTGCGGGTGTTGATTACCGGACGGACGAACAGTCCCGATCTCTGTTCCATCATGAAAGTGCTTGGAAAGGAGCGGGCGCTGAAAAGGCTGAATATTATTAATTAACAAAATAGTAAGAAAAGTGTGGTTAGTTAAAATCACACTTTATCTTTTTTACAGAGCAGAGTGCGGACTAACTGTGTGAATTTATTTTGAGGGAATATTTATGCTCAATACGAATACAGGCGAGGCCGCGAACCTGATTTTAGGGATGCCGCCTTCTTTGGCCGCAATTATTATTGTTGCGGTTTGTTATCTGATAATTTTTTCCGAGAAAGTTAACCGGGCCGTTATTGCGCTGATTGGCGCCGGCGTGATGATTGCGACAGGTATTTTGTCGCAAAAGCAAGCATTGGCCGGAATTGATTTTAATACATTGGCGCTGCTTATCGGCATGATGATTATTGTGGCTGTATCTGAAAAGTCCGGTATGTTCCAGTATGTGGCAATTTGGTCGGCAAAAAAAGTAAAAGCCAGCCCGCGCGGCCTGATGGCTGCTTTGGCGATTGTTACGGCTGTTTTTTCCGGTTTTCTGGACAATGTTACCACGGTTTTGCTGATTGCGCCGGTAACTTTTCAGATTACGCGCAAACTCAGAATCAATCCTTATCCGTATCTTCTGTTGGAGATTTTTTCTTCCAATATCGGTGGAACGGCAACGCTTATCGGCGATCCTCCCAATATTTTGATCGGATCTGCCCTGAATCTGAGTTTTATGGATTTTGTAAAAGTTCTGACGCCCGTTGTTGCGGTGACCATGGTTGTGGTTATTTTTATCTTTGACCGCTTTTGGGGCGTGCAGCTTAAGACAACAGATGATTGCAAGAAAAAAGTAATGGCCATGAATCCTAATGACGCGATTACGGATAAGGGCTTGCTGGTTAAAGCTTTGGTGGTTTTGGCCTGTGTGATTGCCGGCTTTATTTCGGCTCATCATATCGGTCTGGACAACGGTACCATTGCTTTGCTTGGTGCTGCCGTTTTGCTGCTGTTATATACTTTCGGTTCTCAAGGTGAGGAAAAAGACGGAAAGGTTCAGGAAATTTTTAATATGGTTGACTGGATTACAATTTTTTTCTTTACCGGTTTGTTTGTTATTGTTTATGGTCTGGAAGTGACAGGCGTGCTGGCTTATTTGGGACAGAAGTTTGTAGAGTTGACGGACGGAAGCATTGCAAAACTGAGCTTTCTGATTTTGTGGTGTTCGGCAATTATCTCCAGTGTGATTGATAATATTCCGTTTGTGGCAACGATGATTCCGATGTTGAAGTCTATGGAAGAATCTGTTGGCGGTCGTGACATTATGATGCCGGTGTGGTGGTCTTTGTCGCTGGGGGCCTGTTTTGGCGGAAACGGAACGCTTATCGGTGCTTCGGCCAATGTAGTGGTGGCCGGTATGGCCATGCGTGAAGGGCATCCGATCAGCTTTGTGAAGTTCTTGTTGTGGTCGGTGCCGATAATGTTGCTGAGCGTGCTTATCGGAACGGCTTTTGTTTATATTGAGTTCTTTATGTAAGCTGTTTATTAAAAAAATTCCCGTTCTTGCAAGAACGGGAATTTTTTTTGTTATTTATTTTCTGCTTCTATCGGATTAGGCCGGATCAGTGAGGCTGCAATACCAATAAAGAGTAATCCGAAGGTGATGCTGAGCGATTGCCAGGCTTCAATCTTAATTCCGATGTACGGCAAAAATATTTTGGCGCCGATAAAAATTAAGATAACAGACAATGCCGGTTTGAGGTAAACAAATTTGTAAACGGCTGCGGCGAGCAGAAAGTACAGTGCCCGGAGGCCGAGAATGGCAAAAATATTGCTGGTGTAAACCACAAACAAATCCTGCGTGATCAGGAAGATTGCCGGAATGCTGTCCAGAGCGAAAATAACATCCATGGTTTCAATAATAATCAGGGCAAAGAACAGCGGCGTGATATAATGTCTGCCGTTTTCTTTAACGAAGAAGTGTTCACCTCTTATTTCCGGTGTGACATGGAAGAATTTGCTGACAACACGGAACAGCCGGCTGTCTTCCAGTTTTCCCTGTTCATCTTCTTTGTGCAGTGCCATTTTGATACCGGTGTAGATTAAAAATGCGGAGAAGATGTATAAGACCCAGTGAAAATTGGAAATCAGGACTTCACCGACACCGATAAGGACACCGCGCATGACAATAGCGCCGAGAATTCCCCAGAATAAAACGCGGTGTTGATATTTGCGTTCAATTTTCAGGCTGCTGAATATGACAGACATGATAAAAATATTGTCCAAGGACAAGCTTTTCTCGACCAGAAAGCCGGTGAAATAAAGCATGCCGGTTTCGGTACCGCGTTCATAAATGACAAAGAAGCCAAAGACAATGGCTATGGCGATGTAAAATACGCAAGCCCAAAAAGTTTCTTTAAGCTTGGGTTCTTCCGCGTGGCGGTGAAAGACAAAAAGGTCCAAAAATAAAAGAGCAAAAACGATGATGCCGAAAATAATCCATTGGCCGTAAGCAGGCAAAACCAGATGATGTTCCAGCAAATAAGACAATTTTTCCATTTATATTTTCCTGATTTTAAGGTTCAATGTGAATTTCAATGCGCCGGTTGCGGGTACGATTTTCCGGAACAGGCTCATTATATGCGTTATAGTTGGGAAATTTGGGGGCGATGTCGGCCCGGCCGATAACCTGCAGGCGTTCTGACGCAATGCCCTTTTTTATAAAGTAGCGTACAACGGCTGCTGCCCGGTTGGAAGACAATTCCCATTTTGACGGAAAGTCGGAATCGGAGGCCTCAATATCGTCGGTATGGCCTTCCACCGTTATCCGAAAGCGCTTGTAACGTGGTTGTTGAAGCAAAGAAATGATTTGGTTGAGCACCGGATGAATGCTGTCCAAAAGGTCAGATTTTCTTGGGGCGAACATTGACAGGCTGCCTATGTCAATGGCGACGCCGCGGTCATCGGAGCCGAGGCTGACGGAAGAATCCAATCCGAGTTCCTGTATGCTGCTCATAAATTCTCCCAGATTGCCGCTGAGCTTGTCAAGGCCGGTCGCTGCATTAAACGCTGCTGCAAAAGCCGCTTCCATTTGGCTCATCTTGGCTTTGTCAAGTTTGGAAGATGCAAAAAGCACGATAAAAAGCGCCAGAAGCAAGGTCAATAAATCTGAATAGGGAATCAGCCAAGTCTCATCGGCATGTTCTTCATGCGCTTCTTGTTCCGGTTTGCGTTTTGCCATTTTTTATTCCTTGTTCTGAGACTGACGGCGTTCCGACACCGGAATAAAGGACTGCAATTTGGCTTCCATTGCCAAAGAAGAGGCGCCGCTTTGCAGGGCAAGAGCTCCTTCCAGAATCATTTTTTTGTTTTCGACTTCTTCTTTGGAGATTTGTTTCAGTTTGTTGGCAAAAGGATGCCAGATAACGTAACCGGTAAAAATACCGAGCAGGGTGGCGACAAAAGCCGCGGCAATCGAATGTCCGAGTTTATCAATGTCAGAAAGGTTGCCCAAGGCGGCAATCAAGCCAATAACCGCTCCCAAAACGCCGAGGGTTGGGGCGTACATTCCGGCCTGCGAAAATATGGCGGCACCGGAACGATGGCGTTCTTCCATTTGTTTGATTTCACTTTCCAGCGTTTCATAGATAAAATCTTCCGGAAAACCATCGGCAACCAATGATAAACCGGTTTTGATGAACGGATCATCCATGTCATTGGCAATACGTTCGATTCCGACAACGCCTTCGGTTTTAGCGGTCTTGGCGAGGGAAACAAAAAGGTCAAAAATTTCCTGTTTGCTTTTCTGCTTGTGTCCGGTAAAAATAATTTTCAAAAGCTTGGGAAATTTTTTGAGTTCTTTCATCGTGAAAGCGTTAAAGAGGGCGGCTGCCGTTCCGACAATAATAATCAAAAATGCAGCTGGGTTGATTAAAGAATGAGGATCTGCACCTTTTAAGGCCATGCCGACACCAACGGCGGCAACGCCCATAATGACACCGACTGATGTAGACTTTTCCATTTTTTTTCCTTTATCAATTTAGTCCTTGAAACTATGTGTAAAATATTAATGCCGGAACGTCAACTTCTTCCGGCATGTTATTCAAAGGAAATTGTCGGAAGCTTATCCGGCGGCGGTTTTGATCAGAAAAGCCAGATTGGCGGTGAACAGTTTGACTGAAATGGCCAACAGGATAATGCCAAAGAATTTTTGGAAGATGTAAATAATTCCGGGGGCCAGAATCTTTTCAAGCTTTTTGGTCATTTTAAGAACCAGATAAACCACAATCATATTACAGAACACGGCCAGCAAAATATTGATGTCATTAAACTGGGCGCGGATGGAGAGCAGGGTTGTCAGAGCGCCGGCTCCGGCCAGCAGCGGAAAAACAACCGGTACAAAAGTGGCGTCTTTAGGGGCATCGGGCTGGTCTTTGAATATTTCAATATCCAGAATCATTTCCATGGCAATGACGAAAATAATCAGCGAGCCGGCAACGGCAAAAGAAGAGATGTCTACGTTGAACAAGTGAAGAAAAGCTTCTCCGCCGTAGAAAAATATCAAAAAGACAATCAGAGCCAGAATGCTGGCTTTGGCGGCGTTAATTCGTTTGCCGCGCCTTTTGAGGTTTAAGAGGACGGGAATTGAGCCTACAACGTCAATAACGGCAAAAAGGACGAAGAATGAACTGATGAATTCCTGAATACTGAAGGCGCCAAACATATTTTTTTCCTTAAAATTAACTGATTATGCCGGATAATTAGCACAGTCCGTCAGTAAGTCAACATTTTTTGAAGAGTTAGAAACAAGGCCGTTATTCTTTTAGCTTTTCCCATTCGTCAGGACGAAAGCCGGAGAGGACAATCTGTTTGCCGATAAGCAGCGGACGCTTGATGAGCATGCCGTCAGAAGCCAGCAATGCGATTTGTTCATCTTCCGATAGAGCCGGCAGCCGGTCTTTTAAGTTGAGTGCCTTATATTTTAATCCTGAGGTATTAAAGAATTTGGCAGTTGGTTTTCCCGAACGGGAAATCCATTGGCGAAGTTCACTTTGGTCGGGAGTGTTTTCGACAATATGGCGGCCGGTGAATTTTATGTGGTTTTCTTCCAGCCATTTGCGGGCTTTTTGGCAGGTTGAGCACTTGGGGTATTCCACGAGCAAAAATTCAGACATGTTTTATCTCCTCAGAAAATATCATATAAGTTTGAGAAACCAAAAGAAACACCGATCATCAAGTTGCTTCCCTTAACGGCGGCTTCACGTGACTGCGCTTGAAAGTAGGCGATGTAAGGTGCGATTTTGAAACTGTCTTTGACTTCGACTTCCATGCGTGACGTGAAATTCAGTTCATATTTGAAATCAGTTCCCTGATAGCGGCTGAAATAAATATAATCGCGGTAATACGAATCCAGTTGGAATTTTACACCGTCGCGCAGCGGATATTCGGCACGAATGCCGATTTCATAGGCGTATTTGGTATTGGCGTCGGAATAGGTCAGGTCTTCTTCAATGACGCCGGCAGCATAGAGTTCTTTGATATAGGTGCCGTTAAAGAGTTTGAGTCCGCCTTTGCCCCGAATGACTTTGGTTCTGGGAGCGTCGTCATTGGCCGTGAATTCGGTTTGATAGCCGAGGCTGGCAAAGGGGCCGACGTTGGCGTCTTTGTATGTCCAGATTTTGCGGGCATAATCCGTAGTTAAAAGAATTTTGTCTGCTGTTTCGCTGGAAGAGGTTTGCCCGTCGGCGTTTTTGAGCCGTGTTTTTCCGTATTCGGCAAAAACGCTGTTGTTCCATTGGGCATTTGGCATTTCATATTCCAGAATAAAGTCCAATACGCCTTTGGTTACGGCTTCACTGTCGGAACTGAGTGAGGAGTTGGGCGAGTTTTGATAGGCTTTGGCATTGGATACGCTGGTTGACGAAACATCAAGTGACAGGCGGCGCAGATTGGCACGGAGATGATTTTGTCCGTCTTCCGAGAATTTGGGGTCTGCGGATAATGCCGGAAAGCTGAATAAAACTGTCAGAAGAGCTGCTGCAAGTTGAATTTTTTTCATATCTTCTTCCGAATTAAATTACAATTTTGAATTTTTTATTAATATAATGTCTATAAAACATTTGTCTAGGGGGAGGAAATTTTTTTTGTGCGGAAATGTGTTTTTTATAAAAAATAAGTATTGACAACAGAAAAAAGAAATATTATTAAAGACATGAATTTGATGGCGGGATAGCTCAGTCGGTAGAGCAGAGGAATCATAATCCTTGTGTCGGGGGTTCGAACCCCTCTCTCGCTACCATTAAAGAAAAAACTCCTGAAGCTCAGGAGTTTTTTTGTGCACAAAAGTTGAGGTTCGAAGCCCCGACACTGTCGGGGGCCGGAGGAAAGAAAACATTTCGGTGAACTGTTTTCTGACGACGGGCGAAGGTATGTTAGCTTGAGAGCGAGGAGGCGAAGCAAGCGTTACATACCGAGTGACCGCAGCGAGTTAATTTTTATAAAATTTACGAGCCAGAAGAACCCCTCTCTCGCTACCATTAAAGAAAAAACTCCTGAAGCTCAGGAGTTTTTT
>CAJUCZ010000009.1:0-22373 GCA_910585375.1 uncultured Alphaproteobacteria bacterium | reverse complement strand
AACCCCTCTCTCGCTACCATTAAAGAAAAAACTCCTGAAGCTCAGGAGTTTTTTTTGTGCACAAAAGTTGAGGTTCGAAGCCCCGACAGAAGGCTAGAAATCAGCTTTATTTTTTAAGTTGTCGTAACGTTTATGAATACATTGTATGGCAGTCAGGTGCACGCCTTTCGTGATGTTGTATATAATGTAACGGCCATCTCGGCGGCAGGTTACAAAGCCGTCGTCGCGCAGACGCTTTAAGTATTGTGAGACTTTCAATTGGTCGCTGCCAATCCCTCTGACAATGTCTGAAACGTTGCTTTCGCCGAAGATTGTCAGGTATTCGAGAATTCGCATTTTGTCGTAGTTGGCAAAAAGTTTTATCTGATTGGCGGCCATACCGGTATAATCCCGTGGCAAAACGGCTTTACAGCCATCTGCCAAATAGCGGAAATCGTCTGTCATAAAACCAAAAAGTTTGCGCAGGCAGACAAAAATGCTGGCAGGGTATTCTTCGTGGATATTATAGTAAATAAAAATGCCCCGGCGTTCGGTTTTGACAAGATTGGCATCGCGCAGTTTTTTCAGGCTTTGGGAAACAATCACCTGATCTTCGCGCACGCCTTTGGTAATGGCGGAAACCGAAGACGGACCGTTCACGTCCAAAAATTCCAGAATGCGCAGTCGCAACGGATGGGCAATGTACCCGATGCCTTTTGCCGCTTTTTTCATTGTTTCTTCAGGGAGTTGTCGTTTCATAGCCTTTTCTCTGCATAGCCGATAAAAGAAGTATCCCGCATGGGCGGCGGGGTGCTGATTATTTTACAAACGGTTTAACATAGTCATCGAATTGTTTTTCAGATTCCTGCGACCAGCCCATCAGGTAATTCTCTCCCATACAGAACAGAGGCGTGCCGATTTGATTGCCGAGGTTGAATTTGCGGGCACATTTGACGAACAGGTCAAAACCTTCCGGATTGCCGACATTGGTCATGCTGACTTCTAAATTCGGATATTTTTTGTTTAGATAATCCAGAGCGTCATGGCAGTGTGGGCAGGTGTTTGAAAAGAAAAAATAAACCTTATCCGGTGCAATTTCTGCCGTCTGTGTTTGACCGGCGGAGTTGTCGCAGGCGCTTAAAGACAATATGGCAACAATGCATAAAGACAAAAGTTTTTTCATGTTTTTCTCCGTTATTCAATACAGCAGTCGACAGCTTTACGAACCCAAGCTTTCATTTTAGAAAGTTTGCCGCCTTTTTCTTCTGTTTTAATTTCAATATCAGGAGTTTCGGCATTGACTTTGGCTGAAATTTTTTTAACGTCTTCCAGCTTGTCCTCGATCCATTTGACATCTTCGATATTGAGCATGTTCATGTTTAAACCCCAGAACAGGCAATACAAATCATAAGCGCTGTTAAACAATTTGTCGGCTTCGGCTTTGTTGCCAAGGCTTTGTTGCTTGGTACCGACTTCCATCAGGCGCATGGATGAAGCAAGCAAATGTTTGGAAATGCACCAGACTTCGCCTTCATATTGCGGGATGATTTTCTGCATCAGGTTTTTGCGCAGTTCACGGACTTCTTCAATCAGGTCATAAAAAGAGGTTTTGCCGGTTTTGGCGCCGGAAAAAATCAGGTGTTCTTCAATGCTGATCAGGTTCATGATGGCAATTGTCAAGTCCTGATCCGATGAAAGGTCTTTGGGGTTAACCTTTTTAGCGTTGTCCAGGCGCTCGACGAATTCTTTAACGTTTTTGGCTTTTGACATTTGTTTTCTCCACATATATTTAATATTATATGTAGTATATGGTATATGTATTAAAATAGTCAAGTATTGTTTTTAAAAAGGAGGAAATTTTTTTCTCTCGTTCTCGGACTCTTTTATTTTTTATTGTCATCTCTGGGCTTGACCCGAGAGTCTATCTCTCAATAAGCACTCTGATTCCCTCTTTATAGGTTGCCGGATTAAGTCCGGCAATGACAAAGGAAGAATAATACCCGCCGAGAACAATTAATAACAACCGAAGGTGGCCATGCCGACGTCGTAGCCGTAGCAAATCTGGAAGCGCGGGGTACCGCCGGAGGCTACACAACTTGCCTGCATATCACCACAATCAGGCAATCCATTATTCTCTGTACAAACCCTATAGCAATTCTTACTATAATGATTCTGACACCAATTTTCATCCGGACTGCAACCATTGTAACCGCAACAATATCCACTCACCGGCGCAGGAGATACGCATGTTCCGTCAGTACACGTTTGCCCGCTGGAGCACTTGGAAGAACCGCAGGAAGAATAGTAAGTTGTTCCGTCTTTCACACAAGACGTTGAACCAACGCTCTTGCATTGAGAAGAGCAACTTGCCGCCGTATAAGAATACTTACAGGTTGATATACAAGAGCCGTTTGTACAGGTATAGCCTGTTCCGCATTTGTTGCTGCCACAGCTTTCGTAATAAACCGTACCGTTTTTGGTACAGGATTTGGAACCGACATTCTTACACTGTGATGAGCAGGTTGAAGCCGCTACGCTATAAGGTTTTGGGGAGAAGCAAAAGCGTTTGGAACTGTCAAACGGGCAGGCGATACTTCCGTTCGGGCATTCGGATTCGCAGTATTTATACCCCATGCTTTCACAGTTTGGCGTTGCAGTACATGCTGCCCAGACGTTGGCCGTTCCGCCAATCATTCCGCCGGTGCTAATCATCACCATCCTCACCATACTCAACAACAATTTTGTATTCATGTCCTTAACTCCTAAATAAGTTTGATCCAGAAAGGCATATATCAGTTAATTAGTATTGAATAAAAATTGCATCGCCAACATTATTGCTGCTCATGCTGCCGTAGTTACAACCATCAAATATTTGAAAACTGGTGTCCCATATCAAATCACTGCATTTCCCCCAATATCCAAAGCTCATACATCTGCTATAGTATTGATTGCAGCCATAACCCACATCATCACAACAGTAAATATAAGTTGTTGTACTTTTGCATGTCCCATTGCTGCATTCCTCACTGCCGGAACACTTAGACCCCCCGCAGCTTTCATAATAAGTCACGCTGCCTCTTGTACAAGACTTAGCCCCGACATTTTTACATTGCGATGAGCAAGTTGCTGCCGTAACGGTGTATGTGCAGGGGTTGGCACAGTTATAGCGGGTTGTGTCAAACGGACAGGCTAATCCTTCGCTGTCGCAGTCCGCCGCGGAATATTTATATCCGAGTGTAGCACAGTCGTTTTTCGGAATACATACCGCCTGCACATTTGTGTTAATTATCAACATCACTCCGGCCGCACTTAATAATAATCCATTTTTCATTTTACATACTCCTAAACAAATCTTGTCAGCGACTACTGGCACTCATAGCGTGCAGCAGGAGGGCTGATGGCACATCCTTTAAAGAGAGGATTACCACGAGAGGATTCACAACTTGATATCATGGAACTGCAATCAGGGAGAGTGGTTCTGGTGCGACAATACTCATAGTCGCCACAATAGCTTCCGAAATCGTAGCAACACCATCCGCTGGTTGGTATTTGGCAATGTCCGCTACTACATATTTCTCCACTATCGCACCAAAAGTTATTGCAGCCTTCATAATAAGTCACGCCGCCGCGGGTGCATGATTTTCCGGCAGGTGACTTACACTGCGATGAGCAGGTTGAAGTTGTAATGGTATAAGAGCATGGGTTTTCACAAAAAGCCTTTTCCGTATTAAACGGACAAACGGCTGTCATCTGTCCGGAACAGGCAGACTTTTCATACTTATACCCCAACGTTGCGCAGTCGGTAACCGGCGTATCACACCATTCCACCAGTCCCGTCCGGCATTCGGTCAGGCATTTTGAGTATTTCTTCAGGCTTTCGGTATAACAATAATCGCCGTTGTCTACGCCGCCGTAAGCCGAACAGACGTCATAGCCCGTGCACGGGTTTTCTTTGCGCTTGTACAATTTGCCTTTGGTGCAATGGTTGCAGTAATCCGCACCGTCTTTAATGTATCCCGTCGTCCCGCCTGAAGTCTGTTCATCAGTATAAGCATATCCTGCCGGACAGCTCTGTACACAACACTGGCGGCAGTCATAACCACAGGAATCCTTGCCAGCAATAGCTCCGCTCTCACATCCCGTTACTTTCGAATTTGTCGGACAACCGGCTGATTCTGACGTGTTGCAGCATTTGGCATAAGAGGAATCCCACGGGCATAACTCGTTTTTGTTCGGGCGCGGACAATTGTTGACATATCCGTTATCTGTGCAGGCCTGCTGACGGTTTTCAATACAAGATTTGTATAAGTCCGAACCATTGGGGCATTTGTCCTTCGGATACCAAGTCGGCCCGAGGTCATAACATGATTGTGCAGATTTGGTATAGCCTTTGTTTTTGCAATATTGATCTTTGGTGCATTTGGTATAAGTCTCATCGCGGGAACAGGTCTGTGAATAATCCGGCGCCGTACCGTCCGGACAGTTAAAATAATAACCGCGGTCTTCGCACCATTTACAGTCAATGCAGATAACCGGCGGCGTGCCGGTCAAATCGCAATCCGGCAAAAAACAAACGCCTGCCTGAGCCGGCGAAACAAACATACAAGCGGAGGCGGGGAGAAAAGCCAACAAAGCGGCAAAACAAACCGCAGAGTTTAGTTTCATGTGTAGCATTTTGTTGTCTGTCATTGGCTTTCTCCCCAAGCAAACGCATCCAGCGGGTGAGGCAACAAATGACCCCGTCGTCTGTCTGCGCTGTGCAGTTTGCCCTTTTCTTTCTCCGAACAGCAAAGTGTCCGGAATAACATTGTTAATACTATAACATAGAAAAGCGCGAGTGTCAACTATTATTGAAAAGGCTGCCGGCTTTTTTGGCTATAGAAACGGAAAATAGCGGAGAAATTCAGTTGGCGGGAGAAACAGAGGCATATAAAAAAGGAAAAATTACGAACAAAAAGATCCCGTACTTCAAAAAAGTACGGGGCGTTGTGTTCTGAAAGCTGCCGGCTAAGCCTGCAGATTTCTTGTTTAAGCTTTTTTGACGTATTCGCTCATCAGTTTCTTTTTACCAACGCGGTCAAAAAAGATTTCAAGCTTATTGCCGTCAATGTTTAAGACTGTTCCCAGACCAAACATATCGTGTTTGACTTTGGTGCCGACAGGAAAAAACGCATTTTTGTTTTTGGCCTTTTGTTTGGCTTTATATATGCTGCCGTTCCAATTGCGGTCATAGTCGTCATTGCTGACATAAGAATAGCGGTCGTCATCGTCATAGCGGGTATTGTTGTTGGCTGAAGATTTTTGCCAATAGTTTTTTTTGCCATAGCCGTAACCGCCTGAAGAACCGTAAGTGTCCGAGCCGAAGTAATCCGCGCATTTATTGATGATTTCAATATTTTGCGGCGGCAGTTCGTTGATGAATCTTGACGGCAGATTGTTTTGCCACTGGCCGTAAACCCGGCGGTTGTGAGCTGTCAGGATATATAGTTTTCTGCGGGCGCGGGTGATGGCAACATAGGCCAGACGGCGTTCTTCTTCCAACGCGCCGGTTCCTCCTTCGTCCATACAGCGCTGGTGCGGGAAAAGGCCTTCTTCCCAGCCGGGGAGAAAGACATTGTCAAATTCCAGACCTTTGGCGGAGTGCAGCGTTATCAGCATGACTTTGTTGGTATCGGTCACATCGTCTTTGTCCATGACCAAACTGATATGTTCCATAAATGCACTCAGGCTTTCAAATTTTTCGGCGCTCATGGAGCTGATTAATTCTTTTAAGTTTTCAATGCGTCCGGGGGCTTCAACCGACTTGTCCATTTTGAGCATGTCAAAATATCCCGAATCTTCCAGAATCTGCTGAGCCAGATCATCGGGCGGCAAAACCTGAGCGGCTTTACGCCATTCTTCAAAATTGTTCATTAAAGTTGAAAGTGCGGTCTTGGCCTTGCCGGAAACGGCGCCTTCGGCCAGCATTTTATTGATGGCGTCATACATTGAGCAGTGGCTGAAGCGTGCCTCGTTTTGAAATTTTTCAACCGATTTGGCGCCAATGCCGCGTGCCGGCTTGTTGATAATCCGTTCCAACGCCAGATCGTCACCGGGCTGCAATACGACACGGAAATAAGCCAAAGCGTCACGAATTTCGGCGCGTTCATAAAACTTCAGCCCGCCTATGACCTGATAGGGAATGGCTTCGGAGATGAACTTTTCTTCAAACTCGCGGGTTTGGGCAGCGGTGCGTACCAGAATGGCGATGTCGGCATAATGGCAATGCTGCCGGATGAGGTTTTCGATTTCATCGGCAACATAGCGGGCTTCTTCTTCACCGTTATAAGTACTGATGACTTTGATCTTGTCGTTGCCGGTTTGACGGGCAGGACTGTTTTCGGCCACGCGCAGGGTTTTGCCGAGCCGGTCGCGGTTGTTACTGATTAAGTGCGAGGCGGCAGACAGGATGTTGGCGGTTGAACGGTAGTTGCGTTCCAAACGGATGATTTTTGCATCGGCAAAATCTTTGTTAAAGCGCAAAATATTTTCAATCTCGGCACCGCGCCAGGAGTAGATTGATTGGTCGTCATCGCCGACGCAGCAGAGATTGCGGTGTTTTTGCGAGAGCAGGCGAATCAATAAATATTGCGTGACATTGGTGTCCTGATACTCGTCGACCATGATGTATTTGAACCGCTGCTGGTACTGATCCAGAATGTCGGCATCGGAGAGCAGGATGTTCAGGGTATAAAGGATGATGTCGCCAAAGTCGACGCAGTTCATCTCAACCATTTTTTCCTGATATTTCTTATAGACATGGGTTGTGACGTTTTCTTTGAATTCCGTGCCGATTTTTTCAACTGTCAGCCCTTTGTCTTTCCAGCGGCTGATCGTGTCCAGAATCGATTGCGGCGGATATTTTTTGTCGTCAATGCCTTCTTGTTCCAGAATCTGTTTAATCAGGCGTTTCTGGTCATCTTCGCCGAGAATCGTGAAGTTGCTTTTCAAATTGACGAGTTCGGCATGTTTGCGCAGAATTTTGGCGCAGACGCTGTGAAACGTACCGAGAAAAACAGAGTTTGCCATATCGCCGATAAGCCCTTGTACGCGTTCGCGCATTTCGCGGGCGGCGCGGTTGGTGAAGGTGACGACCAGACAGTTCCACGGGTTGGCTTTGTGCTCGGCCAGAATGTAAGCCAGACGGGTGGTCAGTACTTTGGTTTTGCCGGTGCCGGCGCCTGATAAGACCAGAACGGGGCCTTCGGTCGTCTGTACGGCTTGCTTTTGCTCGGGATTGAGCATTTCCAGCCAGCTGAAGCCGGGGCTTAATTTTGAAATATTATCATAAGTTTGGGGAACGGTGTCCTCTTCGGCGAATTCAAATGTGTCTTCCATCTTTTTAAACTTCTTGTTTTTTTTTGTATTACGCCATATATATAATAATATTGACAGATTGCAAAGGAGTTTTTTTCATGCCGAGAACAAATCAGGGAAAATATGTTACCGAAGCGTCTAAAACTTTTCAGGAAGGCGATGATTTCTGGAAACAGGGGAATTATGACGAAGCCCGCAGCAAATATGTGAAGGCGGCGGAACTCTATGATAAAAAAGATGATCCGCAAGGCGAGGCTTTTGTATTAAGCCGTTTGGGAGAATTGGAACTCAGCCTTGACAATTTCGATAAGGCAGAAAAATCGCTGAAGGCGGCTGCAGAATTGGTATCCGATTTGGCGGACGGCAGTATTACCCACGGGGATGTTCTTATTCGCCTGTCAAAGGTTTATGCGGCGGCCAATGATTATGACAAAGCATTGAAAACGCTTTATCAGGCGCGGGAAGTTCTGGCCGATACCGGCAGCCGCGATCTTCTCGGCGAGGCTTATGATCAGGAAGCTTACATTTACATGATGCAAAACCGCGAAGAAGAGGCGCTTAAAGCATATGCCAAGGCGGCAGAGCTGTTTGAGGCGGACAATGTTACGCTGAAAGAAGCCGCCGTGCTTCGGGCAATGGCGCGTTTGGAGATGAAAAAGCGCAATTATGACCGTGCACACGACCTTTTGGAAAAATGCCGCGATTTGTATCGTGAAAACGGCGATTTGCTCGGCGAGGCAAGCGCGTTGTCGGCTATCGGCTGCCTGCGTTATATTATCCGCGATATTGCCAATGCCCGCAAGGCGCTGATGAAATCCGTTTATCTTTACGGCAAGGTCGAACACCATTTTGCCGAGGCCGAGGCTTTGCTTTATCTGGCAAGAGTCGAGGCTTTTGACAGTGAAAAAGGCGATTGGGAAAGAGCCAAAATGCATTATAAAAAAGCCATTGAGCTGTTTGACTTTTTGCAAAACGACGTGATGAAAAACGTGGTCTTGAATGAATATTATGATTTTTTGAACCGTATGGCGAATTAACAGGGGTGAGAATAAATGTCTGAAACCAGAGATAAAATTATTGCATTGCAGAAATATATGGATGGAAAAATCATCGGGCAGGAGGAGCTTAACAAAAAGTTGCTGATAACCCTGCTGGCAGACGGCCATGCTCTGGTCGAAGGGGCGCCGGGGTTGGCGAAAACAAAGGCAATCAAGACTCTGGCTTCACAGATCAGCGCCAAATACAACCGGATTCAGTTTACTCCGGATTTGTTGCCGTCGGATATTGTCGGAAGCGATATTTATGTGGCGCAGAAAGGCGAGTTTGAGTTTCGGGCGGGGCCGGTGTTTGCCAATCTGGTTCTGGCCGATGAAATCAACCGCGCGCCGGCAAAGGTTCAGGCTGCGTTGTTGGAGGCTATGGCGGAGCGCCAGGTCAGCGTCGGCGGAAAAAGATATGTTTTGCCGGAACTGTTTATGGTTATGGCAACGCAAAATCCGATTGAGCATGAAGGGACGTATAATCTGCCGGAAGCCCAGTTGGACCGCTTCTTGATGTATATTAAAATTGATCAGCCGGATGCCGCTTCGGAGAGGAAAATTCTCAAACTGGTGCGCGGAGAGGTTTTGGATGAAGGGAAGACGGCTGATAAGCCGCAGTTGGATATTGCCGATGTTCTGGCTGCCCGCCGCGAGGTCTTGTCCGTGCATACGAGCGAGGCGATTGAGGAATATCTGGTGCAGCTGATTGTGGCGACCCGCAAGCCGGAAAGATATGATTCAAAACTGGCCGGTCAGGTCCTGTACGGCGCCAGCCCGAGAGCGACGATTGCCCTTGACCGCTGCGCCAAGATAAACGCTTGGCTGGAAGGGCGCGATTTTGTGACGCCGGAGGATATTCAGTCCGTGGTTTATGATGTTTTGCGCCATCGCATTATTCTGAGTTTTGAGGCTTTGGCCGAAGGGGAAACTACAGATGACGTCATTACAGGGCTTTTGAAACTGGTGCCGCTGCCGTAAAGGAGCTTTGGGATGAAAAGTGTCAGACAGTTAGCCCGCCGCTGGTTCGGAAAAACGGAACAAAAACACTCAGGCAATGGTTTGTTTGCGACTCCGGAAGAGCTGATGGAGCAACGCCATTATACGGCCTATCTGCGCAATCCGCAGACGCGTCTGGCGACTTCGGCTTATGCCGGCGATGTGAAGTCGGCTTTTAAGGGGCGCGGGATTGAAATGGAGGAAATCCGGCCGTACAGTTTCGGCGATGATGTGCGGGATATTGACTGGCGGGTTACGGCGCGCAAAATGCAGCCTTATACGAAATTGTTTGCCGAAGAACGCGACCGGGAGGTTTTTGTGCTGCTTGATTTGTCTCCGAAGATGCTGTTTGGTACTCAAAATGAATTGAAATCCGTGTCTGCTGCAAAAATTGCAGCGTTGCTCGGCTGGATGTCTTTGGAGAATAAAGACCGTTTCGGATGCCTGATTTTTGACGGGCGGGACAGTTGTTTTTTCAGACCTCAAAATCATCGGGCCGGTATATTGGCGGTTTTGAAAAAAATTTCTGAAACAACACGGTGGGTTGTGGAAAAACAAACGGCCGAAAGCCAGAGTTTGGCAAAGCCGCTGCAAATTTTGCAAAAAAACGTCCGGCATAATGCCATTGTTTTTGTGTTGAGCGATTTTATCGGTGAGAAAGCGGAATTGCATAAGTCTTTGGTTGCTTTGGCGCGCAAAACCAATCTGTATTGTGTGAACATTTTTGATGTTTTGGAAGAACTGGCGCCGCGCAAAGGCGAATATATGGCGGAATATGACGGTCAGAAACTGGTGTTTGATTCCGGAAATATGCGTTTTCGGCAGGAATATCGCCGGTATTTTGAAGAAAAACGTCATGATTTTCGGGATTTTTGCCACAAATTTTCATGTCGGTGTATTGAAATCCGTACGGATATGCCTCTTTATAAACAAATGCAGATTATTTAAGCTTGGTCTTGACATTATGCCGTTTTGTGCTATGTTATCAATGGGAATTATTCTGAACTATAATTTGAGAAGAGATGTGTTATGGTAAAATCAAATGAAAACGGGGCCTATAAAAGAGGCCAGGAGTTGCTCGATCAAGGAATGTATCGTGAGGCGATTGATCAGTTTGATATTGTGATTGAAGAACAGCCGCAATCGTGGAAAGCTTTGAACAGTAAAGGTTTTGCTTTTCAGAAAATGAGCCGTTATACGGAAGCCGTGGAGTGTTTTGACATGGCGCTTGAGCTTAATCCGTCTTCAGTCGAAGTTTTGAACAACAAAGGCGTGACCCTCAGCATGCGCGGGTTGTATAAAGATGCAATTGACTGCTTTAATCAGGCAGTCGCTATTGACAAGACTTCTTTGGAAGCCCTGAACGGCAAGGCGATTGCGTTGCAGCATATGTTTTCTTATAAGGAAGCTTTGGATGTGTTGGAACAGGCCATGAAGATTGATCCGAAGCATATTCAGACTCTGCTCAGTGTGGCCGTTACCCTGCAAAAGCTTAAACAATATGACCGGGCAATTTCGTTCTTTAAAAAAGTGTTGGCAAATGACAAGACCAACATCAAGGCATGGAATGGTGTCGGCGTGACTTATCAACTGATGGGCGATAATAATTCCGCCATTAAATGTTTTACCAAAATTCTGAATATTGATTCTCATGAAATTCAGGCATGGATCAGCATCGGTTTTGTATATCAGAAAATGATGAAGTTTAATGATGCTTTGAAATGTTATAAAAAGGCTCAGATGATGATTAATAACCGTTATCATCACAAGCTTTATGACGGATTGGCAAGCTGTCTGACAAAATTGTCCGAGTTTGATCAGGCTATAGAAATTTACAAGCAGATTTTTCAACGTGAAGAGGGCAAGAAAAAATGGGATGCCCAGCGCTCAATCAAGTTTGTAAATAAGTTAAAACGCAAGAAAGCTATCGGCGAGTTGCCGGATATTATTCCGGCGGACGAAAAGCCGGCAGAAAGTGCGGAATAGAAAGTTAAGGAAAAGGCGGTTCTGAAAAGAGCCGCCTTTTTGTGTGCCGATATGTCAGTTCCAGGGATAGCAATCCGTGTTGCTGCTGCCGCATCCTCGCCGGCTTAAGCATTCGGACAGAGAACTGTCATAACCGGAATATTGAAAACGGGCTTGAAATGAAGTTTCGCAATCATCGCCGTAAGTATAGTATTGGCCGTCATATTTCCAGCCTGATCCAGTCTGTTGACAAGGGTAAACAACCAAACCGTTAGCCGGTCCGGTGCACCTTGGTTTAGGACAAGACGAACAGCATTTTCTGGTACCGCCGCACCCGTCGGAACAAGAATAGCAGTTGCATCCGCTTTCATCACCATAAGGCGTACAACAAGATTGATAAGGATAATAACAAGTCTTTGTATTACATCCGTTACGGGTCGACCCGCCGCAGCCTCCGGGGTTTGAGGTTGAAGTTCCGGACGGACAGTTCATGTTGCAGGTGTAGTAGCAGGCATACTCGCAGCCGTCGGTACCGTTCGTGCCGTAGGATGAAGAGGACAGCGAAGTATAAGCCGGACAACCGGACGGCTTGCAACATGTTCCATAAGAAGAATCATAGGAGCAGCGGCCGGAGTTCTTTTTAAGCTTCTGACCTGACGGACAAGTCTTGGTAAAACCGGTTTCCTTACATGCGCGGTCATTGTCTCTTTTACAACCTTTGTAAAGGGAACCGTAACTCGGACAGGGCTGGTCAACATAGTTCGGGATAGAACATGAGGTCGTGTTATATCCGTTTTGCTTACACCAAGTCTGAGCATCGCATTTAAGATAATGGTCATCCCGGTTACATTCCGCAACTTTAGCATAATACTGCGGACATTTACCTGAAGCATAATAGGTAAAGCCTTTGCTTTCACAAAAGGCAGTATCTTCGTTCATATTCATGTTCCCGCCGCCGCCGGCCAAGTCTTCATCCTGACAATCAGGCAGGAAACAGATACCACAATAAGCGTTGGAGGGCGGGAGGAAGACCGAGAAAGCAGCGGCCACAGCCAAGACTGATACCGCAGAGTTTAGTTTCATGTGTAGCATATTTCTGTTAATGTTTTTCATCGGCTTCCTCCCAAAGCAAACGTGCTTTACCCGGTCGGCTGTCAACGCCGTGCCAAAGCTGTCACGTTGTTCTTTTCTTTATCTGAACAGCAGCGTGCCCAGAATGGTTAATAAAAATTCTTTTTCTGTTGTTATTCAAAGCACATACTTTGTCATAAATTACCGCCGAAGCATCGCGGTCTCTAAGGCACTGTATAAACCGATCGCTGCCGACGTTCGGCCGCCTGCCGAGCAGGTTGCTTTTTTCTTTATCTGAACAGCAGCGTGCCCGGAATGGTTAATACTGATGTCACTATAGCACAAGAAAACGCAAGAGTCAATACATAATGAAAAGTCGGATGGAGATTTTGGGCAGAGAGATGAGAAAGCAGAGGGGATTTTGGCTAAAGAGGGTGAGGTATGAGGAGAGAAAAAGGGAAGTATTATGGGCAGAGGATAGGAAAAAAGTGAGAGAAAAACGAAAGATAGGGGAAGGGAGAAGAAGCTGGGGTGAAGGAGAACGGAAGAAGGAAGTGGGAGCAAGGGAGAACGGCGGAAAATGAGAGGAGGGAGGCGGGAAAAGTGGAAAGAGAGAAAGTTGGAATGGGAAAGAGTTTGGATGGGTAAAGTGTGAGGCGGAAGAGGTGGGGAAGAAGGGATTGAAGGGGGAGGCAGGGTGGAAAAAGTGGAAAGAGAGAAAGAAAAGCAGGTCGGAGAGTAGAGAAAAGGGAGAGGATGGGGGAAATGTTTGGAGAGAGTGGGGGAGGATAAAAGAGAAGTGTGGAAAGGTAAAATAAGAGAAAGAAAAAAGGAAAAGAGAAGCAAAGGGGAATCGAAAAATAGTGGTGGGGAGACAGAAGGAAAATATCGGCTTGAAAATTTGAAAAATATTATTATCTAGATTACAGAAAATCATCTAGGGAGAAATGTTATGGGAACTTTTTTGAAATATGTGTTTTATCTGATTTTGATTATTGTGATTTATTTGGTCGGAAAAGGAATTTATGACGGTGACATTACTGAGAAAACAACAGTCGGACAGGTGGTTGATACTGTCGAGACCGGTGCAGCTCAGATGGCTAAAGACAGCGGCAATGCCGTAAAAGAAGAAATTCAGGATTATCAGAAACAGCCGAAAAAGGAAATTAAAATTCAATAACCCGCCGGTTAACTTTTCGGAATATAGGCTTAATTTTCGGGGCTGGTTGTTTGTGATATGTATTGATTGGCAAAAGAAAAAGACCAGTTTGAACTGGTCTTTTTTGTTGGCTCCGACTATCTGATTCGAACAGATGACCGATCGGTTAACAGCCGATTGCTCTACCGCTGAGCTAAGTCGGAATAATAAATTGTTGGAGGCCGGTACCGGAATTGAACCGATGTACAAGGATTTGCAGTCCTCTGCATGAGCCACTCTGCCAACCGGCCAATTCGAACTACCTTCAACTCATTCGGTGTCTCTATATATACAGTTTTTTTTGTGCTCGTCAAGAGAAATTTTTATATTTTTTGCACAGGTTTGTGATTTTTTTGAAATATATTTAAAAATCAAGATTCTGAGCGCTGTGTATTTTTTTGTGGCAAATCGGGAATAAATATTGCACAAGTGCGCGGTTGTTTTTATGATAAGCGCAATTTGATAAGAAAAGGAGACAGCGATGAAGATTGTGATTGCTTCCGATCATGGCGGACTGGAGCTGAAAGAACAGATTAAATCATATTATGCGGGAAAAAGCGTGCAGCTTGACGATGTCGGAACACATTCTTCCGACTCCTGTGATTATCCGGATATTGCCGCGGCAGCCTGCAACAAGATTTTGCGGGGAGATGCCGATTGGGGGATTTTAATTTGCGGAACTGGAATCGGAATTTCTATTGCAGCCAACCGTTTTAAGGGAATCCGCGCCGCTTTGCTTTACGGCGAGGAGGTTGCCCGTCTGGCCAAGGAACACAATAATGCCAATGTGGTCGTGTTTGGCGGCAGAACCATGCGTTATGAGGACGTGATTACCCGTTTGGAAGCTTTTGAAAATGCTTCTTTCGGCGGAGAGCGGCATCAACGCAGAATTGACAAGTTAGATTTATTGGGAGAAAAGTAGAAATGGATTTTACAAAGAATTTGCAACAGGAAGACCGTGCGATTTTTGAGGCGATTGAACTGGAAAAAAAACGCCAGCAGAATCAGATTGAGCTGATTGCTTCGGAGAATATTGTTTCTCCGGCAGTGTTGGAGGCTCAGGGATCCGTTTTGACCAATAAATATGCCGAAGGTTATCCGCACAAGCGTTATTACGGCGGCTGTGAATATGTTGATATTGTAGAAGATTTGGCGATTGAGCGTGCTAAAAAATTGTTTGATGCCAAATTTGCAAATGTTCAGCCGCATTCCGGTTCTCAGGCCAATACGGCGGTTTATGCCGCATTGCTGCAGCCGGGTGACGTTATTATGGGAATGGCTCTGGATGCCGGCGGCCATTTAACGCACGGTTCCAAAGTTTCAATTTCCGGAAAATGGCTGAAAGCCGTGCAGTATGGTGTTAGGAAAGAAACGGGTTTGATTGATTATGGCGAAGTTGAACGTCTGGCCGTTGAAAATCGTCCGAAGCTGATTATTGCCGGCGGCTCGGCTTATCCGCGAATAATTGACTTTGCGCGCTTTAAAGAGATTGCCGCTAAGGTTGGGGCTTATTTGATGGTAGATATGGCGCATTTTGCCGGACTGGTGGCCGGCGGCGTGCATCCGAATCCGTTGAACTGGGCGGACGTGGTGACGACAACAACGCATAAAACTTTGCGCGGGCCGCGCGGCGGAATGATTCTGACCAATAATGAGAATATTGCCCAAAAGATCAATTCGGCAATTTTTCCGGGGACGCAGGGCGGACCGCTGGTGCATGTGATTGCCGGAAAGGCCGTATGCTTTGGCGAAGATTTGACGCCGCAATTTAAGGCATATGCCGCGCAGGTGGTGAAAAACGCCAAAGTGCTGGGTGAGACGTTGAAAAAACGCGGGCTGGATTTGGTTTCCGGCGGGACGGATACGCATTTGCTTTTGGTTGACCTGCGGCCGAAAAATCTGACCGGAGATGTGGTAGACAAGGCTTTGGGGCGTGCAAACATTACCTGTAATAAAAATGCCATTCCTTTTGATCCGATGCCGCCGAAAGTTACGTCGGGAATTCGTGTCGGAACGCCGGCCGGAACAACCCGCGGTTTTAAGGAAAAAGAATTTGAGCAGATCGGCAATTGGATCGGCGATGTGATTGACGCATTGTCTGCCGGCGATGAAAGTTATGTGGAAAAAGTGTTGCAGGATACCAAAGAAAAAGTGATTTCCCTGTGTAAGCAGTTTCCGATTTACCAGTAGTTGCAAGAACGGGCTCCCCTGACGGGGGCTTTTTCTTTGCTTGTTTTTCAGACTTCTTTATGATATGTAAATGTTATTATTTATCAGGAAGAAGCATGACGGAATATGAGATTGAAAAACTGACGCCGGAAATTGTGGCAGGTTGGAAGCGTTCCCTTTATAATATTAACCGCCGGTTTGTCAAGCTGGCAAAGATTGATGACGGACGGCATATTGCGCGGTTGACTGAGCTGGGTTTTGACATCAACCATGGCGGCATTAACGGAACAACGCCGTTGTTTTCTTTATGCAATGCGCCGGCTCCGGTTATGCGGGAGATGCTGGCAAACGGGGCAAAAATTGATATTTGTAATCGTTTCGGGCAGGTTCCGCTGTTTCGGTGTGTGCAAGATAATAATGCGGAGAATATAAAACTGTTGTTGGAGGCCGGAGCCGAGGTGAACGGGCGGGGATATTTTGAGAGGACGCCGTTGATGGAGGCCGTTACGTCGGCAGCCGGAGCCGCTGCAGAAGTGTTGCTTGCGGCCGGAGCTGATTTGGAAGCCAAAGGCAAGAAAGGCGAGACGGCTTTGTTTATGGCGGTACGGCGGCTGGCTTTCGGTTTTTCGGCAAAAGAAAAAGTGGAAGACGTTTGGAAAATTCTGGAACTGCTTTTGGACAGGGGGGCGGATGTAAACAGCCGCGATATTTTGGGCAATACGCCGTTGATGGCGGCATTGCGGGCGGATAATGTCGAACTGGCAGAACTGTTGAAACAACATGGTGCCGAGGTGAATGCGGTTGATTGTTACGGTATGAGCGCATTGATGCAGGTTTGCCAGAATCCGCGCGGTGTTATAGAAAAGCGCAGGTTGTGTATTGACAGGCTTTTGTTCTGGGGGGCTGATACTTCCCTGAAAGACGATAACGGCCTGACAGCGGGAGATTATCTTGCTGTTAACCCGCTGTTGAAAGATATGGTCAGCGATTTTGAAGCGCGTTTGGAGCGGGGGACAAAACCTGCCGACGTGCGGCAGACTTTGGAGCATTTGACGGCGGAGCAGGTTTCTGAATGGAAGGAAAGCCTGTATGATATTAACAGCCGTTTTGTAACACTGGCAAAAGTTGACGACGGCAAATATCTGGACAAGCTTCTGGCCTGCGGTTTTGACATTAATCATCGGGATTGTCTTGGCAGCACGTCGCTTTTTTTGCTGTACAACGATGCTTTGCTGACGGAAAAGTTTATTGCTGCCGGAGCTGATGTTGGTGTTTTAAACGAATACAGGCGGAGCGTGCTTTGGGAGGCTTTGTTTGACAAGACGACAGACCGGCTGGAACTTTTGTTGAAGCACGGCGCCGACGCCAGCGTTTCCGATTATGAGGGGCGGACAGTGCTTCATTTGGCGGCAGAGCGGGCAAATTTGCCGGCCGTAAAACTGCTTCTTGGTGCCGGTGCCGATGTTAATGTCCGGGACGGTTCGGAAAAGACGCCGCTTCTGGCTGCCGTTTGTCAGAAAGAAGACAGTCCTTATTTGGACGGAGATATTATAGAAACGGTGCGTTTTCTGTTGGATAACGGGGCAGATGTTCATGCTGTCGGCCTTAGGAATCAGGGTGTGATTTTTAATGCGGCAGTTTTTGCCAATGTCAGGCTGCTGAAGCTGCTGCTGGCGTATGGTGCGGATGTTAACCGGCGTGATTGTCAGGGTTGGACGGCGCTGATGACGGCAGCATCGATTAATCTGGAAAAAGAACAGCGGGAAGAATTTATACGGATACTGCTTGACGCAGGTGCAGACGTTTCTGCGGAAGACGATGACGGAAAGACCGTCAAAACGATTATGCAGAAAAGCCCGATATTCAAAGACAGCGTGCTTTTGCAGCGTTTGTAACGAAAAAACGGCCGGAGAAACGGGAATTTTGCTTGTAATTTCCGACCGCTTTTGGTATATTGTCCGGAGTCTGAAAAGGAAATCGGAAATGCAGGAAATCAGCTCAAAAAAATTAACGGAAATTGTCGGGTCTTCATCACAGGTTGTTGATTGTACAATCAAAAATGTGACAACGGACAGCCGGCTCGTCCGGTCCGGCGATTTGTTTATTGCCATCCGCGGCGAGAAGTTTGATGCGCATCAGTTTGTGCCGGAAGTTTTGCGGCAAGGGGCGGCGCTGGTTTTGGTCGAGCATATTGTTGACGGAGCCGATCCGGCAAGGCAGGTTGTGGTAAATGATACGACAAAGGCTTTCGGGCTTATCGGTGCTTATAACCGTTCTTTGTTTAAGGGAACCGTTGTCGGTCTGACCGGAAGTTCAGGCAAGACGACGACTAAGGAAGAAATAAAATTTTTGCTGGAAAAATTCGGGAAGGTTTATGCAACTTCGGGAAATTTCAATAACTTTATCGGCGTGCCGAGAACTTTGTGCGATTTGGATATGGACGCTGATTTTGCCGTGATAGAAATGGGAATGAGCGCCAAAGGCGAAATTGCCGGGCTGGTTTCTTATGTTCAGCCGGATATGGCCGTTATTACCAATGTTTATCCTATGCATATTGAGTTTTTTGAAAATTTTGAAGGTATTGCCGAGGCTAAGGCCGAGATATTTCAAGGGTTGAAAAAAGGCGGTTATGCGCTGGTCAACGGTGATACGAATTTTGCCGCCCTTTTGCAAAAACGGGCGGAAGAGCAGGGAGCGAAAGTCGTTACGTTCGGCAAGGCCGATTTGGCGGATTTTCATTTTGAAACGGCGCAGGAAGGCGAGCATTACACATATAATGCCCTCTGTGCCTTAAAGGTGGTTCAGCTTTTGGGGCTTGATGTCAAAAAGGCGCAGGAATTTGTTAAAGACTTTGGCGCGTTGGATGGGCGCGGGCGTGAATGGAAACTTCATTTTGCCGGCGGTGTTTATACCCTTGTCGATGACAGTTATTCCGGTCAGCCGGAAGCCATGAAACTGGCGATAGAAACGCTCGGCAAAAGAAAAGTATCCGGCCGCAAGGTGGTTGTGCTGGGCAAAATGGCCGAACTCGGAGAGACTTCGCAAGCGCGGCATATTGAAATCGGCAAGGCGCTGGCGGCAACGGATATTGACGTGGCGGTCGGCGTTTGTCCCGAGATGAAAGATATGCTGGCGCAGCTGCCGGAGCGTATGGAAACGCATTATTTTGAAAATAAAGAAGGTTTAGATGAGTTTTTGTTAAATAAGTTGTTGCAAAATAACGATATTGTCCTTATAAAAGGAGCCAGATATTCTTCAAAACTTTATCAGGTGGCTGAAAGTTTAATCAAACAGGGAGACGTAGAGGCATGAAATGTCCTTTTTGCGGATGCGATGATACGCAGGTTAAAGATTCCCGCAATGCCGATGATAATACGGCCATTCGCCGGCGGCGCGAGTGTCCGGAATGCGGGTCGCGCTTTACGACTTTTGAGCGGGTACAATTGCGCGAATTGGTCGTTATTAAAAAAAACGGTGAAAAAACAATGTTTGACCGTGACAAGTTAGCGCGTTCGATTCAGATTTCGGTGCGCAAGCGGCCGGTGAATCCCGAAAGAGTGGAGAAAATTGTCAACTCTATTCAGCGGCGGCTGGAAACCTCCGGTGAGAATGAAATTTCTTCGCGCGTTATCGGCGAATATGTGATGGAGGCTTTATCCAGACTTGATCATATTGCTTATATCCGTTTTGCATCGGTATATAAAGATTTTCGCGAAGTGAAAGATTTTGAAGATTTTGTGGAAACCATTGACAAACTTGCCCGACCGGAATCAGAAACCGGAAATGCGGCAGAATAACGAGGAAAATTATGGAAAAATTTGTTTCTAAAAAAATAAAAATGAAATCCGGTGCCAGATTGGCAGCAGTGCAGGCAACTTATATGATTGAATACGGGCAGTTGCCGGTTGACGAGGTCGTCCGCGACTTTGTGAGGGGTGATGTCGGGCGGTATGTGATTGAAGACGATGAGTTGCACCACAAAGAAGAACTGCTGGAAGTGGAAGAAATGGATACCAACTATTTTGCAGAGATTGCCCGCGGCGTACAAACCAGAAAAGAATATATTGAAAAATCTTTGGAACATTATCTTAAGCAGGGTTGGTCTTTTGAACGTCTGGACGGGACTTTGCGGGCATTGTTGCTTTGTGCCGTTTATGAATTAATCAATACGTTGGATATTGATGCTAAAGTTATTATTCAAGAATATGTTGATTTGGCTTATGCGTTCTTCTCCAAAAACGAACCCAAAATGGTAAATGCTTTGTTGGATCAGATTGCAAAAGAAGTCAGATAAGCGTATAATGGGTTATTAGAGCGATTTTACATGGTCTCGAAAAATTCATGTACTCTGCTGCTTGAGTTTCTAAATTCGAAAAGGAAGTTGTCACAATCCTTTTCTCATTAAGAAAGTCAAGACTTTGCAGAGAAAAATAACAAATCATTGTTATTTTTCCTTAGCAGTTACTAAAATTTTTCTCGCCATTAGAAATCACTCTACCAACCTCATTCTCCGCTTATCTGCGGTAAGCGTATAATGGGGCATTAGAGCAATTTTATATGGTTTTGAAAAATTCATGTACTACTTTGTACACTAAAATTTTTCTCGCCATTAGAAATCACTCTACTAACCTTATTCTCCGCTTATCTGCGGTAAGCGTATAATGGGGCATTAGAGCAATTTTATATGGTTTTGAATTGAAGCAAATTAAAAACAGGAAAAAAATGGCAAAATTAAAGGTATATGAATATCCGCATTCGATTTTGAAAAAGAAGTCCGTTCCGGTTGCGCCGGAAGAATTCGGTGAAGAGCTCCGCAAAACATTGGATGACATGCTTGAGACAATGTATGAGGAAGTCGGCGTTGGTTTAGCCGCTCCGCAGGTCGGTATTTCAAAACGCATGATTGTCATTGATTATGAACGTGATGACGAAGGTAATAAACCAGGTAATCCGATGTATCTGGTGAATCCGGAAATTGTCTGGAAATCTGAAGAAAAAGTTTGCGGTACGGAAGGCTGCTTATCGGTTCCCGAGCAGCGTGCCGAAGTGGAGCGTTTTGCGGCAATCAAGGTCAAATATCAGGATGTTGACGGTAAAGAGCATATTGTAGAAACGGATGATTTTCTGGCGATTGTGCTGCAGCATGAAATTGACCATTTGGACGGCATTCTTTATATTGACCGTATCAGCCGGCTGAAGCGTCAGATGTTGGTTAAAAAACTTGAAAAAATGCGCAAAGAACGGGCAGGTGAATAATGAAAATTGTTTTTATGGGAACGCCGGATTTTGCCGTACCGGCATTGCAGGCCATTGCGGCAGAACATGAGGTTGTTTGCGTGTATACACAGCCGCCGCGGGAGGCCGGGCGCGGAAACAAAATTTTGAAAACACCGGTTAATCTGGCGGCCGAAGCTCTTGAAATTCCCGTAAAAATACCGTTGTCTTTGAAAAAAGCCGAAGCTCAGGAAGAATTGCGTGCGCTGGGAGCTGATATTGCGGTTGTGGCTGCTTATGGTCTGATTTTGCCCAAGGCTGTTTTGGAGATGTTTCCGAAAGGGGTTATTAATATTCATGCCTCTTTGTTGCCGCGGTGGCGCGGTGCTGCACCGATACAGCGGGCAATTGAGGCAGGAGACGAAAAGTCCGGTGTGACAATTATGCAAGTTGATGAGGGGCTTGATACCGGAGATATGCTGCTCAAAGGCGAGGTGGCGATTGAGGCGAATACAACCGGTGAGATTTTGCATGACAAGTTGGCAGAAACCGGTAAAAATTTGATTTTGGAAGCTTTGCAAAATATAGATAGTTTGAAGCCGGAAAAACAAGATAATGCATTGGCTTGTTATGCAAGAAAATTGGAAAAGTCTGAGGCAAAGTTGGATTTTAATCAGCCGGCACTTGTATTGGAACGTAAAATACGGGCGTTTAATCCGTATCCGGGAGCATATTTTGAATATAACGGTGAAAGATTTAAGGTTTTTGCGACTGAGGTTTTGGATGATAATGCCGGAATGGAACCGGGGGCATTGGTGCCTAATGACAGCGGTTTGCTGATTGAGTGTAATCCCGGAATGTTGTTTGTGACAGAAATTCAGCGGCAAGGGAAAAGGGCAATGCCTGTGGAAGAATTGCTCCGCGGCTTTGAATTTGCCGAAGGTACGGTTTTGAAGTAAAAAATATAATGGCTGTTTTTGTGTCTGGAAACAGCCATTTGATGAGCGGAGAGATTGTAAGTTATGGATATCAACATCCACCGCAACGATTGTATGCTGTACGATTCTTAGTACATTCTTCATATGTTGGCCACGGGCCATCGGCAAAATACCAAGTTGTATCTACTTGTTTAGAATTCCCTGCATAGGTTGTACAATATTTCCGTTGTTCACATACAATATATTGACCTAATTCTGGTTTTCCCCAGTTTGTATCGCACCATCCTGCGCAAGAGGCTTCTTGCCAATTTGTCGTTGTTCCTGGTTTACAGTCATCAGGGTTGTTCCCGCTTCCTGAACCAGATCCTGAACCTCCGCCTGAACCGCCGGAATTACCGGAAGACGGAGGCGGAGTATAACAAGACCCGCAGCACTGTCTTGTACCGC
>CAJUCZ010000008.1 GCA_910585375.1 uncultured Alphaproteobacteria bacterium | reverse complement strand
AGAATTGGAGAAAAAAAATGGCTGATATTTCACTTACTGCAAGCATGCGTTCTAACCTGCTGTCCTTGCAACAAACTCAATCTTTGATGGATCAGACTCAAGAAAGACTGTCTACCGGTAAAAAGGTAAACTCCGCTATTGACAATCCGTCTTCCTACTATACCGCTCAGTCTTTGAGCAACCGCGCTTCCGACTTGTCTTCCCTGCTTGACAGCATGGGACAGGGCGTGCAGACCATTCAGGCTGCCAACGAAGCCATTGAAGCTATTACCTCTTTCGCACAACAAGCAAAATCTATTGCAAACTCTGCCCGCGACGTTGCCAACAACATGAGAACAAAAGTTTCTTCAAAGGCTGTTGACGAAGCTAAACAGGCCGGCGCTACAGGTAAAATTTATATCGACTCTCGTGAAGATATGAGTACCGGTAACGTTGATGTTGGTACCAAAGAGGGAGAACAGACTTTGAAATTCTTTGTAGACGGCAAAGAATATAACGTTAAATATACAGGTGACACTACGGCCAACACTGCTGCCAGCAACTTAAAAGACGCTTTAGCTAAAGCAGGTATTGAAGGATTGAAAGTTGGCGGAACGGCGGCTAATGTTACTTTGGAAGCCGAAGGCAAAGCAATCACCATCGCAACAGATGCCAATCACACAGGTGGTACGGCTATTGCAGGTACAGACGTTGCTGCAACAGACACTGCTGCTTCTATGGCCGGAAAAGTTACCGGTAATGCTTCTGCTAAAGTTGACGAAAGCGGAAAATTTGTTGTCGAAGCTGCCGGTGATGCCGTTACAAACGGCCAGCAGGTTCAAGTCGCTGTCAGCGGCGGTGCCAAAGACCTGCTTGGTTCTTCTTTCGGCGGTGTTATTGACACTAAAGTTACTGACGAAAAAGCTATTGCCGAACGCAACAAATATGTTGAACAGTTCAATCAGGTTTTATCTCAGATTGACTCTCTGGCCAAAGATGCCGGCTACAAAGGTATTAACCTGTTGCAGGAAAACGACCTGAAAGTCATTTTCAATGAAGACCGGTCTTCCACTATTGAAATCAAGGGTGTGGATGCTTCTTCCAAAGGTCTTGGCTTGGAAGCCATTGCTAAAGGCGGCTGGAATTTGGATACCGACATTGATGCGGCTATTACCCAGATTGAGGGAGCGATTACCGAGCTGCGTTCTATGGCCAGCGACTTCGGTAACAACTACTCAATTGTTCACACCCGTGAAGACTTTACGGAAAACCTGATTAACGTATTGGAAGAAGGCGCAGACAAACTGACCCTGGCCGATATGAACGAAGAAGGTGCAAATATGCTGGCTCTGCAGACCAGACAGCAACTGGCGGTCAACTCTTTGAGTTTGGCTTCTCAGGCTTCTCAGGCTGTATTGCAACTGTTCTAGTCGGGAGGCCGACAGCCATCAACTGTCAGCTCCGTGCCCTGAACACCGCGTTGCTATGGCGATGTGCAGGGGAGAGAAAGTACTCAGAACAAAAAAGAAGGGAGGACTTGTTCCTCCCTTTTTTATATCCCTGCAAGGGATATTCTTCTCTCTCCGTGTGTTCTCTTTCTACCCTACCCTCTTCTCCACTCCTTCCCTCTCCCTTTCCTCGCTACCTCTTTCCTACCTTCCTTTCTCTTTTCTTCCCTCTCCTCTCATTCCACACTCCCCGTTTGTCCCGTTTTCTCTCCTCTCTCTTTCCGCCCCATTTTTTCGTTGTTTTTCTTTTTTTATTTTCGGGTTTTGGTTTCTTCATAGAGTTGGTTTTTCTTCTTTCTTACTTTTGCTTGACCAAAAGGCCGAACGTCGGCGGCGCTCAAAAAAGTCAAGCCCAACCTCATTTTCTAAGCTTTCAACCCAAAGGCCGGGAGGCCGGCAGCCACAAACATCACTACGTTCCAAGGCTTAGTACTTAATATTCACCTCTTTGGGCCAAAAGCTAAGAAATCATTCGGTAATCGGGCTGGTCAACTCTCCCCTTCCCTCTCACTCATGAGAGGGGGTGACAGTGCTTCACTTTTAACTATTCACAAAGGGTACACAAGCCGTGCCGGATGAGGGAGAGGTGCTTTGAAGCATTTGTCATTCTGCGTTACCCTGAGGGTGTGACCCGAGAATCCATGAAGAAACAGGCACTGTGCCGGTTGGGAGATGGATTGCCGGATCGAAGTCTGGCAATGACAAGAAAAAAAGAGCCCGAAGGTGACCGGTACGGCAGACGGCGGCCGAACGGCGGCGCACGTTTTATGCGGTGCCATGAGACCTGCGGCCGCACCCAGCGGGTGAGGCGTCAGTTTGTACTGTGCTTCAGAGACCGCGGTCGGGAGGCCCCACCCAGCGGGTGAGGCGTCAGCTTGTACGGTGCTCCAGAGATCGCGTTGCTATGGCAAAGTTTGTGAGAAAGCATGTGCTTTGAAGAGAGAAGAAAAAAGCGGGATTAATCTCCCGCTTTTTTATTGCACATTATGGCAATTCTTTTTCAACATAAGTGCCATCGCTGTGAATTTCGATATGATCCAAATTCTGACGGGCAACATAATTTCCGGTTTTGTGTATGGCTTCGTTCATGCTCTCGGCCAGATAGTTGTCATAAACCCATTTGCCGCCATAAGCCAGACCGGCCAAAATTATCAGATATACAATCAATTTCATGTTTTTCTCCTTATTACTGATACTTCTTTTTAACGCAAAATGGTAAAAAAATGTTTATTGACGGAAAACTTAATATATGCTATTTTTTGTATGTTATAAATTTTTATGTTTCATCAAAAAAAATAAATTATTATGACGTGCGAAGACAAAATATTCTGGCTGAGAGAATGTTCCGGATTGTCGCAAGAAAAAATAGAGAAATATGTTGCAATTCTTGACAAGCTGGAACAGCAAAAACAAGCAATGTCACAAGAACAAATTATGGCCTATGCCGCAAAAATCCGTCCGGTTCTTTTTGGTTCAAGCGGCGAAGTCGGTGTTTGTCCGAAAGAAAATGATAAAGAGCTTTACTGGCTGAAAAGCACGCCCATTGCTACAACCAGCTGCACATTCAAGCCTGAAGCAATTGCCAAAGCCGGGGGATTGAAAGAGATTGGCAGAATCGAATCTTATCATCCGTTCAGCGGTTATTACGGTTTCTTACGACCTTCGGCCGCTGAAGCGATTTATCAATGCCCGACAGAGATATTGAACAAGGCTTGCGCTTTTGCTTTTGTGGCTGAAGATTTGGATATCCGCTCGGTTTGTGATTTTAACATAGATATGCACAAAGTGACCACCGTTTATTTTGAAGGAACCGTGCCGCCGGAAATTGCCAATGACCCGATTAAATGGTAAAAGAAAAGGATGCTTTTGCAAAAGCATCCTTTTTGTTATCTTTCGCGGCCGGAACGGGAGTTATCATATTCCAGCAGGCGGGCAACATTCTGTTCGATTTCCGGATCAAGCTCTTGCCGCAATCTTTGCGACGGCTGGTATTTTCCGGCCGTATTTAACAGATTATCCAATATTTCCAGCGGATTTTTGCCCGCCAGCAGTTGTTGTTTGGTCATCTCATTGGCCAAAGACTGCACGACGGCATTGCGAAACGCTTCCTGCGCCGAATCGCGGCTTTTTTCTTCTTTTATTCTTTCCTTTTCGGTATATTTGCGGTGGAATCGGGCAAATTCGTAAATCGGGTCACCGCCGCGTTGAAATCCGCTCAATCCGGTCAGGCGCGTTTTTTCATCAATCAGCGCCGAAATTCCCAAGCCCTCGCGGTCACGATAAATCTTCCAGTCTTCAATGATTTCCGGATAAACCGAGGCATCGGCGTCAGCGGGATGGATGCGGCCAAAATCTATCATCTTTGTATGTTCGTCAGCCTGATAAACGTTTATATTTTCAATAAAAAACTCTCTGGTTTCGCGGTTGCGCCGTGCCGGATTGACCACTGCCTGCGATAAACACAGCGCCACCAGCGCGATTTTGAACTCCTGCGAAGCCATGTAATTGAGCTTGCGCGGATCCCGCATGACTTCCGAATCGTTCAATACCTGATTAATGCAATAATTATGCAGGTTTTTAAGGGCCGCAAGCTGGGAATAGCCCAAGGGTACGTTGGATGCAATATCCGTTGAAGCCGCTTTTTCTATAATAGAGTGAATTGCCTGTTGTAACTTTTTGTTATCATTCATTACAAAACCTTTCCTTTTTGTTCGGATTATAGCACAGAAGTCCTTGCATTTCCATAGGAAAAATTATTAACAAAATCACTTTTCATACCCAATAATACCCCCAATATTTACATTTCTTAATTAAGTTATTGATTTATTAATTCTTTTTGAATAGACTACAGGCATCATATTTTCGTACATCAGAACGAGGTATGACGTAAAAAAGAAAACTACGTAAGGAGATCCTTTATGAATTATAGAACTATTTTATTGGCTTCAGCTGCCGTTATGTTTGCAACTGCCGCTTCTGCTAAAGATATTACCAACCCGTTTTATCTGCCGGAACAAGGTAAAGTTCTGTCCGACACTTCTATCGAAACTTCCCGCCTGAATGGAAAACATGGCGAAGGCAACATCTATAAAGGCTTGTATGCCAATGAAGAAATTACCTATGGTATTTCTGACAATCTGTCTGTTTTCGGTTCTATCGGCAACGAATTTGACGGTAAAAGATTCTCTAACGGTGAATACAACAACGATCACAACTTTGATTATACCGTTGGCGCTAAATATAACATGCAGCGCGGTAACTGGCTGGCTCAGGCAGGCGCTTCTTATTATACATTCAATCCGAAGAGCTGGTATGGCCACAGAGACAATGACAGCAGATGGTTTAAAGAACTGGCTGCCGAAGTAAAATTGGGCTATGATTTGTGCAACGGTTGGACACCGTATACTTCTTTCACCGCTACCAGTGTTATTGATCAGGCTAACCGCCCGATGAACTATTCTTGGTTTGCCGGCGTTCACAAAGGAGATGCTAAATACTCTTTGGATGCTGGTATTCGTTATGACTTCAACACCGATGGCGATGCTGAAATCATTAAAAATGAATTTGAAGAAAACAAACACAATACTAACCTGTGGTACCTGCAAGCGGAAGCAAACTATTTCGTTAAAGAAAACGTTGCTCTCGGTATCTATGGCGACTACTATCTGGGCGGCAGCTACAACGATGACATCGATTACGATTACACCGCTGGCCTGCAAGCTAAAGTTTTGTTCTAATTTTAACGAACAAGCCTTTAACGGGGTTCCTTTTTACAAGGAACCCCTTTTTTTGAGATTTTTTTGCAATTATTTTGAACTTTTTTGAGATTTATATCGTTTATTATTATGGGCAACAGTTCTGCGTTAAAGATTTTATAAAGAAAAGCAGATAGAATAAACCGGAATATTTATTGAAACACAAAATAATAAAAAATAACAGAGAAAAACGATGGACAAGGTTAGAACGCTTATAAAAAAGAACAGAAGGCTTTTGATTTTTGCTTTTATTGTTATTATCGGTTTTTATCTTTATTCCGCTTTTTTTAAGGAAGGGGACAGTGTTTCCTATATTACGGAGCCGGTCAAGCGTCAGGATATTCAAAAAGTTGTAAATGCAACCGGCGAGGTCAGAGCCAGCGAGTTGGTGACTGTCGGCGCCCAAGCTTCCGGCAAGATTGAAAAACTTCATGTTTTTATCGGGCAGAACGTTAAAAAAGGTGATTTGATTGCAGAAATTGATTCCACAACCCAGCAAAACGATGTGGACATCAACAAAGCCAAGCTTAACAGTTATCAGGCTCAGCTCAAGGCTGCAAAAATTTCTTTGGATATTGCCGAAAAACAATACAACAGAACGCGGACTCTGAAAAAACGCAACGCCGCATCGGTTGAAGACCTTGAAAATGCAGAAGATGCTTTTGAAGCGGCCAAAGCCAAAGTGACCGAGCTCGAATCGTCAATTAAAGAAACGGAAATTTCTTTGAGCACGGCAGAAACCAATCTCGGATATACCAAAATTACGGCGCCTCTTGATGGTACAATCGTTTCCATTCCGGTCAAAGAAGGCCAAACCGTCAATGCGGCCATGAACACGCCGACCATTGTTCAGATTGCAGATTTGAGCCAGATGGAAATTCTTATAGAAATATCGGAAGGCGATATCGGAAACATTAAGCCCGGCGTGCGGGTAACCTACTCTGTTCTGGCCAATTTGACGGATGTTTTTGAAACTACGCTGCAATCCATTGATCCGGGGCTGACGCTTTTGACAAACGGCGAATATACAGAGGTTGTGGAATCGAGCGAAGCAATTTATTACTACGGCCGCCTGAACGTTCCTAATCCGGACGGGGTTTTGAGAATCGGCATGACAACGCAAAACGTGATTTATGTCGAGCATGCCGACAACGTGCTGACGGTTCCGGTAACGGCTGTAAAGAACGACGGCAAAGACAAATATGTGGAAATCCTGACGCCACAGGGCGTGATGAAGTGTACAATCACCACGGGCGTGTCCGACGGCCTGAATATTGAAGTCACTGACGGCGTAGCCGAGGGGGATGAGGTGATTATCGCCCGTCTGTCATCTGCCGAAATCTCAGACAAGGCCGCAAATACCAAGATGAGAGGCCCAAGGAGGTTCTAGATGAATATTCTTGAGCTGCAAAACATCAACAAATTTTTCGGACAGGCTAAAAACCGTGTTCATGTGTTAAAGGGCATTAACCTTTCCATACGGAAAGGCGACTTTGTAGCCATTATCGGACAATCAGGCTCAGGAAAATCAACACTGATGAACATCATCGGCTGTCTTGATACGCCGACTTCCGGTTCTTACAGAATCAACGGCATTGAAGCCGGAAAAATGGATCGGGACCAACTTGCGGGCCTGCGTTGCAAAACATTTGGCTTTATTTTTCAGCGCTATAATCTTCTTAACAGCCTGAATGCCCGCGAAAATGCCGCTTTGCCTGCGATTTATCTGGGGTTGGGTGCAGCTGACCGCGACAAGCGGGCTGTTGAGCTTTTGAAAAAACTTGATCTTGGAAACAAGCTGAAAAACCATCCCAACGAGTTGTCCGGCGGACAACAGCAGCGTGTGAGCATTGCCCGCGCACTGATGAACGGCGGCGAGATTATTCTGGCTGATGAACCAACCGGCGCGCTTGATTCCAAGAGCGGCGAGATGGTTATGGAAATCATCAAAAGTTTGCACAAGCAGGGGCATACGATTATTCTGGTAACGCACGACAGCAAGATTGCCGCACAGGCCAGCCGCATTATTGAAATCAAAGACGGCGAAATTGTTTCCGACCAGCGCAAGGCCTCGGATTTTTATCTGATTGAAGACGAAGTAAAGTATATTAAAAGAAGCAAGTTTGAGACTTTTAAATATCGCTTTGCAGAATCTTTCAGCATGTCTATCCATGCCATTTTATCCAACAAAATGCGCTCGCTTCTGACAATGCTCGGCATTATCATCGGCATTGCCTCGGTGGTGTCGGTCGTGGCTCTCGGCAATGCCTCGCAGGCCAAGATTATGGAGCAGATTAATTCCATGGGCACAAACACTATTGACATTATGCCGGGGACGGGTTTTGGTGACATGAAATCCGGCAAAGTCAAAACGCTTAAAGTCAGCGACTCCGACTATCTGAGCAAACAGGGGTTTATTGACAATTCCACACCCAGCGTTTCGGGCAGCGGAACCCTTGTATATGGCAATACGTCATCTACGGCGCAGCTTCGAGGCGTGGGCGCTTCGTATTTTGAGGTTAAGGGCAGAAAACTGGCGCAAGGGCGCGTTTTTACAGAAAATGAGGTTAAAAACATTGCTTCAGTGGTGGTGATTGACGAAAATACCAGAAAAGAAAATTTTGCAAATAATCCCAATCCGCTGGGCGAGATTATCATTTTTAACAAAAAACCGCTCAAGATTATCGGCATTACGGAAGTTGACAACAATCCCGGTCCGCGTGCCGACGCCATGAACATTTGGGTCCCTTATACCACGGCCATGTATAAGATTAACGGCAGTACGGACATTAACACCATTACTGTTAAAATTTCCGACAAGGTCAATTCTCAGGTGGCGGAAGAAAGTATTGAAAACATCCTGACATCCCTGCACGGCAAAAAAGACTTTTTTATGATTAACAGCGACAGTATCAAGCAAACTGTAGAAAATGCCACAAATACCATGAAGTTTCTGATTGCCAGCATTGCAGTAATTTCTTTGATTGTCGGCGGAATCGGCGTAATGAACATTATGCTGGTTTCGGTTACCGAACGTACCAAAGAAATCGGCATTCGCATGGCCATCGGTGCCAAGCAGGCTGACATTTTACAGCAGTTTTTGATTGAGGCGATTTTGATTTGTCTGGTCGGCGGATTTATGGGGGTTTCTCTTTCCATGCTTATCGGTCTCGGATTTAATACATTTTCCGAAGACTTCGGAATGATTTTTTCAACAACATCAATCATACTGGCTTTGGTTTGTTCTTCGGCAATCGGGATTATCTTCGGATATATGCCGGCAAAAAATGCTTCCAACCTTAACCCGATTGATGCTTTAGCGAGTGAATAAGATGCAAGGACACTATTTGAAATTATGGCTTTTTACAACGGCATTGCTGACGACAAGCTGTGCAACACTGCCGCAGTATCCCGTTGACACTGCCGCAGAGCTTGATTATTCGCAGGAAATCCGCAGCCGGTATCAGGCAAACACAGACTGGTGGAAACAATATAACAGCTCTGATTTGAACGGCCTGATTGACATGGCTCTGGCCAACAATCCTGACTACCTGAAAGCCGCCATTAACATTAACAAAGAATTATACAAATTAAATCTGGCAACGTCTGATTTGTTTCCAACCTTATCAGGAAACCTTAATACTTCCGCACAGCGCCGGATTGACACGGGAGACGGGTTTTCAAACAGCTTTTCCGGCGAAGCAGGGCTAAGCTACGAAGCTGATTTGTATGGCAAAATCAGGGACTTGCACTCGGCTCAGGAATTTGAATATCAGGCAACCATTATGGATAAGGAAACTGCCAAACTCAGTCTGATAAACAGTGTGGCAGATTTATATTTTAACCTTGAATATTTGCAAAACACAATTGACGTGACCAAGAAAAATATTAAGGCTTATGAAGGGATCCGCGATATTACCGAGGCAAAATACAAAAATGGCAAGGCTGACGATTTGGAATATTTGGAATCCAAACAAAGCCTGTTGTCAGAACAGAATCGGCTACTGGAATACGAAACCCAGTTTAAGGAGATGGAAAACAGTCTGAAAAACATTTTAAACATCAGACAACAAGATTCTCTCGGTATAAAATTCGGCGATATTCTTAAACAACCGACGCTCGGCATTAACCTTGACGTTCCGCTTTCAGTTCTGGCAAATCGTCCTGATTTGCTGGCCAGCCAGTATCGTTTGGAAAAAGCTTTTAAAAATCTGGAAGCCGAAAACAAAAACTGGTATCCGGAAATTTCTTTGAAAGGGGCTTTTGGTTCTTCATCCGACAAGGCGCGTACGACTTTTGACTTTCCGTATATTTTAGGAAGCGTGGGAATTGACCTGCCTTTTCTGGATTGGAACAGGGTCAAAAATAACGTAAAACTTTCCGAAGCCGATTATCAGATTGCCGCAATAGATTTTAAGGACAAGCTTAATCAGGCCGTGAACGAAGTTGCCTATTATTATTTTGCTTATGGAAAAGCAACGGAGAGTTACAAAAATATTGACGAGAATTATCGCAATTCAACCAAAATTACCAGATATTATGAAGACCGCTACAATAACGGAAAAACAGAATTTCGTGACTATCTGGAAGCAATTTACAGCGAAAATGCCTTACGAAAAAATTTGATTCAGCAAAAATATCAGATTATCAAATATGAAAACTATGTTTATAAGGCCATGGCCGGAAAATATTAAAACCGGCAGGCAGGCGTAACGCAAAACCCCGCAGACAACATCTGCGGGGTTTGACGTAAGACAAACAAAAATTTATTTGCTTTCTGCTTTTGCCGCTTCACGCGCTTTGGCTGCAGCAACCAAATCGTCCGCAATACGGGCAGAACGGCCGCGCAGAGCACGCAAGAAGTACAATTTCGCACGGCGTACTTTACCGATACGTTCAACTTCAATTTTTGCAACATTCGGAGAATACAACGGGAATACACGTTCTACACCTTCACCGAAAGAAATTTTTCTGACAGTGAAAGAAGAATTTAACCCGTCATTTTTACGAGCAATACAGACGCCTTCATAAACCTGAATACGTTCACGTTCACCTTCTTTAACTTTGGTGTGAACTTTCAGCGTATCACCAGGTTTAAAACTCGGAACGTTTTTTCCTTCCATGAGCTTGCTGATCTGCTCTTTTTCAATATTTTCAATTATGTTCATAAGTTTTACCCTTTTTATAAAATTTTCTTATGTATATACCTAAGGCCGCTTAAAATCAAGATATTTTTTCATTAAGTCGGGCCGTTTGCGTTCGGTTATTTCCAAAGACTGTGCTTTCCGCCATTTGGCAATGTTTTCATGATGGCCGCTCAGCAAAATTTCCGGAACTTCCCGACCTTCCCAGGCTACCGGACGGGTATACTGGTTATGTTCGAGCAGAAAGTTTTCAAAGCTTTCTTCCGACAGAGATTCACTATTGCCCAGAACGCCGGGCAGGAGTCTGACAACAGCATCCAGCATAATCTGCGCGGCTTGTTCGCCGCCGGTCAGAATATAATCCCCGATGCTGATTTCCTCAATTTCATAAGCATCAAGAACCCGCTGGTCCACACCTTCAAAACGCCCGCAAATTACAGTCAGTTCCTCTTCCCTGCTCAAGTCTTTGACCAATTGCTGGGTCAGAGGTTTGCCGCGCGGGCTCATATAGATGATCCGTCCGCCTTGGTGATTGGCTTTAATCGCCGCTCCCAAAACATCCGGCCGCATTATCATGCCGGCGCCGCCCCCGCAGGGCGTATCGTCAACAGAACCATGCTTATCAAAAGCATAATCACGAATGTTGACAGTTTCTAAAGACCAGGTTCCTTCTTTTAAGGCTCTTCCGGTTAAAGAATAACCGAGAAAACCCGGAAAGATTTCAGGAAATATGGTTAAAACCTTAACCTTCATGCCCATCCCCGTCTTCCGGTGCAAAGTTTATTTCTCTGACAATAATAAAACCATCTTTGATATTAATTTCCGGAACATATTGCCTGTTAAACGGCAACATTTCCAACTTTGCGGTCTTGCTGACTTTGATTTCAATAACATCATTGGCTCCAAAGTTATACAATGCCGCGACTTTGCCGATAACTTCGGAAGAAGTTTCTTCTTTTACATCCAGACCAATCAGATCGGTATGGTAAAACTCATCTTCTTCCAGTTCCGGCAAGGCACTGCGTTCAATGTAAAGCTCCGTTCCTTTTAGGGATTCGGCAGCATTACGGTCATCGCAGCCTGTAATTTTGACGCGCAAATCATCTTTGGCCCGGCCGGTGATTTTCAAAACAAATTTTCTGGTACCGTTTTTGTCTTCCAAAGGACCGTAAGCCGTGAGGCTATGACAGTCTTCGGCAAAGCATCTGACTTTGACTTCGCCGCGAATGCCGTGCGCTCCGCTGATTACCCCCAGACAAATCCGTTCCGTCATTTTGAAAACCTATCCTGCAGAAACCAAACGGTAATTATTCAGCAGAAGATTCAGCGGCAGCAGCTTCAGCAGCGGCTTTGGCCTTTTCTTCTTTTTCTTTAATTCTCTCAAGAGCCTTGGCTTTCGGAGCAGATTTTTTCGGCTGATCACTGATTTTCGGAGCAGCGCAGAGGCCGAGCTTCGAGAACATTTTAGCCAGTCTTTCCGTCGGTGTTGCACCTTTGGCAATCCAGGCTTTTACCTTTTCGCTGTCAACAACGAGTCTTTCAGCATGATCCTGCGGCAACATCGGATTGTATGTGCCGAGTTTTTCAATAAATCTACCGTCGCGGGGTGATCTTTGATCAGCAGCTACAATACGGTAGAAAGGACGTTTTTTAGAACCACCACGAGATAGTCTGATACGTACTGCCATTTTTATTTTCCTTTCTTTGCGTTTTTTTATAACGCGGTTAGTTAAATAAAACTTCCGTTAAAACGGAAATTTCGGGTTCTGTCCGCCAAGCATGCCGCCGAACGGACTCTTTTTCATAAACTGGGAAGCCAGAGCGCCCATGCCGCCCATTTTTCCCATTCTCTTCATCATCGTTGACATCTGCTCATAAGATTTGAGCAGTTTGTTAACTTCATGAACTTCTACGCCGGAACCTGCAGCAATTCTTTTTTTGCGCGAGGCTTTGATAATATCGGGGTTTCTTCTTTCCGCCTGTGTCATGGAAAGAATAATCGCCTCTTGTTTTTTAATCAGATTATCACCGCCGGCATCTTCAATCTGATTTTTAAACTTGGAAAGCCCCGGCATCATGCCGATAATACCGCCCAGACTGCCAAGCTTTTGAATCTGCCGAAGCTGAGCAAGCATGTCTTCCAAGTCAAACTTGCCTTTGAGCATTTTCTGCGCCATCTTTTCGGCTTCGGTACGGTCCACGTTCTCTATGGCTTTTTCTACCAGAGAAACAACATCGCCCTGTCCCAAAATCCGACCGGCCAGACGCTCGGGATGAAATTCTTCAATCTCGTCAATTTTTTCGCCCGTCCCCAGAAACTTGAGAGGAACGCCGGACACCATTTTCATAGACAAGGCTGCACCTGCGCGGGCAGAACCGTCTATTCTGGTCAGGACTATGCCGGTAAGGCCAACCTTTTCATTAAACTCTCTGGCAACATTACACGAATCTTGCCCTATCATAGCATCTGCAACCAACAGAACTTCTGCCGGATTGGAGATTTTTTTGACCTCGACAACCTCATTCATCAGAGCTTCGTCAATGTGCAGACGGCCGGCGGTATCGAGGATAATCACGTCATAGCCGCCCTTTTTGCCCTCGCTTAAAGCCCGTTTGGTTATTTCCGCAGGTTTCTCGCCTTTGACAACCGGCAGAGAAACAACGCCTGTTTGTGCGGCCAGCTGAGCCAATTGTTCCTGTGCAGCCGGACGATAAACGTCCAAAGAAGCCAGCAGGACTTTTTTGCGGTTTTTGTCTTTCAGGCGTTTGGCAATTTTAGCCGAGGTGGTGGTTTTGCCCGAACCTTGCAGACCAACCATTAAAATGCAAACCGGCGGTACGGCCTTAAAATTTAACTCACTGCTATCGCCGCCAAGCAACTTAACCAGTTCGTCATGGACAATTTTGACCACCATCTGGCCAGGCTTGACCGACTTGACAACTTTCTCCCCCAGAGCCTGTTCTTTTACTTTGGCAATAAATTCTTTGACAACCGGCAGAGAAACGTCAGCTTCCAACAAAGCAACGCGAATGTCGCGCATGGCTTCGTCAATGTCTTTTTCATTCAAGACGCCCCGTGAGGTTATCTTGGAAAAAGCGGCGTTTAATTTATCTGTCAAAGCGTCAAAAATTGTTTTTATCCTTTATACTCATTCCCCGAGAACCGCGTTGCCCCGACACGTTTCTTGAACAACCATGTGCCTACATACTATTGCACGCACCCAGCGGGTGAGGCGTCAATGCCAGCTCTTTGCCCCGTGAACCGCGTTGCTCCGACACGTTTTTGAACAACTATGTGCCTACATACTATTGCACGCACCCAGCGGGTGAGGCGTCAATGCCAGCTCTTTGCCCCGTGAACCGCGTTGCTCCGACACGTTTTTGAACAACTATGTGCCTACATACTATTGCACGCCAGTGTGCGAACCCTCGCTGACTGGCGGCACTCCTCGGAGTGTTATTAAAATTCCATACCCTAAAAAGGAGAAATCTATTCGTATTTATGCACTTTATACCGATAATAATTTTATATGTCAAGCAGAAAAACAATTTTTTACATTTTAACAGCTCCCTTGATTGTTTAATTTTCGGACATATTTAAATGGCAATTGCCATGAGAGGGGAAAAATATGAAAGTTGTGATTATCGGAGGCGGAACGGCCGGTCTTGCCACGGCCACAAAACTGCGGCGGCTAGATGAAAATGCCGAAATCGTCATTCTGGAAAAATCGGCCGAATTTGCCGTCAGCACCTGCGCTTTGCCCTATTATCTTTCCGGTCAGGCCAGCATCCGAGAATCTTTTATCGGCATATCGGCCGAAGACCTGAAAAGCCGTTACAACATTACAATCCGGCTGAACAGCGAAGTTGAAAATATTGACCGTAAAGAAAAACTGGTCAAAATTGCCAATCGCGAGGACGAATTTTATGACAAATTGGTTATTGCCACCGGCGCTCTTCAGCTGCGGCCGGATATTGAAGGCATTTTGTCAGAAAAGGTTTTTACCATAAAATCTTTGGCTTCGGTTGATAAAATCAAAAACTTCATTCAATACAACAAGGTCAGGCGCGCAGTTGTGCTCGGCGGCGGTTTTATTGGCATTGAAATGGCGGAATCCCTCTGCAAACTCGGAATTAAGGTTTCTATTATTGAAGCCGGGACGCATCTTTTGCCGTTTTTGGACGCCGATACGGCAGCTTTGGTACAGCAGCGTTTGGAAGAAAAAGGCATCAGCGTTTTTATCAATCACAGCATTACGGCTTTTGGCGAAGACGATGTCAGACTGAATACAGGAAGCCGGCTCAAATACGACATGGCGCTTGTGGCAACCGGCGTGCGGCCGGACGTAAAGCTGCCGGTTCTGGCCGAACTGGAGATCGGCAAAGCCGGAGGAATTGCCGTTACCGATCAGATGCAGACCTGCGACAAAGACATTTATGCCGTTGGCGATACTGCTGAAGTAACCAATCTGATAACCGGGCAAAAAGAACTGCGTTATAATGCCGGCATAAGCCTGAAAGAAGCAGCCGTGGCGGCGTCTGCCTTAAGCGGCGGCAAAGATCGTTTTCCACCGGTTGCCGGAACGGCCGTTACGCCGGTTTTTGACCTGACGGCCGCAGCGGGCGGCTGCAATGAGGCGGTCTTGCAAAAAGCCGGAATTGCTTATAAAAATCTCCACTTATGGGGAATGCCCTTTTCCTCTCTGACAGGAAAGCCATCGGAGCTCCTTTTAAAGCTTTTGTTTTCCGAAAACGGAAAAATCCTCGGCATTCAGGGCATTGGCAAATCCGGCGCCGACAAGCGAATTGACGTTATCACCGAAATCATCAAAAAAGAAGGATGCATTACCGATTTGGAAGAGGCCGAAATTGCTTATGCTCCGGCTTACGCCGCCGCTTCCGATGCTGTCAACCACCTCGGTTCTCTGGCGCATAGCGTAGTAAACGGCAACCTGAAGCTGATTATGCCAGAAGAACTTGACAGGGTTCGAGATCAGGCAATGCTGATTGATATCCGGCCTCCGGCAGCTTTTGACGAAGAGCATCTGGACGGGGCGGTCAACCTGCCTCTGACGGCATTGCGGCATAATCTTGACAGTATTCCGCATGACAAAATGGTTATTGTCTATTGTCTGCGCGGGCGCGGTTCCTATCAGGCGGCCTTGCTTCTTAAAAACCGCGGTTTTGACAACATTTATATGCTGTCCGGCGGAATGAAACTTTATAATCTGATGAAAGACACATATTTTGACAAGAAAGGATAAGACAATGAAATATTTGATTTTGGGAATGACGTTTTTGGCGGCAGCCTGCGCCAACAGCGTGGAAGTCACACATGAAACAGAATACAAATGCGGGGAAAAAATCGTACAAGCCGAATTTTTGGATGATGACTCCATGATTTTGCGGATTGACGGGATTAACAACGTGTTGACCAAAGTAGCCGCCTCTTCAGGAAAGCGCTTTGAGAATCTGGCGACAAAAGTAACATTTATGCAGCAAAACGGCGATTATTATCTTTCCATTGCCGATCATAACTATCCGGTATGCCAAGAGATTGAACGTTAATCGTATTTGCGCAGTTCCGCCTGCAAAACTTTTTTGAGTCCGTCGTCTTCGCAAAATCCGGCGCATTCGATTGCCGTTTGCAGATTTTTGCGGGCCAGCTCTTTTTGTCCGCGCCGAGCCTCAATCAGTGCAATGTTGGCATAATCGGCGGCGGCAGCATTAAGGCGGTCATTTTTTTGTTCCAGCTGCACGGCCTGAGAAAAAAGCCCTTTTGCCCGCAGCAATTCGCCTTTTTGCAAATAGACAAGCCCAAGCAGGCTGTAGGCGTTGGCAAGGTGAAAACCCGCACGGTTATCTGCGGCAACGGCTATTATTTGACGCAGCGTTTTTTCCGCATCGGCAGCATTACCGTCTTCAAAAAAAGCGGTGGCCAGCAGGTATAAGCTGTCGAGGCGCGAAATATTATCATTGAGTTCGGCATGGAGCTTTTCCGCCCGCTTGGCGTTTTTTTTCAGCTTATCATATTGTTTCTGCCGCAAAAAGACATGACACAAAATATCAAGACTGAAAGCTTCGCCCTGACGGTTTTTGAACCGGCGGTGAATTTTTTGTGCCTTCAGCGCTTTTTGCATCGCGGTCTCGGGATTATCATCAAGCAATGCCAGCAGTGCCATTTGGTTGATGATTTCGGCTTCGGGAATTTTTCTGCCCTGTTTTATATTTATATCCAACGCCTGTGCAAAATAATTATCCGCCTCGGTAAAGCGTTTCTGCATAACCATCAACATGCCGAGATTGCCGAAGCTGTCTGCCATGCCGGACGGACAGCTGATTTTTTCATAAATTTTATGAGCCGCCCGCAACATAAACTCCGACACATCGGCAATTGCCGAAACCCGATAAATTGTGCCCATCAGCAGCTGCGCCCGCGCCTGCTCATCCGGCGCGCGCGTTTTTTCAAAACCGGCAACGGCGGCCGAGCCGTATTCCGAAGCCTCCTTCATCCCTCCCCAGCTCATGGCGTCCTGCGCCAGAAGGTAATTCCTAAGCGCCCGAAGATAGCGGCTGTTTATTTTTTGCGGCTGTTTTTCCAATATTTCAATACCTTCTTGTTTTCGGCCACACAGGAAATAAAGCTCCGCCAGATAAACGCCGGCCTCTATATCTTTTGGATTTTTTTTCAGATAAGAAGCCAGCGGCCGAAGAGCTTTTTGCGGAGAAGAAAAGGCCTGAAGAACAGCCTGCTCCTTTTTCATTTTATTTTTTTTCAAAAGAGCCAAAAGAGAATCGTCTTTGCCGCAGACAAACTGTTGCAGGGCTTCTTCGCCGCCGCATTTTTTGAGGACTGACGCGCACAGCCGGCCGACTGCCGGACGGGCAAAAAATTTTTCGCCGCTGTGATCCGACTGCCGGCACATCAGGCAGGAATAAAGGCGTTTCTGCCAATAGCCGGACAGCAGGCAACGCCCGACAAGCCAGCGCAGCGTATAAAACAAAACCACGGCAAAAACAAAATAAAGAAAATATTTCATCAAATCTTTACACTATCTTAGTTATTGCACTTATATTATCAGAGATAATAACAAAAAACCAGAAGTATAGGGAAATTTTTAACATGAGCATTTCAAAATTAAAATCCGACCAGCTTTATACCAAATGCGATCCCAAAAAATTTGATTTCAGCACAACGGCCGAGCTTGCCGAACGTCTTTCCGCCTTAGGACAGGACAGAGCGCTCAGTGCCGTTGAGGTAGGAATCAACATTAAGTCAAAAGGGTACAATTTGTTCTGTCTCGGGCCGGAAGGAACAGGCAAAACCAGTCTGGTAAAACGCGTGTTGGTAGAAGAAGCCAAAAAGCGCCCTACTCCCGATGACTGGGCTTACATTTATAATTTTGAAGAGCCTCATAAGCCGAGGGCTATCAGTTTTCCACCGTCAAAAGCCTCGGATTTTGCCAAAGACATTGACAAACTGATTGAAGATTTTGCCATTGCCCTGCCGGCCATTGTCGACAATGACGAATATAAGGCCGGCCTCAGCATTATCAAAGAAAAATATAAGCAAAAAAAAGAAGAATATGTAAAAATCCTGCAAAAAAAAGCCAAGGGCAAAAGCGTTTCTTTGCTCCATATGCCGGTCGGGCTGGTGGTTGCGCCGGTTAAGAACGGGGAGGTTTTGAGTCCGGAGGCTTTTGACGAACTGCCCGATGATGAAAAACAGCAGCTGATGGACGATCTTAACGCCATGCAGGAAGAAATTGAGAACACCGCGCAGGATTTGCCCGATTATGAAGAAAAACAGCGCAAAGAAACCAACAATCTGCGTGAGAAGTTTATTAAAATCGCGGTCAAGCGCCCGATTGACGCTTTGCGCCAAAAATATAAGGGACACCGTCAGGCCGGAGAATTTTTGCGCAACATTCAAAAATACATTATTGAAAACATTGAGGAATTTCTGCCTGACAAAGAAAATGCCGGCTGTGAGGAAGACGCTCTGACCGCTCTGCTCAGTCGTATGAATAAGCAGGAAGAAGACAAGTTTGCCAAATTTAAGGTCAATGTGGTCGTTAAGAATGAAAAAAACTCCGGTGCCCCAATTGTTCATCTGGATCACCCGACGCAGGGAAATTTGGTCGGACGAGTCGAACGGTTGCAACAATACGGTGCACTGCTCACAGACTTTACCCTGATTAAGGCCGGGGCGCTGCATCGGGCAAACGGCGGCTTTTTGCTGATTGACGCCCGCAAACTGCTGTTGCAGCCTTTTGCATGGGATTCCCTTAAGCGCGCGTTGGCCTCCAAGAGCATTAAAATCGAGGCACCGAGCGATGAGACCAGCTTTACTACAATATCGCTTGATCCGGAGCCCATTCCTTTGGATGTGAAAGTCATTCTGACCGGCGATGCCGATTTGTACGACGTATTGTCCGAACGGGATCCGGACTTTAATGACTTTTTCAAAGTCGAGGCCGACTTCGGCATGCTGATGGACAGAACGCATGACAACGAAGTCGAATATGCCAAGCTCATCGGCTCTTTGTCAAAGAAAAAGAAGCTGCGTTCCCTGAACAAGCAGGCCGTTGCAAAGATTATCGAATATTCTTCCCGTCTGGCCGAAGATTCCGAAAAGCTGACCGCCCATATTGCCTCTATCGGCGATTTGCTGCGCGAAGCCGACTACTGGGCAAGGGTTTCTAAATCAAACCAAATCGGCAAAAACCACGTCGAGCAGGCGATTGAAGCCCAGATTTACCGCAGCAGCCGGATTAAAGAAGCCATGCTGGAGCAGATTGACGACGGTTCTATTTTGATGGACGTGTCCGGCTCGCGCGTCGGACAGATTAACGGGCTGGTGGTTTATAACTTCTCACGCACAAGTTTTGGCAAGCCTGCCCGCATTACCGCGCAGGTTCGTCTTGGCTGCGGCGACTTTGTCAACATTGAACGCGAAGTTGAGATGAGCGGTCCGATTCATACCAAAGGCGTGTTGATTCTGCAAAGCCTGCTGGCCAACCGTTTTGCCAAAGAAACACCGTTATCGCTCAGCGCATCGATTGTTTTTGAGCAGTCGTACGGCGGTGTGGACGGCGACAGTGCGTCTTCCACCGAGTATTACTGTCTGTTGTCGGCAATTTCGGGAATTCCGATCAAGCAGAATATTGCCGTGACGGGATCTATCAACCAGTTTGGCGAGATTCAGCCGATTGGCGGCGTTAACGAAAAAATCGAAGGCTTCTTTGACGTTTGCAAACACCACGGCCTGACGGGTGACCAAGGTGTGATTATCCCGCGTACCAACGTGAAAAACCTGATGTTACGTGATGATATTCTTGCTGCGGTTGACGAAGGAAAGTTTCATATTTACGCCATTGACTCGGTTGATGACGGTATTGAGATTCTGACCGGATTGAAAGCCGGAAAAGCTGACAAAAACGGGAAATACAAAAAAGGAACCGTTAACTACGAGGTTCAGAAGCGGCTGGAATATCTTTATAAAAGATATGTCCACTTTGCCAGAGAAACTCACGGCAGCATGTTCAGATAAGCCAGAGCCCCGCAAAAGCGGGGCTTTTTTTGTGAAAGCTTATGATTTGAAACCAAGCCTGATATCAGGCTCTCCGTTTTTGTCGACTGTAATTGCCGTAATATATATATCATTCAGAATTATGTCCGGAAGATCTCTCTCTCCTAAAAGATTATTATACAAACTGTTAATTTGTTCATCTGTTGTATCCGGCGTAAAGAATGAGCGCATATCGCCTGTTTTTTTTGCAGGAAGCGAAAATTCTCTCTCCATAAAGGCAAAGGTACATTTTTTTTCGGTCATCAACATATTTCCGTCAAGAACATTAAATTTTTCATTTAACGCCCATTTGGGAAATTCCCTCACTTCTTTTTTCATCCGTTTGTCATCCCATTCAATCAGCGGCAAATTGAGGGCTCCATAGTCAGCAAGTCCCGTAAACTCCAAAACAGTCTGGCGGTATGATATGTTGTTATCCAAGAAAAACGTGACAGGATAAACACTCACAATACTATTTTGCAGATATCGGCAAGGCATGAGAATATCTTTCGGCTGGCGGTCCCAACAGCAAGTATTGCTGTTTATGTCATAACGGATTTCCCCCTTTTCTATCACCCAACGCCATTCTACGCCTAATAGTCCATCGCAGTGAACGACAACAGGGGATGTTACATAATTCAAATCCTGAATATCCTCAAAATATTTAATGCAATAATCACGAATAAGCGACGGTGTTTGAATCATTCTTTTCATATACTTAAAAATTTTAATTAATAATAAAGATAAATTTATTTAATGTTTGGGTAGGCTATCACAAAATTCTTTAAGAGTCAATATAAAGCCTTTGTGTATTTTTGCACCAAAATCCGCTTGCAAAAGTCACAGATTCGTTTATTATAAACCTCGCAGTCCGGAGGCGGACTGTGGTGTCTCAAAAACATCTCATAGTTTGTCCACCTTGAGGTGGAGTGTCCTGATATAAGCGTGCATGCACGACGAATACGGATGACTGTGGCTATGCAGTTTTTGAGCTCCACCGCCAGGAAGGAAACTTCCGGCGGTTTTGTTTTAACAAAACTGAGGAGCTAAAAAATGTTATCAGAAAGAAGAAGAAAAAACTGGCGTAAAAGAACTCAAAAATTTTTGGTTGAAGAACTTACTCGCCTTATGGATGAAAATGGCGAGCGCCATCAGGAGTTTTTAAACTCTCGGGGATATGCTGATGCCTCTATAGCCGTGAGGCGGATCAAACGGCATATTTGCTGGGATAGGTTTATTTATGTTCTGGCCTATTATGATAAAGTGCTGGATATCCGTATCGCAGATGCCCCAAATTGAACCCAAATTAACTTTCGCCCAGCCAAAGCCGAACAACGGCTGGGCTGGAATGTCTACATCTACCTGCTAACGCAGGTAGTGTTACGTTCGAACCATAAAAAGATTGATTTCAGTATATTATATTACCTATATAAAGTTTGATAGCGCTATCAGTTATATTAATTTTTATTTGAAAGGAAATTAAAATGCCTAGAGAAACATTAACTTCATCTCGTTATAATAATGACTGTATAATGAAAGGGGTTGCTAAAAATTTTATAAAAATAAGAAAAGATGCCTCTGTTGAAAAAACGTTAACCACTGGAAATAAGATGTTAGATCACATTGTACAATCAAAGGTATCCAGCAAAATACCATATCTTGGGCATGCTATTAAAGCAATTAATATTCCTCCTCAGGTGGGAGCGCATATTGCTCATGGTATCAATGCTTATAACGAAAGTTGCAGCAACCGTTAGAAAAAATAAAGGATTGTATATTATGTTAAATTAATCTTAAACGAAAAAGGAGTAGAAACATTGAAATTATGGTCAAAAGAAGCTTTAGTAATGGGCGGAATATATGGTGTTTTGGATATTCCTTTTTCTTTATTAGGAATTGAAATTATTTCCGCTTTTTTGTTTTGGGGATTTATCATATCAATTGTTATCCTTTGTTGTAATTTTCATCTTAAACCGCTACAGCAACTGATTATAAAATATCCTGTATCATCCTATTACCTGTCTGCAATCGGCTGGGTTCCGTATTTTATGATAATTAATTTTATGTTACTTACAGGAAGCGGATACTTTATTGACTATTCTGATTACTTTGTAAAATACAGTATGGGAATTCTATTAAATCCGTATACCGGACTTTGTCTTGTTCTTATTTCTTTTATAACAGCTTATATAAAAAAGCTAAAAATCAACGGCGATTAGAGTTTTATGTGCTTAACTATTTTTTAATAATAAATTTTTGCTAACCTGAACTGAGAATATTTTTTATAATTTTTATGCCTTGTCCCATATTTTAACGATGAACCTATTACCCAGAGCGACCCTAACGGATTTGGTACTCCCGCAAGCGGGGCCTCCTTGCGACGTAAGGTTCGCGCTTCTTAAAATTGCGCTCACCAACTACCCGCTTCGAACTCTACGAGTTCTTATCTCGGAGTTCGCATACTAAAACACCAAAACCCTCCAGCGGAGGGATATTATTCGGAGCGACCCCAACGGATTTGGTACTCCCGCATGCGGGACCTCCTTGCGACGTAAGGTTCGCGCTTCTTAAAATTGCGCTCACCAACTACCCGCTTCGAACTCTACGAGTTCTTATCTCGGAGTTCGCATACTAAAACACCAAAACCCTCCAGCGGAGGGATATTATTCGGAGCGACCCCAACGGATTTGGTACTCCCGCATGCGGGACCTCCTTGCGACGTAAGGTTCGCGCTTCTTAAAATTGCGCTCACCAACTACCCGCTTCGAACTCTACGAGTTCTTATCTCGGAGTTCGCACACTAAAACACCAAAACCCTCCATCGGAGGGTTTTGGTGTTTTAGTGGCGACCCCAACGAGATTCGAACTCGTGTTCCCACCGTGAAAGGGTGGTGTCCTAGGCCTCTAGACGATGGGGTCACTTAGAAACTAGGTGCATATATAAAGGTTATTTTTGTCGCGGTCAAGATTTTTTTTCAGATTTTTATTATTTTTTTTATTTTTTATTGCGGAATCCCTGTAACCTCTGCAATTTTACTCATCGGCACCAGTTTTATTCCTTTTTTTTCCAACTCGGGAAGCCAAGCCGCCAAGGCCTGAAACGTGCCGCTTTTGGGATGTCCGATTGCTACTGCGTAGCCGTTTTTCCGCGCAATTCGTTCCGTCAGACGGAGTTGTCCATTAATATAATCAACATTATTTTCATTATCCAGAAAAACATGGCGATGGGCATATACCACCCCATGCTTGCCGGCTTCCTGCCTGCCGACCGATTTTGCCGAAGTTTTGGAATCCAAAAAGAACAGTCCGTGTTTTTTCAAGACCTCCATAACAGCACCCAAGCGTTCCGAATCTTCAGTAAACAAACTGCCCATGTGATTATTAATCCCTTTGACATGGTCAAATTTGGCAAGCATATCTTCCAGACGTTTTCCGACTTCTTCCGGCTTCATATTGACGGTCAGAACGTCCGGCGCAACGTCTCTGTCACTTTTGGCTTGCATAGGCACGTGAATCATAATCTCATGGCCGGACTGACGCGCTGCGGCTATCTGTGCAGGAAGCTTTTTGGCATAGGTCAGAAAAGAAGACGTTAACGGCGCCTGCAAAGAAGATATATCCGCCGTACGTTTGGGACTGACACCCATATCGTCAATTACTACGGCAACAACCGGCTGAGGTCCGAAGTATAATGGCCGTTTGGACGGCAGAATGCCCATTTCGCGGATACTGCGGTGGCCGTGATAAATATGATAATCTTCACCATACTGCCGGAGAAGCTCTGCCTCGGAAAGCTCTTCTTCTTCCATATAAGCTTCTGAAGGAAGGGCTTCTTCATAGGTTTCTTCAATTTTATCCATTTCTGCAATATCATTAATGGTTGCGGCTTCTTCTTCCGGGGTCAGCATTCTCTCTGCCAGCTCGGCATTCAATTCTTCCGAACGGATGATTTTGATTTCTTCGTCTTCTAAAGCAGAGAAAAAAGGATCCGCAGCCTGCCGACAGCTCATGCCATCCGGACAAGGCTGTTCCGGCTCTGATTCCGCCACAACTTCAAGCCCGCTTATTTCCAATTTTGAACCAACGCTTTCCGGTTCGCTTTCAGGATGAACGTTTTTAATGGTTTCAAGGAAGAACCAACTAAATGAAAAAGCCAAGAAGACACCCAGCAAAGCCCGAAAAGCTATCCGAATCCGATTCCGGAGCAATGAGCGTTCTCGCCAGTCTTTTTTTTGAAAAAACAAAAGTCCGATCCTTCTTTGCCAAAGATTTTTTATTTCTGCGCGAATTGTAAACTTTGTTTGGCGATTTTTCAAGCAAATATATCTTTTTTTTGCAAAAAAACACTGGATTTAAATATGAATCATAACTATATTATGTTTGAAAAATAAGGGATAAGAGAGAGAAAAGATGAAAAAGAACATAAAAGAATTTTTGAAAACAGTCAGAAACAAAATGCTGACTCTGGGGCTTACCGTTTCGGGGCTCGGTACGGCGTCTTCCGTACAGGCAAATATAATAGAAAATGCTTCCGAGGCCAATGCTTCCAAAACAGAAAGCGCCTCGCCTGATTATAAAAAAACAAATTTTATTGCCGTCGAATACAAAAACAGCGGTGTATATAAGGGGGGGATCGAAATCAATTTCGCCGAGTGTACGCCGCACCATTTGGGTTGGGTTTTTGAATCCGGCATGAAGCCAGGCATTGTCGACCCGACAAATTCTTATATCGGTTTGTTCCAAATGGATTTGGGCGCGACAATGGCTACTTTTCTGAAAGAAAACAAAGATAAATATCCTAAGCTCGCAGCTCTCGGAAAAAACAAAGAAATGCGCACAATAAAAAACGGGCCGTTTCAAAAATTGTGGAAAGAGCTGGACAGTCCGGAATTCCGTAAAGCTCAGGCCGATTTTATGGAAAAACACAAATACGCACCGGTATTTGAAGAACTGCGCGAGGTAGACGGGCTGGATATTGACGGCCGCGGAGATGCTTTGCATGGCGCAATTGCTTCTGCAGCAAACCAGTACCGTAAAGATGTCGTTGTTAAGATGATGAAGGCCGCTTACCATCAGGCTGCCGAAGGTAAAAAACCGCGCGAAGTGCAAACCGAGGATATTATCAGCAATTTTTACGACCAGAGAGTCAAACGTTCGCCGGGACTGAAAAACCGTCTGCTTGGCGTAACCAACAAAAAAGGCAAGAAAATTGTTTTTGGTGAAAAAGACATGGCATTGGACTATCAGCGTTATTTGGAAAAAGAACAAGTTAATCTGTTTGCCGAAAAAGATCGGCAAAACATGATGACCCTGCCTTTGCCGGCTTGGTCCGCCGTCAGCCTTCAGGCACAGACTCCGAAGCCGGTACAGGAAGTTCTTCCTCCGTTGGCACTCAACACTCCGGCCAAAAAAGACGTTTATAAAAAACGGGAAATAATCAACCGCTTAAAGCGGTCGCGTTAAAAAAACAAAAAAAGCTCCTTTTCAGGGAGCTTTTTTCTTGACATTTCAAGAGAACTAAAATAGAACATACTTATACTGTTTTTTTAAAGGACCCGGCCGATGCTGACCCAGAAACAATACAAGCTTTTGATGTTTATTAACAAGGTGATTAAAGAAACCGGCTGCCCGCCTTCTTTTGACGAGATGAAAGACGCTATCGGCCTAAAGTCTAAGTCCGGTATTCATAACATGATTGAATCTTTATGCGAGCGCAACTTTATTAAAAAACTGCCGCATAAAGCGCGGGCACTCGAAGTTTTGCGCATGCCCAAGCTCAAACCCAGCTCCATTATTGAAGAGGAAAGAAAACGCGAGCAGGCGATTCAAAACGGAATGATTGAGATTCCGCTTTACGGCCAGGTCGCCGCCGGTTTACCGATTGACGCAATTGCCGATGAGAATGAAAAAATTTTTGTGCCGTTTGATATGGTTTCGCGCGGGTCGCACTATGCTCTGCATGTTTCCGGCGATTCAATGAAAGAAGCCGGTATTCTGAACGGTGATATCGTAATTATCAAAAAAACAGAAACGGCCGACAACGGCGATATTGTCGTAGCTTTGGTTGATGATGACGTGGCAACGTTGAAAAAATTTAAAAAAGAAAATGACAATATTCTGCTGATTCCGTTCAATAAAAATTATGACGTTCAGAAATATCTGGCATCACGGGTAAAAATTCAGGGTAAATTGGCGGGCCTTATCCGTAAATATGCCTAGCCGCAGACATTTTTTTACGGCATTGTCTTGTTCAAAAGCTATTGTGCTATCGGACGCGGGCCGGTATAAATTTTACTGTCTGCCGGAATATCCCTGCCTATTCCCCGACTTAAATTGTTCAGGCGCAAGAAGCCCATTTCTCCGTTATCCAGCATAATCCTCGCCCAGATATCGTCCGGTGTTTTTCCGGTCAGACGTACCGTTGTCTGTCCGCGCAGTTCAGTTATGACATCAAATTCATCTGACGGCCCATACATAATTTCAGCAGCATTTTTAAGATGATAAAGATTGCTCAGGCTTGAAGTATCTGCCGGAATATTCAATATTTTACTGACCATCATGTCATCAAAAGTTTCGCGGCCGTCATTAAAGCGAACTTCCTGATTATAAATAATTTCTTTGCGGGCAGCAAAATAGCTTAACAATTCGCCTTCCGTCACAAATTTTGCAGTGGTCGGCACAAGAGCACCAAACAAAATCAGAGCCGGAATTACCAGCTGGATATATTTGAGCCGGTTAAAATTGAACTGAGGCATGGTGACCTGCGGGTTTTCGCCCAGAAAATAAATCAGCTTCTGCAACAGCCCCTGCTGATAAGGATTGGCATAATCCATAGCCTGCAATGCGGAATACAGCGCTTTGTCTTTTTTGTTTTCCTGCGCGTAGGCCAGTGCATTGTGAACCAGCAGGGTCAGATTCCTCTGCCGATTTTGATTTATGCCGGAAAAATTGTTTCGGATCGCCTGAATGTTTTTGGCAAAAGCTGGCCAGCCCCACCAGCCCAGCAGCCAGTTTTGCAGCGAAGTCTGAAAAATCAAGCCGGCAGCTTCTTTGGCATTGCAGATTACATCTTTTTTTTCGTCAGTCGTCTTGACGATTTTTCCAACCACACGCCGCAGTGAAATGACGCGCAAATACGGATTTTCCTGTCCGCTCCGGTCGGCGTAAGCCTTCAGAGCAAACATATCCGGAAAATCTTTGGCGGTATAAACCTGTGTTAACAGATCATAAAACAGGCGGCTGTCTTGTTCTTTCAAAATATCATAAGCCACGGAAAGCTTTTGAAATTTTTCGGTTGCTTCAGGTCCGGAATTGTGATCGGGATGCCATAATTTTGCCCGTTCGCGGTAGTTCTGCTTTATCCGGTTTTCATCGGCGTCAAAAGGAACGCCCAAAATCAGATAATAGCCCAAAGCATCTGTTGTATATTGCGTCGTCATATAAAAATACCGTTTTCCAAAGTTGCATTCTTATTTTCATCTTCGCAGATTTTTATAAAATTTTCTTTAACATTTATTTTCATATTACCGCTATAGCCCACGTCTTGGAGGGATTTTTGAAAAAGCCGCATCATTTCACTGCAAAAATCTCGCGGCATATCTTTCTCTGTGCGGACAATCAAATCAAAACGCTTATCTTTGACAAAGGAAAAACCGTCCAGCTGGAAAGCGCCCAACACCGAAAAAGAGGTATCAACCACAAAGCGGACGGCCGATTTTTCCTTGCGGCGTTTTTCCTGTTGCTGCTGTTCTTCATCTTCCATTTTTTTGACAGCAACCCGAATCCGGTTAAATATATCGTCACCGTAAAAAGGAATATTAATAATTTTCCAGCCGCTGTTCTCCTGCACCTGTGCGTTCACGGCATTATTTAATTTCTCCAAGACTTCGGCGCCATCCGTCCCCGCGGCTTTTAAGCGGTTCAGCGTTTCGGTTCCCAGCCAGTGCTCAGGCTTGCCGCTGCGGACAGCTTTGACAAAGGACATGATATTAGAGAGAAGCTTTTCATTATTCTGCGGAATTTTCTCAAGTATTGTACTTTCCAGCTCGACCATCCCCCGTGTCCGCAACAATTCAAAAATCTCTTTCAGCCCCGATGATGACAACTTTGGCGACTCAGCTGCCTTATTCTGAAACAGTCCTGTAATTTGGAGCAGCAGTTTGGTTTCATCCGGAATTTTAAGATTTGTTTCCGGTACCAACGGCCCCAACGGGCTTTCTATTACCGGCCAAAGCCTGCCGTCCTCAGTTTTCATCTCCCCTGTCATAAACTTGTTTTGCTGTACCGTTATCTCTCCGACAATATCTTTTGTCAGCTGTTGTACAACATTTTCCGGCAAAGTGCCGCCATCGGACGGTATGCTGTTTTTGACCAGCACAACAATATTCCGCAACAAATCCGCTGAAGGGGTTGGGCTGCTTGCGGGTGCTTGATTTTGTACCGGTTCTGCCGGAAAAGCAGCAATTTGCAGCTGCAGATTAAAGCTGTTTAAGCTTTCGCCAAGCTGACGTGCAATTACCGGCGAAACACTGTTCCGGACCAAAACTTTTTCCAGCGCCGGCCCTAATTTTAACGGCAACATTTGGGTTTCGGCAAATAAAGAACTTTTATCCGTTATGATTGCCGTTTCCGTTTTTGCCGGTATTACCCTGCCATTATCCGGTTCGGGCATTACAAGATTTTTTACGGTTTGTCCGCTTGTTGTCCCTTCTGTCGGGCGGGACAGAAAATCTTCCGGTTTCTGATTGTTTATTGTCAGGATTTTTAATTCAAAGCTCTGCGGATTTTTAGAAACCAAGCGGGCAGAAAGTTCATATTCTCCGCTGTCAGACAGGTTCAGATTTTTTCCACCCTGCAAAGTTAACGGAATATCCAGCAATTTACCGGTTACGGAATCTTTTATCATCGCCTGAAGTTTTACGGGATCAAACTTTCCGCCGTTTTGCACAAGTTCCAGCAGCAAGGTTTCGCCAAGTCCGAGCTTTTGCAATTGCGGCGGCGGATTTTTTATTTGTACCACCAAACTTCCTTCCTGACCGGCTCCCCCAAGTCCGGGAAGGCTTACCGAGGGGATCAGGCTATCCATTTATCAGCTTTCCGGCAATGGCTATCACGTCTTCAGCGGCCTCGGACGTGGGATAGCGGTTTAAGATGGAAGTCTGGTTCCGAATGGAATCGCGCACACGGGTGTCGCGGCGGACTATGCCCAAAAGCGGCGGATTGATTTTTAAGAAATTGCGGCAGGCCTTAAGCAGCGTATCATACGTCCGTTGCCCTTCGCGCAGCGAATTGGCCTGATTGACCACGATATTAATATCGCTACGGCTGTACTGCATGCTCATAATCTTAATAAAAGCATAGGCATCGGTCAGTGAAGTCGGTTCATCCGTGCAGACGACAATAATTTTTTCGGCCAGACCGGATAAGATACGCACCGGCTTTTCCACGCCCGCTCCCATGTCCAGAATTACTTTATCATAATTTCCGGAAAGGGCGCTCAAATCTTCTCCCAGAATCTGCAACCGGCCAATGGGCAGGGATGCAAGTCCCGCAGAACCTGAACGGCCGGCAATTATGTCAAAATGCCCTTTGTCATAGTGATAAACAGCCTGATTTAAGGTCAAAGCGCCGGTGACAACGCTGCCAAGATCGTATTTGGCCATCAAACCGAGCTGGATATCTATATTCGCCAGCCCCAAATCGCCGTCAAATAAAAGCGTATGCTGCTTGAAGCCGCTCAGTGCATGAGCCAGCGTGATTGAAAACCATGTCTTGCCGACACCGCCTTTGCCGGAAGCAACCGCAATCATGTTGCGGCCTTTACGGGAGGTGCGGGCTCCGGCGCCACGCGGCATAATCTGTAAATTTTCACTCATGTTTTCCATGCAGACCTCTTTCATTCCAAAATTAAGCGAGCCAAAGACCGAGGGGTGATTTCTGCCAGCCCTTTGGCGATACTGGCGCTGACTCCGGCCGAACAAAAGCCGAGTTCGCAACAGCTGGCAACAGACAACAAGGACCCGATACGCCGCGTTAAATCCATTCTGGTCGGCATGAGATAGCGGGCGCCAAGTTCAGTAAAAATTTCGGCTATTTCTATTGCCTCATAAGTATTCAGACCCGAAGCCATGGTCAGAATCGCATCAGCGCTGACAGCTTCGACAAAGGCGCTGACTTTCCCGACGTCTTCCGGAACAAACGGATTAATTCCCGGCGTATCAATTAAGATAAGTTCATATTTATTTTCAATTTCTTTTACGGTTTCAAACAACATCCGACCGTTTTTGCAAAACATAAAATCAACATCAAGAATTTTGGCAAAAGCTTCCAATTGCTGATTGGCGCCGGCTCTGACATTGTCGGTCGAAACAATACCGGCCGAAATATTTTTTAACTTGGCCTGTGTGGCCGTTTTGGCAATAGCGGTTGACTTACCGCTGCCCGACGTCCCCATAAAAAGTTTGATTTTTGACGGCGTATTCAGCGGTGCCGAAAAGTTGAACATTTCCTTAAAACAGGCAGTCAGAAGTTTTTGGTCATCAAAAATTTTCTGAGTCTTGCTGATGCTGCGCGCCCGTGACAATACCCGCTCTTTGACCAAATCCAGCACAGAGTGGTAGTCCAGACATTCACGGATAATACTGTCATCAAAAACCGTACGGCTGTCCAGCAATTCCAGCTCATCGTCTTCATTAAAGCTGATTTCTTCTTTTTCTTCCAGCGCGGCGGTAATCCTGACCTGTCCGTCATCCAGCGTTTCGGTTGAAATAATAACGGCATCGCGTCCCAAGGCCTCGGAAGCCAGACGCATGGCTTCCATGGAGGTGGCAGCGCTGAAACTTTTTATTTTCATTTATCTGCCCCTTTCTATATCTGCCCGACGGTTTTGATTTTGGCTTTTGGATAAATTTCGTTCTGCGACATTACAACGGTCAGCGGCCGGAAGCGCTCAATAATCGAACGCACAAAAGGACGGGTATTCGGGCTGGTCAACAGCACTGCCGTTTCTCCCCTTGCCGCCAGTTCCTCCAGCGTGTTGCGGACTTTGGTAATGAAAGACTGCAGGGCTGACGGCGCCATGGCCAGCTGGCGTTCATCCCCCTCCCCGACAATTGATTCGGCAAAAGCCTGTTCCCATTCCGCCGACAGCGTCACCAACGGAATAATGCCAAATTCATTGGTGTTGGCATTAGACAACTGGCGGGACAGGCGGGTACGTACATGTTCGGTAATCAACATCAGGCTGCGGGTTGACGACACGGCCTCGGATATTCCTTCCAAAATAGTCGGCAAATCGCGGATAGAAACGCGTTCCTGCAACAGATTTTGCAAAATGCGCTGAACCGCACCCAGACTGATTTTGCCAGGGATAAGCTCTTTAACCAGCTTTTGCTGTTCCTTGTCCATCTCATCCAAAAGCTTTTGGGTTTCGGCATAAGACAGCAGTTCCGGCATGTTGTCTTTAACCAGCTCGGTAATATGGGTCGTCACAACCGTAGCCGGATCTACAACCGTATAACCGCGGAACATGGCTTCTTCCCGATAAGATTGGTCTATCCACATGGCTTTCAGGCCAAAGGTCGGCTCTGTTGTCGCCTCGCCCGGCAGCGTAATCGGTTCGCCGCGCGGATCCATAACCAAAAGCTGGGTCGGACGCAGCTCTCCTTTGCCGGATTTGACCTCTTTAATGTAAATATTATATTCGTTGGCCTCCAGCTGCATATTATCCTGAATGCGGATAGACGGCATGATGAAGCCGAGCTCGGAGGCCAATGAGCGGCGCAAGGCCTTAATCTGGTCGGTCAGTTTTTTGTTGGTCTGCTCATTAATCAGCGGCAACAGCCCGTAACCGATTTCCAAACGAATCAAGTCGATCCGCAAGGCTGTAGAAATCGGTTCATCCGCCGCCTTGGCTATTTTGCCCTGTTTTTGTTCTTCTTCAAAAACCTCCTGAGCTTTGGCCTGTGCGGCTTTTTGCTGCTTGTCCAGATAATAGGCGCTGACACCGGTCAACACGGCAAGCAAAACAAAAGGCACCGCCGGCGTACCGGGGAGCATTCCCAGAGCCAGAGCCATAAAAGAGCTCATGCCCAACGCCTTCGGATAGTTGCTGACCTGCTCAAACAAGACCTTATCCGTTGAATCGGTCATGCCGGCCTTTGAAACAAGAATACCGGCCGCAACAGAGATAATCAGCGCCGGAACCTGACTGACCAATCCGTCACCGACCGTCAGACGGGTATAGGTTTCGCCGGCAGCTTTAAAAGTCATATCATTCTGCACCATACCGATAATGATACCGGCAATGATATTAATAAACGTAATAATCAAACCGGCAATCGCATCACCGCGGACAAATTTGGATGCACCGTCCATGGCGCCGTAAAAAGAGCTCTCTTTTGACAAATCTTCGCGGCGGGCACGGGCTTCGTCTTCGGTAATCAGGCCGGAAGACAAGTCTGCATCAATTGCCATCTGTTTGCCGGGCATGGCGTCCAAGGCAAAGCGGGCGGCAACTTCGGCAATACGGCCGGAACCTTTGGTAATGACCACAAAGTTGACCAAAACCAAAATGGCAAAGACAATAACGCCGATTACAAAATTGTTTCCCATAATAAATCCGCCGAAGGCTTTAATCACCTGACCGGCAGCATCCGGCCCCAGATAGCCGTCCGCCAGAATCAGGCGGGTGGAGGCCAGATTCAGCGACAACCGGTACATGGTCGTAATCAACAATACCAGCGGAAAGGCGCTGAACTGGTTCGGCTTTTCAATAAAAATGGCGGTCATCAGCACCAGGCAGGACATGGTAATAGAAAATGCCAGCGCGATATCCAACAACCAGGCCGGCATCGGCATAATCAAAATGACCAGCATTAAGATAATGGCCAGCGCAAAGAAAATGTCGCCGCGTTTGGTTGAAGAAACCAAAAGGTCTTTGAAGGATTTGCCCCCGAATAATGAGGCGCTTACGTTTTGCGGGTTCTTGGCCATCGTTCAGTTACAATTATCCCATAGATGCCGGAGGAACCTGATAACCGGCCTCCTCGTATTGTTTCAGTTTGTTACGCAGCGTCCGGATAGAGATGCCGAGAATGTTTGCGGCTTGTGTCCGGTTGCCGAAAGTATGTTTGAGCGTATCAATAATCAGGTCACGCTCGGCACCGGCAACGGTCTGGCCGAACTGAGCACCGGTATTTTCTTCTTTTTCCGTTTTTTCCGCACCCGAAGTCGCCGGAGCTTTAGCATCCAAGTTGATAACCGCATTCGGATCCGTCAAAATAATTGCTTCTTCGCCGATTTCATCGTCAGCGGCAAGCAATACGGCACGATGCATGGTGTTTTCCAGTTCACGGACATTTCCCGGCCAGAGGTAGTTCAGCAGTTTTTCTTCCGCCGCTTTAGAAATATCGCGCATCGGAACATCATTAAGCTCGGAATATTTCTTTACAAAATGTTTGGCCAAAACCGGAATGTCATCCGGCCGGTCTTTTAATGACGGAATATTTATGTTGACCACATTCAGACGGAAGTACAAATCCTGCCGGAAAGTGCCGTTTTTGACGGCATCGTCAAGATTGCGGTTTGACGTGGCAATAATGCGGGTATTGACTTTTATCGGGGACTTACCGCCGATACGGTCAATTTCTTTTTCCTGAATGGCGCGCAGCAGTTTGGCCTGAATCCTGATATCCATTTCTGAAATTTCATCAAGCAGCAACGTGCCGTCGGTCGCTTCTTCAAACTTGCCGATACGGCGGGAAACGGCACCGGTGAAAGCGCCTTTTTCATAGCCGAAAAGTTCTGATTCCAACAAGGTCTCAGGAATGGCGGCGCAATTGACCGCAACAAACTTTTTGTTGGCACGTTTGGAATTGTCATGAATAAAGCGTGAAAAAATTTCCTTACCCGTTCCGGACTCGCCGGTCAGCAATACGCTGGCTTCGGAGGGGGCGATTTGTTTGGCCATCTTCAAAACGGCTTCGGTTTTCTTATCTCCGTAAATCAGGGCATGATTCTCACGGGTAGCCGCCGCCAAAACCGCGCCGATAAGTTCGGGATCGGGAGGCAGGGGGATATATTCCTTGGCGCCGGCCTTAATTGCCTTGACAGCCAGAGAAGTGTCATTGGCAACACCGCAGGCAACAACCGGAACGTTTATCCGCTCGCTCGTCAGAGAGCTGATAAATTTGTGGATATCAAGCCTGACATCAATCATAACCAATTCAATATTTTTGGTTCCGGAACGCAAAATCTCAAGCGCCGTTTCAATCTTATCAGCCAGAGAAACTTTTCCGCCCTGACTGATGGCAATTTTACTGGCAGCCCCAATCTGTCCGTCTAATGTGCCAACAATTAAAAGTTCCATTTCCCCTCTTTTGACTTTTATTTATTTACCGTTTTTACAATCTCGGTCATGGTTATTCCCAATTTGTCATCAACGACAACAACCTCGCCGCGGGCAACCAGATTATTATTGACATAAATATCTATGGCCTCGCCGACTTTGCGGTCAAGTTCGATAATCGTCCCTTTGTTCAGCTTCATCAACTGGCTGACTTTCATCTGGGCTTTTCCCAGAATGGCCGAAACTTTTACCGGAATTTCATATACCGCTTCCAAATCGCTGGTAGAGCTCGGAATATCAAAATCCGTTTCACCATTATCGGCTTTCAAAATCGGGTCATCGCCGATGATTGAACTCTCGTTTAATTCATCTAATTTCAAATCTTCGCTCATTTAAGCCCTTTCTTTATATAAGCCGTTTTCCCTAAATTTAAGCTTAGTTTTTAGCGGCATTATCTTCAAGTAAATTGTCCACTTTTTCCAATAGTTTATTGCTCAAATGCTCAACGCCGCCGTTTTCCCACTCAATGCGACAGTCAGCTTTAGCCAGTTTTTCATCTTTATGCAGCGCAATTTTGCCTTCAAAATCATGAATATGAGCCATTTTTGCAATCTGTTCCTGCACCCGGCCGATAACTTCGGGATTGAGGTAGAACGAAAGCTTGGCCTCAGTGCGAAAATTGGCAAAATTGTCCGCAATAAACTTGTTCACAACTTCAACACACTGCTCTTCCAGCAAATCAGGCAAAAGCTTTTGAAATACAGCACGGTTTAAGGCCATATATTGTTGCTCAACCTGTTTTCGCATTTCTCCGGCATTGATAACAACCTCTGCCAGCTTGGCATCAATATTTCCCAACAGAGCGGTGTTTCCCTTTTCGGCGTCTTCCTGCGCCAGTCTGAAACCTTTTTCATACCCTTTCTGCTCAGCCGCCGTCACGGCAGAATCCAGCTCATCCTGCGTGTAGGTTTTCTCCGGCGGTTCTACCGGTTCAGGTCCGACGGCGGGTTCTTCCGGCAGTTCCTCAACTTCCGCTTCAACAATCTCTTCGGCTTCTTCCGCTTCGGGCGCGTTTTTTTTGATGACTTCATTCTCGTCAACGATAACGAAATTGTCAAACATAAATTTTTGAAAATCACCCATCAGCAAAACCTAAAACTAATAAATGAGCTCATCGTTATCTTTACCTTCGCTGATAACAATCTCGCCGTTATTGGACAGTTCCTTGGTTGTGGCAACAACATACTGCTGGGCTTCTTCAACATCACGCAGTCTGACCGGCCCCATGGCCTCCATATCTTCTTTGATGATTTTGCCGGCGCGGGAAGACATATTGCTGAAGAACAGCTCTTTAATCTGTTCGGATGCGCCTTTCAATGCGATGGCAAGCTTGTCTTTGTCAATATTACGCAGCAAAATCTGAATACCCTGAGCATCAACGCGGATAAGGTCTTCAAACGTAAACATCAAAGATTTAACGCGTTCCGCACTCTCGCGGTTACGCTCTTCCAGAGCTTCCATAAAGCGGCTTTCGGTGTTGCGGTCCAAAGAGTTGAAAATATCGGCAATAAGCTCATGCGAATCGCGGCGCGTAGATTTGGAAAGGTTGCTCATAAACTCTTTGCGCAGCGTTTTTTCCAAACCGTCCAGCACTTCTTTTTGCACCGAATCCATACGCAGCATACGCATAACGATTTCCATGGCAAAATTTTCCGGCAGCAGCGCGATGACCTTTGCAGCGTGTTCCGCCTTGATTTTGGACAAGATAACGGCAATGGTCTGCGGATATTCATTTTTCAGATAGTTTGCCAGAACGTGCTCATTAACATTGCCGAGTTTGTCCCACATTGTCCGGCCGGCCGGGCCGCGGATTTCTTCCATAATGACAGACACACGGTCTTTATCCAGCGCCTTAGCCAGCAACCGCTCCGTACTTTCATAAGTACCGATCAGCGTGCCGGTATTGGACAGTTTGTCCGTAAACTCCTGAAAAAGCTGCTCAACTACCGTTGAATTGACTTTTCCCAATGAAGCCATTATCACGGAAAGCTCTTTAATTTCCTCATCGTCCATTAAAGAAAACAGTGTGGCAGAGCGTTCTTCATCCAGAGAAAGCATTAAGATTGCCGCTTTTTGCTGACCGGAAATCAGATTGTAATCGTCTATTACATTTGTTTTCATCACGTTTACACCGTCCTTTTAGTTTTCATTCTGATACAGCCAGCCTCTGATGGCATTGACCGCGGCATCCGGATTCTTGTCAACCAACTCGTTAATCCGTTTGATGGAGGCGGCCTTAACCCTGCCGTCTACCTTATTCATGGTAACAAGCTCGTCAAGATCCGAATTGTCTTCGTTCAGGAAGTTTGACAACAGAAGGTTCTCCTCATCATTCTCACCCAGCAACCGTTGCGAAGCTCCGCCGGCGTCAAAGGCATTGTTAATCAACGGACGAATTACCAATAAAATAACCAGTACAGCCACAATTGCAACCCCCAGACCTTCGGCAATCCGCATTAACTCGTCTTTGGTAAAGCCCATAATCAGGATTTCTTCTTCCGAAACGGTTTCCGGCGCGATTTCTACAAACTTCAGGTTTTCAACTTCCACAATATCGCCGCGGTTGGCATCATATCCGACCGCCGATTTAACCAGAGCGCTCAGTTGTTCCATTTCATCCTGCGTCCGGTCACGGTATACCATTTGGCCGTTGGCGTCTTTTTCGTACAGGCCGTCAACCATTACGGCAACGCTCAGGCGTTTGACTATACCGGCATTTCTGACCTTATTGCGCACAACTTTGGAAATTTCATAGTTGATTGTTTCTTCAACCCGCGAATTCTGATTAAAAGTTCCTGAATTGTTCAGAACATTGTCGCCGTTGGGAATGTTTTGAGCGACCGTTACCGGTGACTCGTTGTCACGGGACACACCCTCTTCGGTAACCGAACTTTGCGAACGCGCAACCTGGCTGTCGGGATCATAAATTTCTTCATTGGTGACGACCTTGTCCATATCCATTTCAATGTTGACCTGAGCACGGACTTTTCCGGGGCCGACCGTTTTTTCCAAAAGGTTCTGCACGGCCATGGCCATTTTACGCTCCTGCTCCATGCGCATCATTTCAATATTTGCATGCTGCAGCGTTTCTTCATCATCATAATTATTGGTCAGCAAGTTGCCGGCGCTGTCAACAATTGCCACATTTTTCACATCAAGCTTCGGCACTGCCGCCGCAACCAGTTTTTGAATCGATTGGATATTCTTCAGATCCAGCGGTCCGTGTGCCGTCTTAACCACAACAGAAGCTGAAGGCGCCTGCTCCTCGCGCGAAAACATTTCTCTTTTGGGCAACACCAGATGCACCCTTGCGCTTTTGATGTTGTCAACCGAGCGAATCGTTCTGGCAAGCTCTCCTTCCAAGGCGCGGATCAGATTAACGTTTTGCACAAAGTTGGTTGATCCCAACGCATCGGTATTGTCAAAAATCTCATATCCGACGTTTGAACCTTTGGAAGACATTGCCAGTTCGGCCGTATCAACGCGCATTTTATTGACCATATCTTTGGGAACAAGAACTTCCGTACCGTTTTTGGTCAGTTTATATTTGATGTTTGACGTCTCAAGCCGCGTTACAATCTGTTTGGCATCTTCAAGTTCAAGATCCGTATACAAAACGGCGTATTCGGTGGCACTTACCTGCGTAGCAATGTAAGCAAAAAAACTGATTAAAAAGATAATAATCGCAGAAATTGACACCAAGCGTCCCGGTGACAAGTTCTTTATACTTTGCAAAAAATTATTCACTAGATTCCCCAATCTATTAAATGATGAATAAATATATTCCCCTGCGTTTATAATTAATCCAATTTTATTTTTTGAAAATTATTATTTTAACCTATCCACAGGGTCGGGAGGTCACACCCGCCGGGTGTGGCGTCAGTTTGTACGGTGCCCTGTGACCTGCGGTGCTACGGAGGAAGTGTGATAGAGTTTCTGCTTTGAACAGAAAAAATAAAAAAGCGGGAGATCAATCCCGCTTTTTTGTTACTGCCAAGGATAATCTTTGGCGTCGACAAGTTTTATTTCAAATACCTTATCCAGAAATGAAAACAGATACACATATTCTTCCATTCTCACATGGCTGGTATTTCTTTTTAATTTTTCTATCCGACCTTCAAAAAAATCTATATGATCCGCCAGTTCCGTACTTGTTAAGCCCTGTTCCGTCATCATCCGGTTTAATTCTTTATTACAATAACTCCGGAAGGTCTTATACCACTCTTTTCTATATTTTCTTGATAACATTTATTTTCGCTCCACTATTTTGTTAAAACAAAACCACCCGATAAAGGGTGGCGGAGCTCAAAAACTGCACAAAAAAACAGCTGCCATTATTCGTCCGCTAAGCGGCTTATTTTAGGCACTCCGCCTGAAGCGGATTATTTTTGTGAGATGTTTTTGAAGCACCACAGTCAGTCTCCGGACTGCGGGTATTATCATAAAGCATTACCAAAAATTTGCAAGCGGATTTTTGGAAGGTGAGAGAGTGTGTGAGAACAAAACACAAAAAGCCCCGCGGGGAAAGCGGGGCTGACTTTAGGGGAAAATTTGCAATTAATCAGACTAAGTCAATCTGGTTAATTCATCGAGCATTTCATCGGCGGTGGTAATGATTTTGGTTGCTGCCGAATAAGCCCGCTGGGTTACAATCATATTGGAAAACTCTGTTGCAAGGTCAACGGTTGAATTTTCCAAAGCGTTGGAAGAAATTTCTCCGGCGCCGTCGGTTCCGGCTCTTTTCAGCAATGCCTGTCCTGAATAGTCTGTTTCAATCCAAGAGTTGCCGGTCAGAGATTCCAAACCGTTCGGGTTGGAGAAAGTTGCCAGCGGCAGGATGGCAATCGGGCGGGTTTCGCCGTTATCAAACAAAGCGGTTACAACACCCGATTCATCAATGCTGACGCCGGAATAACTTCCGAATTTTGCGCCGTCCTGGCGAATATAGTTGGTGGTGAAGTCACCGGACAGATTGGTCAAACCGTCATTGGTTCCGACATTACCCATATTCAGGGCGATGCGCGAGCCCTCATTCTGGGCACCTGTCATATCCTGAGCTCCGTTGGCCCACTCTATTGCCATACTGGAAACATAAAACTGTTTCGGCGTACCTTGCGAGTCAAAGCGGACTGCCGGTACGATAGAGCCCTGTTCAATCTGCTCGTCAACAATAAACTCGTTGGCGATTGTTATCGGACCGGCTCCCAGATTCTCCCAGTTTTTACCGTCATTACGGATACGACCGTTGGCAATACCGGCGAGATCTGTCTCCAATTCGATATCCGGACCGGTTGAAGTCGGCAAAATCTGCAAGGTAGAACCACTGGCGACAAAACGTCCCGGCTCTACGATACCGTTATCGGCATCCTGAATTTCCGAAACCAACTTGCTGACGACATCATTCGGAGAAACATTGCCGCCGTTAACCAAACCGCTGATGTCAACCGCGACATTACCGCCGGTGGCAGCTCCGCCGTTAACAAATTCAAACGTGACGCCGTTAATTTTCAGAGTCTTGCCGACATAGTCGGCCGGTGTTCTTGACGTAAAGTTGATAGCCGCACCGTTGGTCAGCATATCGGAGACTTTGTCCACGGTAAAGACGCCCCTCGGAATCCCTGTCAGTTCATTCGGATTTGAAGAACTCTGAACACAGGACAACGCCCGGCTGGCATCAATGCGCAAGGCATCGCCTGTAGTTGACTGGGTAATACCGATACCGTTGCTCTGAACGGAAAAACGGTCGCCGTCCGGCAGATTGTCCTTCAATGCCGTTGCAAAAATTTCAGAGAATTCAGCGACGGAAACCGCAGAAGTAATATCAACGCCGATGTTGGTTCCGGCCATACCGGCATCAGTCAATGTACCGTTACCAAACTGGAAGTTATAAGTTGTTCCGTTGGTCGTGATGCTGATAACAGAACCGGTTTCCGGAATAGACGTGAATTCCAGTTGGCCGGCAGCGGCATAAACCTGATCCTGACCGCGGATTTCCGTATGCAGGCTGACGTTGGACGCGCCGCTCGGAACAGAAGTTGTCATACTCCAACCGTTTGCACTGGTCTTATAATAGTTCAGGCTCATATTGCTGGCATTGCCCAGGCTGTCATAAATCAAAGCCGAAACCTTGTGTTTGCCGCCGGTACCGGTGGTGGCATTATAAATCTCATCACTGGACGGCAGGTTGGCGCCAAAGCTGATTTGTTTGGTAGCCGTGGCCGTACCGCCGATGGTTGACAGATTGACCGGCTTTAAGTTTCTCGGATCAATAATATTGTCATTAATATAAACGGTACTGCCGTCACTGGCGTAGTAAGCCTTCATGTATGTAATGCCGTTAACATTAACCGTGCTGGCCTGGGGATTTCCGTCCCAAGGCAACAATGACCAGCCCTGAGCGTAAAAACCGCCGGTATTTTTCAGATAGCCGTTTTCATCAATATTGAAATCTCCGGCACGGGTATAAGCCCACAAATCACCCTCACCCGGATTGGCTGCCTGATTGACAACAAAATAGCCGTTGCCGCTGATGGCCAAAGCCGTTGACGACGAATTGGAAGCCAGCAAACCCTGAACATTTACGCCCTGTTTCGATACCGGCTGCACGCCTCCGGGGGAATAATATGAACTTGAGGTCTGTTTGGTAACCAAAGTCTGAAAGGATGTGGTATTATTCTTATACCCCACAGTGTTTACATTAACGATATTGTCAGAAATTGCGCCCATCGCGGTAGACTGAGCCGCCAATCCCGAAATACCTGACTGTAATGCACCAAATAAACTCATTTCTTTTCTCCTAAAGCATCTCTTCTTTAATAATTTTGCCGACTAGGCAGTTTCTTCCGGCTTTTCTGTTCCGCCATCGGGATTTTCTTCCGTTCCGCCGTCCGGTGTTTCATCCGGCTTCTCAGGCGCCGGATCCTTATCAAAGTACGTATCTTCCCGTATGGTCAGAATATCGCCCAGATAAGCCGTGACAGCATCGCCCAATCCAACATAAACATTTTTATCATCGCTTGCTATGCCGGTGACCCGTCCGAAAACTGTTGTCGTTACATTGGCCTGTGTTTCTCCACTTGCAACTTTCGTGCCAACTACAATCTGGTACGCTCCGTCAGGAAGCTGATTGCCGTTTGAATCTTTGCCGTCCCAAGTAAATTCGTGTGTTCCCTTGCCGGTTTCGCCGGTTTCGGAATAAACAACCTTGCCGTTCATATCCTTGACGGTAATCGTTACGCTCTCAACATCTTTATCCAGAGTATAAGCCGCTTTGGCCTTACCGTTTTCCAACGGCATGACATCGCCCAGAACCTGAACCGTCTTACCAATATAAGAGACTGCCTGCGCCCCGAGGTTGGACACGTTCAACTGCAGAAGCGTGTCAAGTTTGCTATTGGTTTGGATAGCCTGCTCCACACTGGAATATTGAACCAGCTGGTTGGTAAACTCGGCCGTATCCATAGGATCAAGCGGATCCTGATATTGCAACTGCGTGGTTAAAAGCTGCAAAAAAGTATTCATGTCAGCCGAAAGCTGCTGGCTGGACGCATTTGTCTGCGCATTGTTTGAAGCGTAACCCGTAATCGAACTGATATCCGTACTCATTTTCTTTCTCCTTTTAGCCTAAACCCGAATGTTTAATCCGGACTGACCGTCCCAGCCGCTTTCTGCATAGCCGGAAAGGTTATCGTTGCTGAAATCATTATCCAATGCCTCGCCGATAAAACGGCGCATTTCATAATTTTGCTCCTGACGGCCGGACTGGGCATTGTCCTCCCGACAGCTGAAACTCAAGCTGTTTTCATCAGTTTGGAAGCCGGCATCCTCAAAAGACTTTTGCAGATTTTGGGCTTCTTTTTGTAAAATCTCCATCGTTTCCGGACGGCTGGCAACGATTTCGGCCTGCAATTTGCCGTTTTTGGCCAAATGCATTTTAATTTCAATATGCCCCAACTCTTCCGGCCTTAAGGAGATGTCAATTTTATCAACGCCTTTAACCGCTGATTTTGTAATATTAACTTTTACCTGCTCGGCTACTTCGCGGCTCATTCCCTTATATGCATCATTTACCGGAGATTTCAACTGTTCAGCCGTTCTGGCGCGGGCAGCATTTACGAACTCGCTGCCGCCGGCAGCCTGCGCCATCTGTACTCCCCTGACTTCCGTTACCGCTTCCTTCACCGCCTCAAAAGCAACATCGGCATTATTTACTGCCTGAGCTCCGGCAACCGGTGCAGCAACAGGATTTTGCGGCTGCACATTTGGGGACTGCGGCTGCGTATGCTGTTCAACGGCCGAAGGCAGAGGACGGCTTTTGGCACTTTCTGAAGTTTGAACAAAAGATTTGGAAATTTCCGCAGCTTCATCGACAGCAACATTCTCCGCATCTATATTTGCAACAGAAAGATCCGATGTTTTCCGGTAGGAAAAATCCGCCCCGTCATCTTCTATTGTCACATCCAAGTTTATTTCTTTATCACCAAACTTCATACTTTCAACAGCAATGCCTTCTTCTGCCGGAATATCTTCAGCGACCATTTGCTGCCCGGCATCGGTACCGTCGTTGGCAAGCTGCGTTTTTCCGGCCGGCTTGGCTTTGACATCTTCAAATATGACCGGCGCAACCTCAACAACCGCCTCTTCCGGCACCATCTGCAATGCAGAAATATCAAGTTCTCCGGCACCATCAGGCTTTACGGCACTTCCCGCCATCCCGACCACCGGTGCAGCGACCGGTTCAGCCTCCGCCGCCATTATCGGGTCTTCAGACGCGACAACAGGCACTTTAGAAACAACTTCGGCCCCGGCAGACACCACTTCTCCGGAAACTTCAACAACAGGCCGAACCGTTTCGGCAAAAAGCAAAGACAAATCAGGAAGGATATTTGCCTCAACAACGCGGCTATCGTCCTTTTCTTCTTCGGCAAAATCTGCCTCATCGGACGGGAGTTCTTCTTTTTCATCAGCTTTCTGTGCATCTTCCGCACGAGAAGCATTTTTGCTTTCAACCCGCTCAGAATCGTTGTCTTCCCGAACAGAAACATCCTCTTTTGCATTATCTGTTTTTACAGGGTCTTTTTTATTACCGTTATTAGTCTCTACGATTTTTTCCGGCTTAGCATCACCTTGGGCTGCAAGCTCCACATCTCTGGAAAAATCCGGCGTCTGCGTCCTACTTTCCAGCAAGCTGGAAAAAGCATCTCCGACTAAGCCGCCGCCCATTGCAGCTGCGCTGCCGCGCGCCAACATTGCCAAAGCCGCTTTATTAATATCTTTTACTTCCATACCGATAGCCTCTGCAAAAATTAACTTTAGGTTCTTTAATGCAAACAGCGTGCCAAACTATAAAAGAAACACAATGCACTTTATATATTATAACGGGGCAAAATTATATGGCACAAAATTTGCATATCAAAAGGAGAAATTTTATTTTGGAGAAAGAAGATGGCTTTAAGCATATTTTATCCCTCTGTCACCGGTATGGAAGCCCATTCTCATGCCATGTCGACCGTGAGCACAAATATTGCCAATATCAATACCGTCGGGTATAAAAAGCAGGAAACCCTGTTTCAGACACTGCTCGGCTCACAACCCGTGGTAAAAGGGAACAATTCCGGCCTTTCTTCTTCCCGTGCGGATATTACAGGCGTGGCCGCTTATGACAGAACTTATGTGACCTCCATGGGTATTATCAAATCAACCGGACAGACTTTTGACGTTGCCATCAACAGCACCGGAAACGCTTTCTTTTTAACAAAAGATTCCGGCGGCCATTCCTATTATACCAGAGCCGGCAACTTTGAAACACGTACAATGGACGGCACGACTTACCTGATTTCACCGAACGGTTATAAGGTTCAGGGTTTTAAGGCCAACGGGGACGGAACTTTTGCGGCCAATCCGGATGACATCACCATTGATCCGCAAGAAACAATGCCCTCCAACCCGACATCCAAAATGGACGTTGTCGCCAACGTTTCGGCCAACGAGCCCAGCAATGCTTACGGCCTGACCGTGTATGGCCCTAACAATGACGGCAGAAACATGAACATGATTTTCAGCAAGGTCGAAGGCAAGGCCAACACCTGGTCTGTTGATTTTGTTATGGAAGACGGCGGCACCGTTACCGGCGGGCCGGTTGAAGTCGTTTTTAACGACAAAGGCGGCGTGGTATCGCCCAAGTCTTTGGACATCGGTATTCAATGGAACGAAGAGGCCGGCGGCGGCGCCAACGCCATTAACATTGACATTTCCAAAATGACGCAGTATGACGGCAGCAACCAGATTACCAGCGTTTCGCAGAATGGTTATCCGAGCGGGAAATTTGTTTCCTGTTATTTTGACGATGACGGCGTGCTCAAAGGAAAATACACCAATGAAAAGACCGTCAATTATGCCAAACTGACGCTGGTCGGATTCGAAGCGCCTGACAATCTGGAAGCGGTTTCAAACACCATGTTTCAGGCTAACGCCAATTGCGGCGAGGCCTATTATCTGGGCGGTAACGGCATGATTACGCCGGAAGCTTTGGAAAGCTCCACCGCTAACGTTGAAGAATCTTTTTCCAAGATGATTGTGGTACAACGCGCCTACTCCGTTAATGCTTCCGCCTTTACGACAACTGATGAAATGTTGCAGTTGCTGGTTGATTTGAAGACTTAGCAGGCAGATTTTCCGTATTACTATTACTTATTGACAAAACATCGTATTTTGTTTATATTTTGGCATATAAATAATTTTAAGGCCCTACAAAATGCGAGAAATTCAGCAAAATGAAATTTACAGAAAATTGCTCAAAGCCGTGCCGGTTGCGGTGAGTGCTTATTTGGGAGAAATCGGCGTTGAAAATGCGCGGGACGTTATTTTTTCCGTACAAAGGGACAAATTGGAAGATTTTTATCCGGCTCTGCGTTGTCTGGCGCAAGAGCTTGATTTTTCTTATGACATGGATATTTCTTTGCCGGAAACCGATGACAAAGCCATGGCACTGTTTGAGCTTAACGGCGAGCTTTTACACCAGACTGACATCAGTTCTTTTTTCGGCCCCAAAATGACCGGCATTGATTTTTCCAGTGGCGATACGGCGGGACAATTGCAGGATTATAAGGTCTTTGCCGCCAATCTGCCGGAAGAAAATACCGAAGACAAAGAAAAAATGCAATTTTGGCTTAAGCTGTTAAGCAGCATCAGCAAAGAAACCACCATTCAGGGCAATAAAAATATTTCCGCTGATTTTTATGATGACATTGAAGCTTCCGGCGTGGCCTATGAAATTGCCAATAAGGTCAATATTGCTCCGGATGACGCCGACAGGATTTCACTTTTAAACGAGGTTTTGTTCAAAGCATGCAGAAAAGCTCTGGATGAACGGGCTTTTCCGGATTCCCGCATAATCGCACAGCAGGCTTTTCTGTCTTTGGAAAATTTTGATCAGGAAGAGCATCCGGATTTAAAAAGGTTAAAAACCGTTATCAGCAACTGCATGCCGCCGCTTAACGAACTGATCGGAGAATATCAGGAAAAATATACACAGGCCGGTTTAGGGCTGCGCAACATACTTGTTTTCGATGACGATATGCAAAAAGCCGATACCAAAACAGCGGCAGAAATCCGAGAAATCATCTTCTGGCAGCATTTGACCCACTTGCGGCGGATTGACAACAAATTTTATACTTATCCAAAACAATATGAATCTTTGCCGCCGGTTATTCCCGATCCTCAGGAACAAAGAAAAGTTCATGTCACCGTCCAAAAGAAAACGCTCCGGCAGTTTGCCGAAGTGGATAAGGCCATGCCCCGCTGGCTTGATTATGAAAGGCATTCCGAAATTTCAGCCTCACCTTTTTTGAAAAACAGCCGGGAAGAACTGATAAAGCAGATTTTCAGGCAATTGATTTCTTATCAGGTTGACACAAACGGCAATCTGACGGATTTGCCTTTTCTGATCAAGTTCGGCAACAAAGTCACAACGCTTATCGAGGAGCAGGAAGAATGCGACAAAGAAACGTTGTCCGATATCTTGAGCCTGACAGACTCATTGGTTGCGGTTGCCGAAGCGGCCAACAAACATCTGGGAACGGATTTTGACACCAAACTCGTACAGCATGACACACTGGCCGCAATGCAAAGTCAGAAAGACATTTACCCCGATGAGCTGGATGTCATTTCCGAATATGTCATCAAATTTGCGCAGACTTGCGGCGATTTTTTGGAAAAAGAAAATTCCCAACAAATTGATACTGATGATTTTGTCCGGCTCGGCGAAAAGATTTCCGTCCTGCCGGACAGCATGGAAAAGATGGAAATGCAGGAGCTGATTAATATTCATACCCATCTTTCATTCGGCAGTTTTTACAACTATGCGCAAAAAAGAAAAGAAAAATCGGCAGATTTCTTTATGAAGCTTCATCAAAAAGAATTTCGCAGCATGGTGCACAAGCTGGAAGCAATGGCGGAATTTTATCCGGAAGTTCAGGAAGCCGGCATTGAAAAGATTGCCAAAAACATTAACGCATCAGTTGTTCATAATGTGATTTTTCCTTTTTACAAACAGGAAGATGACTTTCATGCTCAGATTTTGATGTACAACGGCGAAAACAAGCTTTCTGACGAGGCCGTACTGGGGCTGGCAAAAATCTCCGGAGAATTCATCAAAGATACCTGCCAAAAGCACAAATCTCTGCTGTCAAACAGAAATATGCCGTTCAAACTTCTAAAAGAACTTGCCAGCATTGCTTATATGAACAGCAAAATGGAATCGCTTGAACAGGATATGCAAGCGTCATCTCAGGAACTCCAGGCGCAATTCAATATTCATAACCAATATCAGGAATATAAATTTGCCCGCAGGAAGACAATGCCTTCCGATGAGATAACCAAACGGCTGATTATAAAGAACAAAATGCACTGCAACTAGTTCATTGAAAATAAATATTTTTTTAATTTTTCTGCATAAATTAAAAAATTAGTGCTGGACAAGTTGAAAAATATACATTATAAGTCTTTTCGTTTGATGAACAACAGCTACTGCTCAGGTAGCTCAGTCGGTAGAGCAGAGGACTGAAAATCCTCGTGTCGGCGGTTCGATCCCGTCCCTGAGCACCATTTTGAACCTCCGTAACGGAGGTTTTTGTGGCTCAAATGATTTTTGCAAAAGTTTTCGTATCTTAAATTTCTTCCCATCGGGAAAATTTGGCATCTCGGAAGTTTTGCGGCAGAGAAAGCTGTTGAGGCTCATCCGATATGTTATAAACCAAATTAAAAAACCGCCTTTCGGCGGTTTTTTTGCTGCTTTTTTCAGTTTCTCTATCAATGGTTAAAACCAAAAGTTTTAAGCTGTTTAAATTATATCTTGACAAAAATTTCCCAATATCATATCATGACCTTAAGTGATTATTTATTTAATAGGAGGTCTACATGAAAGAAATAGAAGTTTGGGACATGATGCACGGCAATAATACGGAAAAAAAATCGTTATGCCAATGTCTTGATGAAATGGGTTTTGACAGGGAATCCTATATGGTTGTAAGGCGCAATGATCCTGATCTGAAAATTGGCGACTCCTATGACAATCAAGGAAAATTACAAGAAAACAAATATAGTACTTTTCACATTCAAACTTCCAGCGATGTCCGATTTTCGGTTATTGCCAATGGATCACAAGAGATTATACAAGGCAACATGAGCGATTTTGATGCTATTGACCGGAAGATGGACACCATAAGCCATCTTCAAAACAATGGAAATGCTGTTACCGGTATGGTAGGTTCAAACAACGGCGTTTATGCTGCCATGGCAGATCATGGAGATGAAATAATTATTACAAAAGATCCGGAAATCGCCGCACAGCTAGAAAGCCAACTTCACTTTAAGGATGGTTTGGGTGTTCCGCTTTCAAACGGTGGGAAGCTTTTAGACAGCAACCGCCAGAGAGAATGGGAAACTGTAGAATTTCGGTGTAAGCAAGCCGCAGTAGCACGTTCCCGCGGAACAAAAGAACCTCCCAAGCAATTGAAATCGCCGTTTCGAGATGCTTTTGGACAAATAAATAAAAATTACGCAGCATTGCGGGATAACCAATTGCAAGGAAGATAGAATAAATACAATGCATTTTTGTTTATTTGCGGTATTTTCAAATTCGTTCTTTTAATTCTGAAGCCAGGCGCTGAAAAATTCGGCGCCCTTGTTTCGTGGTTTCTTTAATTTTAGCCTTAAACAACAAAATTTTTATATAATTGTCGGTTTTGTCATTTAAGGGCAACGGGCGTTTCCGTTCTTTTGACAGGTCAATTTTTGTTCCGTCAAAATTAAAAGTATAGTAATGAGAGCACAGCTTATCATATTCGGCCTTCGTATCCGCGCTTAATTCCGCATAGCTTTTTTGGCCGGCGTACTGCACAATCCGCTCGCGGAAAATTTTGTCATAACCGGCTGAGCGGCTTTGTTCCCAGATTTTGCTGCCGGCAACAACCAAAACGCGCTGTTCCATCCGGCTCATTTTACCATATTGCGGGTAGAACAACCCGGCCTTGACAGCTTCGGCGTAGTATTCTGCCTCGGGAGTCCCTTCAAAAATCCGAAAGTTCCCGTTATCCAAAAATTTTTCACGCTTAAGCAGTAAAGATGCAATACAACCCGAAATTTCATCATCCCTGAGGCTTTGAGCATAGTCCCGCAGGCTCAGATTTGTCCGGACATAACGGGAATTAACGGCGTGGCGGTATTCGTGAGCAAGTACGGCTTCTTTGCTGTCCGGCGTATTGAGGTGTCTGACATAAGAAAAATCATCTTCAAAAAGGCCGGGATCACGAAAATGATGGATGGTAATCTGCCGGTTTTCGGTATCAAAATAACCCAAATTCTGAGAAACATAATTTTTATCGACAAGCTGAGGACAAAAATCTACGGTATCCACACGGTGCGGCACTTTTTTCAGCTCGTTGCGCAGGGCATGAGAAAAAGGCCGGTAAACCGAACCGGCATTATAAGAAGGAAAACGCGCGGAATCTTTCAGTAAAGAAAATTCCTGTATTTTTTCTTCTGCCTTTTGTTGGATATTTTCTTTACGGTTAAGCGACGTTACGGGACTAAGGCTGAGAAGCGCAACCGCCGTTGCCAGAGTCTTGGCGCTCATTCCGTAAACAACAAATTTTATTTTGAAGTCCGGCATTCTATTTTTCCTGAAATTTTTTCACACAATAGCACCATTTTCAAAAAAAAGCAAGCATATATAGACGGAAAATACATAATTTCCATACAAATATACAAAAAGCACTTGTATTTTGTTCCAATTGTGGTATATTAAAGCTCTGTTATAAATTATTAAATTTTATTATATGGTCAATTGGATTTATGGTTTGTTTTTGGATCTGAGCTTTTGGCTGGCCTGGATATCTGTAGTGAACGGTTATTTTGCCTTCAAATACAGAAAGCAAATTTCCGGCACGAAATTGTTCAGGTTGTTTGTATCCTTGTTTATCATGGTTTTCGGGGCTAATATTTTGAAGAATTTGGTTCCGCCGGATATGAAATTTCGGGTTTTGGTAGAAATACTTGTTACGAATTGTATACTGCCTATGGTTCTTTACTCTTTCTGTTGTGACAAACTGGCCCAAAGAAATCCTGAGGAATTGTTTGAAAAAATTCAGATTGTTCCGCCGGTATTGGTACTTATACTTATTATAGTTGCCTGCTTTTACAAGCATCCTTTTATTTTTATGCCGGTGCAGCCATAAAAGCAGCGTCTTCGGACGCTGTTTTTATTTTTAGTTGATAAAAATAATAAACACACCATGGTTTTGCAAGTTTTTGGCGCTTCTTTAAAAATTGCAATTTTTTATTATTTTTGTGCAAATTTATGCTTTTTTTTGAAGATTTTTGTTGTTTTTTTTTAGAATCAGGTATACAAAAGTCAACAACAGGCGTCCCTGCGCGGGAGCTTTTTTGCGTCTTTAACCTTACAGAAAGAGAGAGTATATAATGTCTACCCCACTCGATACAAAAGTCATCAGCAAACTGGCAGAAATCCTTGATAAGACCAATCTGACCAAACTGGAATACGAAGATGAAGGCTGCCGCATTTCTTTGTCCCGCGGCGGTGCGCCAGTGCCTCCTCCTCATCATCCGGCTCCGCTGCCTCCGATGTTTGCCGCTCCGGCTCCGGTTGCTCCCGCAGTTTCGGTTCCGGCCGCGGAATCTGCTTCTGCTGCAGAAGCAGACTACAGCAAAGACCCGAACGCTGTTAAATCTCCGATGGTTGGCGTTGTTTATCTTTCTGCCGATCCCAACACTCCGGATTATGTCAAACCCGGTGACACCGTTGCAGAAGGCGACACGGTTTGCCTGATTGAGGCCATGAAGACATTTAATCCGGTTAAAGCCCACAAAGGCGGAAAAGTTTCCAAGATTTTGATTGCCAGCGGCGATCCGGTGGAATACGGCGAACCGTTAATCGTTATTGAATAGTCTGTTACGGTTTTAACTTTTTAGGAAAACGCCATGTTTGAAAAAGTATTGATTGCCAACCGCGGCGAAGTTGCACTGCGCATTCACAGAGCCTGTCGGGAAATGGGTATCCGCACGGTTGCGGTGCATTCCGAAGCCGATGCCAATGCCATGCATGTCCGGCTCGCCGATGAAGCCGTTTGTATCGGCCCCGCCCGTTCGTCTGATTCCTATTTGAACAAATCGGCCATTATTTCAGCCGCCCTGATTACCGGTGCCGATGCCATCCATCCGGGGTTTGGCTTTTTATCCGAAAATGCTGATTTTGCCGAGATGGTTGAAGCTCACGGCATTACCTTTATCGGGCCGACCGCCGAACAGATGCGCCTGATGGGTGACAAAATTACCGCCCGCAAAGCCGCTCAGGAGGCAGGGTTGCCGATCACACCGGGCAGCCCCGCACTCGAAAGCATTGAACATGCCAAAGAATGGGCCAACAAAATCGGTTATCCGGTAATTGTCAAAGCCACGGCCGGAGGTGGCGGAAAAGGCATGAAAATTGCCTTTAACGATCAGGAAATGGAAGAAGCCTACACCATGGCCCGCGCCGAAGCCAAAGCCGCGTTTACCAGTGATGTGGTTTATATGGAAAAATATTTGCAGAAACCCCGCCATATTGAGATGCAGGTTCTGGCAGACAAATACGGTCATGTCGTTCACTTGGGCGAACGCGACTGTTCCATTCAGCGTAACAACCAGAAGGTAATTGAAGAAACGCCGTCTCCGGCTCTGAATGCCGAACAGCGTCACGAAATCGGCGAGATTGTCCGCAAAGCTATTGAGAAAATCGGTTATACCAATGCCGGAACACTGGAGTTTTTGTATGAAGACGGGCACTTCTATTTTATGGAAATGAACACGCGTCTGCAGGTAGAGCATCCGATTACCGAGGCTGTAACCGGCATTGACATTGTGCGCGAGCAAATTCGCATCGCCAGCGGTGCTACTCTCGGTTACACGCAAGATGACGTCCTATTCAGCGGTCATGCCATTGAATGTCGGATTAACGCCGAAGATCCTGATACTTTCGCGCCTTGTCCAGGAAAAATTACCGAATGGCATGCGCCGGGCGGTCTGGGTATTCGCGTTGATTCCGAAATTTATTCCGGATACAGCATTCCGCCGTTCTATGACAGCATGATTGCCAAGCTGATTGTACACGGAAAAACCCGTAACGCTGCGCTTATGCGTTTGCGTCGGGCTTTGGAAGAATTTGTTATTGAAGGCGTCAAGACGACCATTCCGCTGCATCAGGATATTATCTCTCAGGCAGAATATATTGACGGACAATATAACATTCACTGGCTGGAACATTTTATGGAAGCCAAAAAGAAAAAAGCCGCATAAATTTGAAGTACCTACGAAATACCTTTCTGCTTTCAGGAAGGTATTTTTTTTACCATTAACCATATTATTACAGTTTTATGATATTTAAGCCGCTTCCGTACATATTTTCTTGTTCTGAAAACAAAAATATGTCATAATGATATTAAGCCGAGATGTTAGTCAGGGAGGATGAAAATGTTTAAATTACGCAGAATGCTTTTGGCATTGCCGGTAATTGCGGTTATTTATGCCATAACGCCGGCACAAGCCAGAACCGTCTTTTTGCCGGACTATGAAGAAGAACCGATGATCTTTGAAGGCGGCGAAGATGAAAACCTTTGCAAACGTTCCACAAATCCGGTTTATCATTATGCTCCGGGGAATCCGAAATGTCCGGATCCGCAGGTTTATGATAAAGTCTGCGCTCACAACAGCGACTGGATTTCAAAATGCTACTGCCCCAGCGAATATAATCAGGTTTGTACTTCTCCTTACCGCGGCGTCGGCAAAGTTTGTGACGGCAAATACAAAGAATGCTGTGACACCCGCTGTCCGGACGGCGCTCAAAGAAGCGGTTGTTCTTATCCTTACGTTACAGAGAGCACGACTCAAACAGGCTGCGGCGAAACATGCTACATTTGCCGTTACGGCAATGATTGCAACACCGGCTGCAGTGCTGATGAAGACGCAACACCTTCCGGCGGCGCAAATGACTTTAATCATCAGGCTTGTGTTTCCTGCGCGCCCAAGTGCAGACCTTTGGCCGATGAAACAGGATGTTCAAAAACAAAAAGCTGTTCCGACGGCTGCTCGGGAACACGTATCTGCTGTGACAATTCCGGACAGGAACAAGCTCCGAGCAAGCCTGATACACCGGTTACACCTGATGATCCGAAAAAAGAACCGGAAAAACCGGTTGACCCGGATCCGGTACCTTCCGGCAACGTCTGTCAGGGATACAGCTCTGCGGCTTGCGGAAAATTTGAAACCGAAACAGTATGTCCGGAAGACAAGACCAAAAGGAAATGTACGGCAACCTGTCTGAGCACAATTTATGCGCTCGGAGAGTTCAAAGAGCTTGACGGTCAGAAAGTGGTTCAGGTTCCCAAACAATCCAACCGTATTGTTGTCATTAATGACGGAACCGTTTCTTCTCTGCCCAATGTGATTATTACCAGCGCCAGAGAATATTTGAAAAATATGGGGAAAAATGTCTCTGTTTGTCCGAATATCAAACCGACATTAACAACCAGCGGCGGCAATCCGTCCATTCTCCGCGACCTGAACGTTAAGTTGAACGGTACGTTCACCGGCAGCATTTCGCTGGACAGCGTGGCTTTGACCATGGGAAGTTCTTCTCAGATTAAAGGCTCTTACCTGTCTTTGTCCAACGGATCGACGGTCAGCGGAGGTATCAGCGGCACGACTCCGACTTTGGACATGACCGGAAGCATTAACCTGCTCTCCAGTTCCTCCAAGAGCAGCATTAACGTTCCGAGCATCAGGATTTCAGGTTCATCTTATTCTACTGTTTACGGCAACATTACCGTTAACTGGATACGACTGGACAACAGCGCCAAAATGTCATTGTATTCGTCAACGCTGAAGGCTTCCAGCCAAGGAACATATGACAATGTACAGAGATGTACCGGCACCAATTGCGGCTCCAGCATTGTGGTCTTTAACAATGCAAAATTGCAGGCCAATTCCGGCGCCAGTATCAGTGCTCCGCGTATTTTTACAGCTTATAACGGCGCGGTTGTTGCCAGCGGCGGTCGGGTTGATGCAACCTATGACCTGTGGCTCGGCTCTTACGTTAACGGCAATACCAACGCCCAAGGACTGGCCGGTGCAACCTCACGCGGCACATTCAGAACCCCTGAGGTCTCTATGGGACACAACAGCTGTCTGTGTCTTACCTCCGGAGCGGTTTTCTCAAGCACTGCAGACAAAGGCCGCTATTATGACATGACCTTTGGCGAGAGCCGTGCTTTCAAAGCCGGTACCGACAATGGCAAATGGAAATGGGTCACCCATAAAGATCAAGACAAATTTAACGATACATCCAACAAATGTAAACGTTATGAAACCGAATGGCACAAAACCTCATGCGATTATATGTGCGCTGATTTGTGCAAGTCCAAGGTCTTTTAAGGCTGACGGCATCGTAAAAATCCCCGTCCTGACGGCGGGGATTTTTTTATAGTATCCGGCGGTCAAACCGGGGATTCTTACCAAGCCGCGACACAACCTCGTAAGCAATGGTTCCGGCATCGCGCCCCATATCATCCAAAGTATAGTTCTCATCCAGCAGATATGCCCAATCTCCGACTCCGACATTAAGGCCGGTCACGTCACAGATGACATTATCCATTGAAATCCGTCCGATGATACGGGCTTCGGCACGTTTACCATTGCTTTTGAAAAAGACTTTGCCGATGTTTGAAAGCGAGCGCGGCAAACCATCGCCATAACCTATTGAAGCAATGGCAATCCGGCGCGGAGAATTGGCGCGATAAGTGGCCGAGTAGCCGACAAACTCGCCTTCCGGCAGGTCTTCGACCTGTAAAACCGGCGCTTTTAAGGTGATTAAACTCTGCATACGGTTTTCACGGTACGGCGCAGTATTAATGCCATACATGGCAGCACCCAGCCGAACCATGTCAAACTGATATTCTGTTCCCAGAAACACGCCGTCAGAGGCCGACAGAGAGGCCGAAAGTTCGGGAAAATATTTATCTTTCAGGCGGCGGAAAGTTTTCAACTGGCGGGTATTCATAAAATGCCCCTGTTCGTCGGCACAAGCTAAATGCGACATTACAAAAGAAAACTCTTTTTTATCCTCCGCCGACAGAGCTGCAAGTTCGCTCTCCCGAAAGCCCAAACGGTTCAAGCCGGTTTCAATATGAATAACCGGGCGAATGCCGGCAATGCAATGTTTTTTCCAAAATTCCAGCTGCTGCGGACAGCTGACAACCGGCGTCAGGCGGTATTTTTGAAACTCTGCCAAACTGTCTTCGCCCATACCCTGTAAGACATAAATCTCTGCTTCGGGCGTCACGTTGCGGACAACGGCTCCTTCTACACCATGAGCAACAAAAAAGTGACGGCAGCCGGCACGGTTATATAATATTTCCGCAACTTTAGCGGCGCCCAAACCGTAGGCATCATCTTTGACAACGGCAGCCGGAATGCTGTGAGGTGCCAGTTCTGACAGCTGTTTATAATTGGCAAGCAGATTTTGCAGGTTGATTTCTAAAATCGGTCTTGTAAAAATTGTCATAAGTTTGTAAAATCCTGATAAAATTTGAAAGTTATTATCATGCAGTTTATTGACAGCCATGTGCATTTGCAAGATTTTAAACAAAGATGTGCAACGGAGATTATTGCCGCGGCGCACCAGGTCGGCGTGCGCAAGTTTGTCTGTGTGGCTGCGGCGGAAAAAGACTGGCCGGAAATCGCCCGTTTGTCCGGCGCTTATCCCGATACGGTCATTCCGGCTTTCGGACTGCACCCGTGGTATGCCGCCGAAGCGGAAACCGGTTGGATTGAACGGCTGGAAAAATATGTGCAGGATTTTCCCTCCGCTTTAGTCGGTGAAGCCGGACTGGATTTTTACCGCAGCAAAGAAGCCGGACCGCAGGAGCAGGTTTTTGCCGCCCAGCTTGAATTGGCACGGGAATACCGGCGGCCGCTTTTGATTCATGCGGTTAAAGCCCAAGAGGCGATGGAAAAATTTTGGAATCTGTTGCCGGAGAAGTTTGTTTTTCATTCTTATAATGGCAAAGCGGAATTTTTGAAAAAAATCATCAAACAAGGCGGATATGCCGGCTTTAACTTTTCTATCTTGAAAAATCCGGCAAGACAAGAGGTTTTGCGGGAAATTCCGGATGACAGGATTTTGTTGGAAACCGACGGGCCGTATCAGGGACCGGTACGCGGACAGGAAGTTTATCCGGAACAGTTGCCGGAACTGGCGGTTGAAATTGCCAAACTGCGCGGGGAAAACATCAATGAACTGGCGCAAAAAATATATGAAAATTCTTTGAGGTTTGCAAATGGCTGATGACGAGAGGTTTATGCGGACGAAAATTCTGCTCGGCGATGAGGGAATGGAGCGTCTGAAAAAAGCGCGGGTGATGATTGTCGGGTTGGGCGCCGTCGGCGGTTATGCTCTGGAGGCTTTGGCACGCGTCGGCGTCGGAGAGCTTATTCTGGTCGATTTTGACAGTTTTGACATCAGCAACATCAACCGACAGATTTTGGCGCTTGAATCGACAATCGGCATGAAAAAGACCGAAGCAGCCAAGCTGCGCGTGGCCGAAATTAATCCGGACTGCAAAATCCGATTACTGGATATGTTTGTTAATGCGGAGACACTTCCTGCTCTGCTTGCCGAGAAGCCTGACTTTGTAATAGACGCCATAGATGCGCTCAACCCCAAATGCTGCCTGATTGAGGCTCTGTATCAGGCACAAATTCCGTTTATATCTTCAATGGGGGCGGCGCTAAAAACCAATCCGGCGCTGATTAAGTACGGAAAATTAAGCGCTACAAAAAACTGCGGGTTGGCTAAGTTTATCCGCAAGCGGCTGAAAAAACGCGGTGTTGACTTGGGTAAAATTTACTGTGTTTCTTCCGAAGAGCAAGCAGCTGGCGGTTTTATCGAAAGCAACGACGGTAACACAGACGGCGGACGCGTGCGAAATACGCTTGGCTCACTCCCGACGATTACCGCCATTTTTGGATTGACGATTGCCAATGAAGCGATTAAAAAAATTTGTAAAATCTAACAATTGAAAGGAAAGCAGATGTCCCTTACTGCCCCCAAAGCCATGCGATTGCAAATCGCCCTGACGGGAAAGGTTAATGCCGGAAAATCAAGTTTTCTGAATCTCATTACCGGACAAGAAACAGCCATTGCCTCCGCCGTGCCGGGGACAACAACCGATGTGGTGGAAAAAAATCAGGAGCTTTTGCCAATCGGGCCGGTGACGTGGCTGGACACGGCCGGTTTTGGCGATGATACAGAACTTTGCGAACCGCGAATCGAAAAAACGCACAAAGTTTTTGACCGTGCCGACATTATTTTGCTGATTACCGACAATCCCCTTCCCGATGAAACGGAACAGGCAATTATTTTTGAAGCTGAGAAACGCAATCTGCCTGTGCTTAAAATTTATAACAAAGCCGACACCTATACCGCTCCGACTGACGGAATTGCCGTCAATTCTCTTGACAAGGCCTCGCGTGACAAGGTGCTTGTTCAGTTAAAAAGCGCCCTGCTCCGTCTTTGTCCGGACGAGATTATTCATACGCCGCCTCTGTTCGGCGATCTGGTTCCAGCAGGCGGTTCAGTTCTTTTGCTAATTCCGATTGACAAAGAAGCACCCAAAGGACGTTTGATTATGCCGCAGGTTCAGGCCATTCGCGAAGGGCTGGATTATAACCTGATTGTTACCGCAGTCACAGAGAACCGTTATGCCGAAGCTCTGGCGGCCTGCACAAAAGCGCCTGATCTGGTTATTTGCGACTCTCAAGTCGTGGACTTTATGGCGGCCCACACTCCGCCGGACATCAAATGTACGACGTTTTCAACCTTGTTTGCCCGGCTGAAAGGCGATCTGGGAAAATTTGCCGAAGGGGCAGCGGTTATTTCCAAGCTCAAAGACGGCGACAAGGTTTTGATTGCCGAATGCTGCACACATCATGCCGCTGAAGATGACATCGGAAAAGTAAAAATTCCGCACTGGCTCAAAAAAAAAACCGGCAAAAATCTGCAAATTGACTTTTGCGCGGGGCGTGATTTTCCCGACAATCTGTCGGCCTACAGGCTTGTCATTCAATGCGGCGGCTGCATGTTCGGACGACGCGAAATTCTGGCGCGGATTAATGCCTGCGAAAAGGCCGGAGTTGCCATCACCAATTACGGCATCGGCATCTCGGAAATGAAAAACGTACTGCCAAGAATTCTGGAACCGTTCGGACAAATTTTGCAAGACTATAATCGGGCAAAAAACCCTTGATATAAGCAGTATTGTTAAACCTTCTTTAAGGTCTTGCGTTTAAACTGTTTTGTAATGGGATTTTTAAGCGTTAAGGATGAAAAAGCAGCAATGAAAATGATTAAACCAATCGTCAACATTTCTAAGGTCATAGACATTTATGACACGGTTGTGGTTGGTTTGGAAGGGGTTATTTGTGCCGGAAGCTCGGTTAAGGTTGATGCCGTCAATGCCCTGATCAACATTAAAAAAGCCGGTAAGAATATTGTTCTGCTGACCAGCTCCGCCAAAAGAGTGGCTGAAATTGCCGAGTTATTGCAGAAAAACAAGCTGCCGCCGCAAATTTTCAGCAGCATCGTTTCTTCCGGCGAAATTATGCATTATCTTTTCAAATCTCCAGCAGGCTCTTTGTCAAAGCTCGGCCGCAATTATTTTTTGCCCGGAAATTCTTCTGATGCCTCTGTTTTTGCAGGACTGCACGATTATCATGAGGTATCTTCCCTGACACAGGCTGATTTTATTTTTATCGGCAGCGTTAAAAATACAGACGATAATCTGGAAACTTACCTGCCTTTGTTGGAACAGGCTGCAAGCATGTCCATTCCGATGGCAGCCGCCGGAAATGATGCCTCAAGCTTTATGGACGGAGAAGTTTGTCTGGCCGCCGGAGCCATTGCCGAGCAATATGCTGCGCTTGGCGGGCGGATTATTACCGTCGGCAAACCCGATCAGAAGCTTCTTTCTTATGCATTGGAAGATATTCCGAATTTTACACCGGAACAGACTTTGCTTATCGGCGACAACGTCACTACGGACATTCGCGCCGCCAATATTGCCGGTTTGCATTGTATGTTGGTTTCCAAGGGGGTTCATATTAATTATCTGGGAGAAGGATATATTCCGGATGTGGCAAAAACCAGAGAGATTGCTATTAACTATGATGCTTATCCCGACTATGTGATTTCTAACCTGAGGTGGTAAAATGACTTATAAAGATAAATTTCCCGTAATCATTATTATTGCCGTTTTAGCAGTCGTATTTATTTTTGTGCCGTTTTACAACCCCAAAAAAGAAATGCTTAAGCGCTCAATATTACCGGAACTGCTCTCTAAAGAAAACGTGATTACTTTTGACGAGATGAACCGTTTTTTGGAAACATGGTCAAAGTTTATTACCAAGAAATATCATCTGGACGGCAAAGAAAAAATTGACTGGTATGATAAAAAACCGCAAAAAGTTTTTTCGCATAATACATTAAAATGGGTTGAAAACCAAGGCTGGGATGTTGACCGCTTCTTTGAAGTGGAGAACCGGTTGCGCGCCATTACCGTTTATGCATCCAGAAAAAAAGGCAGTGATTTGATTATCAGGTCATTAGAGAATCAGCTTGCACAAACAACTGATCCGGAAATGACACGAAATATTATGGCTATGATTGATGAGCAAAGCGAAATGTATAAGAATGTTAAAGATACCAAATTCTCTGACAGCGAGGTCAGAATGGTCATGCCCAATTTGGAAATTGTCAAAGATATTCTTGACGGAAAAGCAATTTACCGGCCAACTTACTAAAAAATATGAAAAAATCCCTCTTCCTTACCAAGAAAGAGGGATTTTTCTTTATATCTTTCTATTTTGCAACACGGCGTTTGGGATTGTTGGCAGAACCGACACTCAGCACAACCGGCTTGGCGGCCGGTGCAAGTTGTGCAGGACGATTTTCGGCAGACAAGGATGATTTTGACACCTGTTGCATTTGTCTGGGCGATGGCTGCAGGCGATCTGCACGAATACAGCTTCCGTCAATATAAGCCCCCGGTTCAATGGCAATGGAATTGTGGGTGGCATCACCAATCATTTTTGCACTTTTGGCAATAAATAAGTCATCAACATTTGCTTTTCCCTGCAAAGTTCCGTACAAATCAAGCTTTTCGGTTTGAACCAACCCCTTGATACTGCCTTTGATACCAACAACAAGTTGGTCGCAGCAGACATCGCCCTCAATCCGGCCATCAACATGAACAACACCGGAAGAGATCAGATTACCGATGATTTTGCTGTCTTCACTGATAATCGTCGGGACGGAAGAAGCATTACCGTTTTTGTTCATTTTTCGGGCTAACTTCAAGTACAAAAGCTTTTTAATTTTCTTCATGAGCTTATCCTTATATTTTGGCTTTGATAAAAGGCATCGGGTCAACCGGAACGCCATTATACAAAATTTCATAATGCAGGTGCGGCCCTGTAGAGCGGCCGGTACTGCCGACTTCGCCCAAAGCCGTATTAAACTTTACTTCATCGCCTTTTTTCACATAGATTTTATTCATATGGGCATATTTGGTTTTAAAACCGTTGCCGTGATTGACTTCAACCATATAACCATATCCGTTCATCCAGCCGGCATAAGTCACTTTTCCCTTTGCCTGAACGCTGATTTTGTTTCCGGTACGGCTCGCCAAATCTACACCTTTATGAGAAGCGCGTTTGTTTTGGAAAGGATCCGGACGGGAACCGAACGGCGATGTCAGCCAGTAACTCCAAACCGGCTTGCCAATAGGAACAGATTTGACAACTTCACGATAGTACTCCAAATCCTGCACAGAATCATAAATGGCACTGACCTGCTTACTGATTTCTTTGTCTTTTATTTTCGATTTGTCAGGAACATAAAGCCCGCCTTTACCTTCTTTGCGATTGGCAAGAGCGTTAAAATACAACCCCTTTTGCTTGAGCGGGACATTGATGCTGCTAAAAGCTTTTTTGATTTTATCCACTTCTTTGGACGCAATTTTTTTAACTTGTTCCAAAACTTCTGTTTCTGCACCGCGGATATCTTCAACGGCATTTTCCAAAGCGGCCACCTTTTTCTTCAGTTCATCACGTTCTGATATGGCAATATCACGCTGGAGCAAAGCCTCGTTGATTGTAACTTTCTCTGATACGACGGCTTCATCAATCCAATTATTTTCCGCCTGTATTTGTTTGATTTTTTCCTCCAGCACCGCAGCCTGGCGTTTATAATTTTCAATATCACTTTTTTTCTGGGCGGCGGCTGTTTTGGGATCATCCAAAACATCTTCAATTTTGTCATGCAGAATCACAAAATTGGTCATCAGATCCAAATAGGCATCACGGGTTTTTACAAGTTCGGCATCTTTATTATACAGAATATTGCCGGTCTTATTATATAAGTGATAGGAATAAAAGCTCCAAACGCCGACACAAAGAATCAGGCATAAAGACACAACCTGCGTACGGGAACTGATGGTTATCACCCTCGCCCGCCCTTGTGTTCTAAAAATAAATTCTTTAGCAGCAAAAAAACTCTTTTTTTCTTTATAGCTTATATAATTATCTTTTTTCTTTCTGCCGAAAATCTTAAACTTCATCATAAACCTTTAAATTTTAACAGTTTTTGCAAACGTGTTAGCTGTTTATAACAGAAAAAATTTAAAAAATACAGCTTTTTTATGCCCCCATTCCCCACTCAGGCATAAGCCTCTGATTTTTCAGCATATATTCAAAGATATTTTTGTGGATTTTTGCTAATTTACCTTTTTAGCCTCTCCTTCATCGAGGATAATAAACTCGTCCGGCCCCGCCATATTGAGCACAACGCGGGCTCTTTCCTCCAGCAAGTCGAGATCAAGGCTGGAAGAAGACAAAAGACGGACTTTATCTTCCAGCCGGACTTTTTGATTATGATAATTTTCAGCAACGCGGCGGGCTTCCGTAATCTCCTGACGAAGATACATATAACGCAGGAATCCACGCTCACCGTTGACAGCATGGTAACCAAAGTAGATAAACAACAAAATGCAAACCAGAAGCAGGCCGGAATTCTTTAACCGGTTTTGAAGTTCTGAAAATATCCCCATTTTTTCTTTCCGTTTTTTTATTTTTCCTTTCTTCTAAATCACCATATTTAAGTTAAAAAAAAGTTACAGTTTCCTGACAAAATTGCCTTAATTTTAAACAAAAAAAACAAACCGACGCAAGGCCGGCTTGTTTTTCTCTGTTTTTTTATTAATATGCGACGCAGTTATTGCCGCTCCATCTCCATCCCGTAACAATACCGTTTTGAACAAGGAACGATGTCTGGCAGGTATATTCGGTTTCATATCCGACCAGTTCTGTCGTATTCATAAAGTTAGATGACTGGCTCGGATAAGGCTGGACTGTTACCTCGTTGCCGGGAACATAGCCCTGATTAAAGATAATGTATTCACTCGGGACATATACATCATTGGCTTTGATATAAGTCATTATGCTGTCGCCATTGGCAAACATTTTAACATGTGCCGGACGCCCCCATTTTTCCTGTAATGAAACGGCAGACTTTCCAACCCATTTTTGCAGCTTGTTGTCATAGTTGGCCGACGTTGCGCAGCTGAACAAAAAGATTGTGCTCAAAACCGCCAATAAAACTTTTTTACCCATATTTCCTCCTTATTTTTGCTATTTCTCTCCTTTCTTAGATAAACACCGCAAGCTTTTTTTCAATATTATAAATTTTAATATTGCATTTTTGATTTTAAAAATATAGATTAGTGCCAGTGCCGATTTAGCTCAGTTGGTAGAGCAACGCATTCGTAATGCGTGGGTCGGGGGTTCAAATCCCTTAATCGGCACCATTTTTTTACTTAATGCAAAACTACGAATACTTCATATCCGTAGTTTTGGCGTTGCTAGCTCTGGCTCGTAAATGTTTCAAACATTAACTCGCTGCGGTCAGCTCTTTTGTAACATCGGTTTCCGCCTCTTCGGCGTCTCCGATTAACAAAAAAGCTTCTTCCGGTAAAAAAATTGACGTTAAGTCAACTTTTTTATCCTCAGCGCATCGCAATGGTGGGTCGGGGGTTCAAATCCCTTAATCGGCACCATTTTTTTACTTAATGCAAAACTACGAATACTTCATATCCGTAGTTTTGGCGTTGCTAGCTCTGGCTCGTAAATGTTTCAAACATTAACTCGCTGCGGTCAGCTCTTTTGTAACATCGGTTTCCGCCTCTTCGGCGTCTCCGATTAACAAAAAAGCTTCTTCCGGTAAAAAAATTGACGTTAAGTCAACTTTTTTATCCTCAGCGCATCGCAATGGTGGGGTGGGGGTTCAAATCCCTTAATCGGCACCATTTTTATTGAAATGCTCCCAAAATGTTAAAGCACTGGTCAAAAGTTCAATATCTGCATAATACTGCAAAGAATCCCAACATTATCGTTAAAGGCACAAAAAGTTATTACAGCAATGCCTGGACTGAAGATTTTGAAAATTATGTCGTCCGCTATCTGTACGGCGATGAATACAGCCTTCAAAGCTGGCAGCCGCAATGGAAAATTGACAAGCTTTATATCGGAAACTATGTGTGCATCGGAGCAGAAAGCGTTATACTAATGGGAGGAAACAGCACGCACCGCAATGACTGGTTCTCCAACTATCCTTTTATGGATAAGATTACGGAAGCTTATCAGGGAAAAGGCGATACCATTATTGAAGATGCCGTATGGATCGGAATGCGTGCTATGATTATGCCAGGCATCCGTCTGGGCGAAGGCGCCGTTATTGCAGCAGGAAGCGTTGTTACCAAAGATGTGCCGCCTTATGCCGTTGTCGGCGGGAATCCGGCGAAAATTATCAAATACCGTTTTCCGCAAGACGTGATTGACAGAATCGTTGCCTTGAAAATTTATGACCGCCCCGAAGAAGAAATTGAGGCCAAACACGCCGCCTTGTGTTCCGATGATTTAGAACAATTAATCGCGACATTTGGATAAGAGATTCTGCACGATGTTGATTTTTAAGAGAATCCATGATAAATAACACTCATTGAGGTTAGCATGTCATGACAGACAAAATTCAAAACAATATTGTAAAAATTATTAATAACGCGGCAAAAGGCGTTGTTATCTTATATGACGGTTGTTGGGGAATCGGCAAAACACATGATTGGCTTAAAACTATTGAACCAGCCATTACCAAAAAACAAAAATATTATGTTTCTTTATTTGGATTAAAAAATGCCGCTGAAATTAAAGACGCGTTATTAGCTAAATATTTCCAAAGCCAAAAAGAAACACATAACTGTATATGGCCACTTCTTTTGTTTGGCTTTCTAATCTTTTTATACGCTTATATTCACTTTGATATTATCTTCAATCCCGCAAAAGAGGCTTGGTTTAATTATATTTATAATACAACACTATTAATTCTTTTTGCGGTTGTCACATATTTGGTGTTCACTTATCTTTGGCATTGGCTGAAATTAGCTTTTTATCGTCTTATCGGTGAAGGCTCAAAAGATATTTTGATAAATATTTTCATCAAAAGCGGTTCGGTTATTTGTTTTGACGATTTTGAACGCCTTTCTTCTCAGTCTGCCAGACTTGAGGCTTTAGCCTTATTTAACAGTTTTTCAAAAGAAAAAAATTTGAAAATACTCGTACTTGCAGATTATTTTAATAACAGCATTAAAAGCACGTCTCAAGATAAAACAGAAGAAGATTCCGAAATTCAATTTGAAAATAAATATAAAGAAAAAGTTTTTGATTATCATTTTTTCAAAACACCGTCATATAATTTTAATAAAAAAATTGAAAAAGATCTTACTGAATTTCCTAATGCCCGTCAGGCCTGCATAGAGTTTTTCTCTCAATTATTTAACAAGGATAAAAAACCGGAAAAGATTTATCATAATTTTCGTATGGCAGAAAAGGTTTTGCGCAATATACAATATATTTATAACATAAAGAAAAATCTAAACTTCGAAAATGAAAATATTGATGAAAAATCGCTTACTCAGTATATTATATTTGTCAGTTATGCCCATGAGCTCGGCTATACGAAAGATTTGAGCGAGCTTGAAGCCTCATTATCCGCTTATCTGTATCATATTACCAAAGAAACTGACCTGTCTGAGGAGTTGAAGTCCATTATTGGTATTTTGTACAGTACAGATCTTTCTGTTATAACTTATAAAGAAACAGCGCAGCTTATTTTGTGTGATACATATAACGAAGAAAAGTTGCGAAAAGAACTGTGCCCTTCCTGCGAAGAAGAAAATATGTCTGATTTTGAGAAAGATTTAATTGCAACAAATACTGATGAATTTTGGACACTTCCCCATGAAAAAATTGTTGAGCAATTTAAGAAATTGCAAAAACATGTAAAAAACCGTACAAAACCTATATTCTCCTCGAACTATGACATTTCCCGCGGAATTGGGAAATATGCTTTTATTTCCTACTTTATTAAAAGCGAAGATGACAATATGAAAGATATGGCAGAAATCATCAACAGGACAATAAAAGATTTATCAAAAGAACCGCTTGAATTCATAGAGAAAATACTCCAAAATTTCATCCGCCATCCCAGTTTTGGCTACATCTTTGGCAATGAGGAACTTTTACAAAAATATGCAAAGGATTTTGAGCAAAAACTTGAAAAAATTATTTATGACAAATTATCTTTTGATGCTGAAAAGATTTATGATGATTTAAACAATTATGACATTAAAACTAAACTTATCATTCAAGCTTTTGGCAACAAGAAAACATTTTTTGAAGAGTTCAGCAACCTATATCAAAACGGAGATAAAAACTTTGGCCTTTATTTAAAGCTCATGCGGCGGCTGACCGAAGTTTTATCCTGTGTAAACTTCATTACCCCCCAAGAAAAAGCAAAAGCTGTTAATCGTCTTAAGGAATCTATTGAGACGTGTTTGAAAAAAACACCTCAAGATGCCATGCATGATCAAAGAATGCTGCAACAAATTAAAAACACTTTGAAAAAAATTAATTCTTAATTTCCTTTTACCAGTTCGTTAACCGTACTGATAAAATGCCGGCCGCGTTCGACAAAGTTTTTATAAAAGCCAAAGCTCGGCGCGGTTGGAGAAAACAGCACTATCCCTCCTTTATCCGCCGTCAAAACTTCATTTGCTTTAGCTACGGCTTCTTCCAAAGTCTGCGGTTTCAGCAAAACAAAATCCGGACGGGTCACGTATTTTCTGAGAGCGTCTGCCAGATAAGGGCCGCTTTGAAACAAGGTGCAAACCATTTTAACTTTTGGATTTTCCTGAATATAACGGGCATAGTCGTCATAGTTTTGCTCCAGATACTGACCGCCGGAAATCAGAACCATATCCTCATCAAAACTTTTCATGCCGCCGATGGCTGCTTCCGGAGCGGTTGAGATACTGTCATTAATAAACAAAACGCCATTATGGACCGCAACTTTTTGCAGGCGGTGTTCCAAGGGTTCAAAAGTTTTCAAAGTCTCTGCCGCAGCATGGACATCCAACCCCAACTCATGGAGAATCGAGAACACTCCGGCCAGATTGTCCAGATTGTGGTTGCCGCTTATTTTCAGTTCATTAATATTCAGCAATAGCTTATTCTGCCACCAAAGTTCTTTTCCTTCGGCATGAAAATTCTCCGGACGGTTATAGAATTTTTTATTCTTTCCCTTATAAGGCATGCAATATTCTTTAAGCTGTTCATTGCGGTCATTTACAAAAAAGACATCGTCATCTTTCTGATTGGCAATCAGGCGGATTTTATCACGACAATAATTTTCATGGCCGTGGTGCCAGTCACTGTGCACATAATACAAATTGGTGAACATGGCCAGATGCGGCGAATTGTGCAAATCAGCGGCCTGATAGCTGGAAAATTCACATACGGCATAATCATATTGTCCGTCAATCAAGTCAATCATCGGCTTGCCGATATTTCCGCCCAGCCCGACGTTCAGCCCAAGCGCTTTCATCATGTGATACATGGCGGATACGCTGGTACTTTTGCCTTTTGATCCGCTGACTCCGATGACCTTGCAGTGCGGCTGGTTTGTTCGGATTTCATCCAGAAAAATATCTGATGACGATGTTACGGAAATCCCTTGTTCTTCCGCACGGACAATTTCATCGCGATAGGCACTGACGCCGGGAGATTTTATAATAACGTCCATTTGCGGCAAAAGCTCCTGCAGTTCGTCACCAAAATACACTTTCATCTCTTTGTATTTATCCGGCATATCAAACGGTTTATCGCTATAAATCCGGATATTTCCACTCAGATTGTGTTTTTGCAAAAAGTCCAATACCGCTGAACCCTCTGTTCCCAATCCCCAAAGCAAGATATTTTTATTTTTCAGATTCTTCAGCAGCATTTTTACTTCCTTTCCTTTTATTGGCAGCGTAGAACTGGCCTTCGGTTGCCTTGGAAACCTCACTGCCGTGGTGAACGACAAGCTGGTTGAACGGAATTTCAATTCCTTCTTCCCTGAAGCGGCGATTGATTTCATAACGCAAATCGCTCGGAACTATCCAACCTTCCCAGATATCGCTGACATAAACCCGCAGTTCAAATTCCAGACTGCTCGCGCCAAAGTCCTGAAACAATACATAAGGCGCCGGTTTTTTGAGAACTTTCCGGTTACTTTGTGCAGCTTCCAGCAAAATTGTCCTGACCTGGTCGGTATCAGATCCATAAGCAACCCCGACTTTAATGGCATAACGCGCCCAATTGTTACTGTGCGTCAGGTTGGTTACCGTACCTGAAAGCAACGATGCGTTCGGAATAATAACACTGGATCGTTTGAATGTTTCAACCTCTGTTGAACGGATATTGATTTGCTTGACCTTGCCTTCCTCGCCGTTGATAATCACCCAGTCGCCGACCTTAATCGGACGTTCAAACAACAGGATAATGCCGGAAACAAAATTATTAACCACATTCTGGAGACCCAAACCGATACCGACTGACAAAGCACCGGCAACCAGCGCAAAGTTTCTCAGATTTCCGCCCATTATGGCAAAAGACAGCAACGCGGCTATGGTAAAACCAAAGAAACCGAATCCGGAGGCCAGAGAATGTTTTAACCCGTCATCCATATCCATTTTGCCCAGAACATTATTCAGCAGCCGCACTTTCATTGCGCGAACCGCGGCAATGGCAAAGAAAAATACAATCAGACCTATAATTATGGCGAGCGGCGATATCTCTATGCCGCCGACCGTAAATCCGGTCATAACTTTAATTGTGGTCTGGATTAAAATATCAGTTGACACACCCCACAGGCTCAGAAGTATCAAGCCGCCGAGAATGATGAAAACAGGATCAAGCACCAGTCCCGACCAAAAGTTTATTTTGCGGATTATCTTGCGGCGCAGACGAAAAGTATGCACCCAAAAGCGCCATAATAACATGCGGCGCAGCGCCTCGTTAACCGCCTTACGGAAAATAACAATTGCACCGACAACCAATACCGAGGCAATAAGTTTGTTAAAGATAAATGCCGACAGATAAGGATAGCCGAAGAGCGAAAGCGAAAATACGCCCAATGCAAAAACAGAAGTCAGAAACGTGATTTTGAGCGAGCGGCTCAGCGCGTCATCGTCTCCGTCACCTTCATCCTGAACCGAATCGTCATCTTCTTCGTTTTCCGGCAGATCTTCCCACACCAGCCGCTTGACAATCCAAGCAATGGAAAAAGCCTTGGCCGCATTGGAAACTGAAGTCAAAAAGCCGATAAGTTCCAAGGAGTAGCTGGCTTTTTCGGCCACATACTCAAGATATGCGGTCAGCCCGATCAGCAAAATACTGACATAAACGGCATGGGTAACTTTTATGGCTTTATCCGTTGAAAAGCTTATTAACCGCCAGCGCTCGTTATACGGCGCAAAGATTACCCGCGCGACCGCCTTGCAAAGAATCATTACCAGCGTAAAATACAAAAAGCTGTTTATCAAAATGCCAAAGAAACCCAGCGTCATCACTTGCGAATTGAGCATCCAAAGCAGCAATCCGCCGATTAAGAATGCGGGAATTACACCGTATCCGACCGCAACGGCGATTGCCGCCGAAACTTTGCGGCCGTAAGAAATGTGCTCCAGAGAATTGTCATACCCAAAATGCCGCATAATGAAAAAACGCAGATAAATACCAAGCCACAGGCACAACAGAAAGATGAAAGTTACCGGCAGCAGGTTGGATTTTACAAAATCGCGCCCTTCGGTATTGAGCTCCTGAAACCAGTCTACCGGTGAACGTATGGCATCCACGCCAAATTCAACAAACAATCGCGCGTCATTAAAGAACACGGCCGGATAAATCAACGGCAGCTGACGTTCCATCAGGTTTCCCAAAAGTTTTTGATTACGAACATTCACAATCAGGCTGTCGAGTTCATCAATTCGGGTCAGCATCAGGTCAATCTCGGCGATTTTGCTTTTCAGCGAAGAAGCTTCTTCCGAAAATTCTTTCCGCTTACCGGCAATCAACGGCGGTTCGGAGCCGTCTGCCGGCGCTTCACCCAGCGCATCTATACGTTTTTGCACAAAATTAAGCTCTTTTTCAACCCGCTTTTTACCATCGGCCAATTGCGCTCTGGTTTCGCTTAAAAACTTTACAGTATTTGAAATTTCATTAACGGTGATTTTATTGCTTTTAAGGCTCTCTTCCGTTTTGGTTAAAGATTTGCTGATTTCGCGATAGTTGACTTCCGGCGACGATATCGAATCAACGACACGGGTACTGGCATCCACTTCAACCTCGTTTTTTGTCTGCGCGGATACTGGCGCGGCAAACATCATCACCCCGAGAAGAATCCTTAAAAGCCATTGCATTGCGGTATCCTTTCTTTAATGTTTGACAGCGGCGAGCATCAGCTTCATGACATTAAACGCGTTTTTGGCAACGCCGGCACGCAGGTTGTCGGCCACGCACCAAAAGCTGAAACCGTTATCAACCGATACATCCTGACGCAGGCGGCTGACATAAATTTCACTTTCGCCCTGAACATCGTTAATCGTTACATAGCCCCCGTCAACGTTCTTGTCAAAAACAACAACGCCTTTGGTTGCCTTCATTTGTTTCCTGATCTCGTCAACATCAACTTCTCCGGCACATTCAACGTTTACATACTGCGCCGAACCTATAAAGGCCGGAATGATTGCACAATTGGCATGAACTTTGATATCACCGCCCCAGATTTTTTTGGTCTGAGCGTTTATTGCCCATTCGCAGGCGGTTTCTTCGCCGATAAATTCCTCAACCTGCGGAATCACGTTAAACGCAATCTGCTTGTGAAAAACTTTTTGATCATCTGCCAGCGTATCATTCATAAAAATTTTACGGGTCTGGTTAAACAACTCATCCATAGCGTCCTTGCCGTAAATTGACGCTGAAGAATAAGTTGACGCAATAATTCTTTTGATACAAAGATTTTTATGAATTTCGGACAACGGTAACAGCATTTGCGTGACAGGTGCGGAAGGAATCGCCACCAACCCGCGCGGCGCTTCCATAATTTTGTCATCGTTCACACCGGCAATAATCAGCGGAACATCCGCCTCGGAAAAAAAGGCATCCGAGCAGTCTATAACTCTGGCACCTTTGTTCAGCGCTTTGGGCGCAAAACGTTTGGAAAGAGCAGAAGGCGTTGCAAAAATCACAAGATCAATACCATTAAAATCACAATCATCGAGATTGAAAACGTCGAGTTCATCATCTTCGCCGTAAGAGACCATTGTTCCAAGCGGTGCTTTGGAATCCAAAGCCACAATATCGGCGGCAGGGACTCCGTCTTCTTCCAGAAAACTTAAAACTTCGCGCCCAAGGCTGTCTTGTGCGCCGGCAACTGCAATCTTTGTCATCTTTTTTCCTTTCTCTTATTTTTTTGTTTTCAACTTACACCTAAATTCTTTACAAATCAATAACAGCCGCCATTTTCCCTCCCTCTGATGCACTCATATTTATTTTCTCATCAGGAGATGTTTAGTC
>CAJUCZ010000007.1 GCA_910585375.1 uncultured Alphaproteobacteria bacterium | reverse complement strand
AGAGGGAAGGAGAGGGAAGGAGAGGGAAGGAGAGGGAAGGAGAGGACTAAACATCTCCTGATGAGAAAATAAATATGAGTGCATCAGAGGGAGGGAAAACGATTCGCCATAACGATTCTAAAAATTTTGCATCTTTTATATCAAAAGACCGAGTCCTTATTCCGATTCCGTATTTAGAATCCACCCCTAACACAATATCTTGTACTGTAGATTCTGAAACTAAAAAGAGATTTTGTAAATTTAAGCTTTTTTTGTGACTCTTGTGTACAAATATGTGGATTATGTCAAGAATCTATATTGTTGAAAATCAATAATAATTTTTGTGTTAAAAAAGGTTAATCTTTTTATCCACTATCAGGAAAATTTTTTTTGGTGGAATTAGAGCAGGATAGCGTTGTCAAGTCGTAAAAAGAAATTTTTGCCCCTTGTTTGCATGATTTATTTCGCTCAGAATATCAACATGTTCAAGATGATGACTATTGGAAATTTTGAAATAACAAAACAAATAAAATTTTTCTGTGCATACCATATATAGACATGTTTACATTTTATTAATACTATATATTGTATGCTCATTATCAGATGATGTTGCTGATAATTTGGTTTATAATATAAAAATAATGAAGGAATGAGCAAAGATATGTCCGTAAACGATAACAACGCTTCTCAGGAAAAAGATACCGAGAACATCTCTTTTGACAGTGTTACCAAAAGAGATGGCACCTTAGCCCCTTTTGACAATACCAGAATTTTTAATGCAATTAACAAAGCCGGCACCACAACCGGTGAATTCGGCGAAGAAGAAAGCTGGCTTTTGACCGCACAGGTTATGAAAGTCATGAAGCATAAATTTGCCGAGTCTCTTCCTTCAATCGAGCAAATTCAGGACATTGTTGAGCAGGTTTTGATTTCTGCCAACTATTTTGCCACCGCCAAGGCCTATATCCTGTACCGTGATCAGCGCAACCGCATGCGTTCTGACAAAAAGGTTATGGTTGATGTTGAAAGCTCCATCAATGAATATCTTGAGAAACTTGACTGGCGTGTTAATGCCAATGCCAATCAGGGCTATTCCAACGGCGGTCTGATTTTGAACGTTTCCGGTAAGGTAACTGCCAACTACTGGCTGAGCCACGTTTATCCGGCAGCTGTCGGAGAGGCACACCGTAACGGCGATGTTCATATTCACGATTTGGACATGCTCGCTGCTTATTGTGCCGGATGGTCTTTGAAGAACTTATTGCACGAAGGCTTTAACGGTGTTCCGGGCAAAGCTGAAGCCGGTCCCGCCAAACATTTGTCTGCTGCTGTCGGCCAGATGGTAAACTTTATGGGCACTTTGCAAAACGAATGGGCCGGTGCGCAGGCTTTCTCTTCCGTTGACACTTATCTGGCTCCGTATGTGCGCGCCGATCATCTGACTTATGAGCAGGTCGAACAGTCTTTTCAGGAGCTGATTTATAACCTGAACGTTCCTTCGCGCTGGGGTTCTCAGACTCCGTTTACCAATTTTACTTTTGACTGGGTATGTCCGGAAGACATGCGCGACAAGCATCCGATGATTGCCGGTGTTGAACAGGACTTCACATATGGTGATTTGACCGAAGAAATGCACATGATTAATAAAGCATATATTTCGGTTATGATGAAAGGCGATATCAAAGGCCGTCCGTTCACTTTCCCGATCCCGACTTATAATATGACTCCTGATTTTCCGTGGGAAGATGAAAACACCGAACTGTTGTTTGAAATGACAGCCAAATACGGTCTGCCTTATTTCCAGAACTTCATCAATTCGGTCTTAAAACCGGGACAAATCCGTTCAATGTGCTGCCGTTTGCAGCTTGACCTGCGCGAACTTTTGGCCAAAGGCAACGGCTTGTTCGGTTCTGCTGAACAAACAGGTTCAATCGGTGTGGTCACCATTAACTGCGCCCGCCTCGGATATGTTTATAAAGGTGACGAGCATGGCTTGCTGAACCGCGTTGACGAGTTGCTGGAGCTGGCCAAAACTTCTTTGGAAATTAAGCGTAAGGTTATTCAGCGCCTGATTGACAACGGCTTGTTCCCGTATACCAAACGCTATCTCGGAACATTGCGTAATCACTTCTCGACTTTCGGTGTTAACGGTATTAACGAGATGATCCGCAACTTTACCAATGACGAACATAATATTGCCGATGAATGGGGACAGAATTTTGCCGAGAAATTCCTGAATCATATCCGTGAAAAAATGGTCAAAATTCAGGAAGAAACCGGTCATATGTATAACCTTGAAGCTACACCGGCCGAAAGCGCTACTTATCGTTTTGCCCGTGAAGACAAGAAGAGATTTAAAGGAATTCTTCAGGCCGGAACGGAAGAAAATCCCTATTATACCAATTCTTCCCAGTTACCGGTCAATTACACGGATGATCCGTTTGAAGCTTTGGAATTGCAGGAAAAATTGCAAACCAAATATACCGGCGGTACCGTATTGCACCTCTATATGGGACAAAGAGTTTCATCAGCTAAAGTCTGCCGCGACATTGTCCGCCGCGTTCTGACTAACTACCGTCTGCCTTATGTCACCATTACGCCGACCTTCTCAATTTGTCCGAAGCACGGCTATATTTCCGGTGAACATAAGTATTGCCCGATCTGTGATGAAGAGAAAAAGGCAGAAAAAAGAAGAGAAGCCGCTTCCAGAAAAGAAGTTGCATAAGAGTAAAATTCAATTAACCAATGGAGAAAGAAATGAACACTATTAATTTTGAAGATGTAAAATTAAATGATGAAGAAAGACAGCCCTGCGAAATCTGGACCAGAGTAATGGGCTATCACCGTCCGGTTTCTGAGTTCAACAAGGGTAAAAAATCTGAGTTTTACTCTCGTGTATGCTTCTGCGAAAGCAAAGCCGTAAACATTGAGGCTATGGATGTTGCAGCCGAATAATAAATTCGGTTAAGGTAATAAATCTCCGGTAGGATAATTTGTCGTCATACCGGAGATTTTTTTAAGGAAAAGGATATGCAGAAAATCAATATCGGCGGAATAGAGCGTTTTAGCCTTGTCGACTATCCGGGGCAGGTCGCAGCAGTCATTTTTTTGCAGGGTTGTCCGTGGCGTTGCCCGTTTTGTTATAATACCGAACTGCAAAAAATCGGGCAAAACGGAAACCATGACTGGAATGTGATTTTTGAATTCCTGCAAAAAAGAACCAAAGCGCTTGACGCCGTGGTATTCAGCGGCGGAGAACCTCTGGTGCAGGATTCGCTGGAAGAAAAAATTAAAGAAGTCAAAGCGCTGGGATATAAAATCGGATTGCATACCGGCGGCTATCGCCCGGAACATCTGAAAAAAATTCTGCCTCTGCTGGATTGGGTCGGTTTTGATATTAAAGCGCCTTTTGTGGAAGAAAATTATCAAAAAGCGGTCGGTGGGGCAAACCATCTGAATAAAGCGCAGGAAAGCCTGCAATTGCTGTTGGAAAGCGGAATTAATTTTGAGTGCCGCACAACCTGCGATCCGCGGATTTTGAGCGTTGAGGATATTTATGCTATTGCCGGCGAATTGAAAAAACGCGGTGTTAAGAGCTATCATTTGCAAAAATACCGTCCGGTACCGTCAGACCCTTTAACACAGGATTGGCAATGCGAACAATTCTTTAATAATCCGGAATTAACGGCATACTTACAGCAGAGCTTCGAGGATTTTGACCTGCGCAAATAACTTGACATCTCCGGATAATGGCATAAAATAACACCTCTAAAAAGAATTATTAATTTTAAATTATTGAAGTTATGAACGGAATCGCATTTTATGCCGGATCTTTTGATCCCTTTACAATCGGTCACTTCCGGATTGTGTGTGAGGCACTTTGCTCTTATGATAAAGTTATTATCGGTATCGGCAATAACCCATCAAAACAACCGTTGTTCGGCGCGGAAGACCGGAAGAAACTGATACAGTGCAGTTTGCTTGATTTTTGGGATTTGCTGCAAAACCAACAGCTTTGCAATTATCAATTTTCAGCTTCGGAAAAAAAGGCGCTTGAGCGTCTGCAACATGATTCCGAATGCGTAGAAGTTGTTATATATCAAGGATTAACGGTCGATGCCGCATTGCAAAATAACGCAGGTTGTCTGATTCGCGGTCAACGCAACCAGACAGACGAAGTGCAGGAAAAATACTTGTCTGTAATTAACGGCCGGCTTCTGGATATTCGCCATCGTTGCTTAAAAACAGAGGTAATTCCGGTATCGGATGAAAATTTGGCAGTTGTATCATCATCGACGGTCAAAAACCTTTGTGCCGTCGGCGAGTATATTGCCGCTATGGCATATGTTGCGCCAAGCGTGCATAATGCGCTGATGAAAAAATATCTGCGTCAGATTTTCGTAAATGCATATTGCGGAGCTGTCCCCGGATATTTTAACGGTCAGCCGGAAACTGCTTGGTATGAGCTGTGCCGGGCTTATGAAACAAGAGCTTATCATAATCTGAGCCATCTGGCTTACGGGATAAACTATTTTAACATTTATTGCCGTCTTTGGGAAAATTTGCCGGATATAAAACCGGCAGAGTTTTTGTTTGGCTGGTTTTATCATGATTTTGTTGTCGGTTGTAAGAATGCCGAAGAACAATCTGTCGCCAAAATTGCAAATCTGCTTTATCTCGACAGGAAAACGATTCCCGAGCTGATTCGCGCAACCGTTCACAGTCCGGATGTTGTCAGGACAACAGAGGCGCAAGAATTAATAAATGATATAGATTTAATGATTCTGTCAGATGATGCTAATTACGGTCGCTATAGTCTTGGAATTCGCCGCGAATATGCCGGTGTAAAAACAGATTCTTATGCCGCCGGTCGTATAAAATTTTTGCAAAAACAATTGGAAACGGATATTTTCCGATCAATGTTTTTCAAATGTCTGTTGCTTGAAGAAGATGCCCGTGCAAATATGCAAAAAGAATTGCAGTACTGGCAAAACCTGTGCAAGTAAGATGCCGCCCTTCTGAAAAAACAGAAGGGTGCATTTTTTTAGGTTGAATAAAACTGCCGATTCTTCTTGACTTTTTTGCCGCTATGGTGTCTATAACGGGAACAAACCAATTTTTATTTTTATAATTTTAAATTTATAATAGGATGAAAACACAAAATTTTCAGTTTAAAACAAGTGAGAAAGAAGCAATTGTAAACTTCAACGAGAAAGAGTTTAACTTTTTAAGTAATGCCTTTCCGGAGAAAATTATTATTCAGCTGGACGGTGTTATTTTTAACAATGTTGAAACAGCTTATCAGGCGGCCAAAGTGACGGATCCGCTGGCAAGAAAGAAAATTTCCAGAATGAGCCCGTCAGAAGCCAAAGGCTTTGTAACGCATCCGACAACGCCGTGTTGGAACGATGCAAAATACAAGGTTATGTTCGATCTGCTCTGGCAAAAATTTTATGGCAATGATGATCTGAAGCAGAAATTGTTGGCTACCGGAGATCGGGAAATAGTCAAATTGAATAACTCCGGTGATATTTATTGGGGCGTATGTAAAATTGAAGATGATTACATCGGAGAAAATAATATTGGCGAAATATTAATGAATATCCGTGAAAAATTGCGGAATCTTGCTTAAACCAGAATAAAAAAGCTTCGTCTGTTCAGACGAAGCTTTTTTGATATTATATTTTTCCTTTTGCTTTTTTGAAGGCCTTGTTGTTTCCGTATTTCTTTTTGGGACGTGATTCGGCGCTTCCTGTCTGAGCCTTTTGAAACTTAGATTTCCCGTCAAATTTGCATGCGGCTTTTTGAATGAGTTTTGTATCTTTTTTCAAGCCGCCTTTTTTGCCCTCTTTAACCTCAACTTTAATTTCGGCCATCTTCTGCATCATTTTGAGGCGGTTTTTCTCTACCGAAAATCCAAACTTTCCGAGTTGGCGTCCCAGAGTGTAATAATGCCCGTGCGCATAGGCCAGAATGCCGGCTTTTTCAAGGGCAAGTCGGCCTTCGGTATCAATATACTGGTCATCCACGTTAACAGCGGCAATTTCGGCAATAAACATATCATGCGTGCCATAGTGTCTAATATCTGTAACCTTGCATTCCAGCGAAACCGGAGCTTCGGCAACCTGCGGTGCCTTAACTTTGGAACACGGCTGTGCTGTCAGTTTCATTTCTTTGAACTTGTTAACGTCACGGCCTGATTTCACGCCGCAATAATCTGTTGCCGCAGCCAAGGCGAGTGTCGGCAAGTTGATAACGAATTCTTTGCTTTCGCTGATAATCTTATGCGAGTAACGGGAAGGGCGGATGGAAACATAGGTCATTGGCGGTTCGGAAGAAATAATACCGGTCCATGCCGCTGTCATAATATTAGGTTTTTCCATTGTTCCTGAAGAAATCAGAGCCGGAGGTACCGGAGCTAAAATGGTACCGGCTTTCCATGTGATTTTGGTCATCGGATAATCCTTTGGCAAAAGTTGATAATTCCTAGCATTAACCCAATTTTTTTCATAGGGCAAATAAAAAAATGAAAAATTTTTTCAAAAAAGCTTGTCAAATTAAAAAAGATATTATAAATTTCAACTTATAGTTAGACAATGTTGCGGGGCAGTATTATCTGTATCAGAAAAACATTGTATTTTCGAATATTTAGAAAGAATCTTACATGAAAAGAATCATGAATAAAATTGACGCTTTCTATATGATTGCGGCAATTCATAAACACGGCGGAAAACGTAAAGCGGCAGAATCAATGGGCCTTTCTGTTGATACGCTTAATAAATATGTGGAAGAACTTGAAGGGGAATTGGGAATTCGCTTGCTGATTATTAACAGTAAAGGCTGTAGCTTAACGCCGTTCGCCCAAAGAATTGTTTCCAGTACTAATAATATTACGGACATTATAGACAGTACATTTCATGATATTCCAAAGCATGGAGATTTACAGGGAGAAGTCAATGTCTGTATGACAAACAATGTTCTCCCCAATATTGAACTCTGGAAAATTGATACTTTTATGGATGATTTTCCTAAAATAAATATAAACAGTATTGTCATAGATAACCGTAATGATTTTGCAAACCATAATTATGATATCGGAATGTGTTTTAGCGAATTGCCTGACCGTAATAAAGTCCTGCTGTATCAGGTTCCGATCCGTTTTAAGCTTTTTGCCTCGCCTGAATATTTGGCCACATATGGTTATCCGAGAAATATTGAAGATATGAAAAACAGCTTCCGCCTGTTGAATAAAACTACGGATCGTAATATAAAACCGTGGAATGAAATTATGAAAAATGCAGCCAATATAAGATTTACATCAAACTCATCTTCTATTTTGGCAAAAGCTGTTGCTTGTGGTGCAGGTATCGGACTGCTTCCTAAGCATTATGAAAATAAAGGCCTCGTTTGTTTAGATAATTTCGAATATAATATTACTGAGCCGTTTTATTTGTTTGCGGATGCCAAAACAAAAGATATTCCTCGTGTGCGAATGGTAATTGATTATCTTAAGCAGCATATGAAGGAGATGTGAAAAGAATCGTCAAAAAGTCAGAATAAAGATTCGGAAATTGTCTGGGAAATATATTCCCAAACGGCAGATTTCTGCGGGTTTGCGGTATAATAGTACGACATATTAGTTTATTCTGATAAATAATTTGATACAATATCAAAGCCTTTGCATTTTGATGTGTTTTTTTCTTAAAATGTTAAAACATTTTTAACCAATTCTTTTTAGTTTATGCAAACCGCATTAAAGCTGCCCAGCCCTGACAAAACAGGGTAATGCCAGAATGGCGCCTGTCGGGCAGAGAACTACGTGTTGATGACTGTCAGAGAATAAGCAGATAAAACTGCTAAACTTTTTTATGCTTAATTTTAAAGGAAAAAAAATGAGTTTTGAAATTGCATCGGTCTTTTCTGAAAACAATATGGTTCTGAACCAATCAGCCAATCAGAGCCTGACTCCTGAAAACTTTTTGGAAAAGAATTCCGCCATTGAAAGAGGTGCGGAAGATGTGGTGCCTGCTTCTTCTCTGAAGACATTAAAAACACAAAGCATGAGCTTTCCGACTTTTCGTAGTTTTTTAAGTCCGGAAACCATGCAAACTTTATTGCGTATGTACGCCAGATAACTTGTAAGGCTTGATCCGTACAGTTATTTGAAATCAGTAAAATACCAAATACAGAAACACTAGGCTCCCTCAACGGGAGCTTTTTTAACAGGCTTGGAAGATTACTTCGTTAAAAAACTTAAATTTTGCAAAATTTTCTTCCAACTCGACCATTTGCTTTATTCTTTCCTTGGCTTCAAAGTAATTTTGAGTATGCAGCGAGATAATTTTGTATCTCCGCTTGTTGTTAACTCTTGGCAATTCCACTCTATAATAGAAAGTTTTATTGCGCAACTGCAAGTGAATTTTTTCTGCCATACAGTTTGCCATACACTTTTCAAACATTTTGCTCTCCCGTAACCGTTTGTACCGAGGCAAAAGTGTAAATGCTTGTTTTTTAAGGATTTAAAAAATTAAAGAGCCATAGCGTAAATGCTTCGGCTCTAAAATTAAATGCTTGATTTTCAAGCAAAATATCTGGTGCGCTAGGCCGGAATCGAACCGGCACGTCCTTGCGGACAACAGATTTTAAGTCTGCAGCGTCTACCTGTTCCGCCACAAGCGCTTAAACATGAAAATTTATACAGACTATTTCAGATAATTGCAAGCCTAAAAATCACTGACACGCTAAAAAAGTTACTGATTAACTTCAATCTTTTACTTGTGAAATACCGGTAAATGTGCTTTAACTAAACTGTTAACAAATGATCTTCCGTTCTGTTGCGGCAGGAGACAGCGTCCCGGCAAAAGACGGATTTATAAAGGAATTTTTACTGATGAAGACAATAGATATTTCTTGGCGTCGTTATATCCTTCCAAATATCAATAATGAAGGATGGCGTTTTGTCGGTATCTTTGCGGCCGTCACCGCATTGCTGGCAATTTTATGGCAGCCGTTGGGCTGGTTTGGACTGGTTCTTACCGTTTGGTGCTATTATTTTTTCCGTGATCCCGAACGTATTACGCCGGATGTTGCAGATGTCGTCGTTTCTCCTGCGGACGGTACCGTGCAGATGATTGCTAAGGTTAAAGCGCCGAAAGAATTGGATATGGGGGACAAAACCTTTACCCGTATCAGCATTTTCATGAGCGTGTTCAATGTTCATGTCAATCGCGCGCCTGCCGGCGGAAAAATCACAAAATCCGTTTATGTCCCCGGAAAATTTTTGAATGCAACTCTTGATAAAGCCAGCAAAGACAATGAACGTCAGGTTTTGTTGATGAAAACAACGTCAGGTAAAGAGTTGGCTTTTGTTCAAATCGCCGGATTGGTTGCCCGCCGGATTTTGTGCGAAGCCAAAGAAGGACAGGAATACCGTGCCGGTGAAAGATTTGGTCTCATTCGTTTCGGTTCCCGTCTGGACGTTTATCTGCCGGAAGGTGTTGCCCCGCAGGTCTGCCTTGGCCAAACCATGATTGCCGGAGAAACAATTCTGGCGAATTTGAAGAGCGATGCTCCTGAGATGAAAGGAGTAATCCGTTAATGGAAAAAATAAATCACAAGCTGAAAATGGCGCCGCAAAAATTGCGTGCTCTCCCGTTTCGTAAAATTGCGCCGAACATTGTGACCATGCTGGCCTTGTGTGCCGGTGTAACCTCCATTCGTTATTCTATTCAGGCAGACTGGATGAAGGCTGTAATGTGTATTTTTATTGCCGCGTTGTTTGACTGGTTTGACGGCCGTGTTGCCCGTATGCTGAAAGGCTCGACCAAGTTCGGTGCTGAGTTGGACTCTCTCTCTGACTTTGTGAGCTTTGGCGTGGCACCGGCAATCCTTTTGTATCAATGGTCTTTGTTTGACTTGCCGAAATTCGGCTGGTTTTTCTGCCTGTTGATGTCAATCGGCATGGCCATGCGTCTGGCACGTTTTAATACCATGCTGGAAGATGAACCTCAGCCGGAATATTGGTTGCATTTTTTTGTGGGTGTTCCGGCGCCGGCGGCAGCCGCCTTGGCTTTGATGCCCGTACTGATTTCTTTTGATTTTCCTGAATATAACTATATCGTCCGCTCGCATGCTTTTTGCGCGACATTGCTTTGTATCGTGACGTTGCTGATGGTCAGCCGGATTCCGACTGTTTCGACCAAACATATGAAAGTTCCGGTTTGGATGTTTATTCCGCTGATGTTGGTTGTGGTCTGGTTCGCCAGTTCCGTCATTACCCAGCCTTGGTTTACACTGGGCGTCGCAACGCTGGTCTATGCCCTGACAATTCCGTTGGGTATAGTTATTTTCCTTAAAGAAAAAAGTGAATATAACAAAAACGCAGACAAATAATAAAAACTCCCGGTCAAATAAATTGAGCGGGAGTTTTTTTCACGTACCGAAATTGCATTTTCCAATTTTGCTGACAGACATAAAAGGCTGCTGCTGTTTCATTTGTTTCAGCTTGTTGTGCAAACGTGAGTTTTGAAGTTCCAAAGCTTCTCTTTTCTGTTTTTCTTCCGAAAGGAGAGACTCAATATGGGATAAACGGACGTTTTTTACCTTGATAATGACAATTAAGACGGCAAGTGCTGTCACTAGTAACAAAATAATATTTTCCATGATTTGATAATTTTTTAAATGTTATAATAATTTTAATTCGGCAGATTATATAATGCCAAAAAATTAAAATGTCCAGAGTTAATTATAAAAAAAACATTTGCCTTGTTTGACCGGACAAATGTTTTTTCAATCCTGCGGAATTAGTCAAATTCCTCAATATCGGTAGCTTGTTCAAGCTCGTCATTCAACTGGCGGATTATTTCGTCTTGTGCCTCAATTTCTTTGTTTTTTTCCTGAATGGTCAGATATTGAAACACCGCAATGCCAATGAGTACAATAATAATTAATGTAACCATGTTTTTTAATTTAAATGTTTATTACTTTTTTTCTTCTCTGCAATTCCATTTGCAAAAAAGCTATTGCCCGAGGCTTGGGAGACGGGCTGTTTTGCAAATCTTTTATCCACTTGCGGATAATATTATCAGAAACATCTTCCAGCCACATAATCTGCTCTGGGTGCGATTCGTAAGTCAGATGCAGAAGACTGTTAATATATTTCTCTCGTTCTTTTTTCTCAAAATCAAGCTTGTCATCATAGTACTTGATTCTGCGCTGTAAAGTATCATACTTTTTCTGATAATAGTTTACTAGCGCCCAAGAAAATATCAAAGTCCCTAAAATAAGTATCCAATTCATTATAAATTTTTTTAGTTATACAAATAATAATTCATTTTCATTAAGTATATAACATAATTTTTGATTTTTGTCTATAGGACTTTTTCGTAAAAAAAAATCCCGCCGGATTACAAAGCGGGAAAAAACAAATTACCGTTTTTTGTCGGCATAAGGATTGCCGGTCTTTCTGACGGTAATCCTTAACGGAATACCGCGCAAATCAAAATTCTCACGCAAGCTGTTGGTCAGATAACGCAAATAAGATTCCGGCAGTCCTTCAGGATTGCTGGAAAAAATATAAAATGAAGGCGGTCTGGTTTTGGCCTGAGTAATGTAACGCAACTTAATCCGTCGTTTATTTTTGCCTAAAGGCGGCGGATAATTGTCTATCATGTCAGAGAACCACTGGTTTAGCGGAGCGGTTGGAATCCGGCTGCGCCACCGGTTATAAACCTTAATCACAGCCCGCATCAGCTTGTCAAGATTTTCTCCTTTCAAGGCCGAAATTGTAACCGTCGGCACACCGTCAATCTGCGTCAGAGAAGTCTCCAGCTTGTAGTTCAACTGGTCAAGCGCTTCTTTCCTGTTGGCTATGTCCCACTTGTTGACAGCAATGACTAAGGCCCGCCCTTCGTCAATCACTTGTCGGGCAATAGTCAAATCCTGCTTTTCCAATACGGCATCGGCATCCAAAACCAAGACGACAACCTGAGCCATAAAAGCGGCATGTTTGGTGCTGGCGGCAGCCATTTTTTCCAATGAGTCGGAAATTCTGGCCTGCTTGCGCAATCCGGCCGTATCCACCAAATTAATCTTATGCCCTTCCCAAACCCATTCGCTGGTAATCGCATCGCGGGTTACACCGGCTTCGGGTCCCGTCAGCATTCTTTCATCTTTTAACAACGCATTGACAAGCGTTGATTTTCCGACATTCGGCCGTCCTACAATCGCCAGCTGAATCGGGCGTTTGTTTTCTTTGTCCTCCTCCTCATCGCCGGTAGCCTCATCTTCGGCAGTTTCAGACTGCACAGCCGACTTTTTCTTGTCAAATTCTTTCAGAGCATCATAAAGCTCATTCAGCCCCAAGCCATGTTCGGCCGAAAACGGAACAGGTTGGCCCAGTCCGAGCTTATAAGCTTCATAAATGCTGTCTTCCTGTGTTTTGCTCTCACATTTGTTGGCCAACAGGATAACCGGCTTACCCGATTGCCGCAGAATATCGGCAAAATGCTCATCATAAGGCTGCAAACCTGCACGGGCGTCAAACAAAAAAAGTGTTACGTCCGCTTCATCTATCGCGCGTTTGGTCTGTTCCCACATCCGCCGTTCCAAATTGTCTTCATTGGAATATTCATAACCTGCCGTGTCAACAATCGTTAATGCCATATCTCTAAGTTTTGCAGACGCTTCACGCCGGTCGCGGGTTACGCCGGGCTGATCATGAACAATGGCAACCTTTCGACCGGCCAGCCGATTAAACAGCGTTGACTTTCCGACATTCGGCCGTCCGATAATTGCGACTTTTAATGTCATTTTTCTTTCCTTGTTTTTTATTTATAAGCCATCATTTCGGCATCGTTTGTTGTAAATATGACAATCCCGTCGGCAACAATCGGCGCCATATCAATATCTTCGTCAATATTAATAAAGCCCATCAGCTTGCCGTTGTACGGCGAAACCGAAAAGACATGTCCGTCCGAAGTTGGAACCAGCAGCCGGTTGTTGGCCAAAACCGGTCCGACTGCAAATTCGCCGGGCTTGTCGTTGACGTCCGGAATCACGGTATTCCAGATAATTTTACCGTCATTTTTGTTGAGAGCCAGCAATTCGTTATTATCGCTCAAAACATACATATATTGTCCGGCAATCCACGGCTGATTCGTACCGGAAACTTCCCGTTCCCAGATTCTCATACCGGTTTTAAGGTCTATTGCCGCCAGAATGTCACTATTTCCGATGGCAAAAATCTTGTCATTGTCAATCACCGGATTGGCTTTGATTGCGGCAATATTGGCCAGAGAATTGTTACGTTTTCGGCTGATCAGGTTATCAGACCACAACGGCGTGCCGGTGCTGGATTTGAAAGCCCGAAGCTCGCCGTTTGAAAAAGCGGCGACAACTACGTCCAGATAGGGGCTGTAAGCCGGAGCGGCACCGCCGACCAGCGTTGTTCCTTCCGTTTTGGTCTTATATCTCCATACTTCCTGACCGGAAATAGAATTCAATGCAATCAGCGTGTTGTCAATAGTCTGTACAAAAAGCTTATCTGCATTTGTCGTTGGTGCAATCCTGATCGGCATACCGGCATCATAACGCCAGATTTCGCGGCCGGTAAGCATATCCAGAGCAAAAACGCCGCCAAATCCGGTTGTAGCATAAATCTTTTTGCCGAAATAAGCCAGCCCGGCACCTTTCATGGAGCTGGATTTATCATCCTTGTTTAAGGGTTTCAGTCTTTTTTTCCAAATTTGATCGCCGTTGTCAAGCCGTCTTGCCGTTACAACAGCATTGGCATCAATGGCAAAAACAACCTTGTGGGCGACAATCGGTTTGGCAATAAGAAGATCACGCTTGGAACTGCCCTCGCCAAAACCGGCATCCCAGAATTTTTTAAGTTTTGAACTTGTCGCCATATGGCTCATTAAATGTTCGGAATTTCCGCCTTCTTGTGTCCAGCGGGAATTTTTCTGTGGTTTCGGCAGTTTGATTTTAACCTTTCCTTCCGGAAAATCAGGCTGTAACTTTGCTGAACTGCTTAAAACGGAAAGGCGTTCTCCCTCCAGTTTAATTTTTTCATCGGCAAACAGTCCGCATGCGCCCAACGCCATCATCAGGCCGGCACAAATTATGTTTTTCATCAAATTACCATACATCGGAAACCATCCTTGTTTTTTACTGTTTAACTGTTTCGTTCAAAATCGCGATCATATCCTGAGCTTCGGCCTTCAGACTGTCAGGGGTATTGGCGTCTGCTGCAATCTCACCGTAAAGCAGTTTGGCTTTGTCAATATCTTTGGCACGAATGGCTGAAAGGGCAAGCAGACTCTTGGCCATACCGCTCCAGCTCGGATTTTGCAATACCGGTTCCAGCGTTTTTTCCATGTCGGCGTAAGAAGCCGTTTCAATTTGCATGGATGCAAGCTTGATAAGCGCCACATTTTTAACTTGCGGGTTGGTATCACTGTCGGCAAGCATTTTCTTTAATACGTTTTGTGCTTCTTCCGTTTTGCCGTTTTCTGTATAGTTCTTCGCCAGCTGCATCCTTGCGGCATCGGCATAAATCCCGCCGCGGTCTTCGGCAATTTTCTTCAAAACGTTGTTGCTTTCCTCCACCTTGCCCTGTTCTGCCAGATTGGAGGCATAGGCATAAACGTTTGAATTTTCCTGATGGTGACGGATTCTCCAGGCCTTGATGCTTTCAAAACTGACGGCGGCAACCAAAATCGCCACAACGGAAATGATGATATGCAGGCTGTATTTGTCCCAGATTTGTTTCAGCTGGTCATTTTTCAAATCCTCGTTCACTTCTTCAATAAAAGCGTCTTGCAGGGTTTTGGGTTCTTTTTCCTTTTTCATTTAATCCAATCTCCACGGTTAAAAAAGTTCGTTATTTTTTTGTTTATATCCGAAACAACTTATTTTAGCAAAGATTTTTTATCAAAATTTACTTCGTAAGTTCATATAGCAGAAAGTTCTTAATCCAGCGTAAATCTTCCGGAGGAAGTTTTTTGCCAAAGACAATTGTCTTCTTGTCGGAAATAATGGAAACAAAACATCGGCCTGTTGCCGGATTCGGCGTAATATCAATTGCTTCAATGTCCGCTTTGGCCATTTCTCCGTGTTTTTTCGAAAAACCGAAAAACTTGTGAACATTGACGATTTTATATTTTTTAATCACAATCTTGTCTTTGCGGAATAATATAATCACCGCCATGATGATAAAAAACGCCATAATGCCGTAAAAAAACATAAAACCGCCGCGGTTCAGATTCGGAGCCAGATTTTCAATAAACTTGATCAGAATTGCGGCGCAGGTAATGACGGCAATTGCCAGCACGTTGTATGCATCCCAGACTGTCTTGCGGATTTTCAGCACAATCTTGTCAGAGCGCCAGACTACGGCCACGCTTTTAGGCATTGGCATGGTGTTGATGTCAAAATCCACTTTGAGTTCACCAATCTTTTTAAGTTCCTTAACCGACTTGCCCAGATGTTCTATTTTGCGCGAAACAAGACCGTCCGCCGTCATGACCAGAGCCGGCAGTCCGAGCGTACGGGCATAATATTCCCACAGCCTGCGGGCATTTTTGCCGCGATAAGAAATATATAACGGCACACATTTTTCCGGATTCTTGTGTGAAAGTTCAATAATATATTTATTACGGCTGATAAAGCCGAGCTGCGCAAACTCGATTCGGAAGCGCACGCCGTCGTATTTGGCAAGTTTTTCCTTCATCCGTAGCTTTTTGCCGTTAAGCAGGCGGGTGACGATTTCCACGTTTTTACCGTCAAAGTAGATTCGGCGGTATTGAAAATAGTTGCAGAACAGCGCAACAATAATTCCCCCTCCCATAAGCATGATGACAACGTCAAAAAAAGTCGTGTTCATCATCGGCTGAAAATCAGTTGCAGGAAAGTTTCCTGTAAAGTCGGAACGGGTAACGGTTACGCCGTCAAAAAGCTCATATGCGCCGAGCAAAAGCAAAGCTGCGCCGAGAATAAGCCCGATATAAAAAATCCATGCCGACATCCGGTCGGTCCTGCGTGCGGGAATTTTATCAAGACGGAGTTCGAAATGGTTGCTGTAATGCCTGGGCATAGGTTTGTTCATGTTTTCTCTCTCTGTTTTCTACAAGCAAAAATCCAAGTATTATAATAATACAATATTTATTTTAATAATCATCAATTATTTTAATTTTAATTAAAGCTTTAAATATTAATAATCTCAATATAAACTAAAACGGCGTTAATGCAAGAAACACATTTTAAAATCCGACGGGGAGAAATAATGGGAAATATCGGCATATTTGCAAACACAACACATATTCTGGTAACGTTAACGGCATTTTTGCTGCTGTTTTTCTCTTGTTTTTTCACGGAAAAAGGTTCGCCGGTACGCCGGGGGATCTGGTTTTTGTTTTTGGGCCTGATTCTGGATTTTATAGTCGTCTGGATTGAATATAAGTCGTTTAACGTCTATAAAGCCGGTGGAAATGTTGAGATATATGTCTTTTTTGAGCTTCTGTTGTTGCTTGCCTCCATGGTTCTTCTGGCCATTGCCGCCTCTCAGATATTGCTCAAGAACATTCCCGATCTGCCGGTGATTCTCGGTGTGGCCGGTCTCGGGCTGATTTCCGTTGTGTCCTATGTCTTTATTTTTCCTGACGGCAATATGGTTTCCAGCCTGCGCTATGTCTTTCCGGTTGCCGGTTTTGCCTATTTGAGCGTCGGCTTTCTGTCACAGGTCAATCAGCGGTATAAAAGCGGTTATATCATGGCGTCTGTTGTGACTGCCGCCATCAGTATTTTGCTGATTTTGAAGTTGTCGCATGTCAGCTGGGCGCTGGACGGTTCGGAATTATGGTATTCTGCCGCGCTGTTTTATGTTTTGCTTGCCATGTCTATTCTGATTATCAAAATCAATGCCCTGAGCGTCAAATATGAAATACAGGAGCAGGAAATTGAAAAAAGCAATCAGCGTCTGGCCGACATTATCAAATCTTCCCCTTTTCCGATTATCCTGTCCAAACTCGGCGATGATAAAATCATCATGGCCAATACCAATGCCGTCAAACTTTTCGGCATTTTGCCGCAGGAGGTTGACCGCTACCGCCTGAAAGATTTTTTTGTTGACGTTGATAACCGCCGGCTTTTGAACGAGCGTCTGGAGAAAGAAAAAGAAGTTCAGGATTTTGAAATTCTGGTCAAAACCCCGAGCGGCGATACGCCTTTCTGGCTTTTGGCTTCGGTTAATATCATAGATTACAATTACGATGTTGTGCTCTATGCCGCTTTTCAGGATATCACCTCGCGCAAAAACCGTGAAATGCTGCTCAAAAATCAGGCGATTCGCGATCCTCTGACCTCACTTTACAACCGCCGTTATTTTGAAGAAGAAGTCTTTAACCGGATTGTCGAAGCCAAAGCCCAAAATGAAGAATATTGCGTCTTGATGCTCGATGCCGACCACTTCAAACGGGTCAATGACACTTACGGTCACAAAGTCGGTGACAAAGTCTTGATTGAGCTGGCCGGCACTTGCGAGAAAAACCTGCGTGAAGATGATATTGTTGCCCGCTACGGCGGTGAAGAATTTGTGGTCTTTCTGCCGCATACCGGAACCAAACAGGCCGAAGTTGTGGCCGAACGCCTGCGCGAAAGCATTGCCTCAGCCGTTGTGTACAGCGATGAAGGCGAGGAAGTCCGCTTTACCGTCAGTATCGGCATTTCTTCTTCCGAGATTTCCGACAATGTCGGCATGCTGATAAAAACGTCGGACGAAGCCCTTTACCGCGCCAAGGAAACCGGACGCAACCGCTATTGCGTTTTTCATAAGGACGATTTGAGCAAGCTGGGCAGCGAGGACGAAACCGAACGTAAAGAAAGCCAAAATCATCACCCGATTTTTGACAAAGAAGACAATCGTGAAATTTCGCTGCTGGACGGTATCGATTCTTCCCGCATTCAGGAAGACAATGTGGAAATTGAAGAAAAAAAGGGCCGGACCGGCGTCAATATTCTGGGTGTTGATGATGAAGATTTGTAAGAGGGCGCAATGACTTGTCCTTATCATGACCTTTGCGGCGGCTGCCAGTACAGAACCCTGTCAATGCCGGAATACCAAAAGCGCAAGGAACAGAATTTTAAAAAAATTTTAAGCGGCTTGACGCAGCCGGACGTCAAATTCGGCATGCCGGTTTTTATCGGGGATAATGTCCGCCGTCGGGCAGCAATGGCTTTTTCTTTTCGCAAAGGAAAATTGCAGCTGGGCTTTAACCAACGCCAAAGCGCCGAATTGGTGGACGTTGCCGCCTGTTGCCTGCTGACACCGCGTTTGAATGCCAATCTTGCCAATATCCGTATTTTGTTGGCCGAACTTTGCGCCGTGCCGCTTGGCAATGGTGCCAAAAAAGGCAAAAAATTTGTGCCGCAATATATTTCTGCCGGTGATGTCTGGCTCTGCGATGCCGACAACGGCATAGATGTTGTCTTGGAATTTGCCGGTGAACTGGCATTGGAACACCGGATGATTATTTTTGAAAAAGCGCAGACTTTTGCCGATATTATCCGCATTTCCCACCGTGCAAAACCGGATTCCGCAAGCGAGCCGTTGATTGAAAAAGTCAAACCGCAAATCAAAATGGGGAATTATGACGTTTATATTCCGGCCGGCACGTTTTTGCAGCCGTCCAAAGCCGGAGAGCAGGCGTTGGTCGGATCGGTAACAAAATATTTGGGCCAGACGCAAGGCCGGATTGCGGATTTGTTTTGCGGCGTGGGAACTTTTTCTTATCCGCTGGCCGCAAATAAAAACAATAAGATTCTGGCGGCGGATTCTTCGCCGGCTTTACTGGAAGGCTTCAGACAGTCGTTGAATAAAAATATGATAAGCAATGTTGAGGTCGTTAATAAAAATCTGTTCAAATACCCGTTTGATGAAAAAGAATTGTCCGGATTTGACGTTGTGATTTTTGATCCGCCGCGCGCCGGTGCCGCTGCTCAAACGGCTCAAATAGCATCTTTTGTCCATAAGCCGAAAAAACTGATTGCCGTGTCCTGCAATCCGCATAGCTTTGTCACCGATGCCAATACGTTGATAGCCGGAGGTTATCGGTTGCAGGAAGTTACTTTGGTTGACCAGTTTGTTTTTTCCGATCATAGTGAATTGGTCGCCTGTTTTGAATTGCCGGAATAGGCCGTTTCCGCTTGCTTGCCTTTATTCTCTGTGACCTTGCTTTTCAACGCACAAATTCCATCACACATCCTGCCGGAGCACCGCGGGCCTTATGGCACTGACAAGCCGCTGCGCACCTGCCGTGCGGGGAAGGATTGAAAGATATAGCTCTTTTTCTTTGTTGCAAAAAGACCTGCAAGCACAAAACTTGCAGGTCTTTTTTCAGTAATCCAAAAAATAATCATTCCAATTCTGCTTTGGATAAGGAATAATCGTAACTTCGCTCAGAAGATAAGGCCCTTTATAATCCGGCCCAACCTCACAGGCAAGTGTTCGGGAGCTTGCATCGGAAATAAATTCCACCTCATAAACAGGATAAGGAAATTCCAGACAATTCAGACCGTTGATTAATTCAACGTCAAATGTTTTTTTTATTTTTGGATGATAAATAACTGAGGTGGTTTTAATGTCAAAAAACAAATAGCCGTTTTCAGACAAAAACCAAAACCATCCCATGCGGTTATCAGATAAAGAACGCCCTAAAACGGGGTCACTGACCTCTTCAGACAAATCCATCGGTGTGGCGTATTTAAAAAAGTGTTCAAAATAACTTCGAATCATGACCGATGTTTGAATGTGCTTCATCATAAGATAATAATTTTAATAAAAGTTAATATTGAGTAAGTAATATAGGATTTTGTAGAAATTTTGTCAATAAAAAATTATAAGTTTGTCTGACGGGCGTAATGATAAACCAAGTCGCCGCTGACGTTGCCTTTGTTCCAGCTCATCAGCAACTCGTCGGCCCCTGTCAGTTCATCGATTCCTTCGCGCAAAATCTGAAAACCGCAGCGGTGATAAAACCGAACGGCTTTTTTGTTTTGGGAATAAACCTGCAAATTTAAGCGGCTGTAATTTTTTTGCAATTCAAACATCAGGGCTTTGCCAATTCCCCGTCCCCGCGCATCGGCAGAAACGAACAACGCGCCGAGATAGTCTTCATCTCCCAGACTGGCAAAAGCTTTAACCTCGCCGTTTTCTTCCCAGACATAAGTCTGCGCTGCCGGCAGATATTCATCGCGGACAACGGCAAAATTTTTCTGCCAGTAAGCCGCCGGAATAAAATCGTGACTGTCCAGACTGCCGTTGAGCCAGATTTTCATGACTTTGTCCGTATCCTGCGGCTGAAACTTTCTGATCATTCTCCGGCTCCCGTCATCAATAGCTAAATGTCCAGATCATCCACGAATTTCGCGCGTTCGATAATAAATTGGAAACGCAGCTCCGGATTTTTGCCCATCAGGCGCTCAACCTGCCGGCGCGTTTCAAAGGCTTCTTCCTTGCCTTCTTCGGTACTGGTATTAGGCAGCATGACTTTCAGCAGCATCCGGTTTTTCTTGTCCATCGTCGTTTCTTTCAGCTGTTGGGCGCTCATTTCTCCCAAACCTTTGAAACGGCTGATGTCCGGTTTGGCATTGGCCTTAATCTCTTTTTTCAAAATCCGGTCTTTATCTTCGTCATCCAGAGCATAAAAATTCTTTCCGCCGGCCGAAATCTTGTATAACGGCGGTGTGGCAATATACAAATGTCCGTTTTCAATCAGCTTCGGCATTTGCTGATAAAAGAAAGTCATCAACAGCGAGGCAATATGCGCGCCGTCCACATCGGCATCGGTCATGATAATGATTTTTTCATAGCGCAGATTGTCTTCGTTATAATGTTCTTTGGTGCCGCAGCCTAAAGCCTCGCACATGTCTTTGATTTCCTGATTTTGCATAATCTTGTCCAAAGACGCGCTTGCCACGTTCAAAATCTTGCCGCGCAAAGGCAGAATGGCCTGCGTAAAACGGTCGCGTCCCTGCTTGGCGGAACCGCCGGCGGAATCACCCTCGACAATAAAAATTTCTGTCCCTTCGGCCGCAGCCTGAGAACAGTCAGCCAGTTTTCCCGGAAGGCGCAGTTTTTTTGTGGGCGTTTTGCGGACGGCCTGTTTTTCTTCTTTCTTCTTGCGGCGTTGTTCTGCGCGTTCAATCACATATTCAATCAGCGCCGAAGCGTTTTCCATATCGGAAGTCAGCCAGTGGTCAAACGAGTCTTTAACGGCCTGTTCCACCAGACGTGTTGCCTTGGCCGAGGTCAGTTTGTCTTTGGTCTGTCCCTGAAACTGCGGATCGCGGATAAAGACCGACAACATAATGCAGGCATCGCTCAAAAAGTCTTCGGCGGTAATGTTGGCGGCTTTTTTGATGTTTGCCATTTCGCCGTATTCTTTCAGTCCGCGTACAAGAGCGGTTTTGAAGCCGACTTCGTGCGTACCGCCCTGCGGGGTTACTACGGTATTGCAGTAAGAGTAGCAAAAGCCGTTTTCGTCTTCCGGCCAGGTAATCGCCCATTCCACACGCCCTTCGTCATTGGCTAGCTCGGAGTCGCCGGAAAAAGCGGTGCGGTTGACGGTTGTACGGCTGCCCAGCTGATAATTCAAAAAGTCGCTCACGCCGTTTGGATAATTCAATTCGGCTTCCGGCGGCGTTACGTCTCCTTCCGACAATACCTCCGGCGCGCATTTCCAGTTGATTTTAATGCCTTTAAACAAAAAGGCCTTGGAGCGCGCCATGCGATAAACGCGGTTGGGCGATAGCTGCGAATTCGCCCCGAAAATCTCAGGATCGGGTTTGAAGGTAATTGATGTTCCGCGGCGGTTGGGCGCATTGCCGATAAGCTCAAGGGCGGTCTGCGGTTTGCCGCGGCTGTATACCTGACGATAAAGCTTTTTGTCACGGGCGATTTCAATAACCATATTTTCTGACAGGGCATTAACAACAGACAGGCCGACACCGTGCAGGCCGCCGGAAACCTTATAAGCGCCGCCGCCGAATTTGCCGCCGGAATGCAGCATGGTCATAATCACTTCAAGAGCGGACATGTTCGGATATTTCGGGTGCGGATCGACCGGAATGCCGCGGCCGTTGTCGGCAATCGTAATCGAATAGTCGGCGTTGAGCGTAATGTCAATATGGTTGGCATAGCCGGCAACGGCCTCGTCCATGGAGTTGTCAAGAATTTCTGCCACCAGATGGTGCAGCGCGGTGTCGTCCGTGCCGCCGATGTACATTCCCGGCCGGTAGCGAACCGGCTCCAACCCTTCCAGAACCTCAATTTCCTGCGCGTTGTATTCTTTTGCCACCGGAGCGGTGCTCTCAAACAAATCTGTCATTTTATCCTCATAACCTTAACAATTGGCGTTAAAATACAACATCAAGGCCGAATTTACAAGCCCAAAATTCCCCGGCGTGAACAAGAATATGTGCTTTTTCGGGATAAAAATTCTCCCTTGTGCGGAATTTGCATGTTTTAAGCAAAAAATACTTGCAAAATAGTGAAATAGCGTATAAAAAGACAGCGAACGGGAGAATTGGCTCCCGCTCATTTCACACGCAGATGTGGCGGAAAGCCCGCGCGGGTTCTTTCGCTCCGGTGCCGCTTTTTGGGGGCGGTTTTAGAGTCTGCGGAGGTTTAACTGGAAAATTAAGGATAAATATAATATGACAATTCCTACGTTTACGTTACGTCAAATGGTTGAGGCCGGCGTTCACTTCGGACACCATGCCCGCCGCTGGAACCCGAAAATGGCTCCGTACATTTATGGCAAAAAAGATAATATCCACATTATCGATCTGCAAAAAACTTACCCGATGCTGTATACGGCTTTGGCTACGGCCAGAGACATTGCCGCAAACGGCGGTAAAGTTTTGTTTGTCGGAACCAAAAGACAGGCTCAGGACATTATTAAAGAAAACGCTGAAAGATGCGGACAGTATTATGTTAACCATCGTTGGCTCGGCGGTATGCTGACCAACTGGAAAACCGTTTACAAATCAATTTCCCGCCTTGCCAAACTCAAAGACATGGCCGAGAAAAATGCTTATGACGGTTATACCAAAAAAGAAATGCTCAACCTGAAAAAAGAACAGGAAAAACTCGAACTCGAACTCGGCGGTATCATGAACATGGGCGGCCAGCCTGACCTGTTGTTCGTTGTTGATACGCCGAAAGAAACTCTGGCAATTAAAGAAGCCAAAAAACTCGGTATTCCGGTTATCGGTATCTGCGATACCAACGCTGACCCCTATGCCGTTGACTTCCCTGTTCCGGGTAACGATGACGCAATCCGCGCCATTCAGTTCTACTGCGATTTGGTTTCCGGTGCCGTTCTTGACGGTATGCAGGCCGAAATCGCCGCTCAAGGCGTTAAAGTGGAAGAAATGGTCGAAGGCGTTGAAGCTGCTGCCAAACCGGCCAGAAAAAGAACTTCCAAAAAAGCTGCTGCGGAAGCCGAAGCTTCTGCCGAAAGCGCCGAATAGTTCTTTTTATTAAGAGCTTGGCAAAAATTTGCGGCGGTATCTTATCTTTTTGCATAAATCATAAGATATCGCCCTTATTTAAATTTTTATTAAAGGACATAAAGAATGACAAATATTACTGCCGCTATGGTTAAAGAACTCAGAGAAACGACCGGTGCCGGAATGCTGGATTGCAAAAAAGCCCTGACCGAAACCAACGGGGACATGGAACAGGCTGTTGACTGGCTCAGAAAAAAAGGTCTGGCCTCTGCTGCCAAAAAGGCCAGCCGTATTGCAGCCGAAGGTTTAGTTGCCGTTGCTGTTGACGGAAATGCCGGTGCTGTTGTGGAGGTTAACTCCGAAACCGACTTTGTTGCCAAAAACGACATTTTCCAAGACTATGTTAAAGATGCTGCCACCGTTGCGTTGCTTCGCAATGGCGAAGTCTGCGACATGAAGACTTTCCAATGCCCGAAAGTCAACAAATCTTTTGAAGAACGCTTAACGGACATGATTGCCAAAATCGGCGAGAACATGAATCTGCGCCGCGCCAAAAGAATTGAAGTTGCCGACGGAGCTATCGCTTCTTATGTTCACAATGCCGTTCAGCCGAACCTCGGCAAAATCGGTGTTTTGGTTGCTTTGGAATCTGCCGGTGATAAAGCAAAATTAGCCGAACTCGGCAAACATATTGCAATGCACATTGCTGCTTCCAATCCGTTGTTCTTGGATGTTGCCTCTGTTGATCCGGCAGCCGTTGAACGCGAAAAAGCCATTTTTTCCGAACAGGCAAAAGCTTCCGGCAAACCGGAAAACATCATTGAGAAAATGGTTGAAGGCCGTGTTCGCAAATATTATGACGAAGTCGTTCTGGAAGAACAGGCTTACATTATGGATCCGGATAAAAAGGTTAAACAGGTTATTGCCGATGCTGCCAAAGAAATGGGCGCGGACATTAAACTGAAAGAATATGTCTGCTTCCGTCTGGGTGAAGGCCTGCAGAAAAAAGAAGAAGATTTTGCCGCCGAAGTTGCTGCTCAGCTGACAAAATAATTCTTCTTGTTAATCAAAAAAAACAACCCCGCGCCATTATTTCAGACGCGGGGTTGTTTGTATCGCTTGTCAGACAGCCGCAACTTTTATGACATCCTGTCAATAATGTTTTTAACAATATCTAGCTTGTAATAATCCTTAACATTTGAATTGTCCTTGGAGTACAGCTTGTCAACTTCCAGAGCCAGAATATTAGCCTGCTGGTTGATAAAATCTTTTCCGAGCATAATGTTTTCGCGGTTTTGCGTCAAATAGTCAGCATATCCGCGGGCATCGGCAATATGCCCCTGCATCAGGCCGCTTCTTTGTGTGTATTTGCGGCTGAAGACAAGAATAACCACCATGGTGGCGCAAAGAAAAAGCGCTGACCACATGCTGACTTTGGCGCAAAAAATTACAAAGCTCAATAACATAAATAAGAAGGCAAAAACTTTGCAAAGAATATTTACCGCCTTATTTTTCCAACGGATGCTGAAGAAAACCAGATAAAAGCCGAAAGCAACCGTTGTTGATAACAAAGAAACAAAAACCTGAACGGTATCGGGAGAAAGCATGGCAATAAACCACTCCGTCATCAGCAGCATGCCGATACTGAACAACAGATAACCGGAATTGAGCCTGAGGGCAAAAAAGTTGAATTTGGTCTTCAGGTCTTGCCCGATGTGACGATATGCTCTTTTGAGTTTAAGCATATTGCCTTTGACTTGCAAAACGGCATCTTTGGGGCCAAAAAGCTCCTTAACGGCATTTTGCTCATTTTGGTTCAACACTTTCAGATTGTCAGTTTTTTTGACCAAAAGGATATTGTCGTCCGACTGCTGAATGTCAATAATGTTTTTCTTAAACAAATCCAGCAGGAAAGCTCCGAAACTGACCTTGTCATAAGTTCCTTTTGCCAGATAGCGCATCATCATTGGCGTTTTTTTAAGTGAGAAAGAAACTTTTTTGGGATTCTTCTGAATATATTTCCACGAGGCCATATACGCGCCAAGTACAATCAGCAGGCCGATAAGCGCAAAAATAGTGTCGCCGTAATCGGCAATTGCCCAAGCGATTCGATTGGATAAAGTCGGTGCCGCAATCACGCCTTTGGGAATTTCCACGCCAATATGCATGCTTTCGGCCAAAAACAGCGGTTCTTGCGCCACAAAACCGACTGAATTAGGCGCATCGCGCGTGATTGTACCGTTGTCAATCCGCAGCCGTCCCGGATACCCGATGGCCAAACTTTGGGCAATCGGACTGGTCCCGCGCGGCAGAACAATCGTCGCACCGGCACGGGCAACTACCAAATTCCAGGCGCCTCCGGTCACGTTCCAGTAAAGCTCGTCAAAATCCGGATAGCTCCAAATCTGACGGTCAATAACATAAGTAAAGACATAGCGGTAAACGCCGTTTTCCAGTGCAAAATTCTTTTTGGGCATAAGCAGGGTCGAGCCGCCGTGCCGGTCAATTTTATATTCTACCGGCATATCGTTGATTGTGACGCCGATAAGGCTGGCGTCCGTATTGCGTGCTTTTCCGTCGCGGGAAAACACGCGGCTGGGAATGGGCAGTACCAGCGGCGTTTTGAGCTTGATGCCGTTGGCAATAACAATCACCGTTTCTTCAACCTTAATCAACCCGTCCGGCAAAACCTCTATCTGGGAAAACAAATAAGGAATATGTTCAAAAGCCGGCACTCTCACCCGCTCGTTCAGCGGCGGCAGCAAAATGTCTATGGCGTCAACCGGAGCGCTATGTCTGATTTCTGACGGAAAAGGCGCCGGAGCGGCAACTGGAGACCGGTCTTCATTTTCAATCCGTTTAATGGCATCTTCATAAATTTTCTGAAAAGTGGATTTCTGTGCTTCCATATCCTGCGGCAACGGATCCTCGTCAACGCTGGTTGCCGTACTGCCGTTAGAGGCGCTGGCCGGATCATACTTGGTTACAATCGCGCCCTTGAGCCGGTTTTTCATATAATTAAACATTTCTCTGGGAGAAGAAAAGCTGACCTCCTGTGTGTCCGTACGTCCTTCGGGCAAAACGCTGCTCTGACGTACGCGGTTGGCTTCTTCAAGCGACATAACCTCCTGTGTGCCGGCATAAGAGTTATGCACCGTCATCAGAGCCGCTGCAATGAAATATATTGCAAAAAAATGTTTTCTCATAAAATATTGCCTTATGTTAACCAAATAGATATAGATGCTATTGTATTGTATGAATTATTAAAATTATCATAATTTTTGAACTGGAGATGGAAAGATAATGAATAACAGCAAAAAAATCGCCGCCATTATTCTGGGCGCCGGCAAGGGGACGCGCATGAAGTCGGACCTGCCGAAAGTCATGATGCCGCTGAACGGCAAACCGATGATTCGCCATATTATCGAAACACTGGAAAATTTGGGTGCCGACAAAATCATTACCGTGATTGCGCCGGACGGACAAATGGTTGCCAAAGAGGTTGCGCCCTATGAAACCGCAGTGCAGGAAAAACAGCTTGGCACCGGCCATGCCGTTTTGTCCGCCCGCAAAAATCTCTGCGGTTTTGAAGGCGATGTTCTGGTTATTTTCGGCGACAGCCCGATCATCACGCGGGAAACTTTTTTGAAGGCTGTTCAAAAACGCCGCGAAGGCTATGCCGTTGTGGTCTTGGGCTTTCGTCCGCAGGATCCGGCGCGTTACGGCCGCCTGATTATGCACGGCGACGAGCTGAAAGAAATTGTCGAGTATAAGGACGCTACGGAGGAACAGCGTCAGATTAACCTGTGCAACTCCGGTTGTATGTGCTTTGACAGCTCTGAAATGTTTGAACTTTTGGGCGCGGTCAGTAATGAAAACGCGTCCGGCGAATACTATTTAACAGATGTTGTCGGCATTGCCAACCGCCACGGCATGAAATGCGGCATGGTCGAATGCAGCGCCGAAGAAGTCGCCGGTGCCAATACAAGGGAGGAACTGGCGCTGTTGGAACAATATCTGAATGCCCGTAAAGGAAAATGATGCGTTTTTTGAAGCAATACTGGTTTGGAATCTTCATCGGCCTGATAATCTTCTGGTTTCTGGTCTTTTTCATGATTGTCGCCTTTGCGCCGCACCATGACAATCAGCACCGCGGTTTTAGCCGGTGTACGGAAGATATGGCAAATGAAATTCAGGATTGCACGCAAAACCGCTTTTTCTGTACGCTTGGTGCCGTCCTGTCCGGCGCCGGCTGCGATGTCAACGTGATTGCCGACGGTTTTGGCCGGTGGCTGCGGGGACAACAGCTCCGTCCGTGGAGCAATTATTACTTTACGCCCGATTTGTCAGATCCTGAAGACGAGGCAGACTATCTGGACGGACAAAAAGAATATTATGAGGCGCACCCCGATATGCGGGAAACCATGCGCCAACTGAAAGAAATGAAAGGTGAAATTTGATGGCTGAGAAAAAAGAAAAACTCCCTGGCTGGGATCTGAGTGATTTGTATAAAGGCATGGACGATCCTGCCATTGAACGCGATTTGGAAAAGTTCAAAAAGGACAATCAGGCCTTTGCCAAAAAATACAAGGGCAAAATTGGCGGGTTGAGCGCTGCCGACTTTATCAAAATGCTGCAAACTTATGAACAAATGGCAATCAAAGCCGAGAATCTGGCCAGCTATGCCAGCCTGAACATGAATACACAGATGAAAAATGCCAAAGCCATTGCTTTTTATCAGACCATCAGCGAAAAACTTACCGACTACAGCAAGCCGGTCGTTTTCTTCACGCTGGAAATCAACAAACTTTCCGACGCTCAGGTCAAAGAACTGCTGAAAGACAAAGCCGTTGCCTTCTTCAAGCCGTGGCTGGAACGCGTCCGCCGCTTTAAGAAATACGAGCTCTCGGAAGACTTGGAAGAATTGCTGCTGGAAAAGTCGCTTACCTCGGGCAGTGCCTGGGTGCGGCTGTATGAAGAAAGCTCATCGCGTCTGGTCTATACCGTTGACGGCAAAAATTATAACGATGCCGAAATCAGCAAACTGCTGTTGGACAAAGATCCTGCCGTCAGAGAAAAGGCCGGCAAGGAAATCAACCGCGTCAGCAAAGAAAATTCGGCGTTATATTCCTTTATTTATAACATGGTCATCAAAGACAAGGCGACGGAAGATACCCGCCGCGGCTTTAAGACCCCGATAGCCGAACGCAATCTGTCCGAGAATGTGGAAGATGCGGCAGTCGAGGCGCTGGCTGAATCCGTGCGCAAAAAATATGCCGAAATCTCTCACCGTTTTTACAAACTGAAAGCCAAATGGCTCGGCGTTAAGAAGATTCAGTACTGGGACAGAAACGCCCCGCTGCCTTTCTGCCATGACACGCATTACAGTTGGAAAGAGGCTGTTGATACCGTGCTGAATGCTTATCACGAATTTTCGCCCAAGCTTCATGCGCAGGCGGTGGACTTCTTTAAGAATGACTGGATTGACGTTCCGCCGCGCGACGGCAAAAGAAGCGGTGCTTTTGCCCATTCCTGCTCCAATGAGATGCACCCGTACCTGTTTTTGAACTTTGTCGGCAAGCAGAATGACGTTCTGACACTGGCGCACGAACTCGGACACGGTTGCCATATGCGCCTGAGCAAGGCTCAGGGGGCTTTGAATGACGATATGCCGATGACCTTGGCGGAGGTCGCTTCCGTTTTTGGCGAGATGGTCACATTTCAGTCGCTGCTGCGCCGGACTAAGGATGACAAAGACAAACTTTGCCTGATTGCCGGCAAGGTTAATGATATGATTAATACCGCGCTGCGCCAGATCAGCTTTCACTTTTTTGAAACCCGCGCTCATGATGAACGTAAAAACGGCGAGCTGTCGGACGAACGCCTGTGCCAAATCTGGGGTGAAGAGATGAAAGCCTGCCTCGGACCGTCTGTGGTGGTAGATGAAAACTCCGCTCATATCTGGTCGCAGGTCGGACATTTCTTCTTTTTGCCCTTCTATGTTTATGCCTATTCCTTTGCCGATTGTCTGGTAAATTCGCTGTATCAGGTCTATCAGGAAGGTTCGGTTAAGAATTTTGAAGACAAATACCTTGATATGCTGGCGCATACCGGCAGCAAAAAATATGACCAGCTGCTCAAACCTTTTGGTCTGGACGCCAGGAGTCCGGAATTCTGGAACAAGGGCTTGAGCCTGATTTCCAGCTATATCGACGAGCTGGAACGGCTGGATAAAAAATTAAAGCTGTAAAACAAAAGAGGAGGGCGCTGGCTCTCCCCTTCCTTTATGCTTATCTCTGTAAGACTTCGCCTTTTTTCAACGAGAAAGAGGAGGTGTAACCATTCCCCCTCTTTCCCAACTTCAACAACTTAAAGTCCAATAAAAATAACCCGCAACTTGTTAAAGAGGCGGGCGGATGTTCGAAAACCATAAAGAATCAGATGGCTCGGCTTATTTGGCTGAGCCTTATTCGCCGACATCCACCCGTAACAGGGCATATAGATGCCAGCGCATTATTTTTAAAGTCCATGCGCATAGACTGATTCTTTTAGAGGTTTTCGACGCCCCTGGCAGCAATCTCTTACTGCTGCCTTTAGTTTAACAGAAAAAAAGTTAAAATCAAGCGATCTTATTTTCTTTTTTTAATAAAAGATGTTTTGCTATAAGCTAAAAGGCAAGATTATTCTTGCCTTTTAGTTGCCTTATCTTACCAACATTTTTTAGGATATTTAAGAGGTTGTATTATTTTCCTTACCCCAAATAACGCTGTAAGATTAGCTTAACAATCTCCCAATGTTGAACACAAATAATAAGAGACAGAAAAACTAAAGCTATGTTTACATAAAAAAGATAAATATCATTTCTTGGGTCACGAGGAAAATTAAAAAAATTATATTGAATAATAAAACCCACCATAAGAAGTAAGTCAAATACTATCATAAGAAAATTTATAGCTACAAGTTTATGCAGTATTAGAACTATAATTAAGGCATAAAGCAAAACCAATGATGATAAAATGATAATAATATCTTTTATCCTCCCAATTAATATTTCTTTCTTATTACTCTTTTTTTCTTTGAAATTATTTTTTATCTTTAACAACGTTATACCCTTTATTGATAGTTGTTCCAGTAATTTGCTCATAAACATTACGCAATGGAGGAAAATTGGCGCGTCCAAAAAATTGGCCGCCAACCCAATTCCCTATGCTTCCTCCAACAGCCCCAAGTCCCACGTTCTCGGCATAGTTTCCCAATGTTTCTCCAACGGTATTTCCGTTTTCGGCTGTTCCTGTACCATAAAAACTACCATAAGACGTAGCTTTTTTCAATGGTGTTTTTTTTATGGCATTTATATATGGAGCATTAGGAAGCTTAGCCGCTCCAATCGGCGAAGCGATTGCGCCTGCAGCCTCGGAAACAGTCGTCAAAAAAGGTGCATTTTGACGAGCTTCCTCAAGTTTTTGCCTTTCTTCATCTCTGTGGGTTATATATCCCCGCTTAAATGCTTCAGACATACTTTCGTTGTTCTTATTCCAACTTGGAACAAGACTGCCTACGGCATATCCAACCCCGCCAATCACACCCTCAAGCTCATCAGACCAGCCATAGGATAATCCTTGCCTTGCCGCCGTTGACATATAATCGGCATTGCGGACGATATTTTGCCAGCCGCTTTCTTGCGGTCCGTTGATGTCTTGATGTGCCGCGCCGATTTGTTCCGTTGCGCCGTAAGTTGCCTGACCGGCCGGCACATAAGATGTTTGTGCCGAACCATACGGTGCTTGCATTTGCGCGGCTTTTTTCGCTTCTTCCTCTTCCCGTTGCTGCGCCCGAAAGTCGCTTACAATGGCTTCCAAAACTTCGCGCGTTGACATATTGGAACAATCCGGCTGCGGATTGTCTTGCTGCCATTGGCGATAGTCATTAATCAAATTCATCATGTTTTCTTGTTCCGAAAGTTCGTGATTATAAGGCTTGCACTTAAACTTCTTCCCGAAATTGAAGCGCAATCGCCGCTGCCCGTTGTTGGAATTGCTGTTATCAAACATTTTTCTTCTCCGTTTATAAAATTAATACATAACAGGAAATTTATTTTCCGCCGGAAACGGTCAAACTAAATTCCCTATATATTCAAATAAAGAATAATATTCAATAACGCAAGCCCGCAAACCGCAAAATGCAAATTTTTTTCAAAAAAAGCAAAAAAATCTTTCCAAAACTTGCATCCGCAATTTTGCTTACCTATATATGAGTATAACAAATGAGGTTATCATTGATTAATGTGAAAGAAGGACAAAATTATGAGCAATAAAGTATTAGGTATTGACTTGGGAACCACCAACTCCTGCTTTGCCGTTATGGAAGGCGGAGAGGCCAAAGTCTTGGAGAACTCTGAAGGCGCCAGAACCACGCCGTCTATGGTCGCTTTTACCGACAATGAGCGTCTGGTCGGCTTTCCGGCCAAAAGACAGGCCGTGACCAATCCGGAAAACACCCTGTTCGCCATCAAACGTCTGATCGGCCGCCGCTATGATTCCGCCGAGGTCAGCAAGGATAAAGGTCTTGTTCCGTTCAAGATTATCCCCGGCGACAACGGCGATGCCTGGGTAGAGGTCAAAGGCCAGAAATACGCTCCGTCTCAGATTTCGGCAATCGTTTTGCAAAAGATTAAAGAATATGCCGAAAGCTATCTGGGTGAAAAAATTGAAAAAGCCGTTATTACCGTTCCGGCATATTTTAATGACTCTCAGCGTCAGGCCACCAAAGACGCCGGTAAAATTGCCGGCCTTGACGTGCTGCGTATCATCAACGAGCCGACGGCTGCCGCTTTGGCTTATGGTCTGGATAAAAAGACTTCCGGCACCATTGCCGTTTATGACCTCGGCGGCGGTACGTTCGATATCTCAATTCTGGAAATCGGCGACGGCGTATTTGAAGTAAAATCCACCAACGGCGATACTTTCCTCGGCGGTGAAGATTTTGACCAGAGATTAGTGAACTATCTGGCCGAAGAATTCAAAAAAGAGTCCGGCATTGACTTGAAAAATGACCGTCTGGCTCTGCAACGTCTGAAAGAAGCTGCTGAAAAAGCCAAGATTGAGCTGTCTTCCACAACCCAGACCGAAGTTAACCTGCCGTTTATTACTGCAGACGCTACCGGTCCGAAACATCTGAACATCAAGCTGACCCGTGCCAAACTGGAATCTTTGGTCGATGATCTGATTGACCGTACGGTTGAACCCTGCAAAAAGGCTCTGGCAGATGCCGGCTTGAAACCGAGTGACATCAGCGAAGTTATTTTGGTCGGCGGTATGACCCGTATGCCGAAAGTTCAGGAAAAAGTAAAAGAAATCTTCGGCAAAGAACCGCATAAAGGCGTTAATCCGGATGAGGTCGTTGCCGTCGGTGCCGCTATTCAGGGCGGTGTCTTGATGGGCGATGTCAAAGACGTTTTGTTGCTTGACGTCACTCCGTTGTCTTTGGGTATTGAAACCCTTGGCGGCGTCTTCACACGCCTGATTGACCGCAATACGACCATTCCGACCCGCAAGAGTCAGGTATTCTCAACCGCCGAAGACGGTCAGACGGCTGTAACCATCCGCGTCTTCCAGGGCGAACGCGAAATGGCAGCCGACAACAAGCTGCTCGGCCAGTTTGATTTGGTAGGTATTCCGCCGGCACCGCGCGGTATGCCGCAGATTGAGGTTACCTTTGATATTGACGCCAACGGTATTGTAAACGTTTCGGCCAAAGATAAGGCAACCAACAAAGAGCAGGCCATCCGCATTCAGGCCAGCGGCGGCTTGTCTGATGCCGATATTGAAAAAATGGTCAAAGACGCTGAAGCCAATGCCGATGCCGATAAACGCAAAAAAGAATTGGTTGAAGCCAAAAATCAGGGTGAATCTTTGGTTCATTCTACTGAGAAAACCTTAAAAGAACATGGCGATAAAGTCAGTGCCAATGAAAAATCTCAGATTGAAGAAGCTGTAAACGCCCTGAAATCAGCTCTGGAAACAGAAGACCTGACTTCTATCAAAGAAAAGACCGAAGCTCTGATGCAGGCTTCCCTGAAATTGGGTGAAGCAATGTATAAACAACAGGCCGAGGCTTCACAGGCAGCCGGCGCCGCCGGTCCGGATATGGGCGCAGGCGCTGACCAGACACAAAGCGGCAACGGCGATGAAAAAGTCGTAGACGCTGACTTTGAAGAAGTAAAATAAACCTGTCCTTTCTTCACAAAGAAAAGGAGACGGCTCACCCCGCCTCCTTTTTTTGTTGTCGTGAATGCCTAAAATCCGCTTGCAAAAGTCACAGATTCGTTTAATATAAATCCCGCAGTCCGGAGGCGGACTGTGGTGTCGAAAACATCTTTAGGTTATCCGCATTTGGCGGAGTACATGATATAAGCGTGCTTGCACGACGAATAAGTGTAACTGTACCTAAACAGTTTTTCGGCTCCGCCACCTTAGTTTCTAAGGTGGTTTTGTTTTAACAAAATAATGGAGCTAAAAAGAAATGGGAAAATTTTATTATCATACCACGGCGCAAGACCATTTAAGAAATTTCAACAAAACATTGGGCTTTGCTTTGTTCTTTGAACGCCATGAACGGCAGCTTCGCGTATGGCAGGTGTGTAAAAAACTGAAAATAACGGAACGGGAACTTGATGATATCGAACTCGGGCGCGGCGTTTTGAAATTAAACGTGCTTAAAAAGATGTTGAAATATTATAACAGAAGAATAGAACTGCGCTTGGTTGCGCCGGATCCGAATGAATTGGATAACACCGAACTTGAAGAATTCAATGAAGCCCCTGACGACAGCTTTGAAGCTTTGGAGGAAAAGATAGAGGGTTAAATAAAAAAGCGGGAGAAGACTCCCGCTTTTTTCTTTCTCTCTGTTCAAAGCAGAAACTTTGTCCTACTTCCCGCCATAGCAACGCGGCCTCTGAAGCACCGCATAAAACGTGCGTCGCCGGTCGTACCGGTCATCCTGAGCGAAGCGAAGGATCCAGTCAAATCATATAGCTTTATTAACCAACTGGATTCTTCACTCCGTTCAGAATGACAGTGCCTTGCAGCCCCTCTCCCTCATCCGGAACGGCTTGGGTGCCCTTTGCGAATAGTTAAAAGAGAAGCACTGTCACCCCCTCTTGGATAAGAGGGGGCAGGGGAAGCGCTAAGCAAAAACAACCGCTGCTCCGGTTGTTTTTGTCTGCAAACTCTTTGGAACATCTTGGCAAGCAAGGAAAGCGTTAGCAATCGCAGCGAGCCTAGATGCCTAAGTTGACCCGCCCGATTACCGAATGATTTCTTAGCTTTTGGCCCAAAGAGATAATAGTGAAGCACTGGGCAATGGAGCGTAGCGACTTTAACTTTGGGCTGAAAGCTTAGAAAATGAGGTTGGGCTTGATTTTTGCCATTTATTCTTTCCCTAAAGCACATCCTCACATCCGGCATGGTTTGGGTGCCCTTTGCGAATGGCTTAGGTTTTGGAGCAAAAACCGAAAGTGAAGCACAATGGTAGAGAGCGTAGCGAGATTAATTTTGCTCTGAAACCTTAGCAAATGAGCGTAGGGCTGCCTTTTTGGTTACTTTTTGGCAGTCAAAAAGTAACAATAAAAAATAAACAACTCTATGAAGAAAACAAAACCAGAAAATAAAAAAAGAAAAACAACGAAAAAAGAGAGGAGTAAAGAGAGCGGAGAACAAAAGGGACAAGGGGGCGGGAGAGAAAAGGAAAAGAAGGTAGCGGGGAGTGTGGAAAGAGAGGAAAAAACGGAGTGAGAAAAGGGAACGGGACGGGAAGCGGAAAATAAACAGGGGCGGAGAAAGATCAAAGAACAAACGGGGAGATAAGAGAAGGAAAGGAGAGGGAGAGGACTAAACATCCCTTGATGAGAAAATGAAAAAATTAAAAAGTGAATTTCAGAGATAAGGAAATCGATTAATCTTACGCGCAAGAGAACGATGAGCCTTAAACAAAACATCATCAGGCAATGCTTTCTGCCCTTTGACTCTGGTCTGCTTGTAATATTCCACGCCGTCCGTGCCTTTAAGGCTGACGGTACCATCTTTTTCATCATACCGGACGCCGCCGAAAGCCTGCTGAATTATTTGCTGATGCAATTCCGGCTCGGCATTTTTGATTTTCAGCATTGCCATGGCAACATCCATTTGATTTTTACTCCGGCTCATCGGAGTTTTTCTCCCGCTGACTTCGCTTTTCAGCTCTTTCGCCGCCAGCAAGGCCTGATACAGCTCAACACCTTTGGGGGTCAGATCGTTTATGCTGAATTTTCCTTCAGTGGCTTGCAATGAAGATTTTTTCTGGTCTTCTTCCATTTTTTGTTCAAAATGACGATAATATTCAACAATATTGTCTTTAATATTTTTCACCAATTCTGTCTTGCCTTCGTCTTCCAGTCGGACAACAAAGGCGGCAAACTCTTTCATGTATTTATATTCGGTCTTTCCGTTTTGGACTCCTGCCGTCTGGGCATTGGCCTTGCCAAACAGGCTGACCGCTGCCACCGCCGCATACACGGCTGCTTTTTTCAGATTAATGTCACGGCTAAAAATACGCATTTGCAACCTCAAATATATTAAACATTTCTTATGCTAACATATTAACAAGAAGTTGTAAATGCAAAATCAAAACGACAATTAATCCGCCAGCTTAATGAACTTGCATTTTTTGCAGAAGTCTTTGTCATTTTGAAAATTTTCCACGCCGTGGGAAATCAGCTTTATCACCCTGCTGTCATTATCATATTCGGTGTGCGCCGTTACCGGATTCACAACCCCGACCCCGAAAGCGGAAATAACTTCGGCCACGTTCAAAGAAACGTTTGTCAGCGACGGACACATTCTTGAATCCATATAATCGTCAACAAAACTTTGCTCCACGTCATAACTCAGCAAATCGTTGGGATCGGAAAAAGCAATAATATTGACTTTGGAGAAAACTCTTTTGTCATAATTTTTGCCTTTAGGCGAACAATATTGCGGAATTTGGTTGTGAACTTCCGGCTGTTTGCGCCCGATTTGCAATAACGGCAGTTGGTTTGCCAGCATAAAAACGGTCAGTTCTTTTTGCCGTAATCCTTCAATAATTTTTTGCGCCGTCGGATTGGACTTCCCGTCAATGGCGCCGACTTCCTGCACAATGTCGACAATACTGTCCATCAAAATCCGGCTGCCCAAGCTATGCGTGATGAAAATAATATTGGCTTTGTTCATGTCTTTAATCTGCTGATAAGATGAAACCTTGCAAACGCCGGAATATTTGTCCGGCAAGTCTTCCCAGTTCCGGCTCATCATAAAACAGGTTGCCTGCTTGGTAGCGCTCAAAATCAGTTGCTCGTCATCCAGCAGATAAATCATCGGATCAGGGACCGTATCATCAAGAAAAGCCTTCATCGTATTGTTAAAAGCCGCGCGTTTGTGCTGATATTTTCCCGAAACGTCATAATTAAGGATTTTCTTGCCCTGATTGGTAATTTCAGACCAGGTCAGTTCGTAAAATTCAAGATTCTTGCTGCCGTCTTCATTCTGCATTCTGGTTACCAGCAGGTTCCCGACCGGTGTTTTCCCATCTGCCGGATTAATCAACTGCAAATTTTTTTCCCGTCGTGAAAAAACATTCAACCCCAAATCTTCTGCCAGATTTTCCCTGATTCGGGTGGAATACCCCGGCATATGCGCGCCCACGCCGTGAATCATCAGGATTTTAACGGTATTTTTGTTTTGAAAAGCCGCTTCAATACCCTTGAATTTGCTGCCCAGAATCTCGCATTGCCGGGTATCTTCCTGCTGGTTGTTCTCAATAAACGCTTCAGCCACGCCCTTGCCGAAAGAAGCGCATCCGCCCAGATAAAGGCAGGCGGCCAAAACCAGAAATTTTTTCATAACAGTTCCTTTCTTATATCCTTGCCGACAATGTTAATCTATCTTAAAGACAATTGCAATATAATGAGAAAATAAACGGGGAAAGTTTGGTATTAATAAAATGAAAGTTTTGGTACAAAGAGTAAAAAGATGCAGCGTAGACGTTGCCGGCAGCCGAGTTTCGGAAATCGGTACGGGAATGCTGGCGCTTGTCGGCGTAGAAACCGCCGATACTGCCGCCGAAGCTTTGTGGCTGGCGCGTAAAACTGCCGGCCTGCGGATTTTTGAAGATGATGCAGGCAAAATGAATTTGTCGGTGAAAGACATCAAAGGAGAAGTTCTGGCCGTGTCACAGTTTACGCTGGCCGGGGACACTTCGCGCGGTAATCGCCCGGGGTTTGAAACCGCCGCCCGCCCGCAACAGGCCAAACCGCTTTATGATGCTTATGTCAGTGCCTTGCAGGAGCAGGGTGTTCCGGTAAAGACCGGAATTTTTCAGGCCGATATGCAGGTGGAATTAATTAACGATGGGCCGGTAACCTTTATGCTTGAACGTAAAATTAAGGGAAAACAAAATGACTGAAACAACCGCGGCTTATAATTTTATCGGAATTCTTGACCGGCTTCAACGCATGGACTGGCATCGGAAGACTGATCTGATGAGTATTGAAGATACTCTCTACGCGGAATTAAATGCTGCGCCGGATAATCTGATTGGTCTGATTGCAATGCTGCGTTGCCGGATTATGCAGGGAAACGTCATCAAAGCCAGAGCGTTGGTGCACAAAATCTGGAGCATTGGCGGCGAAATTCCTCCGGTTATCGAATATACCTACCTGAACAGTCTGCTGGATTTGGGAATGCTTGATATGGCAATGGCCTTGCTGCGTCCGCGGCTGGCGAATATTGCATCCGTCGGGCTTTTTGCGCCGGCAGCAGCCAAATTTGCGGTCATGACCGGAAATTTTAATATTATCGAGCGTCTGGCCGCTAATCCGGAAACCTCATATTTTGATGGATTAAGCGATTTTATCGGCGTTTATAAACAGCTGCAGTATACGGAACACTTCAAAAATATGCAGAAAATTATTTTTGAAACCGCCAAAAACAAAATGGCGTCTTTTGAATACAATGTTTATTTTGACCGTGGCATAACCGATCTTGAGGCGGTTGTTTATATTGCCGGCAGTACCGCCGAATGTCAGGAGCTGTGGCAGGAAATCGAGAAAAAAATTAACGGCTATTTTGTTTCCGGAAATATCAGGCGTTTAAATAATTATTGTCTGCGTATCCGAAATATTTCAGAACATCCGCCGGTTTTTTAATAAATCAGTTATTGCCGGCCTGTTGTCCGCCCGGCGTGATAATCGGTGCAAACGGCCGCGTATTTTTTTGTGCACCAATCGGAAGCTCAATCTTTTGAGAAATTCGTTCGCAAGCGTTTTCAAAAAGTTTTTTCATCAGCCGCAACGCCACTTCCTGCTCGTCTTCTTCGGCAGAAAACAAAACAAAGCGGTTCTGATGCTCGGTAGAAACCCTGTTCCCTTCCACATCTTCCAATTCAACCGCCACAACCATCTGCAGGCGGTTTGTCTCGCTGTTAAGCGGGTCAACCTTGGCTCTGAGAACGTTTGAGACAATCACAAAATCGGCGTTTTCTTTTTTGTCGGCAATTTCAATATGCTGCGCGTTAAACTGCTTGGCGATAATGTCGGCAAACTTGTCTGAACTTGTATTGTTATAAAAACCGGTGGGTTCAATCCAAAGTCGGACTTTTCCGTCAGGCCTTCCTTCTCCTTCTGCTGCAACGACTTTTTCCGTTTTGTCGGCAAATATTTCCGGCTGTGCGGCAATTGTGCCGGAAGCGGCCCGCTCAATTGTTTCTTCTCGGGGTTCCGCATCTTTCAGAGCCTGCATAACATTTCTTTTGGAAACATAACCGGTGACTTCAACACAAATGTCTGTATCATTTTGCCTCAACGTCCTTACGGATAAATCTTCAACGGCGTTGTCAACCAGATTATATACCACCAGAGTATAATCCTGCGGTTCCGACTTCTTGCGAAACGCGTCAAGCATGGACAAGTTATCAACGGCTGCAAAACTGGCCTTGTCGATTACCCGCACTCTGGCAGAAGACTTCGGCTCGCCTTTTTTAAATTCTTCACAGGCTTTTCCGTAAATCGCCGCCACTTCATTGTCCAGAATGTTTCCCTCTGCCGTTATATCGGCAAAAGCGCTGACGGAAGACGAAACAACACTTATTCCGGCACCAAGCAACATAAAAATCCTTTTAGTCGCAAACATCGGCTACCACCAGCTCCTGTCGTCATTTTTAACCTGCCGGATTGTTTCTTTCCACTCCTGCAAAACGTCATCATTGTTATCTGAAAGCGTAAGCGTGTAAATAATTACCGGCGTGTTGCTGCCTTCCAACAACAGGGTTTCTACATCGACATCGACAAAATAGTCGGCTTCGGACGGATCGTTGACAACCATAAAGGCTCTGGCGTTCTCAAGCATGTCTTTTGTAATTTTGCGGCTGTAGGCAAAACCGTCGGGCAAATCTTTGTCATAAACCTGTGCTTCGCTGACAAAAACCGTCGGGCGTGAAACCGTATCAGCCACCGGTGCCGCATAATTAAGCAGTTTGTTGGTTGTCCGGCGGGCTACAATCTCATAGACTTTGGTGTCTATATTATACAAATAACTTTCGCTGATGCCGTCCATGCCGTCAACAGCCCATTCTCGGGAATATTCCTCGTCTTTGACTTCAAAAATTTCTTCTTCATCGGGCATATTCCAGCTTTCGCAACCGGTCAGCAGCCCCAAAGCCATAAACAATACAGCAGTCTTTTTTAATCTCATAGTCGAATACTCCGCAAACATCTTAATTTTTAATATAAAGATATTTTCGTTTTTAACACCAATTTTTTGAGTTATTCACTATATTTTCTGCAGTTTTTGCGAAACAAGCCTTAAAGATATTTGCATTTTTGCAAAAATTATGTATTCTGTTGCAAAAAACATGGTGCAAAAGGATTCCCCTATGGTTATGACTTTTTCGATTATCCTGCTCGGCGCTCTGGCACTGTGCCGCCCGCTGCAGAAAAATAATTTTTACATACTCCATGCGGCCGTCATTATTTTGAGTGCTTATTACATTGAAACGCACTATTTTCGCACGTCTGTCTTCAGTCCCAAGACCTTGCTGCTGTTTTTGGTTTTTCAGTTGGTGTCAATAAACATCGTGACAATTGTGGCCTATTATGTAGACAAACGCGCTGCCGTAAAAGGCAAATGGCGGGTGCCGGAGTTTGACCTGCATACTCTGGAGTTTCTGGGCGGTTGGGCAGGCGCTTTTCTGGCGCAAAAAATCTTTCGCCACAAGACCAGAAAGAAAAGCTATCAAAGCACTTTTGTCTGGCTGATTTTTGCCGAACTGGCTTGCATTGCCTTTATCATCAAATATTTGTTTTATTAAACTGGAAATATCCGAATGAATAACGTTGACAATATCAAAGAATTAAAATTCTCCGACCACTATAAAAAAATGTGGCCTTTTGTAAAACCCTATTGGTTTCGCGCTGTTTTTGCCGTTGCCCTGAGTATTCCGATCGGTGCGCTTGATGCCGTTGTTGCGCTTGCTTTAAAGCCTTTTATGGATGTTGTGCTGGTTGAAAAAAGTGTTTCCGCCGCGTCTTATATTCCGTATATGATTGTCGGTTTTACCATAGTTCAGGGCATACTGAACTATGTGGCGACTTATATGAATGCCTGGGTTGGTGCCAAAATCACCATGGATATGAAAAAAGCCCTGTACCGCAAGCTGTTGGGACTGGATTGTTCTTTTTATGACCGGAACAATTCCGGTTTTATCGTCCAGCGTTTTGCCAGTGACGCCGACGCTGCCTGCACCAGTCTGATTGATAATGTCAAACTCTTTGTATCGCGTCTGTTTTCTTCGCTTTCGCTGATCGGCGTGCTGATATACAATTCCTGGCAGTTGTCCATTATTGCGATTGTGGTTTTGGTTTTTGCCCTGTTGCCGCTTTCTCAGGTCAAACGCCGGATAAAAAAAGTTATTTTGCAGGGTGTGAGCGAAGGTTCAAAGATTCTGACCAAGTATAATGAAACCTATGCCGGTGCCAAAACCATTGCTTCTTACAATTTGCAAAACCGGATGTTCGCCGGTTTTTCCGATACATTGAAGATTATCTTCAAGCTCGGTATCAAAATGGTACAAAAAACCGCATGGATGACACCATTGATGCATGTTGTCATTTCTGTCGGCATTGCGGCGGTCATCGGCTATGGCAGCTATCTGATTGTCGACCACAAAATCACCAGCGGAAATTTCGTGTCTTTCCTCACCGCGCTGATAATGCTTTACGGTCCGATTAAAGGCATTGGCAAAAACTATAATGCCGTCATGGTATCTTTTATGGCGATTGAACGCGTAACCGATATTTTGGAAATGCAGCCGGAAATCCGCAACAAGAAAAACGCCAAAATTCTGTCTGCCGGCCATAAAGACATTTGCTTCAGCCATGTCAATTTTGAATATGTAAAAGACGTCCCTGTTTTAAAAGACATAAACCTTGAAGTCAAAGGCGGCACGACGGTCGCTCTGGTCGGTAATTCCGGCGGCGGCAAATCAACAGTTGTCAGCCTGTTGCCGCGCTTTTATGATGTTGCTTCCGGAAGTATCAGTATTGACGGTACAAATATCAGGGACTATACGCTGGAATCTCTGCGCGATAATATTGCCGTTGTTTTTCAAGACAACTTTTTGTTTTCCGGCAGTATCCGCGATAATATTCTGCTGGGTAAGGCTGATGCCACCGAGCAGGAAATTCATCAGGCCCTGAAAATGGCTTATCTTGATGACTTTGTTGCTGCCTTGGAGCAAGGCATTGATACCGATATCGGCGAACGCGGCACCTTATTGTCCGGCGGCCAGCAGCAGCGTCTGGCCATTGCACGGGCTTTCATCAAAAATGCGCCGGTTGTCATTTTGGACGAGGCCACTTCGGCTTTGGATAACAAATCGGAAGCCGTTGTGCAAAAAGCCATTGATAACCTGATGCAGGATCGCACGGTTTTTGTCATTGCCCACCGTTTGTCTACGGTTAAGAATGCGGATAAAATTGTTGTGATTAATGACGGAGAAATTATTGAGGCCGGAACCCATGAGGAGCTGTTGTCAATACCGGACGGCGCTTATCAGGCTCTCTATAATGCCCAGTTCAAAAATAAAGCCGCGTAAGCGGTTTTATTTTTTTATTTTATAAATACGCCGCGTAAAAAAGAGGTCTGTAGCGCAAAAAAAATAAAAAAAACTCCCTGTTGCAGGGAGAAATGTAAATTTTTTAAAGTTCTTCAACCAGCCCGAAAAAATGCTTGCTTATGGATTTTGGCATTTTCCTGAGCTTGGCAATCATTCTGATTTCTTCATCCGAAAAAATATCAGTTGCGGATTTTTTTAATATGTCTTCGTAAAAAATAGCGGGATCAACGCCCAAAGCTTCTGCAATTACCACAAGTCTGGAGCAGCTGATACGGTTTGTGGCCAGTTCATATTTCTGCAATTGTTGAAAGGTAACGCCGATCAGTTTAGCAAAATCGTTTTGGTTCATCCCTTTCAGCTTGCGTAAAGACCGGACTTTTTGCCCGATGATTACATCAATTTCCTGTGTTCTTTCATCGCCTCTTCTCATAGTCAAATACCCTTATAGTTCAAAAAAAGTACGTTACAGACACAATTACATTGAAAAAATGGGAAACAAAAACGCCACCCTTTCTTATCAGAAAGATAACTTTTAGTCCCAAAAATTTCAGTTGAAGTTGCAGCAAATAGTCGAAGTCAGCAAATCAACAAGTAATACGCTGAATAATTATTTTCAATATATCGCATACCGTCAATAATGTTTTATGATAAAGGATAAAATTTAAATTGCAAGTCTATATTTTACAAATTTTTATTGACAAAAACAGGCCCAAACCCTTCATCAGCTATGATATAAGCTTGGGAGGGCCGTTTCTTTTTTGTTTTTCTTTTTATTAGTTCGGTAAACTGTATTAAACGTATTGATAAAGCTTTCCGCGTTCCAGTCGGCAGGAACGTTTTCGGCATAAAGATTGTTCATCAACAGCTGAATTTCTTTGTCAAAAGCCGGGGTGTCCACAGCTCTTGCCACATCTTTAAGATTGGTAATTTTTTGTTGCGGAAATTCGCTGCCGGCCCATTCGGTCAAAGCATCGCGCAAATTCCGGAAATCTTTTTTTCTTGCTGCGTTGATAATAAATTTTTGATAGTCCTTAATCTTTTCAGCTCCGTTTTCTTTTGCGCCGTTTTGCCGCAACATCAGATACGTCAGCAGAATTCCGAGCACAAAAGCTGCCGCTATATATAAATACATCATAATTCCGCCCGGAACTTCAGTATCGGTGTTTTGAGCGGAACTATCCGGAATTTTTTCCGGAGATTTGCTTGTTTCCGGCAAAACCGGATCAGGTTGCTGCACATCGGATGATGATGTTCCCGCGCCGGGAATAATATTAATTTCTTCTGCAGGCAAAACGGTTTTTTCCGGCTTTCCGGTCAGAACATTAAACCACGAAACCTCAATTGCCGGAATAACGGCCTTGCCGCTGCCGTTCGGAATATAAACATTGGCAGTCTTTTTGACAGATACAATATGTCCGTTGTCAATTGCCGTTTCTGTTACCGGTTTTTCAGGGTATTGCTTAAGCTTTGAACTCTGTCCGAAGTCAGGATTCGGAAGTTGGCTTTCAATAACGCCCTGCGCTTTCAGATAAACGTTTCTGGTAACGGCTTCTCCGTCTTTAAAGGTTGGATTGGCAGGTTCCCATTCGGCATAAAGCGCCACATTTTCAGCCGGCAGCCACCAGTTGCTTCCGTTTGCCGCCGGAATGGGCCTGACATTAAGGGCAATGGGAGCTGCGGTTAAAACAATCGGATTCCTTGTTGCAAACATATCGGCAAAACCAAAGGCACTGCCACCGAACGCACCGTTGAACAAGCCTTCAAACGGGTCTTGCCCTTGTTGTCCCTTAGTTAGATAAAAGCCCTCAAAACGGACATGAGGAGTCTTCAAAACACCGCTTTTTTGCGCAAACAAAGCATACTGCAACACAATCTCGCGCACACTCCGCCCGTTGACAATTTTGGTCTTAACCTGAGGTTCGCCCATGGCACGGATAATCCAGTCATCCTGATTGTCCTGAATAAACTGCGGTTCAAGCCCTTGCAGTCCGCCGGCATCAAAAATACTCAGGGTATAAGTAATTTGTTGCTGAACATAAGGTTCTTTTGTGCTTACGTCCGCTTTCATTGCAAATCTCGGCTCGCCTGCATTGCTTCCGGCCTTGGCCGAGGATGCACTTTGTAAAGCCTGATTGGCGTCAAGAACCTTCATCAGGATTGGCTTGGTCGAAAGATTGCCCAGCGTAATGGCCGGAATTTCCACCTCACCGGTTTGGGTTGCAATCAGACTGATGTCCCATTGCCGGCTTTCGCTGCGTTTGCCGTTAATAACCTGTATGTTTGTTGCGTTTCCGACCGAATAAATCTGAAAGTTTTTGTTCAGGACGGTGAGGTCGGGTGTCATGTTGGTCTGCCCGTCTTTCAGCTCAAGAGACAAGACGAACGCTTCGCCTTGCGGTACCGGATTCCTGTTAACCGTTGCTTCAAAAGTCTGTGCTTGGGCGTTTATGCCGAAGATTAACGAAAACAATAAAGTAAAAATAAATTTTTTCATTCTTCATACCTCTTCTTCATATATTCTCTTCTGATAAAAGCTTTGAGCAGACCGCCCGGATTTTCCGGAATTTCCCGATATTGTTGGGCTCTGGCCTGCGCTTCTTCATCAAATTCTTTTTCCTGAGCTTCTTCCCTGTTGCCCGTTTGCGGCTGTTCCTCTTTCTCAGAACTGCTTTCCTGCGGTTGTCCGCTCATCGGCTGCGGCTGATTTTGCTCAGGTTGGTTTTGGCCTTCAGCCTGAGACGGTGCCGCATCGCTGTTGTCTGGCTGTTTTCCTTGTTCCGGATTTTGTTCCTGATCCTGATTCTGATTCTCTCCTGATTGTTGTTCGGAATCCTGCTGATTCTCTCCGTTTTGCGACTGATTCTGCTGGGCCGGATTTTGTTGCTGATTCTGGTTGTCTTGTTGATCTTGGTTATTTTGCTGTTGTTGGTTTTGCTGTTGTTGCTTTTTCAAATATTCCAGATTAAATTTTGCATCCTCGTGTTCGGGATCTTGCTGCAACGCTTCTTCATATCTTTTAACGGCTTCTTCGATTTTTCCGGCCTTTGCCAGTGCGTTTCCCTGATTATACAATGCCGTGGCATCTTTTCCGCCGGCAAAATATTCATAAGCCTTCTGATAATCGCCCAAGCGGTAAAAGCTGGAACCTTTCCACGCCGGAACATCAAATTTTTCCGCCGCCTTTTGATAATCTTCCTGCCGAAAAGCCCGCAATCCTTCCTGATTGCCATTCAGAAAAAATCCGGCCTGTGCCTGACCGGCCCAGACAAAAAACAACAAACTCCAGACAATGCCGCGGCGGAAAAAATACAAACAACATAAGAGCGGCAGAAAGACAAGCCAGTATCCGGCATCAAGCCATTGCGTCCGCAAATTTTCGCTGATTTTCAAATCACCGGTCTGAGCGTTAATCTGTCCCGCCAACTGACGGATTCCGGCATCTCCGGATGTATAGGGCAGATAGCGTCCGCCGCCGGCCTCGGCAATCAGCTGCAGTTTTTCGCTGCTTCCTTTGGCCATGCCGATAATGTTAAGGGTAAAACCTGCGCTTTTGATTTTTTTAGCTTCCGCCAGCGTCAGGTCAAAACGTTGTCCGGCTTCGGCAGTCAAAACAATAATGTTGCCTTTGGCATAGCCGGCATTTTTCATTTTTTCCGCAGCCAAATCAATGGCTCTGTCTAAGCGGTCGCCGTTGACCGGCATAATGTCACGGACAACGGATGGCAGCAGGTTGGAAACAATCTGTGCGTCTTCGGTAATCGGACTGATGAGGAAAGGCTCGTCGGAATAAACAATCAGTCCGGCTTGCGGCGTTTTAACCAGTTTTAACAAGTCGGAAATCGTAAACTTGGCGCGTTCAAGCCGTGACGGCGTAATATCCCGCGCTTCCATGTCGGAAGAAAGATTGAGAACCAGCATGAGCGGATTTTCCGGAGCCAGAGACGGAATGTCTTTTTTCTCCCAACACGGACCCGCTGCCGCGATGACTGCCGCCAACATGCCCGCCAGACCGATATGTCCGATATTTTTTCGTTGCCGTGCACTGCCTTTGACCAGCAAAAAGTCCAAAAGCTTTTTATCGCACACTTTTTCCCATGAGGATTGGTTTTTCACACCCTTAAAATAACGCCAGTATCCCCAAAGCGGCAAAACCAGCAACACAAGCAGCCATGGCCGCAAAAAATGAAAATTATGCCAGAACTCAGCCATGATACCTCCTTCTGCCGCTGAAAGCCAATATCAGCGCCGATGCCAGCGCGGCAAGCAGCGGAACATAAAACAGTTCTCTGATTTCCCGAATATAGCGTTCTTCATTGTCATCAGGCTCCAGTTTGTCAATTTCTCCGTAAATTTTTTGCAGCCCTGCCGTATCTTTTGCGCGAAAATACCGCCCCTCGGTCAAACGGGCAATTTCTTTCAGCGAGGCTTCGTCAAGCTGTCCGCCGCCGCCCATCAGCGGTATTCCCATAAAAGACCCCATAAAGGCATTGTCGGAACCGACGCCGATTGTATAAATCTTAACGCCTTCGTCCTGTGCCAGTTTGACCGCTTGCGGCAAGCTGAGGCGGCCGTCGTTGTTTTCGCCGTCCGTCAGCAGTATAACAATTTTTTTATCGGGGTTCGGCGCGTCTTTAATTGTTTTCAGAGCCAGCCCGAGCGCATCGCCGATAGCGGTGGATTCTCCGGCCATGCCGGCAGACATCTGCCATAAAATATCACTGACGGATTTCTTGTCAAAAGTCAGCGGTGCCTGCAAATAGGCATTTGTCCCGAATAAGATAAGGCCGATACGGTCATCGGCACGCTTTTCCAAAAATTCCTGTGCAGTGGCTTTTACGGCGGTCAGACGGTCAATCCGCTTACGGTTAAGAGCAAAATCCGGTTCGCGCATGGAATTGGAAATATCCATCACCAGCAGAATGTCGCGGCTCTCGTTTTTGAGGCGGAAAGGTTCGCCGGCCCATTGCGGCCGTGCCGCTGCCGTAACCAAAAGAGCATAAGTCAGAAATAAAAGCCAAACAGCCGGCTTATATCCGCTGCTTGCGGCAAAACCCAAACCGGCCTCACCGGATTCTTTGCTTATTTTTTGCAAATCTTTTAAAAACGGCACCCGCAGCGCATCGCCGTGCAAACCTTTAACGGCAGGGAGCAGGGCACGGATAATAAAAGGCAGAACCAAGAATAAAAAGGCAGCGGGACAGGCGAATTGAATCATAAATTCTCTCCGATCCAGTTCTGACAGAACCGGCGCAGTTCTTCCAAATCTTCCGCATTGAAACGGGTGGATTTTACGCTGATATAGGGAGCGTCACTGAGCAACAGCGCAGCTTTACCTGAAATCGGCATTTTGGTGTGATTGTTCAGAAAATCAATCCACGGCTTGCCGAACAAAGCTGCTGCCTCAGGATACTTAAAAATGCAAATTCGCCGCAAAATTTCAGACATCTGACGGGCTGCAGCCACAACTTCAAAATTGTTGGCCTGAGCCAATAGCCGCAGGGCATAAAGCTTTTTGCTTTTGCGCCGCCATAGACGATAAAGCTCATAAAGAAGAAATATGCCGATAACAGATAAAAGAATAACATACCAGCCATAAGCCGGCGGCCAGACGGAAACCCCGTCCGGCAGATGTATGTCGCGTAATTCCGGTAAATTGTTATCCATCTTCTGCCTGCTTTTATATTTGTGTTAACTTATATAAATTTAAGGCATTCAATCCCAAATATCAAGTCCGGAAAATTTTTTATTGTTTTTTGCCGTCACCTTTGAGCGTTTTTTTATTGTTCCTCTTTTTGTTCCGCTCCATTCAAAACACTCTCTTCGTCACATCCGCCCCGGAGCATCGAAACTCAGAGCGTCACGCAAATTGATCGCTGCCTTTAGCCGCAGCTGCCGTTCAGGTAAAAAAATAGACATTTTTCAATAAACGGTGACTTTAAGGAATGTAATAAAATACCCCGTACTCTGAAAAAAGTACGGGGCTGTGTTTAGGTGGTTTAGATTTTTGGTGAAAAGATTGGCTGCTTAGGCTTCGTCAGAGGCATGAGCATGGGGTGTCATTGAAATTTCTTTAAGGAATTTCTGAATATATTCGGCACGCGGACGAGCCATATATCCTTCCAATCCGAGCTCATTAGACGCCGAACAGCGGACGTTTAATGTATCGGAAAATTTCAGATCGCCGGCCTCGGGAGAATTAAGCTCAATTCCTTTCGCTTCATCTTCTGCCATAGCCTTTGCAAGGTCAATAGCCAACATAAGATTATCTGAAGACAGAACAATTCTTTCCGGAAAAGGTTGGTTTTCTGCAGCAACTTTTGCAGCATCCAGCCAGTCCAATCCGTCTTTATGAGCGGTATGAATTGCTTTTGCAACCATACACATTCTGACCTCGGTTCCTTCATGCGGTTCAAAACGCTTATCCAGACGAAAAATCTGAATACGGATTTTTAACAACTCCGGCAGCGTAGCCAATTCTTTTTCACGACTTAATTTTTTAGAAGTACTCATAATAAAAAATTTTTTAAGTTAATAAATCTGTTTTATTTACATCCCTCAATGCGGGCATATTCATCTGAGCTTTTATAAATGACGATTTCTCTTGTGTATTGAAAAGACCCGAGCGGTGAAATCGGCCACGGATCCGGCAAACACATGGCCAGCAGATTGTCAAAATCCGGCTTTTGCTGTTCGTCGTTGAAATGAGCAATCGCCAGAGAAAAAGCAAAAGCCTTTTCATCAACATTCAGACCAAACCCCTGAACAATCTTATCAAGAATTTCAGGTGTGACATCTCTGAAATTTCCGTTGGGATAAGCCTCGCAAATTTTCAGAGCCGCCTTGCAGCAATTAAGAATTAACGCCCAGAACCGGACGTCAAAATCCTCGACATATTGCCGCATAAAGGCAATTCGATGCTGAAAATTCTTCGGCAGTTCATTGGTTTCCCGAATGAGCCGCGTTTTGTTTTCTTCAAATTCCTGTTTTCGGATTAATGATACACTCGCTAAGATATTTCCGTAGAAATCATCAAATTCTTCTAATTTTAATGCTTTCATAATTTATATAATAATTAATTCGTACAATTTTGTCATATATCATATTCTTTTCAGAAAGGCAAGCCTTTTTTCCATAAAAAAAGAGGAATCCGAAGATTCCTCTGTCCATGCGCAAATAAAAGTTTATGCGACCTTAATCAGGCCGTGTTTTTTCTTGCCCTGAGAAAGTTTGATTTTGCCGTCAATCAAGTCTGTTGCCGAAAAATGATAATTCTCATCGGTAACGACTTTGTCATTGATTTTCAGTCCGTTTTGCTTCATCAAGCGGCGGGCTTCGCCTTTGCTCTCCACAAAACCAATCTGCAAAAAGGCATCCAAAACGCCAAGGCCGTTAACATCGGCAACTTCAATGCTGGGCAGTTCGCCGCCCATGCCGCCCTGCTCAAAAGTCTTGATGGCGCTTTCTTGTGCCAGCCTTGCTTCTTCTTCGCCGCGGCAGATTCGGGTTGCCTCAAAAGCCAGAATCTTTTTGGCCTCGTTGATTTCCTGATCTTTAAGACTCTCCAGCCGGCGGATTTCGTCAATCGGCAAATCGGTATAAATGCGCAGGCATTTGCCGACTTCGGCATCGCCGATATTGCGGAAATACTGGTAGTAATTATACGCCGGCAGCTTTTCTTCATTAATCCAAACGGCGTTGCCCTCGGATTTTCCCATTTTTTTGCCGGAAGAGTCAGTGATAATCGGGCTGGTAAAACCAAAAAGCTCCACGTCATAACGGCGGCGTCCGAGTTCGGTACCCGATGTGATGTTTCCCCATTGGTCGGAACCCGCAATCTGCGCGCGGCAACCGTATTTGTTGTATAAAACGCAGAAGTCGTAACCTTGCAGCAGCATATAGTTAAATTCCAGAAAAGACATCGGTTGTTCACGTTCCAGACGCGATTTCACGCTATCCATCGTCAGCATGCGGTTGACGGAATAACAAGTGCCGATATCACGCAGAAATTCAAGATAGTTGATATCTTTGAACCAGTCCCAGTTGTCAACCATCAGCGCATCGTTGGCGCCGTCGCCGAACTTAAGAAATTTGCTGAAAGATTTTTTCAGGCCTTCAATATTGTGTTGCAGCGTTTCTTCGTCCAAAAACGGCCGCAGCTTGTCTTTGCCGGACGGATCCCCGATTCGCGCGGTTGCGCCGCCCACCAGTGTAATCGGCTTATGCCCGCATTTCTGAAACCACCGCATCATCATCAAAGGAACGATATGCCCCACATGCAGACTATCGCCGGTCGGATCCGAGCCCAGATAACCCACAGCCGGCTTCCCTGATTTCTCGCAATCGTAGAGATAAGAGTCAAAGCCGTTTTCATTAGTGCATTGATTGTAAAAACCGCGTTCGGCCATCAGGTTAAAAAACTGTGACTTAAAATTACTCATTTCCTTTTCCTAAATAAAAATATAACCAATTCTTAACGGATAGTAACATAATATTCAAACAATGCAATACAGAAAAGAGCGAATTTTTGACATGGATTTGATAAAAAAAGTAAGAGCTTTGGGACTGATGAGCGGAACCTCGCTGGACGGCGTGGATATTGCCGCCATAACAACCGACGGTTTTGACGTTTATGACTTCGGCCCGTCCCGAACAGTTCCTTATGACGAGGTCATGCGTGAAAATATCCGTGCCGTTCTCGGCAAAAAGCCTGATAACGAAAATGATGCCGCTCAAATCCGTCAGGTGGAAGAGGAACTGACCCGTTTCCATGCCGCTGCCGTTAAAGAATTTATTGCCGATACGGATGAAAAAATAGATGTAATCGGTTTTCATGGACATACCATCCATCACGAGCCCCAAAACCGCTATACTCACCAGATTGGCAACGGTGCAGCGCTGGCAGAGCAGACCGGAATAAAAGTCGTCTGCCGTTTTCGCAATGCCGATGTTGCCGCAGGCGGCGAGGGCGCTCCTTTGGTGCCGGTGTTTCATAATGCCCTCTGCGCCAATATGGAAAAACCGGTCGGTGTCCTGAATATCGGCGGCGTGTCCAATATTACATGGATCGGCTCAAACGGCGAGATGTTGGCTTTTGATACCGGCCCCGGCAATGCGCCGATAAACGACTGGGTTTTAAAACACGCCGGACAACACATGGATTATAACGGCAAACTGGCCGCTTTGGGAAATATTAACGGCAAGGTGCTGGCAGCGCTGATGCGTCATAAATATTTTGCTCAGTATCCGCCCAAGTCAATTGACCGCAATATCTTTCGGGACAAACTGGAACATCTGGAAGGCTTGAGTCTGGAAGACGGCGCAGCAACGGCAACGGCGTTTACGGCCGAGGCGGTTGCTTATTCCTGCGCCATGTATTTACCGGAAATGCCCAGACAGATAATTATCTGCGGCGGCGGTGCCAGAAACCCGACTTTAGTGCGTTTTATCCGCCAACGGTTTGAAAATGTCGAGGTTCGGACGGCCAATGATTTAGGGTGGAATGCCGATGAACTGGAAGCGCAGGCTTTTGCTTTTATGGCCGTGCGCCGGCTGTATAATCTGCCAATCAGTTTTCCGGCAACGACCGGGGTGCCGGAACCGATGGTCGGCGGTGAGATTTTTGAACCCTGAAACAAAAAACCCCCTTTGCCGGAAAACAAAGGGGATTAAAGTTAAAGCGGATACATTTTCGTTGCCATTTTGAATATGGCTTCTGGTCTGAATTTTTCTCGGGCTTCTGCCGGATTGTCCGTATCCCAAAACCGCGGTTCTTCACAAATGGTAATGTAGTTGATGATAAGCTGCATTAATTTGCTGTCGGCGCAGAAGAGAACGGCAATGTTAAGCCCGCTCCAACAGAGGGAAATAACGGCTCCCGTAATCATAAAGCTGTATAGGCCGATCGGAAGAAAATGAACGGTGATGATAATCATTCCGGTACTGAAGGCGGCAATTGCCATATTGAACCACATTAAATGTTTCAAAATTTTGGAAACCATAAAATCGTTTATGGCGTCAGCCGGAGATTTTCCGTTTAAGCGGTTATCAGGCTTTTGTAATAGCTCAACATTTTGCCGGGCCTGTTCCAAAGATGCGGGAGCATACATATCCTTCATTATTTTTGACAGAATGCCAACAGTTTTGCTTTTCTGAACAGCCAGAACGGAAGCGTATAAACACCAAAGAAACGACACTAAAATAATAAGTTTCATAAGATTGAATTTTAAAGATTAATAATAAATGAACTGAAAACAGTATAATTTGAAATGCTTTTTTTGTCAAATTTTATTTTGCGGGCAATAAAACAAAACCCCTTTGTCTTTTTGAGACAAAGGGGCGATTTTTTAATTTTCCAGTATTTTTTTTACAGCAGAATCACTGGTCGGATTTCCCAATGGTGTGAATATTAAACTTAAACAGAGCAGACTTATGTACCATCCTAATGCCCATAAAGAATATTCATATAATTCAGGTGCATACAAATAAGATGCTCTTGCCAGAATTCCATGTCCTATTCCTGTAAGTAAGATGATTATTCTCCAGGTTTTCGGCCAGTGGGCATATTTAACTTCATCTTTGAAGGATTTTTCCCCAAGCTGCGGATATTTTTGATGTATCCAAGCATTATAATACCGCCAGCTGCCGTAAGCCATTCCGGAAAAATGACCGCATCTCAGATGCCATAATTGATGATAAAACCGCTTTGTCCGAAACCAAATCCGGAGCAAAAAATAAAATTCTAACACTCCTAAACAAATGAGGAATGGTAAAAACATTTTCATAAATGACAAAGTAAAAAGCTGCTCCCAATTTGCATATAAGCAAAGATCCAGAATAATGGCCGGAATGACAATGATTTTAATCAACGAGTCGATTACTTCCGTAGCATTTCCGGAAAACAGGGCCGCTAGGTTTTTTTTAGATACTACTCTCCATTTTATTCCCGCCCAAACGGCAATGATAATCACGAAAATAATAACATAAGGATTCATAAATATATTTTGTTATTAATAATAATGTTAGCTGTCAGAAATTATAATATAAAAAAACTTTTGTCAATGGTTGTCTGTAATGGAAGGCGGAAATTTTCTTGCATTTTGTGAAATGGCATGTTATACCGTCAGTCCCAAAAGTATTATTCTGTTTTATTATTGCGAAAAAGGTCAAACGTTTTTGAACCGCAAACAGACTAAGACTTAAATATTTATTAATTAAAAAAATCTGTTTTATGAATGTGAGTTTAAAAAAATTGTGTTTTGCCTTATCGGGCATTGTTATTTTGTTGCTTTTTGCCTGCCGGAACAAAGCGGAAAATTGTCCCCCGTCTTCAGATTCAAGTCTGTCGCCTCAAACCAAAAATGTTTCAGGCAGCACAAGTGTCGTTTCTTCTGCCAAAGGGTTGTATCTGATTGAACAAAACGGCAGATACGGACTTGTCAAAAAAGACGGGAACGTCCAAAAGGCAGTCATTCCGGCGGAATATGACAAGCTGGATTGGCGCAACTGGAAAAGCGGATCGTCTTTGTATTTTTTTGCAAGCAAAAACGGTCGGACAAGCTTGTTCGCGGAAGATGGCAGCGTCCTGCTGGCTGATTATGAGGAAATCGGCTTTGAAAACAATGGCACAAATTTTATCCGGATAAAAACCAAGGGTAAATACGGCATATTGTCGCCGGATTTGCAAACCATCCTGCCTCCGGAATATGAAAAGCTCAGCAACTGGGTGAACGTTTCGGCGCATGGTTTGGGTTTTGGCTTTGAAAACACCGGCTATATGTTGGTCTTCAAAAACCGCCGGCTTGGTATTGCCAGACTTTCAGACGGAAAACTGGTTGTTCCTGCAGCATTTGATGACATCAACTACCATAACGGCGTCTTTATTGTTGAAGATGAGCACGCGTGTTTTGGTGCTTATTCATTGGACGGAGATGAGCTCCTGCCGGCACGGTGGCAGGCGTTGAATAATTGGAATCCTGAAGTCTTTGCAGTTTGCGATAATGATAAATGTATTATCAAAAACCTGAAAACAGGTCGGGAAACAATTGTCGGTATGTCTTTCTGCCATTTATACGTTTATGGGGCTTATCTTCTGTCCGGCGGTACAATTTACGACCAAAACGGCCGTGAATTGTGTGAAGACGTTGATGATGCCTCGGAATTCACGGTTTTTGACGCAGGGCATAAGCCTGTTGCCGCCAGTTATGATACTATTGCCGTTGTGAGCAAAGACAGCACTTATCTGCTTTGCGGAAACAAAAAATGGCCGGTCAAAAATTTTTATACCGGCATTGAAGGGGCTGAATTCTGGACGGATAACGAAAAATTGTCCGGTAAGGTCGATGTTGAGGCTTATACCAAAAAAGACGGGGTCTATACGCTTGTCTTTGACGAAGCTTTCAACCGCGGAAAATTTAAAAACGCATTTGACTATCAGTAATAAAAAAAAGGCTTTATCCGTGTGGATAAGGCCTTTTTGTGTCAGAACATTCTTTTTAACCTGTAAACGCCGAAGAAAATGCCAAAACCGGATGCCACCAGAATAGCCAGAATAAAAACATTAAAACTTTCGTCATGCGGTTCAAAATAGTAATTTAACGCACAAAAAGCCGCAAAGGCCGAAAAAGCAATAATGCCGATGTTCTTTGCCGATTTTGCAAACCAAAACAATGCAATGGCAATCAATACCAGAAGAATGGCCGTAACAATCACATGATCACACGCCCAGTCATAAAAACTGTCAAGTTTTCCGCTGTCGATAAACACCCGATAAAGAAAGCTGCAAAAAGCTTCAAACGATTCCCAGCAGGTTTTCAAAAATTTTTCCATAAATTGATAATTTAAATAATAATTGTTAAGTGAGCGGGAACATATAACAAAAGATACGGCAAGTCAAGAGGTTTGCAGTCAAAAAAATCTGGTGTCAGGCTGTGCGGTCTTAATGTTGTTGTAGTGCTTTTTTTTTGAAAAAAATTTGCATTTTGCGGTTTGCGGGCTTGTGTTATTGAATATTATTCTCTATTTGAATATATAAGGAATTTAATTTGACCGTTTCTGGCGGAAAATAAATTTCCTGTTATGTATTAATTTTATAAAAGGAGAAGAAAAATGTTTGATAACAGCAATTCCAACAACGGGCAACGTCGGCTGCGCTTCAATTTCGGAAAGAAGTTTAAGCGCAAGCCTTATAACCATGAACTTTCCTATCAAGAAAACATGATGAATTTGATTAATGACTATCGCCAATGGCAGCAAGACAATCCGCAGCCGGATTGTTCCAATATGTCAACGCGCGAAGTTTTGGAAGCCATTGTAAGCGACTTTCGGGCGCAGCAACGGGAAGAGGAAGAAGCGAAAAAAGCCGCACAAATGCAGAGGGCTTATGCCCCAATGCAAAACTCTCATGCACTGCAAGGATCATATGGAATGCAGCAGCAGGCTAACATATCACCGCAGCGTTCTTATGTGCCGGCCAGTCAAGCCACGTACGGCGAAACAGAAACCATCGGCGGCGCACAACAGCAACCTGCCCAGCCGCAAGAAAGCTTATGGCAAAAGGGTGTTCGCCATGCTGATTATATGTCCACAGCGGCACGGCAAGGATTGTCTTATGGCTGGTCTGATGAACTTGAAGGAGTTATGGGCGGTGTCGGCTATGCCCTCGGCAGTCTTGTTCCCAGTTGGAATAAGAACAACGAAAGTATGTCTGAAGCATTTAAGCGGGGATATATAACCCACAGAGATGAAGAAAGGCAAAAACTTGAGGAAGCTCGTCAAAATGCACCTTTTTTGACGACTGTTTCCGAGGCTGCAGGCGCAATCGCTTCGCCGATTGGAGCGGCTAAGCTTCCTAATGCTCCATATATAAATGCCATAAAAAAAACACCATTGAAAAAAGCTACGTCTTATGGTAGTTTTTATGGCACAGGAACAGCTGAAAACGGAAATACCGTTGGAGAAACATTAGGAAACTATGCTGAGAATATTGGTACAAGTATGTTCGGAAATATGGCTGGTAACCATTTTGGTGAGAAAATTTTCGGTCGGGCTGCTTTTCCAATAACAAGAAATTTTGTTGAACAGGGCGTTGGAACAGTTACTGAGAAAATCTATAACAGCTTATACAAAAATAGGTATAATAGCAAATAGTTACGAAAGAGAGGGGGAATGGACAACAAGAGTACAATACTGACTGAAAAGATAAAGGATGTAATAATTCTTATTCTAACATTGATATATTTTATATTGACATGCCTTGTTATAGCATTACATATCATTGCTCCTCTCACTTTTTCTCTGATTATTTTTGATGTTTTATGGGCAGCCATTATTATCATTGAATATAATCTTTTTAATTTTCCTCGCGACCCAAGAAATGGTACCTATCTTTTTTATATAGATACGGTTTTGTTTTTTCTGTCTCTTATTATTTGTGCTCAGCATTGGGAGATTGTTAAGCTAATCTTACAGCGTTATTTGGGGTAAGGAAAATAATACAACCTCTTAAATATCCTAAAAAATGTTGGTAAGATAAGGCAACTAAAAGGCAAGATTATTCTTGCCTTTTAGCTTATAGTAATATATTTTAGCTTATAATATGAAGAAAAAATCATGCAACAAGCTTAAAGAAAATTAAATATGAAAAAGGGAATGATGACAAAGATTTCTATTGTTACTGCGATAACAAGCATAATCGCATTTTTAATGTTATTACTTGTATTAAAAATGCAATTCATTGTTCCCTTTTCTGTTTTATTTTTCCTTTTTGATATATTTTTTATAGCTTTCGCTTTTTTACCCAATTATGCCCCTCAGTTATGCTTAAAATCAAAATGGTTACAAGGGGATAATCATCTTTTAATTTTGCATTTTGTAATATTGGTTTTAGGTGCTGTTATTTGTTTTTTGTATTGGGATACGGCTAAACCAACATTAATCAACCTCTTTCGATAAATTAAAATTCATAGAAATGAGGAAAGACAACGACTTGAACAAGCCCGCCAAAATGCACCTTTTTTGACGACTGTTTCCGAGGCTGCAGGCGCAATCGCTTCGCCGATTGGAGCGGCTAAGTTTCCCAATGCACCATATTTAAATGTCATAAAAAAAATACCATTGAAAAGGGCAGCGGCTTATAGTAGTTTTTATGGCACAGGAACAGCCGAACACGGAAATACTATTGGAGAAACATTAGGAAACTATGCTGAGAATATAGGCATTGGAGCTATTGGAGGAACAGCGGGACACTTTGTTGGAAAACTAAAGTTTGGTCGTTCAAATTTTCCACCCGAACGCGGTCTTTATGAACAAACTATTGGAACTGCTATGGGCGGAGCATATAGTATACTTAAAAGATAATCAGGGATAATGGGACAATGAATAAAAAAGAAAGATTAATCGAATGGATAAAAAATTTTATTAGTGTTTTATCAGTATTCGTTTTATTGTTTTCTTTACTGACCGTTTTCGCATTGCATATCATTATTACCATAGATTTTTTTATGATAATATTTGATTTGCTTTTTGCCTTGGCTATCATTATCTCAGAAAACTTATTTAATTTTCCCAGAGACCCAAGAACTGAGACTTATGCTATTTTTATAGATGTAGCTTTGTTTTTTCTGGCTATTATTATTTGTGCTCTGCATTGGGATGCTGTTAAGCAAATATGGTAACATTTCTTTGTTTAAGAGAACGTCAAACAGCTATCCGTTCAAGCAACTAAAAGGCAAGAATAATCTTGCCTTTTAGCTTATAAGAAATGTTGAAACAATTTGGCGGTTGCAAATCAGGGATAATACACTGTCGGCGGGTTGTTATTTGAGATTATCACAAAACGGATTTTTCTTTACCTGCTTCACATGAACCTCATAATCCCGAACAATTTTTTCCGAGCCGAAATCAGCTTCGGCCACAATAATGATTTCTGCTTTCCTGAGATTTTCCAAAACGTCATTATTCAGATAATCCAGTAAGATTACATCATCGGGACGACGATACAGTGTTGCATGTCTCCCGCCGTCATAAATCATTCTCGGATTTTCAACATCTGTCTGGCGGCTTTTTATGACAAAAACCAAAATGTCTTCTTCTGTCCGCACAATTTCATAATCTTCGGCATGCTCCATGCAGGCCTCCCGCGTTTAAAGTTCTTTGATTTTGTTGCTTAAAGCTTTGGATGTTTTGTTAAGCTCGTCCAAAATGCTGTTCGTAGTCTTCAAAATCACGTCTTTTATCGGCTTTTTGCCGGAGCCGCCGGCAAAAGCAGAAGCCATCTCATTAACATATCCGCCCAAAATCGAGTCGGTCGCGTGCAAACCATGCTTGGCCAGCACGGCGCTCATTCCTGTAAAACCAAGTACGGCTCTTCCGGCAGTTTTGGCCGTTTCTTTACAAATTGTACCTGCTGGCATCAAAAAATCTCCCCTAAAATCTTAATATGTTGTTAATATATCACAAAATTTTCTACATTACAACAAGTTTTTGTCAAAATTTGGATTCGCCGCCTGTTTGCGTAAAAATTATCCGTTATTTTTTTTTTATAAAATAACTTGACTAATAATTTTAATGCAGTATAAAAAGCAACGGTTTTTTCAATTTTTCTGTAAATTATTTCTATGTTAAAGTTTCGAACCTGTTATTAACACTTTTATGCGAGGCTGCCGGTATCTTTTATCGCTCTTTCCATAATGCAGTTAATAATTCTCAAAAGATGAGCGCGTTTTTTTGCATTTCCTGTCACGTTTGCAAAATTTCGCTGGGGCGGTGGCATAAAGTGTTTTTTTTACCGCATTCGCATCACCTGTTGTCAGGTCGTGCGTGGTTCGAAAGCGTCATTTTTGACGGGTTCTTTTGCAGAGGTTTAGGTTATCTTCTCTAATCTTCACTGCTTTGCAAAATGACCGAAAAGCCTCTTTCCTGAAAAAAAGGAAGAGGCTTTTCTTTTTCTGTACCTTGTGAAAAGTCCCGAGTTCGGCAAAAGATACCTATTTGTTAAATCGGGGAAGGATAGACGCTCTGATAAATTTGTCAGTCAGCATACAAAACCCGCTTGCCCCCCAGAGCAACCCGAAAATTCCAATAATGTAGCCAAATGCCAGATCGTTACTGTGCGTAAACAAAAATAAAAACAATAACGACCAAGACAGACAACAAACACTCCAAATTTTAAGAGAAAGAGTTTTATCTCCGGCCAAATAGCGGTCAAAAATCACCGTCAACAAAATCGGAGCGACTATGGCCATTTGCAAAAATACATTAATTTGCCTAACGCCTCCGAAAGACTGAAATAACATTTCTTCCGTCATAACTAAAAAATTTAATTGTAAAAAAAAATAATAAAATATCAAAAAGCATATTAGTAAAGAATTTTTTAATTGCAAGCTTTTTTCGCTTTGCCAAATTTTTATTTTCCGGTTGACTCGCGTTGTATCTTGTATTAAATTATCTTCAGTTTTCTAATTGAGATAAAGAAAAAGATGAACGTTTTTTATATATACATTCCCGCCGTTATTATCCCCTAGGGGGATTCATCTTTTTGCATATATAACATTTTTCAAAATCAATAAATTTTAACCATTAACGGGTATTTATAACATGAAACATTACGCTGAGGTCAAAGCCAAGGCCGACTTTGTCGGGCTTGAAAAAGAAGTCTTAAAGTTCTGGGAAGAAAACCGGACTTTTGAAAAATCGGTACATAATCGTGACGGCGCTGCCGAATTTGTGTTCTACGACGGTCCGCCGTTTGCCAACGGAACGCCGCACTACGGGCATATTATGGTGTCTTACGTTAAAGATGTGGTTGCCCGCTTCCAGACGATGAACGGCAAAAAAGTCGAACGCCGTTTGGGATGGGACTGTCATGGCCTGCCGGCAGAAATGTCCGCCGAGAAGCAATTGGGCGTTTCCGGACGCAAGCAGATTGAAGAATACGGTGTTGAAAAGTTCAACAATTTCTGCCGTCAGGATGTGCTGAAATATTCCGGCATCTGGGTTGACATGTTCAAGCGTATCGGCCGTTGGGTCGACTTTACGCATGATTACAAGACAATGAACCTGTCCTTTATGGAAAGCGTAATTCATAATTTCAAACAGCTTTATGACAAAGGGCTGGTTTATGAAGATTTCCGTGTTCTGCCTTATTCCTGGGCGGCTGAAACTCCGCTTTCTAACTTTGAAGTCAATCAGGGCTATCAGGATAAGACTGACAATGCCATTACCGTTATGTTCAAGCTGCAAAACGGCATGAATATTTTGGTATGGACGACCACGCCGTGGACGCTGCCGTCAAACTTGATGCTTGCCGTCGGGCTGGATATTGATTATGCCGTTATGGAAGAGGAGGGGCAAAAATACATATTGGCGCAGGCTTTGCTCGGCCGCTATAAAAAACAGCTGGAACACGCCGTGCAGGTCGGAACAATCAAGGGCAAAGACCTTGTCGGTATGAGCTACGACCCGATGTTTCCGTATTTCAAACATCTGAAAGACAAGGGCGCTTTTAAAGTCTTGAGCGGCGAATTTGTTTCCACCGAGGACGGTACCGGCATTGTCCATATCGCGCCGGGATTTGGTCAGGACGACTTCGATGCCTGCCGTGCTTATGACGGGAATTTTCCGGTTGTTTGTCCTGTTGACGAAGCCGGCAAATTTACCGCCGAAGTGCCGGATTATCAGGGCAAGCAGGTTTTTGAGACCAATGAGCCGATTATGCAGCTGCTGAAAGAAAAAGGCCTTCTGGTCAAAAAAGAACAATATACCCACTCTTATCCTTTCTGCTGGCGTACGGATACGCCGCTGATTTATAAGGCAATGTCAAGCTGGTTTGTCAAGGTAACGGATTTTCGTGATGAAATGGTCAAAAACAATCAGCAGATTAACTGGGTGCCGGAACATATTAAAGACGGTCGCTTCGGCAAATGGCTTGAAGGTGCCCGTGACTGGTCAATTTCGCGTAACCGCTTTTGGGGAACGCCGATTCCGGTTTGGAAGTCGGACAATCCGCAGTTTCCGCGTGTCGATGTTTTCGGTTCGTTGGAAGAAATTAAAGAAAAAACCGGTTTTGATGTCAAAGATTTGCACAAACCTTATATTGATGACGTGGTCTATCCCAATCCGGATGACCCTTCCGGACAGACGATGATGCGTCGGGTCGGCGATGTTTTTGACTGCTGGTTTGAATCAGGTTCCATGCCGTATGCCCAGATTCATTATCCTTTTGAAAACAAAGAATGGTTTGAAAATCATTTTCCGGCAGATTTCATTGTCGAGGCCATGGATCAGACCCGCGGTTGGTTTTACACGCTGACTGTTCTGTCCACGGCACTGCACAACCGTCCGGCTTTCAAAAATTGTATTTGTACCGGCCTGCTGATGGCCGAAGGCGGGCAAAAGCTGTCCAAGCGCCTGAAGAATTATCCTGATCCGAACGAGGTTTTGGATACAATCGGCTCTGATGCATTGCGTTGGTTTCTGGTCTCTTCGCCGGTTTTGAAGGGCGGCAATCTGGCCGTTGACAAAGAAGGCAAAGAAATTGCCAAGGCTGCGCGTGTTGCTCTTATTCCGCTGTGGAACGCTTTTTACTTCTTCACGCTTTATGCCAACGCTGAGGAATATAAGGCCAAAGAGATTTCTTCTTCCTCGGAAGCCATTGACAACTATATCTTGTCCAAACTCAAACGCCTGCGCGATGTGGTTAAAAACGGCATTGACAACTATGACGTTGCGGTTGCAACTAATGAAGTCGCCTCCTTTATGGAAGTGCTGAACAACTGGTACATCCGCCGGACGCGTGACCGCTTCTGGGAAGGGGACGCCAATGCTTTTGATACGTTGTACACAGTCTTGGTCAATGTCTGCAAAATCATTGCGCCGTTAATGCCGTTTGTCACCGAGTATGTTTATAAAAATCTCACCGGCGAAGAGTCTGTTCACCTGACGGATTATCCGGCTCTGACAGATATAAAATATGACGCCGAATTGGTTGAAGATATGGATTTTGTGCAGGATTTGTGTTCAACCGGCAAGTTCATTCGCGAAGAAAACAACCTGCGCAATCGTCTGCCTTTGGCAAGCCTGACGCTTATCGGATCAGAATTGAGCGATGAATATCAGGAAATTGTCAAAGATGAGCTGAATGTTAAAGAAGTGAAGTTTGACAGCAAGTTGGAGAACTATGCCGCCAAAACCGTTTATCTTTATACGCCGCTGTTGGGCAAGGCGCTTGGCAAGGATATGGGACCGGTAATGGGAGCTTACAAACAGGGCAAATGGGAACTCAATGCTGACGGCACGCTGGGTATTGCCGGCAAAACCTTAACGCCGGATTTGTTTGAAGTTCGTCTGGAGATGAAAGCAGGCGTGGCCGGCAAATCTTTTGCCGATAATAAAGCCGTTATCACGCTCGATACCAATGTAACGGATGAACTTCGCCGCGAAGGAATGGCGCGCGACTTTGTCCGCTTGGTACAAACACTGCGCAAAGATAAAGACTTTAATGTTTCTGACCGCATTGAACTTTGCTACTCAACATCAGATTCTGAGTTGGCCAAGGCTCTGGAAGAAAACAAGTCTTATATTGCCGAGCAGGTTCTGGCCGTCAAACTGAATACCGGCTGTACCGGCGGAACGCAGGCTGATATTGAAGGCAGCGCAATCAGTTTTGATGCCAAAGTTGCTTAAAATATAAAAGTTGCCAAAATAGAAAAAATATAGTACCCTGTTAAGTAAGGACAGGGTACTTTTTTGGATGGAACAATGTCAGACATAGAGAATATCAAACAACAAATTGCGGATGTTAAATACGAAATCGGTTTTGTTAAAACGGCTCTGGAAGACTTTAAACGCCGCTATAACCGTGATAAAGACCTGATTTGGGAAGATTATCGCCAAAAATCGGCAGAATTGGAAAATAAAATCTCTGATGCCCGTGAAAAAATGAACTATTTTGAAAATGAAATCCAGTGGCGAAAAGACAAAATCAGAGAACTCCAAAACAACAGCCGCGATCAGGATGATATTTACCGCAATTCCGATCAGGAAATTGACCGAATGCGTTATGATGATATTCCGGACAATGAGCAAACTTATGATTTTATGCATCATCGCCGTGAAGCCGAATTGGCAGACCGCCGCCGCGAAATGAATCAGGATGAAATCCGCCGCTACGAAGATGAAATTACCGATTTTAACAATCGTTATTTTTCAACGGAATCAGATATCGGGGATTACGGTGGCAAAGAAGAAATTTTAAGGCAGGAAAAGCGCGACAAATTGTATCAGGCCAAAGTCTATTATGATGATTTGGCTTTGGCAGACCGTGGTAAAATGCGGGATCTGCTCCATCGCCTTGATGAATTGGAACAGGATTTGGAAGCTGCATGCCAGCAGGAACATATATCAGCGCCTAAAACAAATGGCGAATATTCGTCAGAAAGTTACCAATATTATCTTGATAACAAATTTATTGCCGATGAAAATGACTTTGATCGGGATATGCAGCCAAAAGACCATGGACCGTCATACAGTCTGGATGATTTTTCCGGCCGTCCGCAGGAAGAATACTTTGAGGCGGATGAAGACAACGGCTGGAACACTAAAAAAGTTGATGATTACTATATGCCGGCACAGGGGGCGTTGAAAGACTTTGCCCGTGAAACCGGCCGGATTTTTCATGAACAGACCGGAAGACAAGGCTACAAGGCGTCTGTCGGTCATACCGAATATAATTATCAAAATAAAAACCGATTGGAAATTACCCGTCAGGAAGAAGAAAATAAAAAGGCCGTTCCGTCAATTGAAGATTTTGTGACAGCGCTGCTGGTTGAAAAAAACAATGGCAAAACCGTTATCAATGTCAGCAAAGCCGACAGCGACGAGTATCGGGCGCGCCTGATGATTGCCAGTCAAAAAGTCGGCCTTCGTACTCGCGGTTATACAAAAATAGAAAACATTGACAGCTTGGATGAGCATACTTGCGAAATGCTGAAAAAAATGCCCGATGCCGAAAAAAATCAGGAATTGCTGGAGCGCCTGCGCCAACGTAAGAGAAAAACACCGCCGACGGTTGCTGATAATAACCTGTTGAATGCCAGACGTAACCGCAGCCGTTGATTTTTAGAACGCCGGATTTTAAGCGCGCTTCTGTTAATCAAATACCTAAACTACCACCTGTTTACACAGGTGGTATTATCCATTTCAAATTGCGTTCATCCAGCCCACAGCTTCGTAAGCCTTACGGCTGATCTGGTATATTTAGATTTTCCTGCTTGCGCAGATAGTGTTACGTTCAAATTATAAAACCCCGAAAATATTTCAGGGTTTTTGCAATTTTAATAACCGGATGTTACATGGTTTTGACTTTGTTTTGCAGATCTTTAATCAAAGCATCAATACCGCCGGCATTGTTTTTAATGAAACCGGCATATTCGTTACGCGCCGTAATGGCAAGGCTGACATTTTCAATAATAATGTCTACAACTTTGAACTGACTGCCGTTTTGTTTGACTCTCCAAACCACTTTTGCCGGCTCGCCCTGATCCATGGGAACGGTTGTGTTTACAAAAATTTGATTGGGAGAGTTGGAGGGGGTTGTCCCCTTGAAGATAAAGTTTTTGCCTTTAAATTCGTCAAAACGTTTTGACCAGGTCTTAATATTTAATTCGCGGTAAGTGGAGATAAAATCTTTGCGCTGCTGCGGCGTAGCAGTTCTCCATGCCCGTCCGAGAACGAATTTGCCGATAAAATCCAAATCGAGCGCATTGTTGAAAAGCTTTTCAAAACGAGTGTCTTTTTCTTTTTGAGAGATATTGGCATTAATAATGTTTTCAATGCCGTCATTAGTCACGTTTTTTACAAAAGCCTCGGCGCCTGAGGCGTCAACATTGGCGCTTGCATTGCCGGTTATCAGCAGAATAGCGGCAAAGACGGCGGCAAAAATATTTTTTTTCATTTTTGGTTTCTCCAAATTGTCAAAAGGTTAATTATTCATCTTCCATTTCATTAAAGGCTTCATCCTCGTCTTCAATACCAAAGTCAAAGTCATAAGTCTGTGCATTGCCATCAGCGTTGCGGCATCCCATATCTTTGCGGTTTTGCAGATAAGCCGAACGCATTGTCGAATAAAAATCAACAGAACCTCTTTCCAGCTCATTAAGCAGATCAAGCGCTTGTTCACGGGTAGCCACTGCTTTGACACCCCAATAAGTATAAGTAATTTTGTCACGTACATTGGCGTCATTATAAGTTGCCCAGTAAACCGGATCAAACACCGTCTCTGCAACCAGCCCGGTAGCGGCACGCGGCGTACTCGGACCAATAAAGGGCAGCATAAAATACGGTCCGTCGGGAACGCACCAGCTTGCCAGCGTTTCGTCAACGTTTGTCTTCTGCTTGGGAAAACCCCAGCCTTCGGCCACATCAAACAGACCGCCGATACCAAGTGTAGTATTAACGGCAAAACGATAAACTTCAATTCCGGCCTGCTTAAAATTGCCCTGCAACAAGTGGTTTCCGGCATATAAAGGCTCTTTAATGTTGCTTAAAAAGCTGTTGACCCTGTTTCTGACAGATTCTGAAGTAATATCGCGGTATCCTTCGGCAATCGGCTTAAGAACATATTTATCAACCTGATAGTTAAATTTAAAGACGGCTCGGTTATAATTTTCCAGAGTGTCATTATCCTCGTGCGGATTGTTGTTTCCGGTAGAAGCGCAAGAGGCGGTTGTCAAAACCAGAGCTGACACTGCCGGAAGCAAAATCGACTTTTTAATCACTTCTTAGACCTTTCATATTAATAATTCTGCAACAAAATATAACATTAATGTTTAATAATATCAACATTTATTTATGAAAATATGTGTAAAATAATATGGGCAAAAGGCTATAATATTCAACGGGTTGCATGAAAAAATATTATGGCGGAAAAAATTTTTGTAAAAACTTGCCTGCTTATGTTACAAACAAGAAACCTTTTGTGTTTTGCCTGAAAAGATTTTTTGCATTAATATCCTGTTCAGTTAAACAATTTACTTTTAAGGACGAACAAATGACTAATAAACCTTCAAAACCCATAAATCTTTTTGATTGTGCCGCTTCGCAGAAAATCATCGGACAGGAAAAATTTCTTGAGGCTTTTAAAAACATTTTGAACCACGGCGCTTATTGTCAGGGTCCGGAAACACATGAGCTGGAAAACAAGCTGGCTGAATATTCCAATGCCAAGCATTGTGTAACCTGCGCTTCGGGCACCGATGCTCTGATTTTGCCGCTGATGGCTTGGGATGTCAAACCCGGAGATGCCGTATTTGTATCGTCTTTTACGTTTGTTGCTTCGGCCGAAGCTCCGGTTATCTTGGGAGCAACCCCGATATTTGTAGATTCTGATCCGCATACTTTCAATATGGATCCGGCTGATTTGGAGAGAGCAATTGCCGAAGTTAAAAAAGAAGGCAAACTGAATCTGAAGGCTGTCATTGCCGTGGATATTTTCGGCAATCCGGCTGATTATGACAAGATTATGGAAATCGCTCATAAAAACGGCATGAAGGTTTTGTCTGATGCAGCCCAGAGCTATGGCTCCGTTTACAAAGGCAAAAGAGCCGGCAATATTGCCGATATGACGGCAACTTCTTTCTATCCGACCAAACCGCTTGCCGGTTACGGTGACGGCGGTGCATCTTTCGCCAACAGCGAAGAAGAATACGACCTGATGGTTTCCTGTCGTGTTCACGGAATGAGCAAAACGGATCGTTATGACAATATCCGTATGGGGCTTAACTCCCGTATGGATTCTTTCCAAGGTGCCGTTTTGTTGCAGAAGCTGACTGTTTTTGAACAGGAGCTGAAAGACCGCTATACCATTGCCAAACGTTATGATGACAATCTGAGCAGCTACTATGGCAAACAGAAAATTATGGACAACTGTAGCTCGGCTTATGCTTTGTATACCGTTACTTGCAATGACCGCGATGAAGCTATGGCTTTCTTGAAGGAAAAAGGCATTCCCTGCGGCGCATACTATCCGCGTCCGGTCAATACCCAGACCGCTTATGCCAAATGGAATACGCGTTCTCTGCCGGTTTGCGAGGAATTGTCCAAGACCGTTTTGAGTATTCCGATGCATCCGTATTTGGATCAGGAAGCTCAGGACTATATTATCAGTTGCATGAACGAATTTGCCTCTAAAAAAAATTCTAAAGCAGCGTAATTGATAATACCCCGAAAAACAGCCTGACGCCAATCAGGCTGTTTTTTTATATCCGAACGGACAGGGGATTACCTTGCGAAAAAGATTGCAGAAAAACGCAGACTTGTGTAAGTTGCAAGAAAGATTATATAAAATAAGGTGCGGAAATGATTGCAAAGCTGAAAGGCATAATAGATACTATTGGCGAGGACTGGTGCATAATTGATGTCAACGGCGTCGGCTATCTGGTTTTTGCCTCGTCAAAGACGCTCGGAAAACTGATAAAAGGCGGTGCGGCGGCTTTACTGACCGAAACCGTTGTCCGCGAAGACAGTATTTCGCTGTATGGTTTTTTTGACGCGTGGGAAAAAGAGTGGTTTAATACCCTGACCAAGGTTCAGGGCGTCGGAGCCAAGGTCTGCCTCAGTATTTTGTCGGTTTTGAGCCCATCGCAGCTTTCGCAGGCGGTTTCTGCACAGGATAAAAATTCTTTCACTCGTGCCAACGGCGTCGGCCCCAAGCTGGCGGCGCGGATTGTAACGGAGCTGAAAGACAAGATAGTGACTGTCCCGATAACCGAATTTTCTAAGGAGATTGATATGAATCCGACCGAAGAAACTGCGAACTACGAGGATAATGTTGCCTTACTGAATGCCGCTGAAGACCCCGGAGCCATGGAAGACGCCATTTCCGCTCTGGTGAATCTCGGCTATCAGCGGCTTGAAGCCTATAAGGCGGTTAATAAAGCCGCCGCCAATAAGCCTGATGCCGGTGTTTCCGAACTGATTAAACTGGCATTAAAAGAATTTGCCCAAAAGGATTAACGGATAATGGACGATGAAAGACTGGTCAGCGCCAAAAGAACCGCTGAAGATGAAGAACAAAGCATTAACACACCGGTAAATTTGCGCCCGACCTCGCTGGCGGATTTTGTCGGGCAGAAACAGGTCTGCGAGAACCTCAAAATATTTATTGAAGCAGCTAAAAAACGCGGCGAGGCACTGGATCATGTTTTGCTTTTCGGTCCGCCGGGACTGGGCAAAACCACACTGGCTTCCATTGTGGCCAAAGAACTGGGAGTGGGCTTTCGCGCTACTTCGGCACCAATGATTTCCAAGTCCGGAGATTTGGCGGCGATTCTGACCAACCTTGAGCCGAATGACGTCTTGTTTATTGATGAAATCCACCGCCTGAATCCCGCAATTGAAGAAGTGCTCTATTCGGCAATGGAAGATTTCCAGCTCGATTTGATTATCGGCGAAGGCCCGTCGGCACGTTCTGTGCGCATAGATTTGCAGCCTTTTACGCTGGTCGGTGCCACCACCCGCTCCGGCATGCTGTCTACTCCGTTGCGTGAACGATTCGGCATACCGCTCCGGCTGGATTTTTATTCTCCGGAAGACTTGAAGAAAATTGTCGCCCGCGGCGCACAGCTGTTGGGCATGCCGCTGTCGGACAAGGGTGCGATGGAAATTGCCAAACGCTCGCGCGGAACGCCGCGCGTGGCCGGAAGACTGCTGCGTCGGGTTCGGGATTTCGGGGCGGTCAGCGATGCTGCGGAAATTGATAATCAGATTGCCGATACCGCACTTCGCCGGTTGGATGTTGACAATTACGGCTTAGACGCTTTTGACCGCCGTTACCTGCAATGTATTGTTCAAAATTACGGCGGCGGGCCGGTCGGCGCCGACACTTTGGCGGCGGCTTTGTCTGAGGAACGGGATACCATTGAAGAAGTGATTGAACCGTTTTTGCTCAAGCTCGGATTTTTGCAGCGCACGCCGCGCGGCCGCGTTATTTCCGATTTGGGCTGCGATTATCTCGGCGTTGCCAAACTCCGCAAAAACACAAAACAATTTGACCTGTTAGAAACAATAGAGGACTAAAAAATGCAAGACAATCTGCCCCGTGAAATTTCTGCCGGCGGAATCTATATTATGCCGGTTCGCGTTTATTATGAAGACACGGATGCCGGCGGTATCGTGTACTACGCCAATTACTTAAAATTTGCCGAGCGCGCACGCAGCGAATATATCCGGACACTTGGCTTTGACCAACAGGCGGAATTGAGCGCCGAAGACAAATTCGGTTTTGCCGTCCGCCATTGCGAAATTGATTACTTAAAACCGGCGGTCTTGGACGATTTATTGAGTGTATCCTGCAAGATTACGGAACTTGGCGGTGCTTCAGCCGTCATGCATCAGGAGATTCGCCGCGGCGAAGAGCTTTTGGTCGTTCTGGATGTCAAAGTCGTCTGCCTGAACCTTGTCAAAAAGCGTCCGGTGCGGATGCCGGTGTCTTTGGTGCAGAAGATTGAAAAATATATTTAAATTAATTGAATCTTTAACATTTTATGCTAAATTCCGGTACAGATTTTTAGTTCCGGACAATTCCGTTTTAGAATAAGGTAGAAAATACAATGAATACAGAAACAATGACAGATGTTGCCACCGCCGCTCAGACAATGTCCATGTGGGATTTGGTCTGGGCTTCCGATACCGTTACCAAAGTCGTGATGATAGGCCTGATTGCCGCGTCGGTTTGGTCTTGGGCGATTATTATCGAAAAGCTCGGCACGCTTCGTCAGGTCAAACAGCGTTCCCGCAAATTTGAAGAACGTTTCTGGTCCGGTGGCTCGTTGGATCGCTTGTATGATGCCATCGGCACGCATCCGTCCGACCCTATGTCGGCAATGTTTGTTGCTGCCATGAAGGAATGGAAACGCACCAATATCATGAAGTCTAAAACAGACCGCGGTCTGCGCGGCGTTTCGCTGCAGCAGCGTATTGAAAAATCCATGACCGTTTCCATGGATAAAGAAGTCGAGGCGCTGGATACACGCATGGGCTTTTTGGCTTCTACCGGTTCGGTTGCGCCGCTGGTCGGCTTGTTCGGAACGGTATGGGGAATCATCAACAGCTTTAATGCCATTGCTGCCACGCAGAGCAATTCTTTGTCCGCCATGGCCCCCGGTATTGCCGAGGCTCTGTTTACCACGGCTTTCGGTTTGATTGCCGCTATTCCCGCCGTTGTGGCTTATAACAAAATTTCTTCCGATATTGACCGCTATGCCAAACGTCTGGAGAATTTCATGGTCGAGTTTTCAAGCATCCTGTCGCGCGAAATTGACGATACCGCAATCAAAGCCGACATGGCGGGAGAATAAAACATGGCTTTTTATCAACAGTTCCAACGCCGTGATGCCCGCTGCAGCCGCCGCAATGCGGATATTAACATGACCAACCTGATGGATGTGATGATGGTTTTGCTGGTAGTCTTTATGGTCGCCGCGCCGCTGATGACGTCAGGAATTGCTTTAGACTTGCCGAAAGTCGGCGGCAAAGCCATGGAAGGCGAAGAAACGTCGGTCAATATCAGTGTTGATAAAGACGGCTACTATTATATTGGCGAAACCGAAATTCCGGCGGACAAGATTGTTGACAAACTCAAAGCCATCCGCAGTGAAAACAAGGAATTGAGTGTTACTATTTCGGGCGATACCGGCGCGGAGTATGGCCGCGTCATCGGCCTGATGGCCATTTTGAAAGAAGCCGGTTTTGAAAAAGTCGGGCTGAAAACAGAACCCAAACCTCGGACAGTAAAGAAAAAATAACTTCAATGAATAAGGCGCTGAAAAAATCAATAGCATTGCATCTGCTGGTCTTTTTCTTGTTTTGGATAGACCTGCCGTTGTTCTGGTCTAATAAAATGACCCTGAATCAGGTGCCGATTATTGTTGATTTGCAGGATGTCAAAATCTCCGAGATGACCAACCTGCCGCCCAAGGCCAAAATGGGCAAAGAAGACAAGGCCGCCTCGCAAAAACAGCGCAAGATAGAAGAAAATTTCTCCAAAGACGAACCTAAGGAAGAAGCGCCGGCCGAAAAGGCTAAAGACAGTAAAAAAGAGCCGGAAGCCGTCAAAGAAGAAGCGCCCAAAGAGATAAAAAAAGACTTTCTGGTCGCACCTCAGCCCCGAAAACCCAAAGCGCCGGTTACAAAACCCAAACCGGTGAAAGAAAAGCCGAAACCCAAACCGGAACCTAAAAAGCAGCCGGCAAAACCGGAAGACAAGTCCAAACCCAAATTGGCTAATCCGTTAAAAAGTCTGCTGGCTTCGGTTGACGCCCTGGAAAAGAATTTGGGTGCGGAAGATGAGGAAGCCACTATCAAAGAAGGTACCGAAGTCCAAAATATGGGCGTGGAAGGCGGTACCGGCGGAAACTACTTCAGCGAACTGAGCATCTCGGAAATGGATGCCTTGGCCGGACGCCTGCGGGCTTGCTGGAATCTTGATCCCGGTGCCATGGGTATTGAAAATATGATTATTGAAATTCGCGCAACCTTGAATCAGGACGGCAGCGTCCGAAAAGTGGATATTCTGGATATGTCGCGCTATAATTCCGACAACTTTTTCCGTTCGGTGGCAGACAGCGCCAGACGTGCCGTCTATATCTGCGAACCGGCATATAAGATATTGTCAGAGAAATATCCGGAGAAGTATGATAAATGGAATACTATGTTATTGAAATTTAACCCGTTGAATAAACAAATCAATTAGGCCGTTACAAACGGCCTTTTTTGCTTGCAAAAGTTACAGATTCGTTTAATATAAACCTCGCAGTCCGGAGACGGGCTGTGGTGTCTGAAAAACATCTCGATAAAATATCCGCTCAGGCGGAGTGCCGGAAATAAGCCGCTTTGCGGGCGAATAACGGTGACTGATTTATCGCAGTTTTTCAGCTCCGCCACCTTAGTTTTTAAGGTGGTTTTGTTTTAATCAAAACTATGGAGCGAAAATAAATGTTATCAAGAAAATATAGAAAAGAGTGGTATAAAACCTTCCGGAGTTATTGTAATAAAGAATTAAACCGGATAATGACGGAACAGGGTTTAACAAGTACGGAACTGGCCGATCATATAGATTTTATGGAAGGCCGGATAGAAAAATTAAGAAGAAATACCAGCCATGTGAGAATGGAAGAATATGTGTATCTGTTTTCATTTCTGGATAAGGTATTTGAAATAAAACTTGTCGACGCCAAAGATTATCCTTGGCAGTAACAAAAAAGCGGGATTAATCTCCCGCTTTTTTTCTTCCCTCTTCAAAGCAGAAACTCTATCACACTTCCTCCGTAGCACCGCGGGTCACAGGGCACCGTACAAACTGACGCCTCACCCGCCGGGTGCGGCCTCCCGACCGCGGTCTCTGAAGCACCGTACAAACTGACGCCTCACCCGCCGGGTGCGTCGCCGCCGTTCGGCCGCCGCCCGCCGTGCGGGTCACCCTCGGGCTTCGACCTGAGGATCCATCTCACAACCGGCACAGTGCCTTGAAGCACCATTCCCCCTCTTTGATAAGAGGGAGGCAGGGGGAGTTAGACCAGCCCGATTACCGAACAACTTCTTAATCTTTAGAGCAAAGAAGTAAAATTGAAGCACTAAGCTTTGGAGCATAGCGACCTTACCTTTGCTCTGAAGATTTAGAAAGTGAGGTTGGGCTTGACTTTTGCTTTTTATTCTTCCCCTGAAGCACAATCTCTCGTCCGGTACGGTTTGGGTGCCCTTTGCGAATAGCTTAGGTTTTGGAGCAAAAACCGAAAGTGAAGCACAGGGTTAGAGAGCGTAGCGAGGTTAATTTTGCTCTGAAACCTTAGCAAATGAGCGTAGGGCTGCCTTTTTGGTTACTTTTTGGCAGTCAAAAAGTAACAATAAAAAATAACCAACTTTATGAAGAAACCAAAACTCGAAAATAAAAAAAGGAAAGGCCGCGGCAAAAGGGACAAGGGGCGAAAAAAGGCAGGGAGAGAAAAGGAGAAGAAGGTGGCGGAGAGTGTGGGGACGGAAAAAGAGGAGAAAAAACAGGAACGGGGAAGCCGGAAAGAGAGAAGAAAAAGAACGAGAGAGGGAAAAGAGAATGGAGCGGGGGAGTGTGGAAGGAGAGGGAAGGAGAGGGAAGGAGAGGGAAGGAGAGGGAAGGAGAGGGAA